>NZ_PJFA01000012.1:0-213098 GCF_002843485.1 Paenibacillus sp. BGI2013
TCAAGATGAGATTTCCCAGTATGTAAGACCCCTTGAAGACGACGAGGTAGATAGGCTGGGGGTGGAAGTGCAGCAATGCATGGAGCTGACCAGTACTAATCGGTCGAGGGCTTATCCAATAGCAAGTTGTAATTCGCGTGTTTCGTTTCGAATCTAGTTTTCAGAGAACGATCTCTGAATGTAAGCTATGCGTTTGGTGGCGATGGCGGAGGGGTTCCACACGTACCCATCCCGAACACGACCGTTAAGCCCTCTAGCGCCGATGGTACTTGGACCGCAGGGTCCTGGGAGAGTAGGACGCCGCCAAGCAATCTAAAGACACACTTGATGATATCGAGTGTGTCTTTTTTATTTTAATCCTAAATGCTTATATAAACCTTAACAGCCCTGGTAAATAACCAAGGCTGTTTTTTATTTCAATATTTATGAGAATGTTAAATAACTTTAAAAGAATCATTTCTCTATCGTCCATTTAATTAATCGGCATCTGTCTATACTTTCATTTGTTTGCAAGCCTCTCCAAGGATTGTAAGGGAGTTCTGCAATGCATGCTGGGTTTCTGAATCAATGATGACGCCTTGTTTATTCATTTTCAATGTGATATGAGGAATAGTTAAGCAGCCCTTTTGTAAGACTTGTGCATTAATCATATTTAGTGTGAGCAATAGTGAAGCATGGGCTTTGTCACCTCCCATGGGGCTTGGGGAAGCAGCAATGACAATGGTGGGTTTATTGAGCCATTCTCCAGAAGATACAATCCAATCTAATGCATTTTTTAAGGCACCAGGAACTCCATTTCCATACTCTGGCGTGCAGATAAGAACTCCGTCCGAATGCTCCAATCGCTCTCTCCAATTCTGCACGGGTACAGGACCCTCCTCGACATCGAGGTCAGGGTTAAAATGTGGCAGATCATTTAATCCGTCATATACTTCAAACTTAAGGTTAGGCGTAGCCAGCTTAATCATGGCGTGCATTAGTAACGTATTGGAGGACTGATTGCGCAGGCTTCCGGAAATGGCAAGGATATTTAATTCTTTTTTCATGGGGATATAGATCATCTCTATTCTTTAGTAATGTAGGGCAATCTGTTTATTTTCCTCCTGATGGAATGAGCTGTCTATAGAAAACGCATATAATTAAGGCATTCTTCATGTTAGTCAGGCGATATCCACAATTCTTCATCAAAAATGCATGCCATCGTTTGTATTGCTCTGGGTAATAGAATGAAGAGATCACTTTAAAATAAACAACTAACGAAAGTATCATCATAAATATTTTATAAAATTAGTACCAAGTACTAAGACTTAGTGCTATAATAGTAAAAAACAAGTGAGGTGACTACCGGTATGAATCATCAATCAAAGGCAACCATCACGGCAATGGGGACGTATGTACCGGATCGAATATTAACGAATGCTGATCTGGAGAAATTGGTCGAGACAAGTGACGAATGGATTGTGCAACGTACAGGCATGAGAGAACGGCGAATTGCAGCTGAAGATCAATTTGTATCTGACCTGGCTACGAAGGCTGTAGAAGATATGATATGTCGTTATGATGTAAGTGTAGAAGATGTGGATATGATCCTTGTGGCTACAAGTACACCTGAATATGCTTTCCCAAGTACGGCATCCAGAGTACAGGCTAATCTTAAGATCCCACACACGGGTGTACTGGATTTAAATGCTGCATGCGCAGGTTTTACCTACGGATTACAGCTAGCCGACAGTCTGGTAACCAGTGGAATGTACCGCAAAGTACTGGTAATTGGAGCAGAGACATTATCCAAAATTACGGATTACACAGACCGCACGACTTGTGTACTGTTTGGTGATGGAGCGGGGGCCTTCTTGGTGGAGAGATCATCGGGTGCTGAAGGTGACTTTATGGCAGCTATATCAGGTACACATGGAGAAGGCGGTGTACATCTCTATAAGAGTGGTCTGTCTTCGGAGATGAATGGTGTGCCTTTACAGGGCGAAGGTTGTTTAGTTCAGAATGGGCGAGAGATTTATAAGTGGGCTGTACGGACGATTCCAGAGCAATTGGGTAAACTTATAACGAAAGCTGAATTAAGCCCTGACCAGATTGACTGGTTTGTCCCTCATAGTGCCAACATGAGAATGATTGAAGCTGTTTGCGAACGTGGTCCGGTTCCTTTGGAACGTACTTTAACCAGTGTCGAGTATCGTGGGAACACATCTGCCGCTTCCATTCCGCTGGCGCTACAGATTGCAGTGGATGAAGGGAAGTTGAAAGAAGGACAGAGCGTAGCTCTCTTTGGCTTTGGCGGTGGTCTGACGTACGCAGGTCTGGTGCTGAAATGGGGCGTGCCGGACAACGTTCAGGAATGAGTAACATCCGACGGTATGCAACACAAAAATAAATAGAGAACATAAAAGAGACCACCCAAACTTCATGCTGTCATGAAGAAGGTGGTCTCTTTAGTGGGTTAACTCGTTTCAAAAAAGTGATATGATTGCATCTATTTTTTGTGTTAACCGGAATTGCTTAATCCCATAAATATTTTACGGCGTAAGCTTAGGCGCTTGGCGGTGATGTGTACCTTGTTCGTAGCTGTAAGCCAGCTTGATCAAGGTTCCTTCATCAAAGGCACGACCCAGAAACTCCATGCCTACTGGCAAACCATCTGTTGTGAAACCAGCAGGTACAGTAATCGCCGGGAAGCCGGAGAAAGGACTCAATCGGTTGTTACCACCAGAGTTTTGTCCTTCGCCAATAACACCAGCGGCTTGTGTGGACGTAGGATAGATGATGGCATCCAGATTATTATCTGCCATAACTTTCAGCAGGGACTCACGTGTAACTTGGGTACGTTTCAGGACGATGTCCTTGTATTCGGTAGTCTCCAACGTTTGGCGTGCATCCCGAGTCTTCATGGATTGCTCCTGAGATTTGTCGAACTCTCCGGAAGCGATGATCTCGGACAGACTGTGATATGGAGCGTCTGCACCCAATGAGTCCAGATAGTCATTCAGTTGGAACTTGAACTCATATCCGCTGAGACTTGGGTATTTGTTGATCTCAGTCAAGTTCGGGATGGAAATGGGAACTGCGGTAGCTCCCAATGACTTCATTTCTTCCACAGCGGTGTTGATCACGTCGGCAACGGCTTTTTCTTCAGCTTTGGTACTTGGGATGAGTTCTGTGGCCACACCGATGCGTGCACCTTTCAGTCCGTTTACATCCAAGAAGTCTGTATAGCTGGAAGGGATTTTTCCAACCGCGTAAGCTGTAGCGACATCCTTTTTATCATAGCCGGCTGTAGCATCCAACATGATTGCAGCGTCACTAACCGTACGAGCCATAGGCCCACCTACATCCTGTGTCAAAGCCAATGGGATAATGCCTTCACGGCTGGACAGTCCGATGGTTGGGCGGATACCCACAAGGCTGTTGAAGCTGGATGGGATTCGGATCGAACCGCCAGTGTCTGTACCCATGCCGGCTGCAGCAAAGTTTGATGCAATGGCTGCGCCTGTTCCACCGCTTGAGCCACCTGGATAATGGTCCAGGGCGTAAGGGTTCAGTGTTTGTCCACCCAATGAGCTTGATGTCGTGATGCCAAATGCGAATTCATGCAGGTTCGTTTTGCCCAAAATAATGGCGCCAGCTGCTTTGAGTTTCTTCACTTGTTCAGCATCGTGAGCAGGGACGGAATCTTTCAGACAGATACAGCCTGCGGTTGTAGGCATGTCATTGGTATCGAAATTGTCTTTTACCAAAACCGGAACGCCATGCAGAGGCCCGCGGGCACCTTGGGCTGCACGTTCTTCATCCAATTGCTCCGCAATTTGGAGTGCATCCGGGTTCAGCGTTAATACGGCGTTGATGCTTACACCTTGATCATCGTATTTTTCAATGCGGTCCAGATATTTCTGAACCAGCTCTTTTGATGTCAGTTTTCCTTTCGTCATTGCAGTCTGGAGATCCATGATGGTTGCTTCCTCCAGGACAAACGGTTTTATGTAGTTATAAATGCGGTCTTTCAGTATGGAGAGGTCATTCTCGGTAAGTACAGCGTTTGGAAGGAAGAGGGAATCGGTATAACCTTTCATTAGCCCTGCCGTATTCAATGCGCCAACAGCACCTGCGAAAGTGGCTTCATTCGGGACATCTTTGAATGATACGGTAGTCGAATCCAGCTTGAGCCATTGTTGCAAGGCGACCGCAGCATCTTTACGTTGTACGGTTGTGCCGGAGAGCTTGTCCATGGTAAAAGGAACACCTGCAAGTGTAGCCGCTTCTTCCATAGCCTGAACAAATGCTACCGGAGTTGCTGGCGCTTTTCCTTTGGATACAGCTGCTACTGTTGTTTTACTCGTAGGCGTTGCCGTTGCGGCTGATGCCGAAGGTACCGTTCCTCCCCATGTTGTGGCAACAACAGCACCTGCCAGTAACAAAGCCCCACTTTTTTTCAATACAGATCCATGATAAGTCATGCATCCACGCTCCCTTCCTGTGTCTCATTGATGTGTGTAGCGATTCTGTTTCTATGCTTTTGACACATTGTATAGTTATGTCAGGTAATCTTACAAGGTTTATATTTATCCAAAAAAACGTATACATCAATACTTTTCAGTGTTAATACTTATTCATACTGCTGTTTACATGTACTCAGAAAAACTATTACACACTTCGATGTTAATAAATGTGACATGAACTAGATATATTGATTAAACATGAGGTTACAGGATGCGAGTAGGTTAGGAAGTAGAGATGACAGAGCATACCTTTAGTGTGAAATGATATAATGAAAAGATAGGGATAAAAGAGACATAACGTTCTACCAGAGAGGAAGAGATATGAAGTGAAGACATTGGTACTCGCAGAAAAACCATCTGTAGCACGCGAAATAGCCAGAGTTATGGGTGCGCGTGATAAACATAAAAGTTATATGGAAGGCCCGAAATATATCGTTACCTGGGCGCTTGGACATCTGGTGGGATTAGCTGAACCAGAGGATTACGACAAAAAGTATGCAACATGGAATCTGGAGGACCTGCCCATTCTGCCAGATCGTACGAAATTGAAAGTACTTAAAGAGACCAACCATCAATATAAAGCCGTGCAGCAGTTGATGAAACGTCAGGATGTAGGCGAACTGGTCATTGCGACCGATGCAGCACGTGAGGGAGAATTGCTGGCTCGTTGGATCATGCAGATGGCGGGGTGGAAAAAAACTTTTAAACGCCTGTGGATTTCATCCCAGACAGATAAGGCGATCAAAGACGGATTTGCTTCGCTGAAGCCAGGCAGTCAGTTCGACCGCCTCTATGAATCTGCACGTTGCCGGGCGGAGGCTGACTGGATGATCGGACTTAACGTGACCCGTGCATTAACCGTTCGTTTCAATGCCCAGTTGTCTGCTGGACGTGTACAAACTCCGACCTTGGGCATGATTATGGACAGGGAAAATGAAATTAACGGTTTCCGCTCGCAGGAGTATGAGACGTTAACGGCAGACATGGGAGGTTTTCAGGCTGTGTGGCGGGCAACTGGAGGAGATTCACGAATTTTCGACCCTCAAGAAACACAAGAATTGAAGAAACGGGTAGATGGGCGCAAGGGCACGATTGCCCAAGTGAAGAAAAGCGAGAAGGTTGAGCCGCATCCACTGGCATATGATCTGACGGAACTACAACGGGATGCCAACCGGAAGTATGGTTTCTCTGCAAAGCAAACATCAAATGTCCTGCAACGTCTGTATGAACAGCACAAGCTTGTGACGTATCCGCGTACGGACAGTCGATACCTCACTTCGGACATGACAGCTACGTTGAAAGAACGGCTGGATAGTGTAGCCATTGGACCTTATGCGTCTTTGGCACGTCCTTTGCTGCGCAAAAATCTGGATATCACCAAACGTATTGTGGATGACAGCAAAGTTACGGATCACCATGCGATTATCCCAACGGAGCAGACGGTACTTTTGAATCAATTGAATCCAGAGGAACGCAAACTGTACGATCTGATCGTACGTCGTTTTATCAGCCTATTCTATCCGGCAGCGAAGTACGATTCGGTTGCGATCACGGTTCAGGTGGGGAATGACTCCTTCCATGTTAAAGGTACAACGGTGAAAGAAAGTGGATGGCGTGAAGTATACGGCGGCGATTACAGCGATGATGACGATGACCGTACTGATGATGCAGCAGACCATGAGCGTGCGCTTTTGCCAGATGTGCAGCAAGGGCAGTCCGTGACGGTTCAGCGTTGCCATATTAAAAGTGGACGGACGATGCCGCCCAAACGGTATACCGAAGCTGCTTTGCTTTCCCAGATGGAAAAGCATGGACTCGGCACTCCAGCTACACGTGCGGATATTATCGAGAAGCTGGTCAGTTCCGATACAATAGATCGTCAAGGCAACAGCATGCATCCAACCGGTAAAGGAAAACAGTTGATTGAACTGGCTGCCCCGCAGCTTCGTTCACCGGATCTGACTGCCCGCTGGGAAGCTGAACTGGAACGCATCGCTCGTGGGCAAGGGAAACCGGGGCCGTTTCTGGATAGTATCCGATCCATGGCGAAAGAGCTGGTGTCTACGGTAAAAGGCAGCAAAGCAGAGTACAAGCCGCATAATGTGTCCAATAGCCATTGTCCGGACTGTAATGCACGTTTGCTGGAGAAGAAGGGCAAGCGCGGCAAGTTTCTTGTATGTCCTACCGAGGACTGCGGGTATCGTCGTTCGGCAGAGAAGAGACTGTCCAACCGACGTTGTGCGCAGTGCCACAAAAAGATGGAAATCAAGGAAGGCAAGGCTGGGTTATACGTACAATGTCTACCTTGTGGTATTACAGAAACGTTGGATAAGGATAAACAGCATGTGAACAAACGCGATCAGCAAAAGCTGGTGAAACAATATGCTAAGCAGGAGTCCATCGGTTCCAATCTGGGTGAACTGCTGAAGGCGGCTATGGAGAAAAAGGGAGAGTAACATTCTTGAGGTAGTTGAGGTCATATCTCGTGCGATACGAGCCATGCGAATGATGTACTCAATTACTCGAAAGGGACTGATTATAACTTTTCTCTACTCATCTATGTGAAGTCGTATAAGATCCTCCGTTTTCAGGCAACGTAAGCCAAGGAGGTGATACCTACATGCCGCATAACAAACCAGAGAAGATCCATAACCAGCAAAACAAAGACAGTATTCGGGAAGAGAGTATCGCTGTGCGCCCGGACAAAGCAGCCAAAAGAGCACCAAGCCTGAACGGTATTCCAAAGCAGGAGTCCTAGGTTAGAGCGAGGTTAGCGTTATTACACAAAATTGCGGTTCCCTATCCGGTGCGTTGAACATGTCTCTGATGAGGACTATAATGGAGACTGGGAGATGTCCCGGGACAGGGGGATCGCTAGAATTATATGCAAACCGGACTTATATTGTGGTTTTTATTTATTAATGTAGTTGGTTATCTGGTGATGTCGGATGATAAGAGGCGTGCACAACAGCGTCGTGACCGTACACCCGAACGGACGTTATTCTTATTAGCATTTATAGGCGGTGCTTTGGGAGTCTGGATCGCGATGTATCGGAAAAGGCATAAGACTAAACATCCCAGCTTCACCATTGGCATTCCGTTGTTGTTGTTCTTAAATGCGGTAATCTATGGTTACTTTATTCAATGAACACATGCGTAACCGTTCATACTGTGGTTTCATATGTAAATTCATTCGTATAAATGGTTCATTGTGGCTCTGGAACGTTTAAGGAGTTATATGGTTCTGTTAGTTTATTACATGTCAGACCGAAGCTTGCTTCGCGTGCTCTACATATAAAGGAAGGGACGGGATTCACATGTTATTTTCCAAAATATTAGTGGCTTATGATGGTTCCAAAGCTTCAAATAAAGCACTTGATCGTGCAATTGAGCTAGCTAAAGTGTCCCCAAATGCAGTACTGGATGTCATTCATGCTTTTGATTTCCCGCGTGTATTCATCGGTGAAGGGCTGGCTCCACTGCCACCTTCACTTAATAATGACTACTACAATCTGGCGGTGCAGACAACAGATGAAGCGAAAGAACGAATTCAGGCTGCGGGTGTAACGGCCAATGTGGATCTGATTCAAGGAGCGGCAGCGGAAGTGTTGCTTGATTTTGCCAGAGAAAATGATTCTGATATCATTATTATTGGTAGCCGCGGACTGGGTGGTATTCGGGAATTTGTCCTGGGTAGTGTCAGTCACAATGTGGTTCAGCATGCGCAGGTTCCAGTACTGATCGTAAAATAATGGATGAAGTGTGTACGCACTGAAAAGCAGGAAGCCGGTTGTCTTCGAGAGATTGAAGAGGAGCCGGCTTTCTTTTATGGGATGAAATGGATGGTTAAACGAATTTAAAGAAGCAATTCCCGAACATTATATTTGTCAATATGTTAAATGTTCGTCTTTAAGTTGACATTAGCTGTAGGGGATTGTTAGAATGTTAGATGTGTCGATCAGGTAAGAATAAGGTCGAGTAGGAACGAAATATGTAATAAGAGATTACAAAAATGAACGAAGATAGTTTGATAGATATTTGCTCGTATAACGCCGGGAATAGGGCCCGGAAGTATCTACCCGGGAACCGTAAATTTCCGGACTACGAGGAGATACGGCTGAGAGTCGCATGCAACCAGATGCGGACAGCAAGCCCCCTTTTGGCATGCCCAAATGAGGGATACGTATTTCTTGGAGTCCGGTGTCCGGAGAAAATGTGATGTTTTCGCGGGTAGCGGATTTTTTCATTTCACACGTAATAAGAGTTCCTTAATAGTCAGATGTAATCAAAAAAGCGCAGACGGGAGTTGGATGTATTCATGTCACTGCAAGTCGCTGTAATTATGGGCAGCAAGTCGGATTGGGAAACGATGAAACATGCGTGCGAGGTGCTGGACGAACTGGAGATTGGGTATGAGAAAAAGGTGGTCTCCGCCCATCGTACACCGGATCTGATGTTTGAATACGCAGAGCAGGCGATTGATCGAGGATTTAAGGTGATCATTGCAGGGGCAGGCGGGGCAGCACATCTACCCGGTATGGTTGCCGCCAAAACGATGCTTCCAGTCATTGGCGTACCGGTTCAATCCAAAGCATTGAACGGTCTCGATTCCTTGTTGTCCATTGTTCAGATGCCTGGTGGTATTCCCGTCGCAACTGTGGCGATTGGCAAGGCAGGGGCAACCAATGCAGGATTGCTGGCAGCTCAAATGATCGGTGCTTTTGACCCGGATGTCCAACGTCGCTCTGAAGCTCGAAGAGAGCGCATCAAACAAGAAGTACTCGAAAGCAGTGAAGAACTATGAGTAGTACAGGGAACCAATCCGGTATAGCAGGAGAGCTGAAAAATGTCCTGCTGCCGGGGAAGACAACCATCGGCATTCTAGGGGGCGGACAGCTCGGACGTATGATGACGCTCGCAGGAACGGCAATGGGGTATCGATTCGTTACTCTTGATCCCACTGCGGATGCGCCTTGTGGTCAAGTTGCTCGTCAGATTGAAGCTGGTTATGACGATGCCAAAGCTGCACTTGAACTGGCTCGGCAATGCGATGTCATTACGTATGAATTCGAAAATGTGGATGCAGAAGTCGCTGGGCTGCTCGAGCGTGAGTCTTACGTTCCACAAGGAAGTGCGTTACTGTACACCACACAACATCGGTTGCGTGAAAAACGTGCGATCGAAGCTGCTGGAGTAAGAGTCGCGCCTTATCGTGAGATCACAAGTGTGGATACGATGCTTGCTGCTGTTAGCGAACTTGGAGTGCCGTGTGTACTGAAGACGGTGACTGGAGGCTACGATGGCAAAGGTCAACGGGTCATCCGGGAAGCAAGTCAGGCTGTTGCGGCATACGAAGAACTTGCAGCTACTGGTGCGGAACTGGTGCTGGAACAATTCATCAAGTTTGAATGCGAAATATCGGTCGTTGTAGCGCGTAGTACAAATGGGGAGATCAAAACGTTCCCGCCAGCGGAGAACATTCATGTAAATAACATTTTGCATGCTTCAATTGTACCGGCTAGAGTTGCCGCAGATATCCAGATTGAAGCTCAAAAGCTGGCAGCAGCGATAGCAGAATCGATGAAGGCTGTTGGGCTGCTGGCTGTGGAACTGTTTGTAGCGGCGGATGGAAGACTGTACGTCAACGAACTGGCACCAAGACCACATAATTCCGGTCACTATACGATGGAAGCTTGTGCGACTTCTCAGTTCGAACAACATATCCGTGCGATCTGCGGATTACCACTTGGGGACACTTCGTTATTGAGTCCGGTTGTTATGGTCAATGTGCTTGGAGAACATCTGGAAGGCATTATCGCCAGAACAGGGCAACCTGATGCAGAAGCGATAGAACTCGGTGTGATTCCCAAGCTTCATATATATGGTAAAACCGAAGCAAAAACAGGACGGAAGATGGGGCATGTGAATCTGCTCTGTCAGGATGTTGAAGAAGGATTGCAATGGATTGAACAAACTAACCTCTGGAGGAATACAAATTCATGATTGAACGTTATAGCAGACCCGAAATGAGAGCCATCTGGACCGAAGAGAACAAATTCCAATCGTGGCTGGAAGTTGAAATTTGTGCATGTGAGGCGTGGGCCGAACTGGGTGTAATCCCTAAGGAAGAAGCAGCATTGCTTCGTCAGAACGCATCTTTTGACATCGATCGCATCTATGAGATTGAAAAGGAAACACGTCATGACGTTATCGCATTTACACGTACGGTATCTGAAAGTCTGGGTGCAGAGCGGAAATGGGTGCACTACGGACTGACTTCCACAGATGTCGTGGATACGGCTCTGGGTTATGTACTGCGTCAAGCGAATGAGATTCTGGAAAAGGATATCGTGAATTTCATTGAAATTCTTCGTGAAAAAGCATTGGCTTATCAGCACACACCAATGATGGGACGTACGCACGGTGTACATGCAGAGCCAACAACATTTGGTCTGAAAATGGCATTGTGGCATGAAGAGATGAAACGGAACCTGGAGCGTTTCCGTCATGCAGCAGACAATGTACAGTACGGCAAAATCTCAGGCGCAGTAGGAACGTACGCGAACATCGATCCGTTTGTTGAAGAGTTTGTCTGCGAGAAGTTGGGCACGAAACCTGCGCCAATCTCAACTCAAACATTGCAACGTGACCGTCACGCAGAATATATGGCTACACTGGCGTTGATCGCAACGTCCCTGGACAAGTTCGCTACAGAGGTACGTGCACTGCAGAAGAGTGAATTCCGTGAAGTGGAAGAAGCTTTTGCTAAAGGTCAAAAAGGATCTTCTGCGATGCCGCACAAGCGTAACCCGATCGGTAGTGAAAACATCTCCGGTCTGTCCCGCGTCATTCGCGGACATATGGTATCCGCATACGAGAACGTAACACTTTGGCATGAACGCGACATCTCACATTCTTCCGTAGAACGTATCATTCTGCCGGATGCAACGATGCTGCTGAACTACATGCTGAACCGTTTTGGTAACATCGTGAAGAACCTGACGGTATTCCCTGAGAACATGAAACGTAACATGGAGCGCACCTACGGGGTACCATTCTCCGGTCGCATCATGACCAAGCTGATCGATAAAGGTTTCAGCCGCGAGCAAGCATACGATACCGTTCAACCACGTGCGATGCAAGCATGGGAAGAACAACGCCAGTTCCAGGATATCGTGAAATCCACACCGGAAATCACGGAAGTGCTGAACGAAGAAGAAATTGCAGATGCGTTCAACCCATCATGGCACCTGAAGCACGTAGACACGATCTTCAAAAAGCTTGGCTTGAACGACTAATATATTAAGGTTTTGAATTATTCTACTCTCTAAAAGTATAGGTTGATTATGTGTTCACGCTGGAACGGAGAAGGCAGAAAAAACCTGAAGAAGCAAAGCGCTCGCCTTTATCCCCGGATTTTCACTTTGCAAAAGTGGGATCAAAAAATCTGGGGATAACAGCGATCGGAAGGTTGTTCTGCATTCGTAGTGGCCCCGCGTGAAGAGGGGAATTGGACGTATACTTTACATCTCCTGAAAGAAGGTGAGCCCATGGCACTGTCCACTGCGGCAGATCTCGTTAAAGCACCTCTGTTATATAAAGGAAAAGTACGTGAATTGTACGATCTGGGTGAACATTTTCTGATCGTGGTTACCGACCGAATCTCGGCATTTGATTACGTGCTGGACCCGGCAGTTCCCGAGAAAGGAAACGTACTGAACAAACTAAGCAGCTTCTGGTTTGAACTGACAGGTGACATGATGGAAAACCACGTCGTTCATACCGATGTGAATCAACTGGGTGACCTTATCACAGACCCTGAATTGCTCAAAGACCGCATCATGGTAACACGCAAAGCTGAACGCATTGATATTGAGTGTGTTGTGCGTGGATACATCACGGGTGGGGGATGGAGACAATACGAGACGAGTGGTGAAGTGAATGGCATTAAACTGCCTGATGGACTTCGCAAAAACGCCAAGCTCGAAGTTCCCATTTTCACACCGGCAGCCAAAAACGATGTTGGTCACGATGAGGACATCCCAATGGATCGCATGAAAGAACTGGTGGGAGACGCACTCGCAGTTGAGCTTCAGGAAAAAAGCCTACGACTGTACGAATTCGCCCGTGATTACTGTGATCAGCGTGGCATCATCCTCGCAGACTGCAAATTCGAGTTTGGCATCGTGGATGGCAAGGTCATCCTGATTGACGAAATCTTCACCCCAGATGCTTCACGCTTCTGGGCCAAAGAGAATTATGAACTCGACATCGAGATCGACAGCATGGATAAAGAGCCAGTGCGAACCTATCTCGCCGGAACCGATTGGGACAAGAACAGCAAACCCGATCCACTTCCACAAGAGGTAGTTGAAGCAACAACCGCAAGATACGTCGATATTTATAACCGTTTAACGAAATAATAAAGTTTAACGTTTGAGGAGACTAACGTTTGAGCGGGCTACGAGAAAGTTTGGCTTTCGATCGCTGTTGCCCCCGGAATGTTTTGATTGGAATCCTTTTTTCAAAAGGAAACATTCCGGTTGCAAAGGCGAACGCTTACGCTTCTCTAGCTCAAATCTTTCCCTCCGCCAGTGTTCAAACTGGTGGGTGAGGCAATTAAGAGCGGTGGCTTCCCACAGGTAGGGGAAGCCTGAAAAATTAAGAGAATTAAATTCACTAATTACTAAAGTAACTTAAAGACCATTCACCATTCACTGTTTTGAAGGAATGGTCAGGCTAGACCATTACACACCGTGCAACGTAAAAGGTTTAGGCCTTTAAAAAACGTCGCATGGACTAGCGGAGGGGCGGAATTGTTCTTAAAGGAGCGATAGCGTTCGCCTTTGTCCCCGGGTTTTGACCGCAGAGCGGGCCAAAACAATCCAAAAAACCTGGGGACAACAAGCGACCGGAAAGAACAATCCGCCCCGGAGCAAGCACCAAAAGTAACTTTTTTAACAGCGTAAAGCATTTATCCCGTTCATTACTGAGGAGGAACATAAGGATCATGATCAAAGCAACCGTATATGTCACTATTAAGCAAAGCGTACTCGACCCGCAAGGCGTAGCTGTTCAAGGAGCCCTGCATTCAATGGGATTCAACGAAGTGGAAAGTGTACGGATCGGTAAAGTCATGGAACTGAACCTGGATACAACAGATCGTGCGGAAGCGGAGAAACGTTTGAAAGTCATGTGTGAAAAGCTGCTGGCCAACACCGTTGTTGAAGATTACCGCTACGAATTGGAGGGTTAATCTCATGAAATTTGCAGTTCTTGTGTTCCCTGGCTCCAACTGCGACATCGACTGTTACAAGGCAGTGGAAGATGCCATTGGACAAGAGGTTGATTATGTATGGCACACGGCTACAGATCTTTCGGCTTATGATTGTATTTTAGTTCCGGGTGGTTTCTCTTATGGTGACTACTTGCGTTGCGGAGCGATTTCCCGCTTTGCACCGGTAATGAACGAGGTAGCGAAAGCTGCTGAACAAGGTAAATATATTTTGGGTATTTGCAACGGATTCCAGATCCTGACGGAAGCGGGATTGCTTCCAGGCGCATTGATCCGCAACACTTCCCTGAAATTCCGTTGTCACGATACGGTATTGAAAGTGGCGAACGCAGATACACCATTTACACGTGACTATGCACCCGGCGAGGAGATTATCATCCCGATTGCTCACGGTGAAGGCAACTATTATTGCGACGAGGAGACGCTCGCGAGTCTGCAAGCGAACAACCAGATCGTATTTACGTATGGTACCAACCCGAACGGTTCCTTGGGTGATATTGCAGGAGTATGTAACGAGGCTGGAAACGTGGTCGGCATGATGCCGCATCCAGAGCGTGCAGTGGATTCACTGTTTGGTTCGGAAGACGGCAAACGTATGTTTACATCTATTTTGAAAGCATGGAGGGATCGGCATGACGCAGCAGCTATCCGCTAAGGAACCAACAGCAGAACAGGTCGCAGAACATAAACTTTACGCACAAATGGGCGTATCTGACAGCGAGTATGAGCTGATCTGTGAGTTCATGGGGCGTAAGCCAAACTACACGGAAATTGGTGTGTTCAGTGTAATGTGGTCCGAGCATTGTGCTTATAAAAACTCCAAGCCATTGCTGCGCCGTTTCCCAACGACTGGACCACGTGTCCTGATGGGACCTGGTGAAGGTGCCGGTATCGTGGATATCGGTGATAATCAGGCCGTTGTATTCAAAATTGAAAGCCATAACCATCCTTCCGCGGTTGAGCCTTATCAAGGTGCGGCAACAGGTGTGGGCGGCATTATCCGTGATATTTTTTCCATGGGTGCAAGACCGGTAGCAATACTGAACTCCCTTCGTTTTGGCAAGCTGGAGAGCGATCGAGTTAAATATTTGTTCGAACATGTGGTAGCAGGTATTGCTGGATACGGTAACTGTATCGGTATTCCTACCGTTGGTGGCGAAGTGATGTTTGATGAGAGTTATGAAGGCAATCCGCTGGTTAACGCCATGTGTGTGGGTCTGATTGATCATGACAAGATTCAGCGCGGCGTAGCTAAAGGTGTAGGTAACCCTGTGTATTATGTTGGTCCGCCAACAGGCCGTGATGGAATTCATGGAGCAACCTTTGCATCGGTTGAATTGACGGAAGAATCCGAGTCCCAACGGACAGCCGTTCAGGTCGGTGACCCGTTTATGGAGAAACTGGTGATGGAATCTTGTCTGGAATTGATCGACACGGGAATCGTGCTGGGAATTCAAGATATGGGTGCCGCTGGTCTG
The DNA here is from genome assembly GCF_002843485.1 of Paenibacillus sp. BGI2013. Classification (NCBI taxonomy): domain Bacteria; kingdom Bacillati; phylum Bacillota; class Bacilli; order Caryophanales; family Paenibacillaceae; genus Paenibacillus; species Paenibacillus sp. BGI2013. Next base: position 15,282 of record NZ_PJFA01000012.1, read on the forward strand.
ACATGTTCGAGTGCAGAGATGGCAAGTAAAGCGGGTAACGGTCTGGAACTGTATCTGGATCAGGTACCACAGCGTGAAGAAGGCATGACACCTTACGAGATGATGTTGTCTGAGTCCCAAGAACGGATGTTGTTCGTTGTTGAGCCGAAGGACGAGGCGCAGGCGATGGAAATCTTTGAACGTTGGGGCGTAATCTGTGCCAAAGTTGGTAAAGTAACGGATGACGGTCGTCTGAAATTGATCCACCACGGCGAAGTGGTCGGAGATATGCCAGTAACGGCACTGGTTGACGAATGTCCAGTGTATGACAAACCTTCTTCTGTACCTGCATACTACGAGCAAAGTGCTTCCATCGACACGCTTCGTTACGACGAAGTGTCGGATCTCGGCGGAGCGTTGAAACAAGTATTGGCTTCACCAACAGTAGCTAGTAAAAAATGGGTGTATGATCAATATGACTACATGGTGCGTACAAGCACTGCCGTTCGTCCGGGTTCGGATGCGGCTGTAGTTACGATTCGTGGCACACGCAAAGGTCTCGCAATGACAACGGACTGTAATGGACGTTATGTGTACCTTGATCCTGAAGTTGGCGGACGGATTGCCGTAAGTGAAGCAGCGCGTAACATTGTATGTTCCGGTGCTGAGCCACTGGCGATTACTGACAACCTGAACTTCGGTAATCCGGAGAAACCGGATATTTTCTGGCAAATGGAGAAAGCGGTAGACGGTATGGCGGAAGCTTGCCGTGTGCTGGATACGCCGGTCATCGGTGGTAACGTAAGTTTGTATAATGAAAACGCCAAAGGCTCCATCTATCCAACGCCAGTTGTCGGTATGGTAGGTCTCGTTCATGATACGGATCATATCACGACACAAGCATTCAAGTCCGAAGGTGATGTTATCATCCTCCTGGGTGAAACAAAAGCTGAACTGGGTGGCAGCGAGCTGCAATACGCGGTTCATGGTCAGACGGAAGGTCGTCCACCAGAACTGAATTTGCAAACGGAAAAAGCGCTGCTCAGCACGGTGCTGGAAGCGATCCAATCTGGACTCGTTCGTTCGGCACATGACTTGTCTGAAGGCGGCTTGGCTGTTGCACTCGCAGAGTCTTGCATCAGTGGTAACGTAGGAGCACAGGTGAATGTCGAGACTGCATTGCGTGCAGATCACGCCCTATTCAGTGAGAGCCAATCCCGTATCTTGTTGTCGGCTACGCCAGAGCAAGCGGGTAAACTTGAAGCATTTGTACGTGAGCGTGGTGTACCTGTAGCTGTGATTGGACGTGTAGAAGGAAGTAACCTGACGATTGAATTGAACGGAACATCAGCCGTGAGCGAACCTGTAGGAGGTTTGGCTCAGGTCTGGGAGGATGCGATTCCATGTCTCATGAACTGACGACAGGACCGTTGTGGACAGGCGATTATTATAATGAAGGGTCCGGCAAGGAAGGACTCGACAAATTGAAGGAAGAATGCGGCGTGTTCGGGGTGTTCAGACACCCTGACGCGGCTTCGCTCTCCTATTATGGACTGCATGCGCTGCAACATCGGGGCGAAGAAAGTGCAGGCATGTGTGTGAGTGATGGCAGCCAGTTTAATTATCATCGCGGCATGGGTCTGGTGAAGGAAGTGTTCACCAAAGACCTGATGCAGACGTTGACCGGGGATATTTCCATTGGACATGTCCGTTATTCAACAAGTGGTGACAGTAAATTGACGAACGCACAGCCTCTGGTATTCAAATACCGTGATGGCGATTTGGCGGTAGCGACCAACGGAAACATTGTGAATGCACCAACGATCCGGCGCGAGCTGGAGCAGAGCGGTTCCATTTTCCAAACAACGAGTGATACTGAAGTCATTGCGCATCTAATTGCACGATCCTCCAAAGGGCTTGTGGAAGCTGCAAAAGAGGCATTCCAGCGCATTGTGGGTGGTTATGCATTTCTGATCATGACCAACGACAAGTTGCTGGTTGCTTCCGATCCGCACGGACTTCGTCCGCTGACGATGGGTAAGCTGGGAGATGCGTATTTGTTTGCATCTGAGACATGTGCACTGGAAACAATTGGCGCAGAGTTAATCCGTGACATTGAACCGGGTGAACTGCTTGTGCTGGATGCAGATGGTCTGCACGAGGATCGCTTTGATCATCACAAACACCGCAAGGCATTATGCGCGATGGAATATATTTATTTTGCTCGTCCGGATAGTGATATGAATGGTACGAACCAGCATGCGGCCCGTAAACGGATGGGAAGCCGGATGGCGATTGAGTCGTTTGTGGATGCGGACTTGGTTACGGGGGTACCAGATTCCAGCATCTCGGCGGCCATTGGATATGCTGAACAGACAGGTATTCCGTATGAGATGGGTATGATCAAGAATAAATACACCGGACGTACGTTTATCCAGCCAAGCCAAGAATTGCGGGAGCAGGGCGTGAAGATGAAGCTGAGCGCTGTGCGTCGTGTCGTGGAAGGCAAACGTGTGGTTATGATTGACGACTCCATCGTACGGGGAACAACTTCCCGACGGATCGTGAACATGCTGCGTGATGCAGGAGCAACGGAAGTACATGTACGGATTACATCACCGCCGTTTAAAAACCCGTGTTTCTATGGCATTGATACGCCTGACAGCCGTGAATTAATTGCTTCACAGTTGTCGGTGGAAGAAATTTGCCGTGAAATTAATGCGGACTCCCTGGAGTTCCTCAGTCCCGATGGACTGATTGCATCGATTCAGGGAGATAATCAGGATGATCCTAAAGGCGGACTATGTCTCGCATGTTTTGATCATGATTACCCAACCCGCCTCGATTTTGGCGGCGAGGAAAAATTCGGCTGCAGCTGTTAGCCCTTAAGCCCCGCCTTGCGGAGCAACAGGGGCCAGGCAGCCAGGCGAAGCAGCTGCCCCCGGGCGTAGCCCGAGCCCTTAGCCCCGCCTTGCGGAGCAACAGGGGCTCAGGCAACCAGGCGAAGCAGCTGCCCCCGGGCGTAGCCCGAGCCCTTAGCCCCGCCTTGCGGAGCAACAGGGGCCAGGCAGCCAGGCGAAGCAGCTGCCCCCGGGCCTAGCCCGAGCCCTTAAGCCCCGCCTTGCGGAGCAACAGGGGCTAGGCAGCCGAGCGAAGCAGCTGCCCCCCCGGGCCTAGCCCGAGACCTTAAGCCCCGCTTTGCGGAGCAACAGGGGCCAGGCAGCCGAGCGAAGCAGCTGCCCAGCGGGCTTGCCCGCAGCGTAGCTGAGCGGGGTTCGCCGACCGATGGCTTGCAGCCAACGGAATCGGCGAACAATCCCGTGAGATCACGCACGAACCAACCATAGCAAGATCACACCAGCCACCTCTGCACCGCTTTTTTGGCGGGTGTCCAGAGGGCCTGCCAAGGTCCTATGGGGTCCTCCCGGGCGGGAGGATTTAGGTGGGGCGAAAAAAAAGGAGATGATTCCACTTGTCTGAAGCATATAAAAAGGCCGGCGTTGATATCGCGGCAGGTAATGAAGCGGTTGAACGGATGAAAAAACACGTGAAGCGTACCTTCCGTCCGGAAGTGATGACAGATCTGGGAGGCTTTGGCGCCCTGTTCGGTTTGAACAAAGATAAATACGATGAGCCTGTGCTTGTATCCGGTACAGACGGCGTAGGCACCAAGCTGAAAATTGCATTTGCCATGGACCGTCACGATACCATCGGAATTGACGCGGTAGCGATGTGTGTGAACGACATTGTGGTACAGGGTGCAGAACCACTCTTCTTCCTTGACTATCTGGCATGTGACAAAGTCATTCCTGAGAAGATTGAAGCTATTGTTGCGGGAATCGCTGAAGGCTGTCATCAGTCGGGCTGTGCGCTGATCGGTGGCGAGACGGCGGAAATGCCGGGCATGTACAGTGAAGGCGAATATGATATTGCCGGATTCACGGTAGGCATCGTGGACAAAGCAAAGATTATCAACGGCACAACCATTGCTCCTGGCGACACAGTGATTGGCCTGGCTTCCAGCGGTGTGCATAGTAACGGATTCTCGCTGGTACGCAGACTTTTGTTGGAAGATGCGGGTCTTGATCTGCATGATGAAGTAGCGGAACTGGGCGGTAAGCTGGGTGATTCTCTGCTGGAACCTACAAAGATCTATGTTAAACCTCTGTTGTCCCTGCTGGAAAAGGTCAAAGTAAAAGGCATGGCACACATTACAGGTGGCGGCTTCATCGAGAATATCCCACGTATGTTGCCTAGCAACGTGAATGTGGATATTGACTACGGATCTTGGCCGATCCTGCCAATCTTCAACCTGTTACAGGAAAAGGGTGCTGTCTCGAACCGTGACATGTTCACCACATTTAACATGGGTGTCGGTCTTGTACTGGTCGTTAATGAAGCAGATGCATCGGAAGCGCTGCAACAACTGAAAGCATCTGGCGAAGAAGCGTACATCATTGGCCGTGTTACTGAAGGAGATGCGCGAGTAACCTTCACGGGAGCGGATGTTTAATGGCGAACTACCGCATAGCTGTATTTGCCTCGGGTGAAGGGACTAACTTTCAGTCATTGGTCGATGCAGTACGGAATGGTGGGCTGAATGCATCCGTTGATCTGCTCGTGTGTGATAAACCATCTGCACGTGTTGTGCAGCGGGCACAGGACGCAGGCGTGGAATGTCATCTGTTTACTCCGAAAAATTATGCTTCCCGTGAAGCCTATGAGTCAGAGATCGTGGAAGTGCTTGAATCCAAAAAGATCGACCTGGTCGTTCTTGCCGGATATATGAGATTGCTGACTTCCGTTGTGGTGGATCGTTACGCAGGGCGGTTGATTAACATTCATCCGTCCTTGCTACCGGCATTTGCAGGTAAGGATGCGATTGGACAGGCATTGGAATACGGTGTGAAAGTTACGGGTGTGACCGTGCACTTTGTGGACGGAGGCATGGATACCGGACCGATTATTGCCCAGCATCCGGTTCCCATTTTGCCAGAGGATACGCCTGAGTCAATCAGCCGTTCCATTCATGCAGCTGAACAGCAGTTATACCCTGAAGTGGTTTCCTGGTTCGCGCAAGGTCTGGTTCAATTAGACGGACGTCACGTGACTGTTAACAAACCGGTTTAATATAGTTTTAAACTGTTTCACACATTAACGAAGAGGACAGAAATAAGCTGGAGAAGCAAAGCGCTCGCCTTTATTACTGGATTTTTACCATTGAGAAATTGTTCGAAAAAATCTAGGAATAACAGCGATCGAAAGATTATTCTGGACTCGTAGTGTTTTAGTGTGAAAATCCATTTATCAACTGTATAACAGAAGTCGAATATTGGTACGCATTTTGTGATATTTCTCGGGAAATAAATCGGCTGTGTTTCGTCAGGAAACGCGAAGCCATGGGACATTAAAGGAGGAGCATATTGTGAGTATCAAAAGAGCGCTGGTTAGCGTATCGGATAAAACGGGCATCGTGGACTTTTGCCGCGAGCTGTCGCAAATGGGTGTGGAGATTATTTCGACAGGAGGTACAAGTAGCCTGTTGTCGAAGGAAGGCGTACCTGTCATCGGAATTTCGGATGTGACCGGATTCCCGGAAATCATGGACGGACGTGTCAAAACATTGCATCCGGCAGTTCATAGTGGGTTGTTGGCTGTGCGTGATAACGAAGAGCACACACGCCAGATGGAAGAACTCGGTCTCGGCTATATCGATCTGGTTGTCGTGAACCTGTATCCATTCCAAGAGACTATTGCGAAACCGGACGTGGCATACGAAGATGCCATCGAGAACATCGATATTGGTGGTCCAACGATGCTTCGCTCGGCAGCCAAAAACCATGCCTTTGTCAGTGTCGTTGTAGACGCATCTGATTACAGCCAAGTGCTGGAGGAAGTGCGCAACGATGGAGATACCACTCTCGAAACTCGCAAACGGCTTGCGGCAAAAGTGTTCCGTCATACGGCGGCTTACGATGCACTCATCTCCGACTACCTGTCCAACGTAAATGGCGATCCACTGCCAGAGCGTCTGACGGTTACTTACGAAAAACTCCAGGATTTGCGTTACGGCGAAAATCCACATCAGCAGGCGGCATTCTACCGCAAACCGCTGGCTGCACAAGATACGTTGACAACAGCCGAGCAATTGCATGGCAAAGAGTTGTCTTATAATAACATCAACGATGCGAACGCAGCATTGCAGATCGTCAAAGAATTTGAAGAACCAGCCGTTGTCGCGGTTAAACATATGAACCCATGCGGCGTGGGCATTGGCGCAAGTATCTATGAAGCTTACAGCAAGGCATATGCTGCAGATCCAACGTCTATCTTTGGTGGCATTGTGGCAGCGAACCGTATTATCGACAGCGATACAGCGGGCAAGTTGAGCGAGATTTTCCTGGAAATCGTACTTGCTCCTGATTTTACACAAGAGGCTCTCGATATCCTGACGAAAAAGAAAAACATTCGTTTGCTCAAAACGGGCGAACTGAATGCTGCTCGTAAACGGGAGAGCCAATTCGTGGTAACGTCTATCGACGGTGGCATGATCGTGCAACAGTCCGATGTACACTCCATCGAAGCGAGCGAGTTGAATGTTGTAACCGATCGTGCGCCATCGGAAGAAGAACTGAAACAGCTGTTGTTTGGCTGGAAAGTAGTTAAACACGTGAAATCCAACGCGATTGTACTTGCTGCCAATGACATGACGGTAGGTGTGGGCGCTGGACAAATGAATCGTGTGGGTGCAGCCAAAATTGCGATTGAGCAAGCGGGCGAGCAAGCAAAAGGTGCTATCCTGGCATCCGATGCGTTCTTCCCAATGGGTGATACGTTGGAACTGGCAGCAAAAGCGGGAATTACAGCAGTGATCCAACCTGGTGGTTCGATCAAAGATGAAGAATCCATCAAAGTAGCCAATGAATACGGAATTGCCATGGTCTTCACAGGCGTTCGTCACTTCAAACACTAGAACGAAAAAGGTTTAAATAGGGGTGTCGCCAGTCATACTTATGACTTATGGTACACCCCCTCTTTTTTAGGTTTTTTTAACACGCATTAGCGTAACAAATTCAGTTATGCACGAAGGGGGACAGAACGGATGGATATTCTGGTAGTAGGCGGCGGTGGCCGGGAACATGCAATCATCTGGGCACTGGCGAAGAGTCCAAAGGTAGACAAGATTCACTGTGCACCGGGAAATGCAGGCATTGCTCAGCTGGCTGAGTGTCATGCCATTGCGGTAAATGAATTCGATAAACTAACGGCTCTTGCTGTAGAGCTTAAAGTAGGTCTGGTGGTTATTGGTCCGGATGATCCGCTTGCGGATGGGATTGTGGATGCATTTGATTCGACAGGTATTCCGGTATTCGGACCCCGTCGTAATGCAGCAGAGATCGAAGGAAGTAAAACGTTCATGAAGGACCTGCTGCACAAATACAACATTCCAACCGCAGCCTATGAAAAATTCGACAACTACGAACAAGCTCAAGCATACCTGAATGAGCAAGCAATTCCGGTTGTCATCAAGGCAGATGGACTGGCAGCGGGCAAAGGTGTGACCGTAGCTTATTCGCGTGAAGAGGCTGATCAGGCTCTGCGTAGCATCATGGTGGAGAAGGTATTTGGTGAAGCGGGAGCCAAAGTAATCATCGAGGAATTCCTCGCAGGACAGGAAATGTCGATTCTGGCTTTTGTCGATGGGGAGACGGTTCGTCCAATGGCGGCAGCACAGGATCACAAACCTGTATTCGATAATGATCAGGGGCCAAACACAGGCGGTATGGGTACATATTCACCTTTGCCACACATTCCTGCATCCATTATTGAAGAAGCCGTGGAGACGATCATCAAACCAACTGCCAAAGCGATGGTGTCCGAGGGACGCCCATTCCGGGGTGTATTGTTTGCCGGGCTGATGATTTCACCAGATGGTAAGCCCAAAACGATTGAGTTCAACGCACGTTTTGGTGACCCGGAAACACAGGTCGTATTGCCACGCCTGAAGAGTGACTTGTTTGATATCTTCTGGGCAACCGTCCATGGCAAGCTGGCTGATATTGAGATTGAATGGAGTGATGAAGCTGCTGTATGTGTGGTACTTGCTTCAGGAGGTTATCCGGGTCCTTATGCCAAAGGCGTAGTCATTGAAGGACTGGATCAAGTGCAAGATGCCGTGGTATTCCACGCAGGTACAGCACGTAGTGAAGCAGGAGACTGGGTTACGAATGGTGGACGGATCCTGGGTGTAGTTGGCCTTGGTGCGGATATTGCCGAAGCTAGAAACAAAGCTTATCAACAGGCGGAGCGTATCCATTTTGATGGTAAACATCAGCGGACAGATATTGCTGCAAAAGCACTCGTATAGAATGAGTATAAGAGCCCGTAAAGATGTATACCGGAAAGGTATTTGCATCTTGCGGGCTCTTTGCTACGTATATAGATGTATCTTGTGCATACGGCCGGACTTGTTTTATACGGGAAAGAATATGGGGAAGATTCAAAACGGGATTAAATCAGGGAGATCCGGCATGTTTAATGCCCTAAAGTAAGGGGTAGTATTTTTATAAATTGGACTATACTAAACATGTGAACAATATCACATTATGAGGTAATATCAATCATATTATATAAAGTACGTAACATACATAGAGACTAATTTGTGAACATTATACTGTAAGCTTGTGGCAAACCATAACGTGCAACTGGATGGTTGAGCGGGAAACATGGTATACTTTTCGGAAACAGGAATGAGTACGAGGGGAGGTGGATATCTATTGGGTAGGCGATATTGTAAATTGTCCAAATGGCGAATCTAGGTGGAGTTAAGCGAGGAACAATTGACAGCATGAGGGGTAACCCGATTTGAATGAAGAAGTTTCTGCAAGTCATTGACTTCATCTTGAATTCCTGTTTTGTAATTTTACAAGGTCAAACGTAAGACTTATACAAAAGATATCATTGAAATCAATTTTATATAAGGCAGACGTCGTGTTGAAAGACTAACAGTTGATGAATGGTTAACACAGTTAACGGATCACGCTGTAACTATCTCTGGAGGTGAATCCCTGAGAACCGGGGAAATCATTGGACATAATTACCATATTGAATATCGCTTTACTTATTATCTTGATTGCATTGACTGCATTTTTCGTAGCATCGGAGTTCGCTGTAGTCAAAATTCGTACATCAAGAGTGGATCAACTGGTCGCGGAGGGCAATAAAAAGGCCGTATTGGCTAAAAAAGTTGTCTCGGACCTGGATTATTATCTGTCAGCCTGTCAGCTCGGTATTACGGTCACTGCACTGGGACTGGGAGCGCTCGGAAAACCGACGGTTGAGAGATTGTTATATCCGGTATTCAATTATTTAGATGTACCTGCTTCAATCTCGTCGATTGCTTCCTATGCGATCGCCTTTATCCTCGTCACGTTCTTGCACGTGGTTGTTGGTGAGATGGCACCGAAAACGTTGGCGATTCAATTTTCAGAAAAACTGACATTAATGCTCGCCCCATCGCTATACTGGTTTGGTAAAATCATGTATCCGTTCATCTGGGCGCTTAATGGAACATCACGTGTTCTTCTGCGAGGATTCGGTGTGAAGCCTGCCAAACATGATCAAGCCTACTCGGAGGATGAGATCAAAATCATCATGAACCAGAGTTATGAAGGTGACGAGAACAACAAGACCAAGCTTTCATATCTGGAAAATGTATTTGTGTTCGATGAACGTGATGCCAAAGACATCATGGTACCTCGTACAGAACTGGTGACATTAGATCAGGATATGACCTATGACGATATTATTCCTATATTGGATGAACATAACTACTCACGTTACCCTGTCATCGAGGATGGGGACAAGGACCGCATTATCGGCGTTGTGAATGTGAAAAAGATTTTGCCTGACATGGTAGCCGCAAGATCGTATCAACTAAGCGAGTTCGTTCGTGAGATCCCATTTGTTTCCGAAGTTACAAGTATCCAGGATGCAATGATTAAAATGCAGCAGGAACGTGTACACATGGCCGTGGTCGTGGATGAATATGGGGGTACCTCGGGTATCATTACGATGGAGGATATCCTGGAGGAACTTGTCGGTGAGATTCGCGATGAATTCGATGCCGATGAGGTGGCTGATATCCAGGAAACCGGAGAGAATCAATATCTCATTAATGGCCGGGTACTTTTGGATGAAGTGGAGCGACAGTTCGGACTTAGCTTTGAAGGTAATGAAGAGATGGACACCGTTGCCGGATGGATTCAGTACCAGAAGGGTGTAGGTGTGGAAAAAGGAGACACGGTAGAACACGGTGATTATGTCTGGACCGTTGTTGATACCGAAAACTATCACATCAAACAAGTTCTTCTGGAACGAGTGAGCGGCGCACAGGTTGAGGAAGCTACAAGCGATCTGGCGTGATCTTGTCCGGAAATCTTTTAAAAATTTAAATATTTTTGCGATAACGGAGAGGACAGAATAGACTGAAGAAGCGAAGCGTCCGCCTTTATCACCGGATTTTCCCCTTTTATATAAGGAATAAAAAAATCTGGTGATAACAGCGGTCGGAAGGTTATTTTGTCATCGGAGTGGTCTGTGCAACCTTAATATAAATTTTATTTGGAGGTGAATCCCTCAACCCGAGGGAAATCATTGGACGGAATAATAGCCTTGAATTTATTTTTAGTAGCCGTATTTATAGGTCTGACAGCCTTTTTCGTTGGAGCCGAATTTGCAATTCTTAAAGTACGGATGTCCCGAATCGATCAATTGATCTCGGAAGGCAACAAAAAGGCAGTACTGGCCAAAAAAGTGGCGCACAACCTGGATTATTATCTGTCGGCATGTCAATTGGGGATTACCATCACGGCGCTGGTATTGGGAGCCTTGGGTGAACCTACCGTTGAGAAAATGCTGCATCCGCTGTTTGAGCGCATGGAAGTGCCGGCGGCGTTGTCTACCGTGCTTTCCTATGGTATTGCTCTGGCGATCATTACGTTCCTGCACGTGGTTATTGGTGAATTGGCACCGAAAACACTGGCGATTCAGTTTGCAGAGAGAATGACGCTGTTGCTGGCACCACCACTGTACTGGTTCGGTAAACTCATGAATCCATTCATCTACGCGCTGAATGGAGCTGCTCGTCTGTTGCTTGGCATATTTGGTGTAAAACCTGCCGGGCATGATACCGTTCACTCCGAAGAAGAGCTGAAGCTGATTATGGCACAGAGCTACGAGAGTGGCGAGATCAACCAGACGGAGCTGGACTATCTCAAAAACATTTTTGCTTTTGATGAGCGTCTGCTTCAGGAGATTATGATTCCAAGAGATAAAATTGTTACTCTGAATAAGGAAATGCCGATTGATCAGATCATTGAAACGCTAAATCGACATGAATACACGCGATACCCTGTTATTGCAAATGGGGATCAGGCTCATTTTGTTGGCTTTATTAATACAAAAGAAATGCTGACGAGTGTAGCTGCGGGCAGAGATTTCAATATGGAGACATTTGTTCACAATACGCCGAGTTTCTCCGAGCGTTCTCCAATCAAAGATGTACTGATCCAGATGCAGCAAAGCCGTGTACACATTGCAACCGTGAAAAACGAGGCAGGTGCTACGGTAGGTATGGTTACGATGGAGGATATCCTTGAAGAGATTGTCGGAGATATCAAGGATGAATACGAGCATAAAGATTTGGTGAATCCACCAAAAAGAATGAAACTGGTTTAAGAAGCAGTAATACAAAAGTAATACAGGAATAAGAAGCAACCTAATCAATCGTTATCGTTATAACGCTAAGCAGGTTCCCGGAGTGTATCGGGGCCTGCTTTTTGTATTAAATCTTAATTTTAAAATAAAAGCTTGCATATTGAGGTCCAATGGATTAATATAAATTTAAAGAATCTTAATTTAAAGATAAATAACGAAAAGCAATAAATAAAAGAAGCAAAAACAACCTATGATACAACTAAAACCAAGGGAGTGGAGATTATGTTCAGAACTTCAGGAATTCATCATATTACAGCTTTTGTTGACGATGCGCAGAAAAACGTTGATTTTTATGCAGCTGTGTTGGCGCTCAGACTGGTGAAAAAAACAATAAACTTTGATGCACCGGACGTGTATCACTTGTATTACGGGAATGAGCAGGGTGCACCGGGCACAATCATTACCTTTTTCCCACAGCAGAATTCAAGAAGAGGTGTCATTGGGTCAGGTCAGACTGGAGTTACCGTATATGCGGTTCCTGAAGGAAGCCTGCCTTTCTGGAAAGAACGTCTTGCTTCCTTCGATATTCCATATGAAAATAAAACCAGATTTGGTGAGCAGTACATTCGTTTCTTCGACAAAGGCGGTCTGTTGCTTGAACTGGTTGAGCGTGAAGGCGGTCAGCCAAGCAACTGGAGTTTCAACGGTGTGACACCGGAGCATGCCATCAAAGGATTTGGCGGAGCCGTATTGTTCAGCCACGTTCCTGAGAAAACCATGGACGTCTTGGTGAGCAAACTGGGTCTGGAGCAAGTCGGTGAAGAGAACGGACTTCTTCGTCTTCAGGCAAGCGGCGATATTGGTCAGATCATCGATATTCAGTCCACAGGTATCCAACGCGGGATTGGTGGAGCCGGAACGGTTCACCATATTGCATGGCGTGCCAAAGATTACGTGGAACATGAACAAATTCAGCAGGATCTTGAACAATCCGGATATCATCCAACGCCAGTCATTGACCGTCAATACTTCAACGCTGTGTATTTCCGGGAGCCGGGTGGTATACTGTTCGAACTGGCTACGGATCCTCCGGGATTTGCACGGGATGAACCAGCAGAGAGCATGGGTGAGAAACTGATGTTGCCTGAATGGTATGAACCACAGCGTGAGCAGATTGAACAATTGTTGCCACGAATTGAAGTACGTGAATGGAAAGGAGAGTCCAAATCATGACCACAACCAATACAATGAAACATATCTATAAAGCAGGTGCTCAGCCGGATGCGCCAACAATCCTGTTGCTTCATGGCACAGGCGGAACCGAGAATGATCTGATCGGTCTGGCGGAGATGATCGCACCAGGAGCTGGCATACTTGGGGTGCGGGGTAATGTATCGGAGAACGGGATGCCCCGTTTCTTCCGCCGCCTGGCCGAAGGCATTTTTGATGAAGAAGATCTGATTGCTCGTACGGCAGAGCTGGGATCTTTTGTCGATGCAGCTGCGGTGGAATACGGTTTTGATCGGTCCAGCGTGTATGCACTGGGGTACTCTAACGGTGCCAACATTGCGGCAAGCTTGATCTTCCATCAAGCAGATGTATTCAAAGGTGCAATTCTGCATCACCCGATGGTACCGCTGCGCGGACTCGAACTGCCGGATCTGAAAGGTCTGCCTGTGTTCATTGGTGCGGGCGAGAACGATCCGATTGTACCCAAACGTGAAACGGAGGAACTTGCTTCGTTGCTGAGCGGTGCAGGTGCCGATGTAAACACGCATTGGGAGCGTCAGGGTCATCAGTTGACTCGTACTGAGGCAGAAGCTGCGGCAGCTTGGTTTAAGACTCAGGCGTAAATTGGGTGGATAGACATCCTCTATTCAAATGATAAATTATTTTAATGTCTCTATAAGAAAAAAACGTTACTCATTTGAGTAACGTTTTTTTTCTAGATTTGAAATTTTATTTCTAATTTAGATTACCAGTAACAAAAATAGAACTTTCAGAACCGGTTATGTTGAGAGTTTCAGCTTCGACAGTCAGCTTTTTAGCTGCTCCAATGTCGAATGAAGCAGTTTGAATTTTATCAGATGTACCAATAATAATCTCTTTAAGCAACACATCTCCATCTAAAATTCTAACACTAATATCTGTCTTTACATCAACTGGGAATACAGAAACTTCAAGTTTTTGATATTTTCCTTCGGTAGAAATATTGAAGCCTTTATCAGCACTATTAATTTCCTTTATAACAACTCCAGAGAGATAATCTTTCCCTTGTTGAACAGTGAATTGTTTATCCTTCGTAACATAGGAACTATATTCAGTTACAATTTTCTCAGATGTTATAGGTGTCCTATCTAGTTTCTCACCAAGCATAAGAGTTTGGCTACTGCCGTTATAATCTACCGCTACTCCAAGTGCTTCGCCTACTGAACGAACAGGTAGGTATGTCGTGCTGTTATATGTAATTGCAGCTAATTTCTTACCATTTTGATCTACTGGGCTCCATGCTTTACCTGAAATGTTGTAATTGATTCCCCAATTCAGATTGGCCGTGATTTTCTCCAAGATTGGTGCAGCTCCGGCGCCGATAGCCATACCTCCAAGAAGTGTAAAGCTAGATAACGCAATAATAAACTTTTTCTTCACAATTTCTTCCTCCTAAAGTAAATATATGATTTCATTGTAATTATATTACTTTAGACATGGTATGACAATGATTTTAATAGTCTTAAAGTATTAGTCGTCTGAGTTATCAGTAATATAGACCTATAATCGGAATGACTGGTGTTATGTAACCGTTACTAATCGGGTAAACATTTGAATGTGTGGTAGATAACCTTGTATGCTTAGTGATATAGCTATGTATCAACATCATGAACTGGAGGGGTTAATGTGGAACGTAACATCAAGGAACTGGTACAGCGGATGACACTGGAAGAAAAAGCGGGCATGTGCTCGGGACTGGACTTTTGGCATCTGAAAGGGGTGGAGCGTCTTGGCATTCCATCCATCATGGTGACGGACGGACCTCACGGACTACGCAAGCAGGATGGGAGTGCGGATCATCTTGGACTAACGTCGAGTGTGCCTGCAACCTGTTTCCCGTCTGCGGCAGGATTGGCTAGTTCATGGGACAAGGAGCTGGCGCGTCAGGTCGGGGTGGCTTTGGGAGAGGAATGTCAGGCCGAGGATGTAGCGGTATTACTTGGACCGGGTGTAAATATTAAACGTTCCCCATTGGGTGGACGTAATTTTGAATACTTTTCCGAAGATCCGTTGTTATCTACGCAGATGGCTACCGGTCATATTCAGGGTGTGCAGAGCCAGGGTGTGGGTACGTCTCTCAAACACTTTGCAGTTAATAATCAGGAAGAACGGCGCATGTCGATTGATGCGGTGGTGGATGAACGGACACTGCATGAAATCTATCTGGCGAGCTTCGAAGGTGCGGTGAAGGATGGACAGCCGTGGACGGTGATGTGTTCTTACAATAAGGTGAACGGTACGTATGCAGGTGAGAATGAATGGTTGCTTACGGATATCCTGAAAGACGAATGGGGACACGAAGGTCTTGTAGTATCAGACTGGGGTGCGGTCAATGAACGTGCAGACGCCCTTGCAGCAGGACTGGAACTGGAGATGCCAACAAGCGGTGGAATCGGTGAGCGTAAAGTGATCGATGCCGTAGAGAGCGGACAATTGCCGCTGGACAAGCTGGATCGGGCGGTGGAACGTCTACTCAAGCTGATCTTTAATGCTGTTGATCAAAAGCAAGATGGGGCTACATATAACAAGGAAGAGCATCACCAACTTGCGCGTAAGGTGGCAGCCGAGAGTATGGTTTTGCTGAAAAATGAAGTGAGTATCCTGCCGCTTGGGCGTGAAGGCGAAGTGGCATTAATCGGGGCATTTGCGGGTAAACCTCGCTTCCAGGGCGGCGGCAGTTCCCACATTAATCCGACCAAAGTGGATGATATTGTGGAAGAGATGACGCAGGTAGCTGGCGAAGGTGTAACCTTCTCGTATGCTCCGGGTTATCGGATTGAAGCGGATGATGTGGATGAAACGTTAATGCATGAGGCTGTTCGGGCCGCACAGTCAGCGGATACCGCCGTGGTGTTCGTTGGATTGCCGGATCGTTATGAATCCGAAGGGTATGATCGTGCCCATCTGCGTCTACCTGACAATCATATTCGGTTAATCGAAGAGATTGCTAAGGTTCAATCACGTGTCGTCGTTGTACTGAGCAACGGATCTCCAGTGGAGATGCCTTGGCTACCTCAAGTACAAGCCGTGCTCGAAGCTTATCTTGGTGGACAGGCCGTTGGTGGAGCGATAGCTGATCTGTTGTATGGAGAGGTAAATCCATCCGGTAAACTGGCGGAGACGTTCCCTGCCAAGCTCAGCCACAATCCATCTTATTTGAATTTCCCTGGTGAAGGGGATCGTGTCGATTACCGGGAGGGTATCTTTGTTGGTTATCGCTATTATGATAAAAAAGAGCTGGAGCCACTGTTCCCGTTTGGCTATGGACTGAGTTACACGACATTTGAATATGCTGATCTGAAGGTAGATCGCACAGAACTGACGGATCAGGATGAAGTGAATGTGCATGTTCGGGTTACCAATACCGGAGACCGAGCAGGCAAGGAAATTGTGCAGCTGTATGTCAGCGACGTAGAGAGCACGGTTATTCGTCCGGTCAAAGAACTGAAAGCTTTTGCCAAAGTGACTCTGGAACCTGGAGAATCCGAAGTGGTGAGCTTTGCACTAAACAAACGTTCATTCGCCTATTACAACGTGGATATGAAGGACTGGCATGTGGAGACCGGAGAGTTCGAGATTCAGGTAGGCAGTTCCTCACGGGACATTCATGTGCACACACGTGTGAACGTAGAGTCTACAGCGACATTCCTTCCAACCTATACGCGTAATAGTACATTGGGTGATATCCAGCGTGATCCGGCCCATAAACAGCTACTGGACCAGGCTTTGCAACAATTCCAGGAAGCCAGTGGGTTCGGCGGTGATGATGCCGGGGATCATGCAGATATGATGGATGCGATGATGAAATATATGCCGCTGCGAGCACTAGTTGCGTTTAGCGGTGGGGCCATGACGGAAGAAGCGATGAATGAACTTCTGGAGCAGCTGAACAACAAGGATCATGGTATTAGGGGATAAGGGGCTGTGCTCTTAAACCGAGTATTCGTCCATCCTTGGATTAAGCGATTACGATTATGCGATACGTGCAGGAACTGCGCACGAAGCCATAAGAATGTGCATGAGGGCCAGCCGCATAGTGGCTAGGACAGTTACCCGATCCGATCATGGATCGGGTTTTCTTTTTGCATAAGGAAAAAGGAGGGTTAACGGGACGGTGGGAGGGAGGATGACTCTAGCAACGTGACAGAGGTGACAGGACTGCTCTAACTTGCTGAAGCAACATGGTTGTCGTAAAGGATGGATTAATCTATAATGAAGTAATTGATAATCATTTTCAATTAGATTCGGTGATAGATGATTATGCACGTAATCAGGAGGGGAATATGAATCCTAACCCTAGCTTACATACATTCGGTTCAAGTGCGTTTGTTCAGACCCGCGATGGTCGCAAACTACATTATATGTCCAGGGGAACAGGAGAACTGACGGTTGTATTTGAGTCCGGTATGGGCGCCTCCAGATCAAACTGGGGACTGGTTGCACCAGCCATTGCTGAGCATGCACGTGCAGTTGTGTATGACAGGGCAGGGGCGGGACGAAGTGATGTCGACTCGGCTCCCCGCAGCCTTGAACGCATTGCAGGGGATCTTGGAGAACTGCTGACAGCTCTGGGCCCGGGCCCATTCATTCTGGTTGGACATAGCTGGGGCGGTCCGATTGTACGGGCTGCGGCAGCTGCACATCTATCTCGATTACGTGGCATTATTCTGGTAGATCCATCAGACGAGCATTGCGAAATGTATTTTTCCAAGCTTACTAGAAAGAGCTTTGCCATCAATGGACTCATTATTCCAATCATGGCGCGGACTGGCTTATATAAGATACTTGGCAGCAAAGCTGGAAGTGTTCAGCCTGACGATGTGGCAGCGGATCACCTCAAGGAGGATTTCACTGTACGGGCAGCCAGCACGATGCTTGCAGAAGGCAAAACATTTCTGGATGACATGGCAGGGCTCCTGGAACATCCTCCGGCTCTGGGTAATATGGAAGTTAGCGTGATCTCGGGTACGAACCCGGGCAAGGGAGAGGGGAAAATCAGACCTGCCCTCATCACGGCGCATCGCCAGACGGTGAGCCAGCTATCCAATGCGAGATGGATTGGGGCCGATCAATCGGGACATATGGTTATGTATACAGACCCTCAGGTCATTATTGATGAGATTTTACGAATGATAAATGATGAGAGCTCAGGCGCAAGAACAGAACAAAAGTGATACAATACAAAGAAAAGCAGTGCGCGACATTGCTAGATAAGTTGAATTAATGATTTACACGATAACGGAGAGGACAGAAAGAACCTGAAAAAGCGAAGCGTTCGCCTAAAAGCTTTCTGAAAGAAAGCTGCATCGGAAGCATACGCTATCACCGGATTTTTCCCTTGAGAAAAGGGAATCGAAAAAATCTGGGGATAACAGCGATTGGAGGGTTATTCTGTCATTGTAGTGTCAGTGTAAATAAACTTTAGTTCAACTTATATAGACCATAAAAGCGGAGTGTGGAGACAACATGAAACCAGTTGAACAAGAACCAACGGGAACCACAAGTCCCGGTCGTGCCAGTGTTGGCATGGAAGATATCGTACGCGCACATCATGTGTTGCGTGAGGTCATTGTAAGAACGCCGTTACAGCGGGATGCTGTATTGTCGGCCAAATATAACTGTAATGTGTATCTGAAAAGGGAAGACCTTCAAGTGGTGCGTTCGTTCAAAATTCGGGGCGCCTATAATATGATTCGCAGTCTGACACCAGCCGAGATGGAGAAGGGTATTGTCTGTGCAAGTGCGGGCAACCATGCTCAGGGTGTTGCTTTTAGCTGTAATGCCCTTGGAATTAACGGCAAAATCTTCATGCCGAGTACAACGCCGAACCAGAAGGTGAAGCAGGTGCGTCGCTTTGGTGGAAACAACGTTGAAGTGGTGCTGATCGGGGATACGTATGACGATGCATACGCAGAAGCAATGCGTGCATGTGACGAACAGGGCATGACGTTCATCCATCCTTTTGATCAACCGAAGATTATTGCAGGTAATGGTACGGTAGCGATGGAAATCATGGAAAGTCTCGATGAGAATGCCGACTATGTATTCGTGACGATTGGTGGCGGAGGGCTGGCAGCCGGCGTGGGAACCTACATGAAGACCGTGAGTCCAGAGACACGCATCATTGGAGTTGAGCCACTTGGGGCAGCTTCCATGAGTGAGGCGATGTTCCGCAAACAGGTTGTGACGTTGGATGATATTGATAAATTCGTGGATGGCGCAGCGGTGAAACGTGTTGGCGATCTCACCTTTGATATCTGCAATAGTATACTTGATGACATTGTGAAAGTGTCGGAAGGCAAAGCCTGCACAACTATTCTGGAACTATATAATGAAAATGCGATCGTTGTCGAGCCTGCCGGTTCCTTGGCTGTTGCGGCGCTTGAGCAATATCGTGAGCAAATCGTGGGCAAGACGGTGGTCTGTGTTATTAGTGGCGGGAACAACGATATCGACCGGATGCAGGAGATCAAGGAACGTTCCCTGATCTATGAAGGTCTGAAGTATTATTTCATGGTGAATTTCCCGCAGCGTGCAGGAGCTTTACGTGAATTCCTGGAGGAAGTTCTAGGGAAAAATGATGATATCACCCGGTTTGAATATACGAAAAAGCATGATAAGGAAAATGGCCCTGCCTTGGTGGGCATCGAGCTGATGTACAAGGAAGATTACCACCCGCTAATTGAACGCATGAACCGCAAAGGTATCGCCTATACCGAACTGAACAAAAATCTAAATCTGTTCAACATGTTAATCTGATGAAACATTTCAGTATGCCGTCAGATCACCACGAAACATCTCCTCTGATCAGACCTGCACGCATAGAAGATGCTGATCAGGTTGTTCCTTTGCTGTATCAGGCGATAGGAGACATTGCATACGCGCTTGCGGGTGAGGCGGATCATGAGAAGGCGATGCAGATTTTGCAGGAGTTCTATGTACAGGAAAACAACCGGATTAGCTATCGTCATGTGACAGTGATGGAGCAGGATGGGCTGATCGCGGGGATTCTGGTGGCCTATGATGGCGGAGAAGCAGATCGTCTGGACCAGCTGATTCTGGATCGACCTGGACGAAGCCGGGATGAGAAGTATGCATTGGTCAAAGAGACCCGTCCGGGGGAGTATTATCTGGATACTCTCTCGGTAAGTGAAGCATATCAGGGGCAGGGTATCGGCCGGGCACTGATGGCTGCTTTTGAGCAGCAGGGCAGAGATCTGGGTCACTCGCAGGTATCCCTGATTGTAGAACGGGACAACGGCCGTGCGCTAATGCTGTACGAACGGCAGGGATATGTCAAAGACGATGTAATTGTCATCGCAGGACATGAGTATAATCATATGGTCAAACCGATTCAATAGTGCAGTGAGCTGACGGGTTGAGTCAGTTCTGATGATAGAAGCATGAAGAAAACCGCCACAGGAGCGAATCCTGTGGCGGTTTTTGTTGTGGTTATCTGTTGGGATTTAGCCTGAATTTGAACCGGGTGTTAACCGTGGGAGCAGATTAATTCAATAATTCGCGTAGTCGCTGACCGGCACATTCTGCTCTAGCCATTTCTCGACAGCAGCGGTTTTCTCGAATTTGGCTTCGGTTACGATGTCCATGAACTTTTCGAGTTTGGCCAGGAAGGCACTGTCTTCGGATGAGTTACGTTGTAAGACAGCTTTGTAACCTTTCTGGGCATTGGCTGTCATTTTGTTCGTTTCATAGTCAAATAAAGGCGTATTATTCAGGCCATAAAAGGTATACAAGGTATAGTTATTCATCAGGTTCTTCACCTGTTGTACCCGATTGGACTTCGGATATTCGTTCAGGAATCGTTCCTGATTCAAAGCGCGATTGAGAATCTCCTGATAGCCAATGACCAGTGCACCATCATCGGCGGCAAGGTTGCTGGTTTCAACTGCCATAATATTAATGTATTGTTTGATGTCTGGTTTCACGTACGAGATATATTTCTGAAAAGCCATATAATTCATGATCGGATAGAGGGAACCTTCCAGCATAACCAGGCGATAACCGCTATCCCGTGCCTGCTGGAGCAGCGCACGCAGACTGGTGTCGTTGGTGCGGCTCATCAGTTGGGTGAAGCTATCATTCCACTTGTAGGCTTTGATCATCTTGTCTTGAACATTAGGCACCAGTAGACGGTCCGTCATGGCTGTTAACGCCTTGTTGCGGGCATTCTCCAGTTGTAAGACCATCAGAGTTGCATGATAAGTGGTGACTTGATTGATATGAGATTCGAGATAAGTATCCGCGGCAGGCAAGCCGTTCTTTTTGTAGAGCATGGACTGAAATGTTTTATATATCGTTGTTGAACCGGCAGTTGTGACTTTGGTATCTGTACTGGAAGAAGCGGCAGCAGGGACTCCGGATAATGGAGCGACAGCCATTTGGAGCAGCATGAGGATGGCGGTGGCTGTAATGAAGGTGCGCATGCCTTTACGTTTGGCAGATTGGAACGATGATGTCATAGATATGAACCTCCCGTAGTTGAGAAAATGATAGGTGTTGTTCACTAGTCACTATACATTAACCCAATTGGTGCAGGATGTGGTTGCGGAATGGTGACAAATTCTTCTGTTATTTTTAACTTTTGGAGGGTGGAAGATAGAGGAAGATTTCTGAGAAAATAATTTTTGTACAACTGGAAACTTTTGAGCCGATCGGAACGTCTTAGTTGTGCATAGGTAAATACAGGAATTCATGAAAAGAACAGCGAATCTATTTCGATGTTAACTAAATGCGAGAATGGGGATATGGGATATGAGGAAAGCGGGAGGAAAACAAGTGAAGAAGGTAATGTCAGCGCTGGCTGTATCAGCCATGCTGATGTCCGCACTTCCAACGTCGGTTATGGATGCAGCCGCGAGGATCAGTATATATATTAATGATGCAGAGTTATCATCTGCTCAGGCACCTGTCATGAAAGGTGGACGCGTACTGGTTCCGCTGCGGTCGATTTTTGAAGGATTGGATGCGAAGGTACAGTACACGAACAGAACCAAAACGATTGTTGCAACGCGCGACGATCAGGAAGTTACTTTGACACTTGGTTCCAAAACGGCATACATCAACGGGGAAGCGATATCGCTGGATGTACCTGCGAACACGATTAAGGGCAACACGATGGTTCCAATTCGTTTTGTCAGTGAAGCTTTTGGAGAAAAAGTATTCTGGAACTCACGCAATCAGCGTGTAGATATCAAGACAACAGCAACACCTCCAGTAGATGAGACTCAATATGCTGCATGGAACATCTATGGTTCGGTATCCGGAAGTAACGGAGATGGTCGTGACTTGACCGTGAGCTTCACACGTCCAACTTCAGAGAAGGCGGTATCTGCTTACCGGATTATGCTGGTGAAAACTCGCGATGTGAATAGCTTTACGGAGTCCTCAGCAACTGCCGTACCTTCTGCGAACTATACATCTGTTACACCAAATGGCAGCAACCCGAAACTGACACTTAATGCACAGACGCGTGACGTAAACGGGGATCTGCTTAACAGCAATGAAACGTATCGCCTGTATGTACTGACTGTTGGTAACAGCAGCAATAATTATAAAAATGCATTGAACTGGTCTTCCCAAGCCTTGAAGCTCAATAATGTGAAATCCACGGTACAGGCAGTTACAAGTCTGCGTGCCGCAGATATTAGTGACTATGGCGATGGCCGCGATCTGGAGATTAACTTCACGCAGCCGAGCACGACATCGAACATTACGTATTATCGCGCTTTTGTTGTTAAAGCGAAGGACTCTTCTGCGTTCAATCTGGCTGCAGCGAACAAAGTGTCCAGTGCAAACTCGACGATCATATACAAAGGAAACAGTACCGCAGTGAAAAGCCAGCTGACTTCTTCGACACGGGATACGTCCGGCGAATTAATCAAAAGCGGCACAGCGTATGTGGTCTACATCTTGTCGGTAAGCACTAATACAACAACAGACAGCAAGCTGTCCGCAGCATCATCTTCACTTACGCTGTCCGTGAACACAGCAACATCTCCGGTAATTACGCAGGTGAGAGATAACTCGGATTATGGAGATGGTCGTGATATTCAGGTGAGCTTTAATCGTTCATCGGATGAGTCCAAGGTGGCGAATTATCGCGTCTTTGTGGTACGCAACTCGGTTGCCAGCAACTTCAATCTGACGACGGCAAGTAATCTGTCCTCCAGTCTGTACTATACGGTGAATAAAACAGGCAACAACATTACAACGACTTTGCCTTCATCCATGAAGGACACAAGTGGTTATAACGTAACGAATCTGCAAGATTATCGCATCTTTGTGATGGCGGTGGGCAACCAGCAAAATGGATACACCAATGCGCTGTCAGCTTCCTCCACAGCTCTGAGACTGACAACGACCGGTAACGCGGGAGTTATTAGCAACCTGTCTGTTGCGGATATTAGTGACTACGGTGATGGGCGTGATCTGCGGGTTTCTTTCAACAAAGCTGCGGATGAATCCAGAATCTCTGCCTACCGAGTATATGTAGTTCGTTCCGCTAATGTGGGCAGCTTCACACTAAGCGCAGCTAATGCGTCAAACAACTATACGCAGGTGAACAAAACGGGTGGTAACCTGTCCGTTACGCTTCCAAACTATGCGGTAGATACCAATGGTTATACCATTAGCAATAATGTTGCTTATCGGGTATTCGTTCTGTCGGTGAACAACAACGGAAACTCCAGTCAAAATGCTTTGTCTGGTTACTCTTCCCAGATTACATTGTCGGCAAACGCGGCTGTAACAGCTCCGAGCAATGTGGTTGCAACTGATATTGGGGATACTGGAGATGGACGTGATCTGCGTGTGACGTTCACTAAATCCGCAGATGAGACAAATGTGAATCATTATCGGGTGTTTGTAGTGAAAAATGCAAATGCAGGCAGCTTCAATCTGAACGTAGCCAATACAGTGAATAGCTCGAATTATACGTATGTAAGTAGAACTGGAAGCAACCAGACGATTACTTTGTCTAATGGTTCGAGATCAGTGGATGGTGACTTGATCCGTAATGATGTAGGCTATCGAGTGTACGTGATGGCTGTTAATAATAACACGTCTTTAGTGAATGCAATATCGTCAGCCTCTGGTATAGTGACACTGACTTCAAATTCCGCTGTAGCAGTGGCGAGTAATGTGAATGCAACCGTTAAAGATCAAGGACAGTCTGGAACGCCTTCGGATGTAACAATAACCTTCAATAAGGCAACTAACGAGACCAATATCTCCAATTATCGTATCCTGATTGTGCCTGCTAACCAAGTGAGTGGATTCAATACAAGTTCTGCTCTTGGAATTAATTCTTTTATTGAAATTAACAAAAACAATGCAGGCAGTCCGGTAGTGCTAAACGGTGGACATCGAGATATTAATGGTAGTGTCCTTGTAGCTGGACAGAAATACAGAGTGTTTGTCTTGTCCGTTTCGGACAGTACATCACGTGCTTCCAATCTGTCCCTTGCTTCCAATGAGTTTAATATCTTTACACAAGCAAATGTGGTTCAAACTGCTACTATTACAGGCCTTCAAAATACAAGTACTGTAACCGAAGCGAGTTATAAGCTTACCTTTACTAAACCAACTGCTGAAACGGGGATTTCTGCATACCGAATCTTTATTGTTAAAGGAACAGATAATTTGGATATTACTACAGCAAGCTCTAACACTAGCTACCCAATTGGAAATCCTGCAGCGGTTGAAGTTACTTTAACGAAATCAGCTATAGATTCAACTGGAGCCAATCTGGTGGAAGGAGGCGAGTATAAGGTGTATATTCTTTCAGTTGCTGCAAATACAACAACGAATAAACATACACTTTCAGGCCCATCGGATACATTCAAGCTTGAAAAAGCTCAGCCTACGCCTACACAGGAGCAGACGTCTATTACCAATCCACCAGCCTCAAGTGAGGGGTAAACACCTCCACAGGGCTGAATGTAAAAATTTACACTGAAACAAACTCGAACACCCTTTCCATCCGGAAAGGGTGTTTTCATTATGTATGAACGACAATCGTCTGGCGTGAATTTCAGACTCGCTTTTTGAAAATCTTGTTGTCAAAAAGGTTCCTAAGACCATTGTTACATCGGGAACAAATAATGGATAATAAAGGGAAGTTGGCCATATAGATTGAACTAAATATTTACATGAAACGGACAGTGTAAATATCTTTAGTTCACCTTATGTAGGAGCCTATGAGCCGAAAGGAATGATGGAATGCTTGCGTTTCGTTTGATGGGCCTGCCGGATTCCCGGTTGCCACTGTACCTGTATTGTGTGGGCACGCAGGAAGAAAAAGTTCTGCATAGACCGGATGGATTTCCGGTGTATCAGTTGTTTTTGTCACGCGGTGGTGAAGGGCAGTTCAAGATAACGGGAAAAGGGACATGGATGATAGGAGCAGGGCAGTTATTCATCGTGGAACCCGAGGTTGCGCATGAGTATGTGCCTCATTCCAAATCCAAAGGGGAACTGGGTTATATCGGTATTGGCGGTGCATCGGCTGGATCGGTATTACAATCCACGGGTTTGCTTCAGAACGAGCCTTGCCATATCCCCGGTTTTGAAATCATCTGGTCACGCATGACCAATCTCTGGCACGCGTTGGATCAAGGAGCAACGGAGATGTGGGACACATCAACCCTGATCTACCAGCTCATTTTGGATTTAGCACAATCGAAAATACCATCTGATGTCGGCATAGGAGGTATTGGAACATCCAGGGCACAGGATGGCACTGTAAAACACTCTAATCGGGAGCCCGATCCGAGCAAGGATGCACTCATCC
The DNA here is from genome assembly GCF_002843485.1 of Paenibacillus sp. BGI2013. Classification (NCBI taxonomy): domain Bacteria; kingdom Bacillati; phylum Bacillota; class Bacilli; order Caryophanales; family Paenibacillaceae; genus Paenibacillus; species Paenibacillus sp. BGI2013. The sequence continues at coordinate 41,059 of NZ_PJFA01000012.1, forward strand.
GAGCAGTAGCATTGATGCATACGCACTATCAGGATGACCTGTTATTGAAGCACATCGCTGACGCAGTGGGTTATTCGGTGCAGCATCTCAACCGACTATTTCACCAGCATTATGGCGTGACAGGACATCAATATATGCAACGATTACGTTTGCAGAAGGCTTCGGACTGGATGGACAAGCATCCACGAGCAAGTGTACGAGAGGCGGCAGAGACCGTAGGGATGGAAGTGAACTATTTTATCCGGATGTTCAAGCGGGAGTTTGGAGAGACACCGGGCAAAGAAATCAAACATCGGAACCAGCTCCAAATGGAAAAAGACCTCACGAATTCGTGAGCGTTCCCGTGCCCATGTCACGTGTACCTAATATCAGAAGGGTTTAAATTCGTCAGAACATGAAAAAGGGACCCTCAAGGCCCCTTAATCGCTTATATACGTGTTATGCAGTTTTCTTTTGTCCAAATAAAGGCCTTACCGTTGCAAGTCCCACAACTCCGATCACTGCACTCACCCATGGAGCCAGTGCAAATACCGGAAGTTTATCACGCAGTGGATACCCTACAAAGAGCACAAGGACCACGATGACGATGTAAATGATGATTCCCTTAAGGTTAACCTTAGGTACGGTGTTCTTGTCCGCTCCTTCATCGTCTGGTCGCTCAGCAAGACGGCGAAGCATCTCCACCAATGCAATACCGCCAACTGCCGCAACGATCAGAGAGAACAGACTGATGTGTTGGAACGGCTCCGTATCTCCGCCAGTCCAACCCACGAACAATCCCACACATCCTTGAATCAACATGACAAAAGACAAAGCCGCCCAAGCGATCATGACATACCACTTTGGTGTCCGTTTCACAGGCTCTGGATTCTCAGTTGGCTGTGGTTCTACAGCGTTGGCATTCTTTTTCGATGAAGCTGTTGAACTAGTATCACGGGTTGGGCTGGATTTACCCATCTCAACGACAGCCGTCTTCTCCGGTGCTGTATTTGTAATCCCGAGCTGTGTATGGATGTCTTGTTCCAGATCAGGTCCGTATAACTCGCGAGCGGGTTTGTTATCCCGCTGAGCCTGTACGATTGCTTTTCCTGCGGAGAGTATCCACTCTTCCTGTGTTCTCTCGTCCGCTGGCGCATGACGCGCAATTGTGCTGATCTCGTCATACAATTTCACATGTTCAGGTGTCATTCGACTCATCTCAGTTATTTGCCGATTCTGTATTTCTTTAAGCTTCTTATAGGAAATCCCCAATGATTGCTCCCCCTGTCTACACACGTTCTGATCTTCCAATGGACTGAAGACCCTGACGGTATTTTAGTATACGGGAAGGGCTCTCGTTTCGCAAAGTCATTCCTTATAAAAAAGCTGCTCATGGTGGACCCATATCCATACACAGGCCAGTATAACACAGGTGCATAACAGTACCAGTTTACCGTGATGTTGAATCCATTCCAGTAGATGTTCCATGAATTCATTCCTTTCGGCAGAAGGATTCCGAGGCATATGCTGCCTATGTTTGTTCGTTTATTTTCCCCCGTTCATGTGAAAAAATACCCTCACGCCTCACAGATCTAACGATTGTGTGAAGTATGCATAAAGAGCAGCCGATTCCATCACAATAGTAGCATTTCCAACAGAAATCCAAGATTGGAGTGTGCTTGTTATGGATAAACAAACAGAATTGACGCGGAAGCTGCTACTGAACAGCAACTCCCGTGGAGTCGTGGACGAGGTTGTATCCTTTGAAGAGAACCTGGAGGATACGGAGTATGCAGAAGAACTGACAGATGGCAATTTGAAGGGAAGAAGTTTCTGGGACAATAGTGATTCGGGTCATGAGCATGAGTGGAATGGACGGGTGGAGACCCACGAGATGTTCCGTAGAAGCTACGAATAACGATCCTGTAACACTTGATTTGAATTCCAAATGATATCCGGGCCAGCTGTCATCAGCGTGGCTCATTTTTTTGTGCTTATTATCCGATAAAATGTAGATTGGTAGTCGACGTAGAAAGGTTTTTACTTACGTTGACTTGAAGGTTACGGGATGATAATATATGAATAACATCTTAATACACACTAAACTTATCGGATTATATATATTTAATAAATAAAGCTCAACAGGCTAAGCGTGGAAAGGGGAAATCGGTATGGAACGTCAGATCAGTATCCGTCATGGACAGGAAGAATTAACAGCCACGATTCATTATCCGGTTGTGAAAGATATCAAGGAGGAGAAGAGTCAGCAGCGAGTCCCTCTGGCGGTCATCTGCCACGGCTTCGTTGGTAGCCGGATCGGCGTGGATCGTTTGTTTGTAAAGACTGCACGGGAGCTGGCTGAAGACGGTTATCTGGTCCTGCGTTTCGATTATATCGGTTGCGGAGAGAGCAGTGGGGAGTACGGAGCGGAGGGACTGGAGTCCATGGTGCTGCAGACCCGTTCGGTGCTGGACTACGCGGTGAATTGCAGTGATGTAGATCCTACGCGTGTTACGCTGATTGGTCATAGTCTGGGTGGTGCCGTTGCATTACTAACTGCTGTACGTGACAAACGTGTCAAAAACCTGGTTATGTGGTCCTCCGTGGGTTATCCATTCAATGATATCGTGAAGATTACGGGACGGGAAGTATATGATGAAGGCGTGAAACTGGGTGCGGCTGATTATCTCGGATACAAATTCACACCGGCGTTCTTCGAGTCTCTTGCTGAACAACAGCCATTCCAGGAAGCAGTTAAGTTTAGCGGAGATGTACTCGTCGTACATGGCACGTCAGATGAGATTATTCCTGTAGACTACGCATTCCTGTATCAAAAGGTATTCTGGATGCGCCAAGAGGGCCGCTGTGACAAGGAGATCATCTTCCAGGGCGATCACACCTTCTCTTCAGGTAAAGAGCGGGAACAGCTAATTACGTGTACCAGAGAGTGGCTTGGGGAACGTCAGAAGATCGAGCAGGATTGGCAGCACTGGATGATATAAGTGGCAGGATTACAACTGTTTGGGGATGTCAGCTTGGAAAAGCGCCTTCTTAAGGGTAAAATAGAGGAGTAAGCATTCTATCCGTGTCTGGAGGTTGGCAGCAATGACATTACCCGCACTTTTCATTGCGCATGGTTCTCCCGCTCTGGCGGTGGAGAGCAATGACTACACTCACTTCTTGAACCAGCTTGGAGACAGGCTGCCGGCTCCGAAAGCCATTGTCGTATTTACGGCGCATTGGGATTGTCCTAAGCCGTCCGTGACGATGGATGATACACATCAGACCTTGCATGATTTTTACGGATTTCCTTCTACGATGTATACGATGGAATACCCTGCATCTGGGCAGCCAGATTTAGCGAACGAGATATGTGCTTTGTTCACCCGCAGCAATCTGGCACATCAGCCGATTCGAGGCCGAGGGCTGGATCATGGCGTATGGGTACCGTTGCTCCATATGTATCCCGAGGCTAACATACCTGTGATTGCTGTATCTGTAGACTCGCTGCGTACGCCGCAGGAACAGTATGATATTGGCCGAATGCTGGAACAGCTACGTCATGATGATGTGTTAATCATTGGCAGCGGTGGAACGGTTCACAATTTGCGATTGCTGGGCAATACGGATGAACCGCAAGAGTGGGCGGTTGAATTTGATAACTGGATTGGGGAGCGCTTGCAGCAGTGGAACACAAGAGAACTGTTTCAATATGAGAAAAAAGCCCCTCATGCACGTACGGCGGTTCCGTCGTATGGTACAGAACACATTGCACCTTTGTTCTACGCCATGGGTACAGCGGATATGTCCCGATCAGCGAAGCGTCTATTCCAGTCTTACCCTTATGGAACGCTCAGTTTAAACTGCTGGCAGTTTGGAGACGGCGTGTAACTTGGAACAGACAACAGCCTGATTATGGTGCTTGATGCCAGTTTCGTACGGATAACGTGTATTAATGCATACAATTACAATATATAAACAAAAGAAGGTTACTGTACACCCTTGAAGGGCTACAGTAACCTTTTTTCAATACGAGGACTTATTCATGCAATAGATCTTTATTTGCGGATTTCGAACAATTCACAGTCTGTACGCGAATGATAAGCGAGCTCACTGACACTGGATTGTACTACTACGGTGTTGCTGTCAAAACGGATAATGATGCCACCGGAGTCAATCTGGTGATTATCTTTAAAAACTCGAACCTTATACTTCATATTCATGGCTTCCTGGAAGTCCGCATCGGTCTCGAGACGTCGCTGGGTCGGCATATCGTGTACTCCTTTGAAGTTCAACTTTATTTCATCATAATACGATTTTCTGTGGATGGGCAAGTCAGTCAGGCATTCAGGCTGATTTTGAAAAGTAAAAAGCCCTGCTCTCCAGGGGGATTGGGAGCAGGGCCGAGAATTCTATGAATGATTGCTTAAGCTGTTTTTTGAGTAGGGCTAATCGTTGGTGTGTCTTTAGGAAGATTTCCTTTGTTGTTACGAGTGAACAATCCGCGAAGGTAAGGCAGTACCCAGTGATCCAGACCGATTTTACCTGCATTTGCACCAGCAACGACAAGGAAGATTTCCATTACAACCAGTTGAGCATTCGTGCTTACTGTTCCCGAGAAGAGGAACGCGAAGTTCATGACCATAGCCATCAGTGCTGCTAGTGTAGTGAAGCAACCGAGGATGAGACCCAAACCTACAAGGAATTCACCCAATGGGATAACGAAGTCGAACAGTCCTGCGTTTGGTACTGCGAATTTCTCAAGGAACGTTGCCCACCATGCTTGAACTGCTGGATGATCACCTGTTGCTTTTTCTACCGCACCGGCCAAGAACCCGCCAGCTTGGAATCCGCCAGTCAATTTGCTCCATCCGTGAGTCATCCAATCATAACCGATATACACCCGAAGTACTGTCAAAATCCACATTGCTACTTTGTTTTCTCTAAGCCATTGGTTTGTGCTGAACATATGAACCACTCCTTCATGGAATCTAGTGTGTGTTGTTTTTGTTTTTCTAAGTGATCACCTTTGATGTCTTTATTGTATAGTTCAAAAGTTGTTTTGTTTGTGATTAAAATCACAATCTAGTTCAAATTTTAAGTAAGGTTTGAGAAGTTCACATTTAGGACATATTTTTCTTGCAAATCGCTGTTTCAAATGTGAATTTCAAGCTGTATCAAGGCCTTCTAGGCGCAGACAAATCGGATGGGGTGTGATTAAATGGAAAGAAATACGTGAAATGGTTGCCCACATGAGACATATATCACAACTTAGAACCAGGCCATATCGTTCAGGAGGTCCTATATTGAAGCTTTTTAAATGGAACAAAGCAGCATCGGCTGCATCTCTGTTTATTCTCTCATTAAGTCTTGTTGCCTGCCAAAACCAGGAGGTGGCGCAGATGCCAGTTCAGCCAGAACCGACACCTGCACCTGTACAAGAAGAACACGTGGAGGAAACCAACACGTCTCTCTATACAGCACCTCTGACGGGTCTGCCTGTAGATGAAGCGATTACGCGTCGACCACTCGCCGTAATGATTAATAATGCACCCGCAGCTCGGCCCCAATCGGGTCTAAGTTCAGCCGATATCATTCTTGAAGTTCTCGCTGAGGGAGGCATTACCCGTTTCATAGCCATCTTCCAGAGTGGAGGCGGTGCTGAGACGGTTGGACCCGTTCGCAGTATACGTCCATATCTAATTGAGCTCGGCGAGAGTTATGATGGGGTACTTGTTCACGCCGGAGGCAGCCCGGAGGCGTATTCCATTTTGCAAAGGCAGCAGAAACAGCATATGGATGAAATCTCGAATGGTGGACCTTACTTCTGGCGTTCCTCGGATCGTAAAGCCCCACATAATCTGTATACTTCAGCGGACAAGCTGAGAGAAGGGTCAGACATCAAGGGTTACAGCCATGATTTCAAGTCGCCGGTATACAATTATAACGAAGAAGGCGCGACATCCGCAGGAGAGGCAGTGAAGCAATTCGATATCCATTATTTATTGGATAGTTACCGGGTGACGTATGATTATGATGAAGTTAGCGGACGATATATGAGAATGGTGAATGGCAAGGCAGATCAGGATCTGGATAATGGGACTCAACTTGGTGCAGCAAACATCATTGTGGCAGGTGCAGATCACAAGGTGCTCGATAATGTAGGTCGGTTGTCCGTTAATTTGGAACAGGGCGGGGAAGCCATGCTGTTTCAAAAGGGCAAGATGATTCGTGGGCAGTGGGTGAAGAAGCAGGGGGATATTATACGGTTTGTTCAAGGTGGCAGTGAAGTTGCTCTTGTACCGGGTAAAACCTTTATCAGCATTGTTCCCAATCAACCGGAATTTTCCAGTCATGTGAAGCTGGCTGCGCAGCAATAAAAGGATGTAATGAAAGAAAACAATGAAACATGTATTCATTTTGTTGTCGAAAAGGCATTATATTTGTCCTTAGCGTGAAAAGTAGAATCGTGTCGATTTTGAATTTTGATGTCGAATTGTAAACGCAGTGTAAAATCTTGACTTGAATTTACCATTATTCCAAATAATTAAGATTCATTTCAGATTAATGTGATAAGAATATAAAAAAGGATCACACCTTTTGTACAAACCATGAAACAAATATGATAAGATATCAAAGGTTGTCATTTCATGTTTCATCGGTTGTCGGCAATTTTTCTCGTAAAGGGGATAGAGCTATGAAGCTTAAGAAGAAGAAGGATATATTTTTTGAGACACTGGAGAATATGGCAGATACGGTTGTTCAAGCGGCAGATTATTTCTCCCAGCATGTTTCCAACCTTCAGGATGTGACTCTTTTTGCTAATGAAATGAAGAAGTACGAGTCGAAATGTGATGATTACGTGCATACGATCATTACAGAACTCAACAAAACATTTATCACGCCGATCGAACGCGATGATATTATGGAGCTGACAACAACACTTGATGACGTATTGGACGGACTCGAAGCAACGGCTTCCCGTTTCTATATGTACCAACTGACAGATCCAGATGATGAGTTCGTCATACAGTTTGCTGAAATTTTGCGCCAATCGGCTTACGAAATTCAGAAGGCGATCCATCTGCTGTCCCAGAAAAAATTGCTCGCGATCCGTGAGTATACCATTCGTTTGAATGATCTGGAAAACCAAGGCGACGAAGTGCTGCGCATGTGTATCAAACATCTCTTCGCTACCGTGTCTGATCCGATTGAACTGATCAAGCGTAAGGAAATTTACGAACGTCTTGAGACAACAACGGATGCTTGTGAAGACGTGGCGAACGTGCTTGAATCCATCATTATGCGTAATTCTTAAGGAGCCAGAGAATAATGGAAACAACGATTTGGGTATTGGGTATAGTCGTCTTCCTTGCACTGGCGTTTGACTTCATCAACGGTTTTCACGACACGGCCAATGCCATTGCGACTTCGGTCTCAACTCGAGCACTGACGCCGCGTCGAGCTATTCTTATGGCAGCGGTGATGAACTTTGTCGGTGCGATGATGTTCACAGGTGTTGCGAAGACGATTGGGGGGAGTGTGACCGACCCCACCACGCTGGATAACGGGATAGAGGTCGTCATAGTCACCTTGATATCAGCGATTATCTGGAACCTGGTTACATGGTGGTTTGGTATTCCGTCTTCCTCATCACATGCACTTATTGGAGCCCTTGCAGGTGCCGTGCTCGTTGGCGCAGGATCTGATAAAGTGAAATGGAGCGGATTCATTGATATCGTTGGAGGTTTGCTATTATCACCTCTGATCGCGTTTGCCATCGGTTATGTGGTCATGACGATTCTCAAATATATTTTCGCCAAACGCAGTCCGCATAACGTGAACAAAGGTTTCCGTACGGTACAGATTTTCACGGCAGCACTGCAAGCATTCACGCATGGTACGAATGATGCACAGAAAGCGATGGGTATTATTACCTTTGCTCTGGTTGCAGCAGGTGTGCAGGATAATCTGGATGTTCCGCTGTGGGTTAAAATTTCAGCGGCAACAGCGATGGCTCTGGGTACGTCCATCGGTGGTTGGAAAATCATCAAAACGATGGGTACCAAAATCTTTAAAATTGAACCGATTAATGGTTTTGCTGCGGATATTTCAGCTGCTTCCGTTATTTTCACAGCAACGTTGCTTCACCTTCCAGTTAGTACAACGCACGCGATCACCTCAGCTATTCTGGGTGTGGGTTCCGCGAAACGTTTCTCTGCGGTGAAATGGGGACTTGCTGGACGTATCATTATTACGTGGTTCATTACGATTCCGATTACTGCGGGACTGGCAGGATTGCTCTACTGGATTATTTTCTAAAAAGAGAAGTTATCCCGAACGAATTCGGGGTTACCAGACCATCTGTTCATAACTGTGTGAATATCGGGATATGTGGACAATTATACAACCAAAATCAAGAGACGCCTGTGCATGAACGTGTGGACAGGCTGGATATGTGGATAGCCATCCGTGGAATGATAAACCAAAAGAAGATATTCCTGTGGATACAGGGAACTGTGGATAGGGAAATGAGAGAAGCCAACAGGGTTGGCTTTTTTTGTTGTCGAGTTTGAATGCGTCTGTGGATATTTTGGACACGTGGGAGACGTACCTATGGTTAAAGTTGTACAATGACGTAAAGATACAGGACAAGGACGTGGTCTAATTTATGATTCGTACACTCGCCATTACACGAGAACATCAAGTCTCCGTTAACGTACCACTTACACAGCTGGATCTGAACGATTACGCCTGGGTATGGGCCGATTTTAACCAGCCAACGGAAGAGGAAAGCCGTTTGCTGGATACATATTTTCATTTTCACCCTTTAGCTATTGAGGACTGTCTGCATGTGTTGCAGCGGCCAAAGCTCGATTATTATGATAATCTGCAGTTTCTTGTGCTGCATGCACTGAACCCGTCCACACTGGAAGCCGAGGAGGTTGACTTGTTTCTCGGATCAAACTTCCTAGTGTCTTTTCATCATGGTGTATTGGAGGAAGTGGATGAAGCGTGGGAGCGCTTGTTGCACCATGCACATGAACGAACCATCTGGGCGCGAGGTCCGGTGGCAGCAGCCTATACGGTGATGGACAAGCTGGTCGATCATTATTTTCCGTCTCTATTTGCGATTGAGGATGAACTGGCTGAACTGGAGAACCGGGGTGGACAGGAGTCAGTTGAAGACTTGATGAACCAGGTGTTTGATCTGCGGACTCGATTGCTGAAGCTCAGACGAACGGTAGTACCGATGCGGGATCTGCTCTATCGGGTGGTCAATTCCCAGCACGTACAGCGAACAGGCGAACATACGGCTTATTTTACCGATATCTATGACCATTTATTGAAGCTGACGGATATGATTGAAGCCGATCGGGAGATGACCGCTGACCTGCGCGATAGTTATATTTCCCTGAACTCCAACCGGATGAATCAGATCATGAAGACACTCACGGTGATTACGACTGTATTTATGCCGCTCACACTGATCGCGGGTATTTATGGCATGAACTTTGCCTATATGCCTGAGCTTCAATGGAAGTTTGGGTATGGTGCGGTGCTGCTGTTGATGTTTGTGCTTGGCGGAAGCATGGTGGCCTGGTTTGTAAAACGGGGCTGGTTTAAGTGAGAACCAGTGTAATCAGATGTTAGTAACATAAACTTGTAATAACGTGTATCCACAGGTAAAATATAACGATATGTGAATAGATTCTGGATGAATTATCCATACATATCATTGTGGAAGGATGGGATACGATGAGATTGGCAGAGGCTCTTGTACTGCGTGCAGATGAGCAGAAGAAGATAGCTCAGCTCAAGCAACGTCTGGAACGCGTAGTTAAAGTTCAGGAAGGTGAACAGCCAGCAGAGGACCCACAGTTGCTTATGATTGACCTGGAGAATACGATCCGGAGCCTGACGGTATTGGTTAAGAAAATTAATAAGACCAATGCACAGACTGACTTCACAGCTGGAGTTACGCTTGCTGATGCCCTTGCAGAGCGGGATGGAATCATGCAAGAAAGAGCATCGTTTAACGAAGTTTTGCAGAATGCGTCCATTCGCCAGGATCGGTACAGTCGTTCTGAAGTGAAGTATGAGCGAACCGTGAACATAGCAGATATTCAACATAAAGTGGATAGCCTTTCGAAATCCTACCGGGAACTGGATTTTAAAATTCAGGAGAAGAACTGGACCATAGACTTAATCGAGGAATAAAACTGCGTCGGTAACCCTATCCAAATGAAGCGAGCATAACCCACCAACGGGAAGTTGGAAACCTGGTAGACGCTGGGCCATGTCTAACCCATATCATCATTTAGCCCAATATTGTTACAAGAATGCGCAGCATGGATGTATCGTGTATCTTTCTAATTGTTACGACCATATGCAGGTCTTTGGATAGCGGTGAGGGTGGGTAAGGGGAATTGCAGTTTGAACTACATATGAAGAAGGCCACTGGGCCATGATCTCGGGCAGTAATAAATGTCGGGAGATGATGTTTGCCAGGTGGCCTTTCTGATTCTTCTATTAGAAGTTTTGAAAAAATGTATCCACATGTGAATAACTATTCTGCTTCAACAAACTGTGTATAACTTATGATGACTTCCTTTTACTCCATTTCAAGAACAAAAGAAGTTGTAGCTGCTTCTTTGCCATTCACAAGAATGGTAAGCGTATGCAGACCGGCATAATATTTTCTCGTTGTGATGACTTTGAAGGATTGTTTGGTGGCTACCTTGGTTCTGCCTGTCGGGTACATTTTATCGGAGCATTTGAACCGTTTGGGGGCCTGCTTGCCGTTTGCCTTCATATAACCCATCTCATATTCAATTCGCAGCATCTGGGACTCGCCGCTCTCATTAACGACATCAAACGAAAAATGAAGATCCTCGCCAATGCTAATCGTATCCTGGACAAGCTGAAGCTGCTCAATGTGAATCGAATCCTGCTCGTTATAACCAAAAAGACTTAGTGCTGTGCTATGTCCTTTCTTCAGTAATGACCTGCTGGCATGCCGGACAATCCAGTCTGTGTGTACATGTTGTCCGTACCAGGTCGTGGCCAGATCCATAACCAGTTCAGGGTGGTCCTTGGAGATGTCATTCAGATGATTGGCGACACTTTTGCGAACATAGAGGGACTCGTCCTGTTTCAATGCATGCAGAATCGGAAGTACAGGTGTTGGATCAGTGATAAAGTTCTGGAGTTTCGCACCCCATGGCAAACGTGGCCGGCTGCCCTCACTGGCAAGTCTGCGGATATGCTCGTTGTTGCTCTCTGCCCACGCCATCATATGTTTCATCGTTTGGATTGGATAATGTTCAATAAACGGGCGTACCGCGAACTCCGAACTAGAATAAGGTGTGAAGAGGGTCAGATACTTCATGGATAACTCGTAATCTTCTGGGTCAAGTCCGTTCACTTCGATAAAATCCGGTACAAATAGATATTCAACGCCTCTCATCGTCGGGGCGGCTTGTTTGAAAATATGTAATGCTTCCTCATAATTATCCGGCAGTACCTGGGTCAAAGCCAATGTGATTCTGCGAATGCGCGCTTTGAATTCCAACTGTTCCCAGCCTTCAGCGAAAACCAATTCATGAAATTGCTGTGTATCCAGCTTCGGGTAGAATTGACGCAAATGTTCGCCGGTCCGATCGATTAATGCGGGAGTGTATTTGTCTTTGATAAGTTCCATGGTCCGCCTCCTTTAGTTACTATCCAGTATACCTCAAATTACAGAAATAAGAACGTGAGTTCCTGAAATTTATTTCTATACGGATGAACGGTGTTAAGGCACCCACCTTCTGTATGGGGGTGCCTGAATTTTCTTAACCTTTGCGACTTTTGGGACGGCGCTTCGTGGAATTGGATTTGCGACGGGTTGGAGTCGTATTACGGCGACGTGGAACATTCGTTGCTTTGTTCCGACGTTTGTTTTTGCGTTTGCGGGACGGCTTATATTCTTCATAGTCTGCATCGGCCGCGCTGCTATCCGTTTTTCCTTTTCCAAAAGGCAGAATGCCCATAACAAGCTTCATCATCGGAGCCATCTGCTGGATACCACCAACGACCTTTTGCATTTTGCCTATTCCAGTCATGATTCCATCAATGCCGCCGAAGCGGTCGATCATTCCTTTTAACTCACCGATGTTGGCTAATGAAAAGCCGGAACTGCCAGTAGCAGGCGCCGGTACCGGAGCTGGGGGAAGAACCTGAGCTGCACCTCCATAAAAGTTCCCGCCAGCCACACCTTGCCCATAGGGTACGACTGCAGAAGCTTCGACTTCACCGAAGCTCGGGTAATGGGGCTCTACTCCAGGATACATCGGTTGGATCTGGGTTTCATTCAAAGACCGCGGAACCACACCGGGCGGCATATAGGCAGAAGTATGTGCCTGCCGATGAGCATGAGAAGACGGACGCTGCCCTGGTGCTGGCTGGCGGTGATAATAATGCTGTGGCATGAACGATCACGTTCCTTCTATGTTGGATTTCGGAATTGCGTTCCATGAGTTGCATGACAGATGTACATCATAGACCCTTGTGGAACTCCCTTTTGTTATACTGTATGTCATTCGCGGAGAGACGGCGTAGGCGGGTATCCCGGAAAACGGGATATTTGCGGATTTGGGCGCATGTAAGATGGCAGGTTCACGAAGAGTAAAATGCAGTTTAGACACAAAATTGTCACATTTAGAAGGATTGAAATCCTACATAAGTAATCGGATATATACAGGTGAAAACTGGGAAAAAGCGCGGAAATTTCGCCCGATGTACGCGAGGGGAGGACAATAGTACCTTTTGTAAGCGGTAACATGTATTTTTATTCTGTAGTGCGTGAAATCGGTAACGCTTGAAATACCAACTCAGGGTGAGTACAATGTAGGTACACAGTAACCGCTAGGGGATGATGATGAAATGCAGCTGAAAAAGCTAAATGATAAAAGCATTGAACAACTATTCGAGGCTATTTTGACGCTAAAAGATATTGAAGAGTGTTATGTTTTCTTTGATGACCTCTGCACAGTTAACGAGATCCAATCCATGTCCCAGCGGCTGGAAGTGGCTCGTATGTTGGGTAAAGGCAATACGTATAACCAGATTGAAGCAGAGACAGGTGCGAGTACAGCTACAATTTCACGTGTGAAACGCTGCCTGAATTACGGTAATGATGGTTATAAAATGACGCTGGAACGCCTGGGACGCTAACATGAAGAAGCCGGGTGTACTCATCATCAGTCACGGTTCACAGGAGCAGACCTGGGTGGAATCCGTCGATGACGCGATCTCCCGGTTGAATCTGCCTGTTCCATTACCGGTTGAAGCCGGTTTTCTTGAACTTGTGGAAGGACGCCTGATCCAGGACGGTATCGACCGACTGGAAGCACAAGGCGTAACCGATATTCTGGTCGTACCTCTATTTGTTTCGTCCGGCAGTACACATGTGGATGAAATTGAATATGCCATTGGTGCAAAGGAAACACCTGATCGCGAAACGGATCTGGAACCGTTCGATGTGAAGGCTCGGGTTCACTTCGGTTATCCGGTGGATAACGATCCGAATATTGCCGTGATGGTGTGGGACAAAGTCCGAGTACTGTCGCAGCAACCGGAGGAAGAAACGATTCTGCTGGTTGGCCATGGGAGTATTCATGATGGTTTTCGCGAGCGTTGGGAAGCCGGAATTTCTTCCCTTGCAGAGCGTGTGCAGGAAGTTAGTGATGTAGCCCATACGGATTATGCATTGCTGAATCCGGAGAGTGTGTACGACAAAGTGAAGTATTGGAGCGAAGAGCGGGGGAACCGAGTCATTGTGGCGCCGCTGTTTTTGAGTGCCGGTTATTTCACGAGGAACGTTATCCCGGGTCGGTTGCAAGAACTGAACTATGTGTACAGCGGTGAGACACTGTTGCCACATCCATTGCTTGGGCAGTGGCTGGAGCGCCAGATCCAGATTTTGCTGGAGAGATGTAATGAAGTTAAAGCTTCTTCTTGAAGTGATCGCTTTGGCCTAGGTGTGTGATCACATCGCTCGCAGTGATGTCGCATCAATTGATTTGAACTCCATAGCTTCATAAACAATCAAACCACGTCGAAGGACGTGGTTTTTGTTTGTTGTAGATCACTTGAAAGAGATTGGGCTATCCATTAATGGGTGCGTGCAATTGCAGATGTAGCTCCAGTAAACTTATTAATTGGTCAACGATCTCCTCGGCCGGATAAGGCATGGAATTCATAATCCACCACTCCAGGATACCGACTGCAGCGGAAGCAAGAAACTGTATGGTAATCTCTTTTTTCATACCTTCCTGGATTCCACAAGCATCCATTTGATCCTGTACTCCCTGGACCAACAATGTCATCAACTTACTACGGAATGCCGGAATACCTTTTTTGGTTAGAAGTGTAGTATAGGTAGAGGCATGCTGTTCCAGATAACGGAAAGTTCTGAGCAGCGCATCCTTGGCCGTAACGGGTGTTGTAGTAGAGCTTTCGATCATACAGGCATCCAACAACCGCTGCAAATAGGTCTCAATGCATTGATCCAACAGGTCGAACTTGTCAGCGTAATGCAAATAGATGGTTCCTCGGTTTACATTAGCCCGATCAGCAATATCGTTTATCGTAATTTGCTCAAAATCCTGTTCCTCCAGTAACCCCACAAAAGCTTCAATTATTGCCTTTCGTGTCTTGAGTACTCGTCTGTCCATGGCCCCTCCTATGATGGTTTTCAACAATAAGGAATCATTCGTTGATTATTCAACAAAAACGGATATTTTAACGATTGAAGCACAGTAGGTGCTTTGTTACTCTTATTTTATCAACAAATGTTGATAAAACAACGATTATTTATAAACTATGAAATTGAGGGATAACCAATGAAGATATTAGTGTATGGTGCGGGGGTTTTGGGCAGTCAACTGGCGCATGTTCTGGTGCGCGGCGGCAATGAAGTCACCATTCTGGCCAGAGGGAAGCGGGCAGAGGAGCTGGAGAAGGATGGACTCGTCATCCGGCATTTTTTTCAATTCAAAACGACAGTTGATCAGGTTCGGGTAGCCAGAACGTTGGAAGTGGATGACCAATATGATCTGATTTTTGTTGTCATGAAGTATAACGATTTTCCTTCAGTGTTACCTATTCTGGCAGACAATCAGAGCAGCAATATTGTGATTGTGGGAAACAACGCAGATGCACGAAGCATGCAAAACTTTTTGGAGGAAAACAGCAGGGTAGCAAAACAGGTCGCGTTTGGATTTCATGTGAGTGCAGGGAAGCGGGAAAAGGACCGCATGTTATCGGTCGGTGGAGGCAGCGGACAAATGGTAATCGGCAGTCTGGACGGAGAGATAGGCTTTAAACCTTTGCTGGACCAAGCTTTCCAACATGTGAAATACAAGTTAAATGTTCTGAGCGATATTGATGCCTGGCTGAAAAGCCATATCATCCCCATTCTGATGCTTAATGCGGTGAGTTTTAATGAGGAGCGTGAGTTGATCAAGTTGGACGGGAATAGAAAGCAAATCCAACATATGATTGGGGCGATGGATGAAGGCTTTAGCGTACTTGAGGCTATGGGCATAACGATTATACCGGAGATTCAGGCTAAAATGATCCGCAAGCATCAACGGATGTTGTACCTTCTGTTGAAGATCTATAGCATGCTTCCGGTTCATAAGC
This sequence comes from Paenibacillus sp. BGI2013, assembly GCF_002843485.1. Lineage (NCBI taxonomy): Bacteria > Bacillati > Bacillota > Bacilli > Caryophanales > Paenibacillaceae > Paenibacillus > Paenibacillus sp. BGI2013. Next base: position 56,728 of record NZ_PJFA01000012.1, read on the forward strand.
TGGTTGCGGGTTCTTTTGGAGAGATTGAGGCGTTAAATAATGCATTTACCGATTGGAAAAAGACAACAGGCATCCCGACTCCCCATTGGGACGTGCTGAAAAGAGATTTTACTATCCTTAAATGAAGTGTTGCTCATTAACCCAATACCGACTACAATAAAACCAACTAATAAAATGGGGATAAGGAGATATACAGATGCGGGAAGTGCCCATGCGTTATGTGAAAGCAAATCAGGTCGGTATTGTATTGTTTGTTTTACTCTCGTTTGTGTTCAATCCAATTGTAGTTCTGGGAGCGCTCTGGAGCATTCAGGTGGTTGGTCTGGCTTCCAGTGGCAAGCTTAATCTGTTTGTGCAGATTGGGAAAGCTGTGTTGACTGGTAAAGGTACAGAGACGCAGGCGGTGGAGCTGCAGCGATTCAACAATATTCTGGCTGTGCTCTTCCTGTCTCTGGCACTCATCTCGTTCTCGCTTGGCTGGGTAGCTGCAGGTTATGCATTCTCCGTCATGCTTCTCGCAGCTGCAAGCGCGGCACTGCTGGGTTATTGTGTAGGCTGTACCGTTTATTTCTGGTACAAACAGCTGCGTGCAGGCAGAAAAATCGGATTTTGAGGTTGGCTGATGAGCGATACGATGACAGAATAACTTATTCTTCGAGTAAGGATAAAGACGAGTCATGTTCCGAGGAGCTTTCTTGCGGCAAGCTTTTAGCTGGACCTATATGGCGATCGGGATACGATCGCATTATAATGAAATCCCCCTCAAGTGAATTGTTCACACGAAGGGGATTTTCTTTTTTTATCTAAACCAGGCTTTGTTCAGATTGTTGGTGAAATTGTTATCGTTGAAAGGCACGTTGGCGCTACCGAAGTTTGTCGTGTTGAGTGCATTTCGTGCCGCAGAAGTCAGATCGTCCCATCCGATTAAAGGCTGAGTTCCGCCAACAGCATTAGTAACGCCGAGCTCATGGTTCAGCGGCCAGGTACTATTATAGGAAATCAACGGATGGTTACCTTGTGTATTGTTATTGCTCGGTGTAACTTTTGTAAACTGGCCGTGACCGGAATATGCGATAGAGAGGATTTTGGAATTGGGAGCTGCCGGATTATCGACCCACACGACGATTCCTTCCCAATCATGACGATGGCCGAGTCCAGAGGAAGGGGAGTCTTTGGGGAAATACCACGAATACATGATAGCCCACACCCCATTGTGCCATGCGGAGCGGGAGTAGATCTGCCCTGTGTTTGAGCTACAGTTCCCATTCGATGACCCGGATGTATTCAAGCCAGCGCTGGTATTGCCCTGTTGATCCACTGCGGGAAAAGGTACACAACCATGATAGACTTTTAGAAATGGCTGAAAACGCTTGGCTGCTTGTTGCATTACGGTGACTGGGGAGATTTCCTGAAATCCGACAACCTGATCATGATTAATTTCTGCTGCTTCAACAACGGTGACCCAAGGAATACATGCCATAAGAAAGACCAGGAGCATTAACACGATTTTTTTCATTTACACTTCTCCTTCAAGGGTATGATGTGGTGCTAAGTTGAGGGTGCACTAAAACTATATTGGAAAAAGGTTTATGTTATTTATCTTTTCATCTTAAGATTTGTAAATTTGTAGCATATCTATGTCATAATCATATGAAGATCATCGAAATCGAAGACTAATTCCTGTTCAAGCGGGCAGAATGGTTGATTAATGAGACTATTTTACATAAAAGGTAGTGGAGAAGATTCAGGATCGGTGCGTGAGGTTTATTGGGTAATGGATGGATTAGTAGGTACCTATATGAAAAAATATACTTATGGATTACAGGCTAGGACATCTTTACATTTGATGATATGATAGGAGTTAAAGGCTTTGGAATGAGACGGAATTCCTGATGCATAGATATAGGTAAGACGAAAGATTAGAGCAATATTAACGCAAGTTCATTATTGTGTAAAAAATATGCCCTTTTGTGGACTGATGCAACGTAAGAATATGAGGTCGTTTAGACTCATGGATAATGTGGAATAGGTGGCGTATGAGATGAAAAAAGCTCGCTTAATATATAATCCGACCTCAGGCCGGGAAGAAATGAAGAAACGTCTGGCTGATATTTTGCAGCGTTTGGATCAAGGTGGTATTGAAGCTTCATGTCACGCAACAACGGGTGAAGGTGACGCAACCCGGGAAGCTGAAATTGCGATTGAGCGCGGTTATGACATGATTATTGCTGCTGGTGGCGATGGCACGTTGTATGAAGTGATTAACGGTATGGCTGAGCGGGAGAACCGTCCTCCGCTGGGTGTGTTTCCTTTGGGAACAACGAATGATTTTGCGCGTGCACTGGGCATTCCGAGACAGTGGGAAGATTACGTGGATCTGGTCATTAACCAGCAACTTCGTCCGCTCGATCTGGGCAAAGCAAATGATAAATATTTTATCAACATTGCCGGTGGCGGATCATTGACTGAACTGACCTATGAAGTACCGAGTCGTCTGAAAACGATGATTGGGCAACTGGCCTATTATATGAAGGGTATTGAGAAAATGGCGAGCCTGTCTCCACAGGAGCTGATTATTCGTGCCGACGGTCAGGAAGAGATCCATGATGAATTCATGTTATTCCTCATCGCCAATACCAATTCGGTCGGGGGTTTTGAGAAGTTGGCTCCAGGAGCAACCATTGATGATGGTCTGTTCGATGTGATCGGTGTCCGCAAATGTAATCTGGCTGATATGATTCGCCTCGTAACGCTCGCGCTGCGTGGGGAGCATCTGAACGACAAGAAAGTGGTTCATTTCCAGACGAGTCATATGGAAGTTACGTCGCCGGGCTATGTGCAGTTGAACCTCGATGGAGAGTTGGGCGGCACGCTGCCAGCTACGTTTACGAATTTGCGTCATCATCTGATGTTGTATCGTTAAACTTGGCACTTGGCGGAGAATGTGGTCGCTTGCGGAAAGCGTCAATGCCGCAGTGGTTGTTGTATAGCATCGCACAAGTGGTGAGGAGAGTTGGATTCAGCTCTGCCGTAAGGCGAGATGGAAGTGCATTTTCCAGTTGCTGTGTGCAGTGGGATCGCGTATAATCTCATGTGGTCACCATGCTTTGAGCTGATACAGGGCATATTGTGGTGATTGAGTGAACGTGAACATTGAACGGTGAATAATGAACAGTGAAGGTTAAGAGTGCTGGTCTAGTTCGATGGTACTGCGATGTGGTACATCGTGCTGAATGTAACAGTTTGGTCGAGTGCCGACTGGCGGCTAACGAACTCAGAAAACCTTAATGTGGCGAAATTGCCGAAGCTGCGAATCTAACGAATCTCAGTGTCGTTAGTTTGGAGAAAATGACCGAAAAAGGTCGGAAAACACCATCCGAGGATGATATAACGTTTCTGAAGTTCATTAGAAATTCGGAACGTTATTTTTTGATGTGATACCATATAAGAAGAAAGAAGTGAATGTACGTTGTCTAATACGAACCGCAGCGGTCGTGGAAAAAACCGCCGGAATTCGGCTGCCTCTCAGGGGCAAGGGAACGCTTCAGCGTCCCGTCAGCCAAGTCAATCATCTCGTCCATCTACACGTCAGCAGGGAAAAGAGGTGCGGCCACAAGGCGCATCTCTTTCTGCCGTTCGTCCAAAAGGGAGAGCGCGTGAATCTGCACCAATCGAAGGACTGCCCGTTACCAAAAATGAAGAGACCGTCATCGACATCATTGGCATGAACCATGACGGTGAGGGTGTAGGTCGTGCGAATGGATACACGCTCTTTGTGCAGGGTGCGCTTCAAGGTGAAACCGTGCGTGTGCGCGTGATGAAAACCAAGAAGCAGTACGGCTACGCCAAATTGCTGGAGATCGTGAAAGCAAGTTCAGATCGAGTATCCGCGCCATGCCCGATCTATGATCAGTGCGGCGGCTGCCAAATCCAGCATATGAGCTATGCCGGACAGCTTGCGTGGAAACGCCAGTTGGTGGTCGATAATTTGCAGCGGATTGGCAAGTTGAACGTGATGGTGGAGGATGCGGAGACGTTGGCATCCAACGCGCAAGATGACGCCTCAGTTGATGAGGCTAAGTTGGTGGAACGGTTGGAAGATGATGCGAATCAGACAACTGAACCTGGACAAGCATCTTCTGAAGCGCAAATGATTGGAAGTAATCGTATTCGTTTTCGTCTCGAAGGTGTCATGAACGAAGAAGATACAGAACACGCGATTCGCGTACTGCCTACGATGGGTATGGACGAGCCGTGGCGATATCGGAACAAGGCACAGGTGCCAATTGGAGCTGCCGAGGGTGGTCTGGTAGGTGGTTTTTACGCTAAAGGAAGTCACCGGATCATCGATATGGAGAGCTGCCTCATTCAGCATGAACACAATGACGAAGTGGTCGCGAAGGTGAAGGAGATTGGCAGTCATTTTGGAATTAGCGCCTATAACGAAGAGACAGGTCGCGGATTGCTGCGTCACGTTGTCGTCAAGAAAGCGTTCCGTACAGGCGAGATGATGCTTGTTCTGGTTACGAATGGTCGAGACATTCCGTACAAAGACGAATGGATTGGCAGTATCCGTGAAGCCATTCCGCATGTGGCGAGCATCTGCCAGAACGTGAACAAAAAACAGACCAACGTCATCTTTGGCGATGAAACCCGCGTCCTGTGGGGCCGTGATGTAATCTATGATTATATCGGTGATGTGCAGTTTGCCATCTCGGCACGTTCGTTCTATCAGGTGAATCCGGTGCAAACGGAAGTACTGTATGGCAAAACGGTAGAGTACGCTGGACTGAGCGGCAAAGAGACGGTAATTGATGCCTATTGCGGCATCGGTACGATTTCTCTTTTCCTCGCGCAACATGCGGATCAGGTGTATGGTGTTGAGATCGTGCCCGAAGCAATTGAGGATGCTCGCAGCAATGCGCTCTTGAACGAGATGCGTAATGTGAAGTTCGAAGTTGGTGCCTCAGAGGACGTTATTCCACGCTGGAAAGAACAAGGCATCGAAGCAGATGTGATCGTTGTTGATCCGCCGCGGAAGGGCTGTGATCCACGTTTGCTGGAAACGATCCTGGAGATGAAGCCGGAACGCGTGGTTTACGTGAGTTGTAATCCGAGTACGCTGGCACGTGATCTTCGTGTGTTGGAAGATGGCGGCTATCGCACCGTGGAGGTAACGCCGGTGGATATGTTCCCGCATACGGTGCATGTGGAATCGGTGGCGATGCTAAAATGGAAGGGGCAGGATTAATTCCTACGCCTCTCGTTGTTCCAACTTCCTTATGGATTGAGGACGGGAAATATGTAATGTATGGCTTTGATTGAACCGTCTCTAATAACTTCAATTTTTTGAATAAGTCTTTGAAGTGCCTGCTTAAAGACTTGTTGACCTTCAATTTGAAGTTCGGTGAAGCGGGATAATTGCTTTATATAGGCACGGAGTTGTTCTTCCGTGTCTTTTTTTGTACCTGTAATAATGAAGTAATTACTGATTTTGTACACACCCTAATCCTAATACAGATAGAGGTGAAATTTCTTGAACTATAGGGGCATAGATCTCATCAAGTAGAAGCTTCTTATCATCACGCTTGTAGCCAAATGTGGGTAGAGAAGCCTTGTAGGGCGGTTCGTGAAAATATCATCTTCATGTGGCTCGCCGCTGGCCAACAGCCAGACTTTCGTACCAGTAACCTCTTTCTTTCCGAACGGATGAAAGAGGTTACTGGAAACCGTGTTTACCCATGTGCTAGAGTTATAACTGATTTCGATTGGACGTCAAAGCGAGGCAAAACTTCATTAACTCAGCTTTGGACGCTGATACACGTGGTTCTGTATCGTGTTCATGAGCGATTCCAGTTTGAAGTCGAGCCGTTCTCCTTATCAATATCTCCGCTCGTCTGTTTCCTCGTAAGCTTAACAGTCCCTAGACGAAAACACTTCGACATTGTGGTTATGAAGCATTCTGACAATGTTTATTGTATTGGGCGTATTCTTTATGACTGGAATGGCTGCGTTAACTATATTTTCCCTTTACCATACACATTTTGAAACAATCGCAAATGAGAGAAACAACCAGATGACGAATGGAATTCCAGAGGGCATCAACGGGCTTTTTCAAAACTGTTGACAATTGGTATATTTGTAATTATATTAAATATATCGGGCGCTTGGTGCTGTAAATCTACTAGTGTAAACGCTACCAAGAAAAACTTTACGCAGTATAGTTCGATCCCGTCGAGGAAGAAAATGGAGAGTTGATTGGGGACTTACTCCCAGTTTTATATACACTCTGTCCATTTACGAGTGACATTCATCGTAGTTTTGTAGAGCATTTTCAGCAACGCTTCATTGCTTGGGAAAATGCTTTTTTTTAGGCTTTGCGATGTTGACGAGGGAACCCTCAAGTATTTCCGTCGTTGTACTCTTCGCGTCAAGCTTTTTATGTCCTGCACCGTGTCATATTCCACCTCCAACATGAATTGCAGCATCTCTGCAAACAACTCTTTCAGTGCAAATTCACCTTGTCTATATTTATGAACTTATTCTTCTTCAAAATCACTTTCACTTGCTCATCACGTATACTATCCTCTTTAATCAGCCTTTCTAAAGATTATCTAACGGGGGAATATGATGTCTAAATCAATAGAATCTATCTTGAGAGATGAAATTTTTGCTGAGCTGGACATCGAGTATCCGGAAGGCCACGATACCCGTTTGTTGGACCAAGGGATCGATTCAGTAGGCTTCATCAAGCTTATTGTTCTAATGGAATCGAAGTTTAACATCTCGATCCCTGATGAAGATCTGTTATTTGAGAAGTTCTCCACGGCTGGATTAATCCTTAATTATTTGACTGTGAAAACGCTATGATGACTATCATTCAGCGTCTATTTCTGGAGGCCTCTGATCGCCAAGATCATATTATCCTTGAAGATCTAAAGCAGCAATGGACTTACGCAGAGGTGATGACAGAAGCTTATTTGATTGCTCTATATATCCACAAGAATTTTGAGCTTGAGTCCGGAAGCCATCTTGCATTATACACAAATAATGAGCCCTTGTTCATTTTTGCGGCGCTGGGCATTCAATTCTGCGGTTATGTGTTAGTACCGGTTCCTTATTCGGCGTCCAATACTGAAATTGAAAATATTTTAATTGCCAGTGACGCCAAATTGGTTATCAGCAAATCTGCACAGCCAGCGCATTTAAATTGCGACATACCTTGGGTTACCGCTCAGGATTTATCGCAAGAACCAATGCCTTCGTTCGAATCGATCTCGTTAACCAATCAGTCCGATCCCAATCAATGTGCGATTCTCCTTCCTACATCGGGCACAACCGGAAAATCTAAAATCGTTATGTTATCCCATTGGAATGTATTAACGAATGCGTTGGCACATGGCGGAAAGGTGGGGTATACAGAACAAGATTCGTTTCTTGTAACGATGCCCGTTCATTTCAGTTCTACGATTGTCACGCAATTGATTTCTTGTATGTTATATGGAACCCGAATTAAACTTATCAGCTTGCCCTTTCTGCCGCGCACCGCGTTTAAACTGTTTCAGAATAAGGCGGTCACGGCATTCTCAGCGGTGCCTACGCAATTGATGCACTTTGTTTCCGATTTCCATCAGACAAAGAACTGGAGTGCCTTTGATTCCATTGAATTTATTGTAATTAGCGGTGCGGCGATTCCCGCGAAATTAGTAGACCATCTTCAGACTGTATTTCCTCACGCGGACATTATTCAAACCTATGGATTGACCGAAGCTTCTCCGCGGGTGACCATGATGGAACGGGGAGAGCACTGCCTATCCTGTGGATCACCCATAAATGACGTTTCTATTCGTCTTGTTGACGAAGAAGAGAATGAGGTTGAAGGAGCGGCTATCGGAGAAATTTGGGTCAAGGGCCCGAATGTGATGCTCGGTTATTACAAAAACCCGGAGTTAACGAACGCTACCATTGTTGAGGGTTGGTTAAAGACAGGAGATTTGGGATATTGGAATGAATCAGGGTGTCTTATACTCACAGGCCGAAAGAAGAATATCATTATATCCGGCGGTATCAATATCTATCCGGAAGAAATCGAGGAATTTTTGTACGGCTTGAAAGAAGTGGAGGAGGTCATGGTTGTTGGTGTACACGATGATCTGTTAGGCGAAGTGCCTATCGCATTTCTGAAAGTTTTTAATGAATGCCTGATCGATATAGAGGCACTGACACGACATTGCAACTTGCATTTGTCAACGTATAAAGTGCCTAGACAATGGAGGATTATCGATAACATTCCAAAAACAAAAACAGGAAAACTGGACAGGGCAAGCACGAAGCGCTTATTGCTAAATGAGATATACTGATTCGAAATCCTTAAGCTATTTAACCAGATAACGAGGGGTGAACGAAAGGTTGAAGAATTCAACTCAAACGTTAGGCAGAAAAATATTGCCGGTCAGTTATCCGATGATTACAACCTATACGCAACATGCTCATCTCTTGTCCATACTTACCCATTACGAGTGCGCACACCCATGGATATTTAGCAATTATATTCAATTATTTATTAACAAAGATTATAAACATCATTGGGGAGATTTTTATTTCCCTCTGACTTATGAGCTGCGGCCTTCGGATGCGTGCAAATGGATTACTACTCAAAAGATACATAGAGATACTGTAACAACTAAATGGGACTCTGTTATTCATTTTATTGTAGAAAATATTAATGCTAATAACTATGTCCACACCATGATCAATTATTTCTACGTGCCCCTAAGCGATCGCTACAATAAACTTCAATTGCATCATGACATATTTGTTTACGGCTATGATTTGGATAGAGAGATGTTGTATGTTTCCGATTTTTTTAAGAACGGGGTGTATAGTCAGGCTGAGATATCATTTACTGATTTCAATCTTGCGTTCGACACAAATCATCTAACAACCAATCATGATTACCTTAGAGAAATGGTTTATCTGTATACATTCAATGATCAAAATCAGGATAAATTCAGTGCAGATACCCTAGTGAATTCGATAAGAAATTATTTCACTAAGCAAACGCCGGAGTATTGGGATATGTTCAACTACGGGGGTGACAAGGATAATCTTGACTTCGGCATGCAAATATACACAACTCTATTAAATTATGCGAAAGAGACATTGGAACATAAGGTTATGTTTGATATAAGACCCTTTCATTTACTTTATGATCATAAGAAGATAATGACGCTAAGATTCAAGTACTTGTACGATAATCAGCATTTAATTGAATTAAATCAAGAGCATATAGATGAATTCACAGCTATTGAACTTAAAGCAAAAATCCTTGTGAATCTAGCGATTAAATATAATTTGACAAAGGATACGAGTATTTCCGAAAGTTTACAAACGCTGATTACGAATATAGAAAATGAAGAATCCATATTCCTTGAACGATGGCTGAAGAAGGTAGCTATTCAGTAATGTTGAGGGAGCAGATGATGTCAGTTGTGGATATCTCTTCTTGCACCCGAATAGAAGCCTTAGCGCGAAGCCCGTGGTGATCCGGGCATATTTATGGAAGGAGTGATGCCGGGATTATAATCGTTGGGAGACAGCGTGTTGAGTAAGCCAAACCGTTGCTCTTGTATTAAAACAAACGTTTGCTGACAGCCTATTGCCTTCTTGTCTTTCAACGATCCGCATTGCTTCAAGCGCTTTTTCCGGCACAACCACAACGGATCCACTCACCTCAAGAATCTCTCCTAGTATTTAACCCAACATCTTGTGACTCATGCATAGAACCAAGCCTGTTTCGATTGAATTAATAGTGGTTTCACAGTCCTTAAGCAAGGGGGAGGATCATAATATTCATTGTATTAACAGGAGTCGCAGGCTTCATCGGTTCCAACCTCGCCGAGAGGCTGCTGCGGGAAGGCCATACCGTTATCGGCGTCGATAATTTTCTGACCGGGTCTACTGTAAACATAGACAATCTCTTACGGTCGCCAAATTTCAAGTTTATCGAGCATGACGTCATTTATCCGCTCGCAATTGAAGGCCCTGTCGATTGGGTGATGCATTTTGCCAGTCCTGCCAGTCCGCCCAAATATCTGTCCTATCCGATCGAAACGATGAGGGTCAACAGCGAAGGGACGATGCATCTGCTGTATCTGGCCAAAGAAAAGCAGGCTGCGTTCTTCTTGGCTTCAACAAGCGAGATTTACGGTAACCCCACTGTTCACCCTCAGCCGGAAAGCTACTATGGCAACGTGAATTCGGTTGGAGCAAGAAGCTGCTACAACGAAGCGAAGCGGTATGCAGAGGCGATCACCTACTGGATGAACAGGAAATACGGTATACCGGTAAGGGTCATTCGGATCTTCAATACATTCGGTCCGAAGATGGATTTACATGACGGACGCGTGATTACCAATTTCATTAATGAAATCATGTCCAAGCAAAACCTTACGATTTATGGCGACGGCAGACAGACGAGGAGCTTTCAGTATATCGACGATTTGCTGGAAGGGATTGTGAGACTGCTGGGCACCACGTATGAACAGCCAATCAATTTGGGGAATCCGGAGGAAGTCACCATACTTGAAGTCGCCCAAATATTGAAGGAGCTAATGAAGTCCAACGCGCAGTTAGAGTTTCTCCCGCTGCCGGAAGACGATCCAAGGAGAAGGAAGCCGGATATTACCATTTCAAGGACGATTATGGACTGGGAACCGGCGATCAGTTTGCATGATGCACTCGCTAGAACGATCCATTATTACCAGGGTCAATAATCCATTAAACGGGAGGTACCTATGCAAGAACAGATCATAGCGATGATATGCGAAATCAAGGAAGACGCCCAACTGGTAAACAGTTTGAACGAGCATTCGAACATCATGGAAGACGGGGGATTGGACTCTTTACAGCTAATTACTTTTGTACTACAGGTGGAAGAGCGTTTCGGTATTGAAATCGATTTTGAACAATTCGACTTCAATCTTATGGAGTCGGTAACGACCTTCTGCAATTATATCTCGGAGCTGCAGAAAACAGCGCCTGTATGAACGATAGACGCAAGTTCGAGCTCATTATCGGGACATTTGACGCGGAACGCTTCTGGCGCGACCCTAATCTAGCCAAACTGCCGTCGTTTCACGATCCTGAAATGGAGAATATCGTGATGGCCATGGATGAGCTGCTCTTCCCATTTTGCGAGGCGCAGGATAAGCTCATTACTCGCTATCGAATGAACGTTTGCCATAAAGAGTATTTGCATGAGATCGGATTTAAATTTCTTTCCAATTCAACCGATCTCGAGAGTCCTGATGTAGGAAGCGTAGGCAGAACCGCCAATATATTCGACCTGCTCACATCAGCCGATCGAATGGGTGACATGGATCTCTACTTGCTGGACGGCGCCCGGTTGTCGCCCTTTGCCGTCATTCCGGGGGCGGATCGTACTGCAACGCGTTACGGGCTGGAACAGGATTTTCCAGCTATCGAAACGGTTCAGACTGTCAATTCGAAGCTGTATTCAACCGAATTGAACCGTCGCCTTGATCTTCGGTGTGACAGCCAGACGGTCTATTCTCCCGAAGAGCTGCTGGCAAGCGGCTTGACTTTGCTGAATCAAGGACCCTTCCTGATCAAAGATGAGTTTGGGGTATCCGGGAAAGGGAATTTGCTGATCGAGTCGGAAGCGATTTTGCAGCGAGTCACATCCTATGTCGCCGATCAGTGCAGCAAGGGAAAAATGGTTCGGTTTATTATTGAGCCGTTCCTCCGCAAGGAATTGGATTTTTCTTGCCAATTCCACATCGATTCGGACGGTACTTACCGACATATCTCAGTGCAGCAGTTGGTCAATCACAATTTCGCTTACCAAGGCTCCTATACAGCAGACGATAGGTTGCTTCATATGCTGCAGGAAGCGAAGTATTTTGATGTAATGAAACGGGCGGCCCGCGAGCTGTATCGGTCGGGTTATCACGGCGACGTATGCGTCGATTCTATGCTGTTGACGGACGGCCGCATCGTTCCGATTGTTGAGGTGAATGCAAGAAGATCGATGAGTCTGATCAAGCATTACGTTGACCGCTACCTGAAGAAGCACGACACGGCAGGGAGCATGACGCATGCGACTTTACAGTTTGCATGCGATGTATCATTCGATCAATTGCTTGAATCGCTGGACCGCGAGGGTGTTCTATATAAGCCTGATCGAGGATTCGGTATTTTACCGTTAAGCGCGAATACGCTCCTTATTAACAAAGTCGTCAGCGAGTGCAAGGGGATCCGGAATAAGCAGGTGAAAGGCAGATTATATTATTCGTTGATCCAGGGGGAATGGGATAACGAACGATTGACCGCTAAGGTTAAGGAGGTGCTGTCGTCGTTATCCTTCAAGATCGCCCGCTGATGCAGTCCGAAGCGCTTGAAGCCATGAATGGAGGAAGAAATTTTATGGGTAAGCGGAAAGTGACGATTCTATGCTCGGGTTTCGGTCTGGGTTTCTATATTCCCGGTCTGTTAGCTGCAAGTGATTTCGAGAAAAGGGATATCGCGACGGAAGTGCTCGTGTTCGAAAGCTATTTGGAGCAAGACAAGATGGATCATATTGTAGACAGCAGAAAGGCTTACCACAATAATTTCGCACTTGCCAATTTATCGGCCCGAATGCCGATGGATATACGCAACAGCATTGATTATGCCCAGGTCGAGCTATTGCTGGAGGCGTGGAAAGCGGAAGACCGGTACGAATTCATATCGTTATCCGGACACTGGATCTATATTCTGGATTTGTATAGGGAGAAGATGCTGCCGAATCAAATTCATGTAGACCTGCTCTACGTCGATTCAGATCTGGCCCCGTCTTGGAAGAGCTTGAAGAAGTTTCATTCTCGCTATGACGAGTATTATTACAATGCTTGTCTCTATGACACTGACAAGATGGAGATTCGATGCGAAATCCCAGTTCTTCATCGTACGGCACTGCCCTTCGACTCAAGGAAGCGGCGGCTTGTTGTTCATGGTGGCGGCTGGGGGATGGGCACTTATCAAAGTACAATTCCAGAGCTTGTCGGCCATAACTATGGGCTTGATATCGTAGCTTACGATTGGAAGGAAGCGAAGCCCGATCCCGATCACCGATATTGGATGAATGATCCGGAATGGTGTGCATGGGTGAAGAGTGCGAACGGCCTGCACGAGTTTCCGCCATACATCGAAATAACGGGAGAAGACACGAAGTCATACGCCGCTGAGGTTGATCATCATTGGTTATTCGATATCGCTTCGGAGGCGATGGCTATCGTGGCCAAGCCGGGAGCGGGCACATTAATCGACTCGCTTGCATCCGAAACCCCTCTTATTCTGCTGGAGCCGTTCGGAAGTCACGAGCTTAGCAATTTGGAATTGTGGGAATCACTGGGGTTCGGAATACGCTACGAGAAGTGGCGGGAGATGGATTTTTCCGTAGAGGTCCTTAGGGAGATGCATCAAGCGATCATGAACAGACCCGGAGAACGGACGAATTATGTGGATCATTATTGTGCGAGAGTCGCGTTAACGAAGGGGTAAGATTTCAATGGCAGAAGGGGTTATGCGATGAGCGTAAACAAATTGAGTGTCGTCCAAGATAAGACAAAGACAAGCTATCCGAGATGGATCGTCATGCAGCTGTTGGAGGAGTGTAATTTACGATGCAAGATGTGCTATGAGTGGGGACTCGAAGGTCCCTACAAAAGCAAAAAAACGTTAGCGCATCTGGATCCGGATCTCATTAAAAAGATCATCGTCGAGTGCAGCCCGGGCAAGCCGTATTACGATTTCTTCGGCGGCGAGCCGCTGATGTACCCTTGGCTGAGCGACATTCTCGCCATGATCAATCACTATGGAAGTAAAGCGGACTTCCCCACGAACGGCACATTGCTTGAGCAGCATGCCGAGATGCTTGTCGAGACTGCTCCAAATAAGATCTGGATGTCGCTCGACGGCCCTGAGGAAATCAACGATAAGCAGAGAGGCAAAGGCGTATTCAAGAAAGTAATCAAGGGGATCGAGAAGCTTTATGAGCTTCGGGAAAGCAAGGGCAAGCAATTTCCGAAAATGGGTGTATCCTTTATCATTACGCCCTTGAACTATATGTACGTTGAGGAATTTTTCTTTAAGCATATCGACTTGTCAATGTTGGACCATATCAGCATGGAAGTGCAACTCTATGCAACGGAAGAGCAGTATGCCCAATATGTGGAGGTTCTTAGTGACAAATTCGACGTGCATGAAGCTCCTTATGCCAAGGGGATGGTGTGGCGTGACACCAGTTCGTTCAGCCAGATCGATATTCCGGAATTGACGAGACAGCTCAATAATGTTAAAGCGTATTGCTTGAAAAACAGCATCCATGTGATCACCTATCCGAAGACGATAGATGAACAAAATTTGAGCAACTATTTCTCGGGGCAATTCCATCAGATGGCTGATAAACGGAATCGGTGCTCCCTTCCATGGGTTTATGCGGAGATTACGGCAAGGGGCGACGTTTCGCCCTGCCATGCCTTCTATGATCTGACCTTTGGCAACGTGAACGAAGAGAGTTTGCTGGATATCTGGAGTAGTGACAAGTACAAAGATTATCGCGCGTATATGAAAAAAAATATGCTTCCGATTTGTACGGCTTGTTCAAGGTATTATATCTATTGATTCATGTGAATGACCTAATAGGTTTAAGAAGGGTGGTGTTGATATGAATCCGAAATCAGAGATTAAACGTTCCCCAAAGGATTTGCAAATATTGAAACGTACTATCAAGAATACGGTGGAAACAAAGCGGAACATGGAGAAAATAGCGGGTTACGCGACACCGTTGCCAGAGTCGGTCGGGATTAAACTCACGAACCAATGCAACTTGCGCTGCAAGCATTGCTATCAATGGAACGACACCGGATACCATCACTTTATGACACCGGAGCAGCAGCGGGAACAGCTCGACTACGGGCTGCTGGAGAAGCTGATCCTTGAGACGGAACCAGCCAAGTCGAGACTCTATATCTGGGGCGGCGAGCCGCTCGTATACAGCCATTTCGACCGTTTGGCCGATTTACTTGAAGCCCATCCTCGCGAGACGACGATCTGCACGAACGCGATGCTGATCGAGCGAAAGCTGGACGCCTTGCTGAGAATCTCCGACAATCTGGAGCTGCTCATTGCACTTGATGGATTCGAAGAAGAGAATGATGCGCTTCGCGGCAAAGGGGTATTCAACAAGGCGATAGATGCTATTCGGATGCTAGTCCAGCTGCGCAAGGAAAACCGATTCAGGGGCAAAATTACGATCCATACCGTCGTTAACGATGCTATGACCGACAAGCTTTACGATCTGCTGGAATTTCTGGAGGACGTCGGTGTAGATATGGTCATGGTCTGCTTCCCGTGGTACATCTCGGACGAATGCACGCAGGGAATGGACGATTACTTTGACCAGAAGTTCGACTTCCTTCCGGCGAGCGAGCACAAGGGCGAACGAAGCTGGCACGCCTTTAACTACAAGCTCGATCCGGAGCGTATCCCTGCTTTGATGAGCGAGTTGGACCGGGTGAATAATCGGGTCTGGAAAATGCGTTTACGCTACCAGCCGAATCTGGATTATGACCAGATCGAAGATTTCGTGCTCGGCAAAGAGGTGAAGAGTAAAGGCACGATGAACAAGAAGTGTCTGGCTCTCTCGAACCGGATGGATATTACGCCCGATGGAACGATTGTTGCATGCAAATTTTTCAAGGAGTTTGAGATCGGCAAATTAAATGAAGCGTCCGTACAGGAATTATGGCACGGCATGACCTACAGAAGGATAAGGGAAATGATGGATGAACGACTGACACCGGCATGTTCCAAGTGCAGTGTCTTGCATTTGCACGGTGTTTAACTATTCTACATGAGCATAAATGAGGTGAACCAGTGAGCATTATCCAAGTGGAACGCTTATCCAAAAGCTTCAATTACTACGAAAAAGAATTGGGGTTCAAAAAATCGCTAAAAAATTTAGTGAAGCGGAAATCACTGATCAAAGAAGCGGTTAGCGAGATATCACTTTTAATCGAGCAAGGCGAGATGGTCGGGTTCTTAGGCCCGAATGGTTCCGGCAAAACAACTACGCTTAAGATGCTGTCCGGCATCTTGTATCCGACAAGCGGGCAAGCGACGGTATTAGGCTATGTCCCTTGGGAGCGAAAAAAAGAATTCAAGATGCAGTTCTCGATCGTGATGGGGCAGAAATCGCAGTTGTGGTGGGATTTACCGGCGAACGAATCGTTGTACCTGAACAAATGCATTTATGAGGTCGAGGATAAGCCCTACAACCTTGTCCTGGATGAGCTTACGGAGATACTTGATGTTAAAGATCTGCTCAATATTCAGGTACGTAGGCTTTCGCTGGGGGAACGGATGAAGATGGAGCTAATTGCGTCGCTCATCCACCGGCCTAAGGTGATTTTTCTGGATGAGCCTACAATCGGACTCGATCTGATTTCGCAGAAGCGCATTCGGGAGTTCCTGAAGTATTATAACCAGCAGACGAAAGCAACGGTCATTCTGACAAGCCACTATATGGCGGATATTGAGGATTTATGCAAACGAACAATCATCATCAATCAAGGGAAGATCGTATACGACGGCGATCTTCGGCGTGTGAACGAGCTGTTTCATGCAAAAAAGATCATCAAGCTGCAATTTACGGACGAAGTGCCGAGGCAAGCGCTAAGCGACTATGGCGCTATCATGCAACATGACGGCATGAATGCCGTCATGGAGATCGATAAGCATGACCTTCAGCGGCTTTCCAAGATGATGCTGGACCGGTTCCCGATCCTTGATTTCACAGTTGAAGATATACCTGTCGAGCGAGGCATCGAAAGCTTGTATCAGAAAGATGGGGTCAGACATGAAAGCCTTACAGAAGTATAAAAGGACGTACATCCTTGCGCTTCAGAATGCGATGGAGTATCGGACCGATTTCTTTATGAGTATCATCAGCGGCGGCTTCATCATTCTCGTCCAATGCTTCCTCTGGACGGCCGTGTTTCGCAGTTCGCCGCAAGAGATTATTAATGGCTATACTTATTCACAGATCATCATTTATTCCGTGTTGTCCGGCGTCGTCTCCAAGCTGGTTTCTGCCGGCTTCGAAGGGGAAATCGCGAATGATATCAAGACGGGTGGACTGAGCAAATTTATCGCTCAGCCCATTCATTATTTCAGCTATCGGATATGCAATTTTTTCGGTGGGAAAACGGTTCAGATCGGGGTCGTCCTTGTCTTATTCGTCATACTGATGATCGTTTTTACTCAGATTTGGGGGTTTCAGCTTAGAGGGGTGCAGATCGTTATGTTCCTGGTCAGCATTCTGTTCGGACTGCTCATCAACTTCCTGCTTTTTTATTCGATTAGTGCTCTCGCGTTCATCATTACCGAGGTTTGGGGCGTTTATATCGCGTTCAACCAAGGCGTCTATCTGCTCAGTGGTGCCATCTTTCCACTTAATATTTTCGGAGATACGTTTGCCAGAATCTCCAGCTATTTACCGTTTCAATATGTCGTATTCTTCCCGGTTAACATCATCAATGGCAGCATGGCGATTCATGAAATCGTGCGCGGACTCCTCTTACAAGCGGTCTGGGTAATTGTTCTTATGATGATTTCGAAGTTGTCGTGGGATTCCGGGATGAGGAAATATGTAGCCGTTGGAGGTTAGATCTGTGAGTATCAGCTTGACGGAGTTTCGGAAGCATGTACGTATGTTCTTTATTTTCGCAAAGAACAGCTTGGTCGGTTACATGGAATACAAAGCGAATTTCTACTCCGGTTTGATCATGGAGACCGTATTTCTGTTTTCCAAGCTGATCTATATCTTGTTCGTTTTCCAGCTCGGGATCGAAATCAATGGCATTTCTCCTGACCAGATGTTGATCTTCACGGGGACCTATACGATTATGATCGCAATCTATACAGGACTATTTATGGATAACTTTTATAGATTCGCCGGCCATATCCGCAACGGGACGCTGGACTTGTATATGACGAAGCCGCTTTCGCTGCAGTTCATGATTTCATTCCGGCACGTTAACTTTGCGTTTCCGATCCCGAACCTGATCGCCGGGATCACGATGATCGTACTGGCTTGGCGGCGTCTTGACATCGAGCCAAGCTTGATCCACGTGGCCGGATATATCGGCGTGATCTTGAGTAGCACGATCGTGACCTATTCGGTGCTTCTACTTCCGCAAATCCTTGCCTTCTGGACGGTGAAGTCCAGTTCGATCTTCGAAATACTCGACAAATGTTGGGATTTGAACAATATGCCGATGTACATATACCCCAAATGGCTGCGGAGAATTGGGCTGTATGTCGTGCCGATCTTGTTCATCACCAACATGCCGTCGGTTTATTTGATTGATCGATTGGACTTGTTCCTTGGGATATGGATTTTTGTAGCTCCCGTTATATCGCTTCTAGTGGTCAGGCTGTTCTGGAAGCTGGCCGTCAAACGCTATGAAAGCGCCAGCAGTTAGAGAAATGCCCTACAAACAAATTGTTGAGAAGGTGAATTGAATGAGCAAGACGGAGCATGAGCGTCATCCATTGCAGACAGAGGCCATTACAAAGAAACGGCTGCACAACGGGATTGAAATCTATCAAAACAACGAAGGAGAGACCGAGTTTCTCTACAACGAGATTTTCCACAAGGAGATGTATTTCAAGCACGGTATTACGCTTCCGGATCATGGCACGGTCTTGGACGTCGGGGCTAATATCGGCATGTTCAGCCTATATGTCAGCAGCAAGAGCGACTGCAGGGTGTATGCCTTTGAGCCACTGCCTCCGACGTTTAAACTCTTGAAGATGAATACGAGTTCGCTGCCTCGCGTAACGACGGTTAACGTCGGGCTTTCCAATGAGATCAAGGAAGCGGAGTTTGCCTATTTTCCTACGATGTCCACAGACTCTGTCCAGATCAAATACAGGGAGAACCACGATCAGGATCTCCGATACGGGTTAATCAACCATTACGAAGATAATTTCGCTGACCGGCGAATGCTAAACCGCTTTGTCGATCATCTTATGTCGCCGAAGCTTCTGAATGAACAAGTCTATCGTTGCAAGCTAACTACGATCTCCGAAATGATCCGTTTTTATGATCTGAACCAAATTGATCTTCTCAAAATCGACGTGGAAAAAAGTGAGTTCGAGGTGCTGGAAGGAATCGAACCGGAAGATTGGGGCAAAATCAGGCAAATTGTAATGGAGGTACACGGACTGGACGGAGAGCAGATCAGCAGGCTCGAGAACATCTTCCAAACCAACGGCTTTTATGCCGTGATCGATTACTATGAAGATTTGAATATCCCAAATTACTATAATGTGTACGCGTTGAATCAAATGCATACGTCGGCTGGGTGATAGTCATGTTACAACATCTACATGCAAGGTTGGTATGCTCCAGCTGCAAGGGCGTGCTGGTCCAGTCGGAGGCAATGTTGCAATGCTGCATCTGCGATGCGGTATATACGAACGATGACCGTTATGTATCGATGCTCGACCGGCGTGAGCAGTTTGTCCACCCTTCCGAATGGAATCGGAAAGAGGCTGAAATTCGGGATTATAGCGAGATTTCGCACTCTCTTGCGCTGTCCGGTATAGGCCGATTCGCCACCTTCTTAAATTATGGTTACGTCCCGCACGGGAATGAGCAACATGCGGTGATCGAGCCCGACGATGCATGGAATAGAAACTCGGTCAAGCTGCTGCTTGAGACAGTGGGCAGGACGGCGATTCGGGAGCGGCAGGTGATCGACATCGGATGCGGCAGGGGAGGGAACATAGCAGCTCTGTCTAAATATTTCAAGCCGCTGTCTATTGTCGGTCTCGACATCTGCCCGGCGAATATTGCCTATTGCAATGCCAAATCCCGAGGGGGTGAATCTTTGTATCTCGTCGGCGATGCGGAGAATATACCGTTTGCAGACGAGAGCTTCGATGTGGTGTTAAATATAGAATCCGCACATGCCTATCCGAACCGATCACGATTCTATGAAGAGGTGTACCGGATAATGAGAGTTGGCGGCGTATTTCTGTATACGGAGCTGATGCTGGGAGATCAGGTAGCGCAGAACATCAGGCTGTTAGAGGAAGCAGGCCTGTCTGTAATCCGCAATCAGGATGTGACTTCGAATGTTCTTCTATCATGTGATGAGAGTGCGAAGCAGCGTACTGGCACACAAGGGATTGCGAGCAACGCCAAAGCGAGCACGAATATTGGAGATATCAATGAATTCATCGCATTGCCCGGCTCGAAGAAATATGAAGAGATGAAGGCTGGAACGCGGCAATACCGTATGATGAACCTTGTTAAGAGGTAATATAGCCGTAATATCAACAATAATTTTAGTATAGGAGAAATATTTTATGGAAGAAATTATTTCCCTGGACACCTTTCAGCCCTTCGACGGCATGACAAAAATGTATCCTCATCATAATTTTCCTTATTTTAATTGCGGTTACAACTTGTTGTTAACGCTTGCCAGATATTTCAAAAAAGATGAGTTGCCGATTTTGAATAATGTTATTAGTATTTATAGATTTGATAAACAAAAAATACAAACAAGAGGATATTTCAAGTTAGAGGTGTTGGATCTTGAGGAGGGAGATCAGATCCTTGAGGAAATGGGGATTTCTATTCGTAAAAAATCCCCTGAACTAGATACGTTACAAGATGAGATCATAAACTCTATTTCAAGTGGTCATCCGATTTCCATATTTATTGATTTATTTTATCAACGCGGGAGAGACTTTTACTATAACAAAAAACATGGACTGCACCCTGTTTTTGTCTATGGCTTCAATCTTACGAACGAGGAAATATATACGGTTGATGATATCACAGAATACAGACAATATTCTCTGCCATTTTCAGAATTTAAATGGTCATGTATGACTTCGGAACACGTAAAGATGCCAGACTACTTTTGGGAATATGCGCTAGTGTCCCACGGTAATCATGAGATCTTGAACAATAAGAATTTAGCACACACAACCATCAATACATTCGTAGAAAATATGTGCAGGTATCAAAATGAAATAACGGAAAGTTTGAATAATATACTGTTGTTGGCAGAAAATTACGAGCTCATTATAAAAAATGAAACGATTATAGAAACACTGAGCAGTACTATTTATAGAAAATGTTCTGAGAAATACAGGTTAAATACTCTCTATAAGTACAACATTGATCATATCAATGCAAAACATACGCTTGACCCGTTATTGGACCAAATTATTCATGACTGGAAGACAGTAAGGATCTATTCGAATAAAGCCATCATGTCCCAAAAGTTCACTGGGGAAATCATAGACAAGTGCATTGGTTTATTTACAAAAATATATACGAATGAAGTACATTTTAATAATCAATTATTCTTAATGTTAAAGGCTTTCAGGTAAAATCACATCTAATATTGCTAGAAATGAGCCGCATCAACAGGCATACTGTGCAAGTGTCTTTTCATCGTATGAAAACCGCCGCCGCTGTCTGCATCAACACTTTAATCACAAACGGCTGAGATGCCGTTTTTTGTTTTGATTTTGTTACAGCACACTAGTCATGTGGAGAGTGTAGCGATGTTGGTTAGGGTGTAGTGTTTTGAAGCTACATTTACCTGTTTTAATAAATTACTTTGCCCGAAGCTTCTAAAGCTCGGGCTATAGTTGTTATAACCATTAGTAGAGTTGATGTTGGTCTGAACAATATCAAGTTTTCCAGTTTATCCTTTTTCAATAGCTTTGTGTTGTTGCTCAGTGTTTGCAAATGCCTCAGTAAGACGTGGTGAAGGTATACCTAACTTTTTTGCTTCTCTCACAACTTCAAGTACTGCAAAACCGGCTTTACTATTGTTGTATTCAATGAAAAGTCGCGGTAAGCTGCCCTTTGTAAAAATAACCTTGTTAAACAGCGTGCCGAGAAGTGCTGATGGAATTTTGGTCAACAGTAGAGTAATCGCGTCCATCTTTGCGCCTCTTGCTTTAAGTACAGGTGCCATTTCCCGCATATTCTTACCAACATTTGCGAATGAGTCACGATGATTCATAAGTGCTGGAAAACTTCCCCGTTTTAACACCTCGGTCTCCATCGCCGCATTCACGGCAAAGTGATTCCATAGCCAGCTTTGCATATCCTTTATCCAATTGATTTTAAAATGGGCGCTTTCAAATAGTTCTTTGACCTTGTTGTTTATCTGTTCCGTGCCTACACGTGGTTTTTCCAGAAATATCGTTTTTAAGAAGCCGCCCCTAAGCTTATTGTCCTCAATGCCGCCTCCTGCTCCTGGGAAACCAAAGACAACATTGTTCATAGACAAGGGCAAGATCGATGATTTTAAATCCTGCCAAATATTATTGAATATAAGGATCGGGGTGTTACCCGCGGTAGTCGATAGTAATTGTGCTGCTTCGGGAAGTTGTTTCGTGTTGACACTCGCAATAATAAGATCGTAATTTGGGCTTATCTCCTCATGCAGCTTGACTTTCCAGTTTTCCTTGATTAACCGTTTCGCTCTTCGTGCGTCCCACATTTCAAGCGCTATATGACTTCCGAAGGTTTCTTTTCTCCCTTTTCTAACGTAAAACTCAACGGTGTGGCCTGCCTTTTCGAAAGCCCACGCGTATTGGGTCGATATTACACCTCTACCGAAAAATAAAATTCTCATCTTAGCCTCCTAATAATCAATATTCATCCTTGTTGATGATCCAACAACGTGTTGTATAATATTATTGTATTGATTCACTATACGGTCATCAACCATCAGATTTTTAATATCTGTTGGATAATTGATCGAACAGCAAACGGAGGCAAATAATGAAAAAGCAACCTGAAATTACGGACAAAACAAGGCAGACATTCATAAATGTATTCTGCGATTTATATAGCCAAAAACCCATCGAAAAAATATCTATTCAAGAGATTGCTAACCAATCAGGATATAATCGGAGTACATTTTATCAATACTTTACAGATATCTATGAGTTGTTGGACTGCGTTGAAGAGCGTATTTTGAAATCCATTAAGGAGGAAATGGCAGGCAGAGAGTTTTCTACACATACTATTCAAGATGCACTTCAATGCTTAGAAAATGCAGAGGAGATTTCAGTTCTTAAAGCTATATTGGGCGACTATGGTTCTGTTCATTTTGTGGAACGCTTGAAAAGAGAAATTCCCTTTGAGCGATTGATTGTGGATTTTCCAACAGATGATGTTTTGGCACCATATATCATTGAGTTTTACATTTCAACATTAATATCTATGTTTCGTCTTTGGATACGCAACGACAAAGATCTATCGTCGGAGGAATTGATCAAACTGATCGATAGTCTATTTTCAAAGGGGATAACACCGTATCATATCTTTGGCACGGTCAATCCGCAGCGTTCTGGAGTGTAGCGATGATGGTTAGAAAGCTAAACATAAACATAAGGGGTTCGAGAATTTATACATAATTCTCGAACCCCTTCTTGTCTTTCTTTTAATACCATCCATTAATTATAGTAGTATAAAACTCCCATCATCCCAGCCGGGAATTAATATACGTGCACAGCTGTACCAAGCACGGATTTGTTTTGTACGGAATTTCCGGATAGATATACCTTTTGCAGATCAGGCAGCTGGCTTAGGGTCTCTATATTGGAAATGGCATTGTTCTCGAGATGAAGCTCTTCTATGGCCTGCCAGTTGCTCATGAATTCGAGAGAAGCCAAATTGCTGTCTTGCAGAGCGAAGGAACGTAGAGCGGACATGTTGGCAAAGTAAGGCATCATCTGGTCAACTTCAGTAACAGAGGTGTTGTTTATGCTGAAATATGGCTGCTCTAAGGTCAAGTGTTCAAGCACGCTGTTCTCCGCGGCCGCTTTTTGTTCAAAGTTCAACCTACACTCTGAGCACATCAGAGATTTGACCTGCTTCAAACGAAATAAGGCATCGCTTTCCTTGAACAGTGACGAGTCGTAAATGCTTAGGCTCTCTAGGCGGGACAAGCCGTCTAGGGCGGCAAGACGGGTTATTTCATCGATCTCCCAGAGCGAGAGTTGCTCCAGTTTCGGGAATTTCCCCAGCGCAGCCAAGTTCAATTCCCCACTTCCGCCACGGAGCGTCAGACTGGTTGTAACCGGGGCCTTTAGCCCGGGGAGAAAGGAGCTTGGAATTTCCACTCGCTCTACTTTAGGCAGTGTCAGCGCTTCCGCATTCTCGTAGTAGCCGGACAACGTTAATTCCCGCAAAGAGGGCAGACTGTTTATGGCCTTTACGGAGCCAAGCTCACTTAGAGAAGCCAGGCGTAGTGTGGTAATAGAGTTTTTGCCGGTCAAGCGCTCCAGACTGGAGAAGTTTACATTTTCAATATCTAACGTTTGTAGAGCAGGCATATTTTGCACAAAGTCGATGGACTTTACATTCGTTAAATAGGACAACTGAAGCTCCTGAAGCTGGGTCAAGGCATACAGCGGCTGCAGGTCTGTGGTTTCACTGTACTGTATAGACAAGGATGATAACCCGGTCATGGACGACAACCATCCGAGTTCATCGACAAAGGTGAGCGACAGGGACTTGATTGGCAATTGGTTTAACAAGTGAAAATCTGTTACGGACTCATCCACATAGGTAATGGATAAAGAGTTCAGATTGGGGAATTCCAGCAACATAGCCAATTCCTGATTGCTGCGAAGCTGCGTGGAAAGCTCCGTAATTTTAGACTTGTCGCCAAAGTAGCCCGAAAATGTACTAAAGGATTCGTTAAAAGCGCCAGCATAACTTTTTAATCCGGGCATATGGGCCAAAGTGGTTTGGTCCGTCTGGGATATTTCATAGGTATTCGTCAGGTCCAATGCCGTCAGTCCCCTAAAAGCTTCAAAATCTCGCTGATCAATCCGCTGGCTATTCAGTTTTTTGTCCTGAGTAATATAAGTGATCTTCTCGGCCTGTTCATCGCTGAAGGGATCGGAGAGGCTATATGTAAACTTCCACTGATCATTCTCCGAATGCTCTACGGTTAAATAGCGAATACGAGCCAATTCCTCCTCTGTTGGCAAGGCGGACCCTTTATCAAAGATATCTCGCAAAAATGAGAGCAGAACCTCGCTTTCAGGCATCTTTCGTACAGGCAGATTGGCTTCTGTTTTTGGATAGGTGGAGCTGTTGCTATAATAAAAATATGTACCGATCGCGCCAGTTAGGACTAACATCAGTATCAGCATTACCTTTACGGAGGCAGTCTGCTTCGGTGGTACTTTAGGGGGCGTTCCATGGTAATGATTAATAGTCTGGTCTACGTAATAGACATGATTTTGCTTCAATAAAAGCTCTGTTTCACAATAGGGACACTTTAAAACCTCATCCTTCTTGTATTCGATTTTTCCGTTGCAATTGGGGCAGTTTAGCGGGATAAACGCCACGAATGTCCCCTCCTTCATTATGATGGTCATAAGATCATGCTGAACGGTCATCTGATTTCATTATACCTTGTGAATTTACGTTTGATGAGAGAAAGAAGTTTCACATAACGAAGGAGCAGGGAAATCCTGCTCCTTTTTGATCTTTTTTAAGTATGGTCTGGTGTTAGGTCTTATTAAATAAATCATCAAGCAATAGATGTAATCGGATGTTTAACGTGCAGAGGGTAGAGATGTTCACCATGGGTTCTTACAAATAAACCTTCATTGGTGATCGAACTTTTTAGAACGATATCATCTGTTGCATCTGGAGTGAAATGAAAGGTTATTTTCTCCGTACCTTCATCTGCAATCTTATCCAAGATATATTTCATATTCATTTCGTTTAAGCTAACAACGTCGAAGAGCTCAATATGATTGTCTTCTTTCTGATAAATAACAATGACGTTTTCGTTTTCCAAGTAATAAATGTCATCACTAAAGACATTCAGGCAATAAAACATGAGTATTCCTTGAGCATGATGGGTTGCGAAATGCTGAGAAACAGGCAATCTTTCCGATGCCAATTTTTGAATAAGACGTAAATCCTCCGCGTTAGTTACATTTAGTTTTCGGATGTCCGCAGGCTCAGGTGATTTTTTTGCCGTATAATTCATTGAAAAAAGATGCTCTTCCACAGGCTTAAACCCAAACTTGGGGTAAAAATCAAGCACCGATTCATTGGCAAAAAGGTACATGTAATCGTACTTGTTCTCGTATTCCTCTAAAACTTTGTTCATTAAACGTGTAGAGAGTCCTTTCCCCCGATAATCAGGATGTGTCATCACCGTGCCGATTTGAATCGCTTTTTTCTTCTCACCGTGAATGATGAGCTCAAGGATGTTAACAGAAACGTTGGCAATAACCTGGTTTCCATCGACATATGAATAAGGGATGTAACGCTCGCCCCAGTATCCTTGTTGATACCAATCTTCAAAATTGATCTCAAACGTGTTGACAGCAAGCTCGAAAAAACTCTTGCGCAGCACTTCATTGTTTTTATAATTCTTCATAAATATTAATTCTTGCATGGTATTACCCCCTTAATCCTCAAAAATGACTGTTTGTAAAGTGGTACGATCCCGTATTTAACTATGTAAAGTATGATTACAGGTGAAATTCTGCTTATAAGTTGTTGTTGGTTAAGCAGGAGTTTTAATAAGAGAAAATGGAGTTTGATATGGAAAGAGACGCGAGCGAATTCGCGTCTTCTTTTTTGCATGCTTTATAGGATATGTTTAAATGCAATTGCGTCAGTGAACTGTTTTTCACTATTGAAAATCTTGGTCCATTAATTTACGGCAAAATGCACGATTGCACTATATAACATCTTGTTGCGAAAAGGGTCAAACGTCACTTGATGCTGAACTTGCTTCACGCGTAGCATTAATGCTTTGTTCATTCCGATTCGTTCTTCGATCGCTCGTTCCAGTTCACGGAAGTCATAAGCCTGCAAGCATTCGACTTTGTCTTTGATCATATCCAGTGAAATTTCCATATATCATTCAGGCCTCCTTAAAATCTTGATTTGCAGGTTAAAAGCCTGTCGAGCTTCATTTTAGAGGAGCTTTTCCAGTTCGGCAAGTGCAATCGGGCTGAAAATCTAATAAAGACGTGATAAAATCGGGAAAGGGCAATTTTGAGATCATCGAACTTCCATTAATCTGAAGATCTAATGGAAGTAATAACAGATACTGCTGTTTGAAGGAAGTTCATTTGCATGGTATAAGTGAAGAAGCTAGGACACCATAATGTGAATTGCAACGAAAAACGAATGATCATGTAAATGATAGGCAAGCAGATGCATGAGTTACGAGTTTTACTATTTTAACTATTAATGAGGACAGAGACTGTCCTGGAATGTATAGAGGAGCTTTTGAGATGACAAAGGAAAACTTTTGGCGTGAATTGCCACGACCATTTTTTATACTGGCACCCATGGAAGATGTGACGGATGTTGTGTTTCGGCATGTCGTAGGTGAAGCGGGAAGACCGGATGTGTTTTTTACGGAGTTTGCGAATACAGAGAGTTATTGTCACCCGGAGGGGCACCATAGTGTGCGCGGGCGTTTGACGTTTACAGCGGATGAACAGCCGATTGTGGCTCATATCTGGGGAGATAAACCGGAATTCTTTCGTGAGATGAGTATCGGTATGGCGAAAGAAGGATTTAAAGGCATCGATATCAATATGGGGTGTCCGGTAGCGAATGTAGCCGAGAATGGAAAAGGAAGTGGATTGATCTGCCGGCCAGCCCTTGCGGCGGAGATTATTCAGGCAGCGAAAGCCGGAGGATTGCCTGTTAGTGTAAAAACAAGACTTGGCTTTACCGCTGTAGACGAATGGCGCGACTGGTTAACCCATATCTTGCAACAGGACATTGTGAATCTGTCTATTCACCTGCGAACGAGAGAAGAAATGAGCAAAGTAGACGCTCACTGGGAACTGATTCCGGAGATTAAAAAACTTCGTGATGAGATAGCACCCAATACTCTTCTAACGATTAATGGGGATATTCCTGACCGTGAGACAGGCCTCAAACTTGTGGAGCAATATGGTGTGGATGGCATTATGATTGGACGCGGTATTTTCCAGAATCCGTTTGCTTTTGAGAAGGAGCCGAAGGAACACAGCAGTAAGGAATTGCTTGATCTGCTACGGCTGCATCTGGATCTCCATGATCAATATTCCGAGCTTGAACCGCGTTCGTTCAGCCCGCTGGCCCGTTTTTTCAAAATCTATGTTCGTGGCTTCCGCGGTGCTAGTGAGCTGAGAAACAGCTTGATGAACGCCAAGACCACTTCTAAAGTACGCGAATTGCTCAATGAGTTTGAAAGTAATGAACAGGCGGAGTAGAGTAAGGCGTTAATCATGGATACGGAGTATAATTTAGATAGATTTAATAGAAAAAAGAAGCGGTAACTTTTCCGCTTCTTTTTTGCTTTGCTGTTTAACGCGTATACGCAGGCTTCTCCATAGCCACCGGCTGAGGATTGGCAAGCACCCATAACACAGCCAACTCGGATAATCTGGCGGGCGCATCAAAATCGTATCCATTGTGAAGTCTGCTGACCAAGTCTGCTGCCTCTTGGAGAAGTGCCGGGGCGAGTGGCGTACCAGAGCCCAGGTGACGAATCAGTGCATCCAGCATCTTGCGATACTCCGCATCCCAGTTTCCACCGCCATTATCCAATACTTCATGGGACACACGTCCTGTGATGCGGATGACCTCTCCCTGCACCGTTTGAGCGTGGCCTTGGGCGGGAATGAGATATTCCCACAGCTCTTGGTGCTGTTTGGTCCAGGTGGTTGCCTTTACCTGAATGGGAGTAGTCCCATCGTGTATGATCCGATTCGCTACCGGCTCAACATCAAATAACGGGTACAGTTTGATCAGCGCGTCTGAAACTTCATCGACCTTGTCCTTATTGAACTTCTCACGGACGAATTCAAAATCCTTACCGATCCGCTTCACCGATTCTTTCATATCGGGGGTGACCGATGCTCCGGCACTCAGCAGAATTGCGGCAATCTCTGCCAGACTGACTATATCGCTATTCCTGCAATTGGCTAACCCCTTAGCTAATGGCGTATTTCCCTGTTTATTTTCTACGTTAATCGTAGCGCCTTGGTTTACCAACTCTTGAACCACTTTGGTTCGATACCCATTGACCGCTGCATGTAACGGTGTTTCATTTTGGTAATCCACAGCGTCCAGATCCGCACCTAATTCAAGGAACAGGGGTACATTTCCTGACCAGTGTGAGGCATGGGCATGTAAAGGCGTGCGTTGATATTTGTCGCGTGCATTAATGTCTGCTCCTTGCGCTACCAGCCAGCGGACCAATTCATCCGAAATATGCCGAAAGCTGAGGGCCGTACCTTTGCTATAACCCCCACGTGCATCCCATTCGCATTGCTCGAAAATTTCTTTTACGGTAGCGATATCATTATCTTTAACGAGTTTTTCCATATGAGCAGGTAAGGTTGCTTCCTTCGTAGCCATTACACTCTTCCTCTCCTTTGTGAATAACAACGTATGTTCCAATGGTAGGCTATGACGATTTAATAGTAAGTAGATAATTTTCTGCAATTTTATCACATAGGGAATTTTAAAACCAATAACTGGGTTTCTTCCATCATCAATTTGGTTTGCTATGTTATAATTTAGATGAATGTTGATACTGGAGACGGATTGAAAAATATTTGAAATGATCGCCGCAATTCATGCGGTAGGCTTTTGATAATAGGAGGATCTATGTCCTGGAGTAAATTGAAGCAACAACTGGAGAGTTTTCTTAGTCCTGCGTTAGTTGGAAGGGTGGAGTACCGTGCTACCAGCTATAGCTATTCACCTGATAAATCAGGCAATTGTTATATTACTGTAGATAAAAAGAATGTACTCAACATGAGTGATACTACAACCCCAATCCGATGGTATCAGTCAGAGCAGGAGATCAAGAGCGATCCTCAGATCATGATTCCTGTGAGCGATGAAGAGATTGAAGCTATTCGAAAAGATTCCAAAGGACCCATTCCCGAGGATCGTCTTCATGTCATGGCAAGAAGCAGAAAAATCTCCGTGCATGCCAAAGAGCTTTTGTTGGCTCAGACCGCACTCAGTAAATCAAATTTTACTGTTGCAGCTACGACGTATTTATCCACTTCTATAGAGGATAATCTGGAGAGCAAGGATATCTTGTTTAATATTCTGGCTTTAATGGACAGACGAGTTGGCAAAAAGCGAATTCTGAACATGTCGGAGCAGGTCAAATTAAAGCATCCAGCGGTTCAGTATTTTTATGAACTGCGTCGTCGTACGGTGTGAAATTGAATAACGTTCACGGATAGAGGTACACTGTGTCGGTGACGGTTTCACTGAAATCTGTCTAATAAGTGGATATAGCTTTTAACTATAACCAGTTATGGTTTTTAAGTATCTCTTCTAACTGCCCTCAGCGTGATATGATCATTGTATACAACGAGGGGGTTTTTTACATGACTGATAAGTTCCAGATCGTAGGAAGTTTATTGCGGCCGGACGAGCTGCTGAAATATAAAACGCAAATCGAACATAATGATGATATCCAATATCCATTCTATGAAAACTACGAAGGATATGAGAAGTGCGAGACTGAGGCTATCAAACAAGTTGTCGCTAAGGAAATCGAACATAACTTGTCCGTTGTTACAGATGGCGAATTCTCCAAATCGATGTGGCATCTGGACTTTGTATGGGGATTTGGCGGAGTGAAGCGTTATATCGCGGATCACGGCTATTTTTTCAGAGATGTGGACGGAACTTCGAAATATGAAACACGCAAAGATATTGGACTGCGCATCACTGATAAATTGAGTGGAAAGAACCATCATTTCATTCAACTGTTCCAACAACTGCAAGACACGGCTGGAGAGCAACAAACGAAACTTTGCGTGCCGTCTCCTTCCCATATTTTCGGTGAGCTTTCCTGGTCGGATAACATTGGAGGTGCGGATTCTGTATATCAGAATAAACAAGAGCTTAAAGAGGGTCTTGTGATCGCGTATAAGGAATTCGTGGAGGAATTCGCTGCAGTTGGCGGTAAAATTCTGCAATTTGATGATTGCTTGTGGGAATTGTTTGCAGACGACAACCCGAACTCTCCTTTTACAGGGGAACATATTAATCAAGATGAAGTATCAGGTCTCGCAACTGAATTTATTGATATTAACAATACTGTGATTGACTTCGGACATAGTCTGGGCTTGAAAATGTGGACACATAACTGCCGCGGAAATTATGATTCCCGCAACATGGGCGGTGGATCGTATGTGAAAATCGCTAATCTGTTCCTGAAGCAATTGAAGTATGACCGTTTCTTCCTGGAGTGGGATGATGATCGTGCAGGTTCGATCGAAGCCCTGGAAGTGTTCAAGGACAGGCCTGAAACGGAAATTGTATTAGGTTTGCTTTCATCCAAAACGAGTACACTCGATGATGAAGCACGTGTTGTCCGTTTGCTGGACGAAGCTTCCAAAATCATCGATAAGGATCGGCTGCTGTTGTCTCACCAATGCGGCTTTGCATCTTGTGATGGAGGTAACGAATTAAGCGAGGCTCAGCAATGGGCGAAGATTGATCAAGGGCAGAAGATTGCAAAGCAATATTGGGGCAGCACCGTCTAGAATTTAAGCTGAATGTATTGTGACCTTATAAATACATTGCTCGATCAATAGTGTTATGCACGATAATGAAACGGCGACTTTTCCTCTGGAATCTATCCAGGGAGAAGCCGCCGTATTTGTTGTGGAACGTACGTATGGGTACGTTCTCATTTCTATAACTTTTTTAAACTAATGATGGGGCTTGTCATTCTTTATTTCTGAGATTCACGCTGTGCCAGCCATTCCTTTTTCAACAAAGCATATTGATACGTATTCTCGTATTTCGGTGTGCCGTCCTCATTTTTGACAAATGAAACGAACTCCAAAAAAAGACCCTCCCGGCGCATGCCCAGCTTCTCACACAGTTTCTGAGAACGGAAGTTATCATCCTCGACATAAGCGTACAATCTTCTTATTCCCTGTTCCATAAAGAGATTTTCGATGAAAGCATTGGCGCTCTCACTGGCGTACCCTTTCCCTTCAAATCTGCCATTAAAATTCCAACCTATACTATACGTATCTGAATTCGAATCTTTATCCGTATCGGAATCCCGATCTTCCCTCATACCAAACAGCTCACCGATCAGCTCGTTACTGTCTTTCAGGCAAACCGCGATGTGGGAATCGTCACTGCTTCTTTTTGCGACCTCTGCCGCCGCATCTTCCAATGTTGAAATTTGTTGATCCATAAAACAATTCACTCTGGGATTTGCTGTGTATTCCAACAGTCCGGCTGCGTCCGTTAAGGTGAAATTTCTCAGGATTAATCGATTGGTTTTAAGTATTTGCATAAGATGATATACCTCCGGTTTTCATATCAATAGATTGGCTTTGTTCATGTTGTATCTCTTTTTATTTTACGAGACTCCCTATTCGTACTATAACTGGGTATAGCCTTGGGTTTGGCTTTGGTACTGTCTGACCGGGAGAACAATCCCACCAATTTCTCCCTATAGATATAACCGAGTACAAACCCGATTACAGCGATAACAGAAATAATAATGGCGATGGTATATTGTTGCATATGAATCGTGGACCCTACAACGGTAGATGCGATGATCCACGGCAGACGACCGACGATAAGGATCGTGAAGAACCTAAACGAACTAATCGATGTAAGTGCGGCGACAAATACAAGCATGTCTTTGGGCAAGCCGGGAATTACGAAAAAGATGAATAAAAAGGCGGAGAACTTCTTCTCATCATGAATTAACGACATCCACTTATTATTTTTCTTTTGCATTAGCCGTGAAATATAAGCGCGACCGATAAAACGAGTAAAATAAAAAGCAATCGCTGAGCCTATAATCAAGCCTATTGTAGTATACAAGGACCCAAGTGTAACCCCATAGATATAACCGCCTGCGATCTGTACCACTTCTCCTGGAATGGGTGCAACCACGATCTGAAGAATCTGGAATAAAATAAACATGACCGGACCCCAATGGCCTGTTGAGTGAATATACGCTCTGAAGTTGTCCATGGAAGACATGATTTTAATAATGGCAGGAGAATAATACACCAGTAGACCAATGGACAACATGATGAACAGACCCAACAATATGTTAATCATTACTTTTTTCGAAGTTTGTGGCATTCCTGACGACCCCTTTGTGTAATAACTTCTACATATTTACAGTATAAGACGAAATTATTAAGAGATACCTACATAACTTCTGAAGAATTCTTAAGTCGATTGTATTTGCTGGTAGTCGCTAATAGCGCATATTATACTGAAATTAGACGGAGGGATCAGATGAGCAAGAAAATTCTAATTGCTGATGATAACAGTGAAATTCGTGAAATTGTAAGGATTCTGTTAGAGAGTGAGAATTATGAAGTGATTGAAGCGATAGATGGTCAAGATGCGATTGATAAAGTGAACGAAGAGACGGATCTCATTATTTTGGATATGATGATGCCCAATAAATCGGGGCTGAAGGCTTGTCTGGAGATTCGTGAAAAAACAAGCGCACCGATCCTGTTTCTCACGGCGAAAACGCAGGATTCTGACAAACAATTGGCCTTTTCCTCAGGCAGTGATGACTTTTTGTCCAAACCCTTTTCCTATACAGAACTCGTTTCGCGGGTGAAGGCTTTACTGCGGAGGTATTATGTATATCGGGGCAAGGAGAAGACCGAAGAAAAGGACCAGATTATCGTTAAGGATCTTACCGTCCATCAGGATTCAAAAGCCGTGTTTGTTGGGGAGAAGGAGATTGCTCTAACTGAAATTGAATACCAGATCTTGCTGCTGTTGGCTAAGAAGCGACGAAAGGTATTCTCGGCAGAAAATATATATGAGAGTGTTTGGGGGCAACCCTATTTTTATACGTGTAATAACACGGTGATGGTTCATATTCGTAATTTGAGAGGCAAACTGGAGGATGACCCGCAGAACCCTAAATATGTGAAGACTGTTTGGGGGAAGGGGTACAAAATTGAATAGATTATTAATCGGAAAAAAGCTGAAGATTAAACTGGTTCTGGCGGTTATCATTTCTTTGGTTATTTCCATAAGTGCACTTGTTATTTTACAAGTTGTTGGCGAGACTCTATTGGATAGTTATTTAAGCAAATCCACTTTTGTAGAGAACAGGCAGCAAGATGCGCTTGATCGGTTCGAAGCATTTGTGAATAACCAGAACGTGTCAACCCGTGATCATGAGGAATTGTCTGCTTGGATAAGACATGAGCGCTACTTAAATCTGTATATTTTCGCAAAAGACAAATTGATATTTTCCTCCAACACGGAGATTGATCCTGCCATTAATGAAGAGCTGTTAACTCAAATCGTGCCATCGAAAATACCCATCACCACTATCCATTTTGCGGATCAGGATGCCCAGATATACTTGGTTAGCTTTTATGAGTATCAATACTACAACCTCATTCTGATTATTGGTGTTTTCATAGCGGCCATTGTGTTCATTGTTTCCTTTCTACTGATGATTAATAAGAAAACATCTTATATTGGCGTGCTTGAACAAGAGATCAAAATACTCGAAGGTGGAAATTTAGACTATTCGATTACGATATCGGGAAAGGATGAACTGTCATCTCTGGCCCAGAGTATTGATGAGATGAGGAAATCATTTGTGGAGCGGCTGGGCAGCGAGGAGAGGGTCAGGATGGCCAACCGTGAATTGATCACGGCGATTTCCCATGATTTGCGAACGCCACTCACGATTCTATTAGGATATATGGATATCATAGAGCTCAACAAATATAAGACACATGAGGATCTATTGCAGTATATTCATAATAGCCGGGAGAAGGCCTATCAGATCAAAGTGTTGTCGGACAAACTATTCGAATATTTTACGGTATCCTCTGCTGCTGAGGAAGAGGAAGTAGAATTTGAAATGTATGAGGGCAGAGCACTTATCGATCAACTCATAGATGAGCAATTAGTGGTTTTGGACGATATAGACGTGCAGGTTCAGACAGATGCACATCATGAGGAGTTTTTGCTGGAAATCAATTTGGTCGCCATGCGTCGCGTAATGGATAACATATTTTCAAATATTCGAAAATACGCCGATCCAGGGCATCCCGTTCATATCCAGATTTCTTTGAAGCAACAATGGGTCATTCTTGAGGTGGAGAATAAGATTAAACATGTTGGCAAAAAGAAAGATAGCAACGAAATTGGGCTCGTTAGTTGTCAGAAAATGATTCAGCAACACAACGGGACGTTGACGGTATCGCAGGAAAAGGATATTTTTTCACTACAGATTATGCTACCTGTCATCATCAACAAACCAACACAGACTCATATATAACGAATCTCTTGGAATGATGCTGAGTGTTCGTGGAATCTATCTTGCTGTCTAATTTTGTTACCTTAGACTGCTGTAGTGGAGGAGCTTGCTAAATAGGCATAGGGGAAAGAACATCGCTCTACCATTCACACTATACAAAAAGAGCCATGCGATAGCATGGCTCTTTTTGTATAGTGAGAGGGCAAGCCTCATGTTTTAAACAACAGGTGCATTCTGTTTCTTGAAATATTGTTCAATTAAAAACGCGAGCATCGGTCCGGGCTCAGCCTTCTGTAATTGAGCCTGATCGCCAAATTCTATTAGATACGGCTGTTCCGTAGTACAAGGAGTCCAATGAGGCATCAGCTTTCCGGTGGAGTCCGAACCGTTTGGGTCACCTGTAGCAATAAAGTTGGATAAGTAATTACACATCTGGCGAGCCAGATCATAATGCTTGCCTGTGAAAGGCCGCCAGCATTTGGCAAGTGTTTCGAAGAAGAACCACAGATCAACGGAGTGAAAAGTACCTGGGTGATCCCAGCCCGGAATCTCGGCGTCGAAGTTATAATAGTAGAGAGGCGTTTCGGACAGATGACCGCTGTTCGCACGGATGGCGAGCAGAATGGCATGTTGGATCATGCGGACTGATGCTTGTTGCAGAGCATGTTCGATTTGGCCGGAATCAGCCTCACATAGCTGCAAAAAGGCAGGAGCATCCTCGCCAAACAGCTCCACAGCCATCTGCTTCAGTTCTTCCAGATTGGCTGCGGCGGGACGGGTCCAAAATTCAGAAGACGTATGCCCCAGCATTACGGGGATTGCCTCGCGCTCCTGCTGAACAAAACGAGTAAACGGATCGCCTGCGCAGAATTGTTCGTCGATGACGGTTCCCCAGAAGCTTTTGTATTCGAGTGCTTTGTCACGGAGATATTCAGCATCCAGTTGTCTCGCCTCAGCGAGGGAAGATACGCCCAGGAAGTCGAAAAATTCAACCCCTGCTTGCTCTGCATCCCTTAGTGTGGAACGGACAGAAGGCACGCGGACCTTCGGATACAACTCGGTAGCTATACCGCTCATGATGACGGCACGCTGGAACAAGCCTTTATTTTGCGGAGAGGTCATCTGGCTGAGTACACTTCCTCCGCCTGCCGACTGTCCGCCGATGGTGATCTGGTCTGGATCACCGCCAAAGGCGGCAATGTTGCGTTTGACCCACTGGGTACCTGCTTGTTGATCAAGATGACCAAAGTTGGCGGGTGCATGTGGGGATTCGGCACTAATCTCAGGATGGCACAGGAAGCCAAAGGCATTCAGTCGATAATTAATCGTCACAACGACAATACCTCTACGAGCGATTCGCTCGCCATCAAATTCCATTTCGGCCGTATGGCCGACTTGCAGGCCCCCGCCAAAATACCAGACAAAAACAGGCAACTTCTCGTCCGTACGCTTGGCGGGTGTCCAGACATTCAGATACAGACAATCCTCGTCCATGGGCAGGTCGGGATCAACGGCCCATTCGCGGGTATAGATATTGTTATCATCGATGACTGTTGGGGCTTGCATGGAGATGGGGGCAAAATCAAAAGCTTGCAGTACACCTTCCCAGTTCGACTGCGGCTGCGGAGCGCGCCAGCGGTTCTCACCTACAGGAGGTGCGGCAAAAGGAATTCCCTTGAAGCTGGTAATCCGCGGGTCCGCCGCGGGCAGTCCTTGCACTTGTCCATGTTCTACCGTAACCATTCTAAGCATATAACATTCTCCTCTCTGGATTTAGCATGTAAGCGTTACCGAGCATCTGATCAACGATATATAAGATAAACCTAACGCCAGAACAGGGCGTCTTAGAAAGGGGGAATCGTGGTTGAATCCGATTTGGCATGAGAGCAGTAGAGCTAGTAATTTGTATTTTATCAGCGGTGGTCACAAGCCAGCTAACCCTCACCAATGGGGGCCAGGCGTGCGTGACGTTTATGCGCTGCACTATATTATCCGCGGCCAAGGGACGCTGGAGACGGGCGGCCGCGTTTTTCGGCTCGTTACGGGGGAAAGCTTTATCATATTTCCGCAAAAGGAGATTTACTATTATCCAGACCCGCAAGATCCATGGGAGTACGTTTGGGTGGAGTTTAGCGGTGAGGATGCCGGGCGGTTGCTGGGGCTGACACAGCTCTCAGAGGTACAACCCGTGGTGACGGTCTCGCCGGAGACATTGCAGCCTTTTTTCCACCTTGCCTGGAACGCGGGTGCATCATCTTATGAATTACTGCGGGCGGATGCACGTTTGCGTCTGCTGCTCTCCTACTATATGGAGCATTATCCGAAAGAGCCGCAGGTGGACGCCAAGGATTATGTCTGGCTGGCGAGAAAGTACATCGAGCAGAACTACTGGAAGCCAACATTGACCGTCACGGAGATTGTAAAGGCAGTTAATCTGGAGCGCAGTTATTTGTTTCGTCTGTTTAAGGCAGCAACCGGCAAGTCTGTTTTGGAGTATATTACATCCTGCCGAATCGAGCGCGCCTGTGAACTGTTGAAAACGTCGGGCCTGCCGATTCAATCGGTAGCTTATTCTGTCGGCTACAATGATCCGTTATATTTTTCCAAAGTATTCAAGAAATCAACTTCACACACGCCAACAGAGTACATGACGCTGCACCGGACGAAGGTATAACGTTAACGGAACAGGGCGCAGTTCCCGGACTCTCGGAAATAACGGATCAGCTTCTCAATAGGCTCGCGTCCACAGTTCAGCTTCACTCCTATACAATCGATGCACAGAAATTGCTGGGCAGTGCGCGAGATCAATTTGAGGTAGATGCCCACATCGTCTGAAGAGAGCGGAACCTGACAGGAGGTGCACAGGCGATGTTGAGCCATCTATTTCACCAGTTTGGCCCGGACGACGAGGCAATCATGTGCTGCGACAACGGGAGCGAAGCGTTCACGGAATACGCCAAGCTCTTGATGTTCCCAGCAGTCATACAGGGAAAGGGCATAACCGGCAGCGTAAGGCAGACCCATATCCCAAAATTGCAAAGACAATTCCCGCTGGCTGTCGCTCAGGTTGAAGAAACCAATAGCTAGATCACCATCTGTGAGTACCTTCACCAGCATAAATACATCGTCTGTGTGAAACCATTGTGGTTCTGGTTTAATGCGGTAAGCTCCGCGCGCTTCTACATCCTGATTGATAGCGATCAGGTCAGGATTCAGGAGAATATCCTTTGTAATCTGGTTAGCCTTGCGCACGTCACATCCGATCATTAATGGGGAACCCATCATGGACCAGAGAGAGAAGTGGGTTTTATATTCGATGTCGTTGCATCCGCCGATGCTGCCAATATAATCATTGTTGCTTCCACCGTACATACCTACAATCAGCATATCCATGTCGTTATGGCAGAAGGAGCCGGTGTAGCTTTGTTTGCCCAATTGAGACAGGGCAAGTTCCTTCACTGAATCCCAATTGTCACGGATATCGCCGGTGGAGCGGTACATATGAGCGCCCGATTCCCGAATCCAATCGTATACGTCGTCGGCTCCCCAGTTGCAGGCGGAGAACAGGATATCGCGTCCGCAGTTTTTGAGCGCAAGACTCATCCGTTTGTACAGCAGCTCTCCTGAGATATGGCGCGGCTTGAAGCAGTAATCATACTTCAAATAATCAACGCCCCATTCGGCAAAAAGGGCAGCATCCTGGAATTCATGCTCGAAGCTGCCTGGATACCCGGCACATGTATGCGTACCCACGCATGAATACATGCCGAATTTTAGTCCTTTGCTATGGATATAATCAGAAAGCGCTCTCATTCCACTCGGGAATTTATCCGGGTCAGCCACCAGATTACCGCTCGCATCCCGTTCCTTCAGGCTCCAGCAATCATCAATGACAATA
Source organism: Paenibacillus sp. BGI2013 (assembly GCF_002843485.1). NCBI lineage: Bacteria > Bacillati > Bacillota > Bacilli > Caryophanales > Paenibacillaceae > Paenibacillus > Paenibacillus sp. BGI2013. Next base: position 96,043 of record NZ_PJFA01000012.1, read on the forward strand.
TACTCGTAACCAGCGGCCAGATAACCTTCCGATACAAACACATCAGCGACATCCCGAATTAATTGTTCGTTAATATCCCACGTAAAGGTATTCCACGAATTCCAGCCTAGGGCAGGGGCAAAGCCTAACACTTGATTGTTGCTCATGCTCTCGCATCCTTCCTCATCTCGGTTTTGTTAACAACACTAAACTGAACATAAACGATGAGCGACGTTTCCTGCCATAGCTTAACGTTGCTTGGACATGGACATATGTTGCTCTGCTTGTGCTGGGGGAATCAGCTCTTTCCAATCAGGCCCTCGGCAGGTATTCAGAAGTTGCCAGTAGAAGCATAAGAAAGGAAAAATGTCTGTCTGCGAAGAAGTTATATCTATCTTTTCAGGGATCTGTGCAAAACAATGGTATAGAAGTTATGATCGGTTATAATGCTCGAACAGGTTGTCAGAGCAACAGGGAAATTTGAATAGTATTCAGTTTTTTTTAGGAAAAATACTCCAGTGGGGAACCCCTCATACGTAAGGTAGTAATCCCGCCGTAACAATTATGCATATGCCAGAAGGGTTCCAATTGGATAATGTGCGATTTTCCATCGGTTTTTCGTTAAACATAAGTGTTTGTTTGATTTGATTAGATATATAATTTATAGGATTGGGAGTGTCGCGAAATGAATCTAGATGAAGTGATGCAAGAGCTAGAAGCGCTGGGTAAAGAACGAACGAAAAAAATCTATATCTCTAACGGTGCGCATGAACCGCTATTTGGCGTGGCAACCGGAGCGATGAAACCAATGGCGAAGCGGATCAAAAAGGATCAACCTTTGGCAGAGCAACTATATGCAACGGGGAATTATGATGCGATGTACTTTGCGGGCGTGATTGCCGATCCTCAAGCGATGACGGAAGCTGATTTTGACCGTTGGATTGACGCAGCTTATTTTTACATGATCTCTGACTTTATCGTTGCTGTGACGTTAGCCGAGACAGACATTGCGCAAGAGGTTTCCGATGCGTGGATTGCTAGTGGGGATGAACTGAGAATGTCAGCGGGATGGAGCTGTTACTGTTGGTTGCTCGGCAGTCGAAAGGATGCTGAGTTTTCGGAGAATAAACTGATGGAGATGCTGGAACAGGTGAAAAAGACGATTCACGAATCTCCGGAACGAACGAAATATTCGATGAATAATTTCCTGTATACCGTTGCAACATCCTATCAACCGTTGCACGATCAGGCAGTGGAGATAGCCAAGGCTGTGGGACCTGTCGAAGTGAACAAGGACAAGCCCAAAAGCAAATTGCTGAATGCCTCTGAGAATATTCAAAAGGCAGTGGAAAAAGGGCGGACGGGCTTCAAGCGTAAATATGTAAGATGCTGAAATTTTCGCCGTATCGTAAGTGTTAACATACGGAACATATGGTTATCTTGGGATTGAAATCCACAATCTCGATGTTACATTGAGGACAGAAACAGCTTATAATGCGTCAGAGAGCCGTGCGCTAACACGACTCTCTAATGCAATAGCCGCTTTTAAGGGCGGTGGGCTTAACAAGAGGATACACAATTAAGTAGACCGCAACCTTTGCAAGGGTGGGCGGTCTATTTGTGTTTCAACTCGATATAGCAGCATCAAATCTACGTATAATATAAAAAACCGAAACCTCTACATATCTTTCCTTTTAACCATTTCTTTGGCTTGCTGCCTGCCCGCCGAGAGAAAGCTGTCGCTAAGCTCAGGATCACTAACAGAGCGTGCAAGTACAAGCGAACCAACCATTGTACTGAACAGTGCACGACCGCTGGACATATCGATCTCAGCCAGATTGGAGATAAAAGTGATCATCCGCTCCAATTCATGGGTGAACACCTGCCGAACCTCTTCGGACGAACGGGATATTTCGCTGGAAAGGGCGGGGAAAATACAGCTCATTTCTGTTTGGTCGCGGTGATACGGACTCAAATAATAATCGATTACTTTATTGATTTTGGGATTTTGCTCTTGCTGATCAGCCACGTTCTGTAGAAGTGCAATGGTATCACTGATGGCATATTCGCAGGCTTCGGCAACTAATTGTTCCTTGTTGTCAAAGTGTGAATAGAACCCTCCGTGAGTTAATCCAGCTCCCTTCATAATAAACGGGACACTCACCTCCTGGATACCATTGGTGCGAAAAGCTCGAGCCGCACTTTCAACAATCTTACCTCGTACTTTTATCTTATGTCCTTTGGGATAGGGCATGATCATTCACTCCATAGTTTCATCATTATGCTTTTAAAATATTATAGTCATCATAATAAAGCCTGTCAATTTGGCGACTGAATATCAGTTGATTTAGAAAAGGGCCAAATACGGTTGTTGACGGTCTTAAAATATGATGGTTATAATATATTATGGTCATCATATTTTAAAATGACTTCAAATCGGGAGGTATCAGAATATGAGCAAGCTTGAATCTGTGGATACGTTAGTTATTGGATCAGGTCCAGGGGGATATGTGGCGGCGCTTCGTTCTTCGCAGTTGGGGATGAAAACGGCGATTGTCGAACGTAAACAGCTCGGCGGGGTCTGTACACATGTGGGTTGCATACCATCCAAAGCTTTAATTGCGGAATCGCATCGCTATGATTGGTTCAGACAGTTCAATCAAGCTGACGCGGCAGCGACATTTAAGACTGCTCAGGATTTTAAACAGGGGGTTGTGAATAAACAGGCAGGTGGCGTCCACTATTTGTTAAAGACTGCGGGTGTGAACATTCTGGAAGGAGAGGCCAGTCTGGTGGATGAGCACACAGCCAGGATCCAGCAAGCTGGGCAGGAGCAAAGCATTTCTTTTAAAAATCTCATACTGGCAACGGGGTCTCGTCCAATTGAATTGCCAGCATTTCCAGTTGGAGGTCGCATCTTATCTTCCACTGAAGCATTATCTCTACAGGAGGTTCCGAGTAGTCTGATTGTGATCGGCGGAGGTTATATTGGGGTGGAGCTTGGACAGATGTATGCCAAATTCGGAACCAAGGTAACAATTCTGGAGGGAGGCGCACAAGTATTGCCTGGATTCGAGGGGGAACTTGCAGCCCCTGTAGTCAAACAATTGAAGGCGGACGGCATCCAGATCGTAAACGGAGCGATTGCCGAAAAGGTGGAGCACAATGCGGATTCCGTTACACTGCATTATTCAAAAAATCAGGAGCAGCAACAAGTTACAGCAGAATATGTACTGGTTACGATCGGCAGAAAACCCAATACAGACGGCCAGTTAGGACTGGAACGCATAGGCTTGCCCGTAACAAACAAAGGACTGGTTGAGACGGATGCACAGTGCAGAACGGTTATCCCGCACATTTATGCCATTGGAGATATTACAGCCGGTCCGGCACTTGCCCACAAGGCATCCTATGAAGCCAAAGTAGCCGCAGAAGCCATTGCTGGTCTTACCTCCAAAGTGGATTACAAGGTAATTCCGCTTGTCGTGTTTTCTGATCCGGAGATATCCAGTGTTGGGGTAAGTGAGACGGAAGCCAATGCACAGGCCGTTCCGGTGGTTATTGGGAAATCTTCTTTCGGGATTAACGGAAGAGCATTGGCATTAAGAGAACCCGAAGGATTTGTGAAAATAGTGGCTGACCCGACTTCAGGAATTGTCATTGGTGCGCAAATCGTCGGAGTGGAGGCATCCACACTGATATCGGAGCTTGCACTTGCGGTCGAGATGGGCGCAACCGTGGAAGATCTGGCCATGACGATTCACCCTCATCCCACTTTGGGAGAAGTGATCATGGAGGCAGCCGAGAACGCGGTCATCAAAATGAAAAAGCAAAAATAGTCAGCAAATTTAACCATACACGAGGATTGGGAATGGGAGAGATAAAAAGATGAAGTTAAAAGCAGGTTTGTATATCGGAATTGCGATGGTGCTCATTGTTGGAGGTTCACTTTTGGCTGTTAAAGGAAAGGATGCTGTAAGTCAGGCCGAGAGCCGGAAACAAGGCATACTTGAGGCAGAGCAAACGACATTATTTTATCAGAATAGTCCCGGGACGATTGCAGAGGCGGGTGCGTCTGAAGGTGACTCTGTGAAAGAGGGAGAGGTACTTTTCAAAGTGAAATCAGCTGGGGAGGGAGATAAGGAGGTACTCGCACCGTATGACGGATTGGTTGACCGAGTTAATGTAGAGAAGGGGGATCAAGTCCAAGCAGGAGTCCCGCTAGCAGTTGTGCAAAAGAATACGTATTACACCGACCTTTACATACAGGAAAGTGAAATTCAACAGCTTGAAGTGAATCAAAGCATTGATGTTCATTTCCCTTATTTGGATCAGCCAACGCAGGTGAAGGGGAGCGTTATTTCTATCTCAACTGCTCCTCAGTTTGCGAACTTGCGTATGTCGCGGGAAAAAGGGCAAGCCGATTTAAGTATGTTTCTGGTCCGAATATCGATGGATTCGAATACCGATTTGCTTCCGGGGATGACGGCAGAGGTGAAACTTGATGAAATCACTGATTGACGAGTGGAAGTACGTCGCGGGCAGTAAGTATATACGGCTAATTTTTATTGGGCCAATGATTGCAGCCTTATTTTTCGGATTAATGTTTTCGCATAATCAACTTAATAAATCACCAGTTGTGGTCATTGATGAGGATCATAGCGAATATTCACGGCAATTGATCTCCAAAATAAATGCGTCACAATACATGAGCGTCAAAAGCGTATATGCGAGCCGAATGAGTCCTGAAACATTGCTTGCCAACGAGCAGGCTGTAGCGGTCATTATGCTTCCCAATCAGTTGGGTTTGCGTCAACAACAAGGGAAATCGACAAATATCGGCATCTTGATGGATAACACGATGCCCTCGGGGTTAACAGGTATTCGCACTGCGATTCAGGAAATCATACTGACAGAGAATATGACCCTTTCCATGACACGTCTGATCCAAAAAGGGATGGATGCCGAGACAGCTAAAGGAATCGTGTCACCGTTATCCCTTCAGCAGCGGATGCTGTTTAATCCAACCTCCAGTTATGTCGGTTTTATGGTGCTTGGATTTGTGAATATCGTAGTATTGATGATTACAACAAGTGCAGCGGGCTCAATTGTACCCCGGCTTCGTCAGGAAGGGAAACTGTTTGCAAACGGAAAGTCACCCTTTCAACTATGGGTTCGGATTGTACCTTACGTTGTGTTGAGTTCACTTTCGCTGCTTCTATCCTATGGATTATTAAAGCAGGTGGGGGGAATGCGGTTTGAAGCAGAGGCTTATCTTTTTATCATTCCGTTAGTTGTTTATGCTTTTGCTTTGTCACTCATGGGTATGCTGATTGGATACACTGCCAAAGACTTATCCAAAGTCAATCTGCGGACCAGCTTGGTATTATATCCGTCCTTTCTGGCTACGGGAATTCAACTAACGCCACTGGCGTTCCCAGAACCGTTCCAAATGTTCGCAGGGGCATTACCCATGAACTGGCTTAACCGTCTGATTCGTGGAATGGCGTTTAGGGACGGGGCGCTGACAGCCTACAGTCAGGAGTTGGGGGCATTGCTGATTATTATTGGCGGAGTGTCCTTGTTTATGGGATTACTGTTTCTGCGGGAAGCAAGGAAACTTTCTCCTGACAGGGAACCACTGTTGAATACGGATATATTACCGAGCAGTAATTAATTTTTTAAGAATCGTTAAACAACGAAAAAAGACGCACGGGAGTCATTCCTGTTGCGTCTTTCTGTTTTCTTTTAATCTCATTCGTGCCTCCCATACGGTGAGCTATTTTCCATATTCAAAAATGGATCGTGATAAAGAGGGAAATACCATAGATTGTTTCTCATTAATCGTCATCATTATATGATATAATTTCTCACTGAGAGTACAGAAATGGAGAGCAAGAACGGCTTGATCCAGCTACTCCATAGCTGCCCCTATTTGTGACCTACTGCTCAGATGAAAACTTCCAAGGGAGCACTGATTTTTAGGATATAGAGTTGCACGCAGATAAAATTATTTATTATGGGAGTTGTCTAACGAATCATGAATAAAAAAGAAGTCGCGCATATACGCAAGCAATTTAAACTCGATCACGATTTACTGAATATTTACGATATTCTCAACGTGTATATCACGAAGGAAACGAACGAAGTCTATCACTGGGAGCGTCACCCGTTCGAACTGGTGGACAGAGAGAAGCAGGAGCTGTACATGGGCAATTTCAAAAAATTGCTGACAGGTGATTTGGATCAAAAGTTGTTCGAACTGAAGTTCCAGGAAGCGGCGGAGGACCCGGCACAGGTATTACTTCACCAGGCGCTGGTAACAGGTGATCCGGATGAATGGCAGGATCTGATGCTGCTGCTCGTGGATCGAATGTTGGTGGATACGAAGTTTGAGCGGGATATGGTAGCTACGTTTGTGCGTGGACAGTATTATCTGCCGACCAAGGCTAGAAACGAAGCCACGGAAGAGAGTGAGAAGAACGAGGTGTTCGCCCATCCGTTCATTCTGTGCAGCGTGAATTCCACGGAGAAGCAGCGGAAGACACTCTTGTTTGATTACGTGGAGAGAGAATTCAAATACAACATTATTGTCGATCCGATTATCAAATTAAGCACGCCAGAGCAAGGGTTCCTGTATCCTAGCGTCACGGACAACTACTCCGATGTGAATCGTGTACTGTATTGTACAGGGAAATCCAATTTCCCGGATCCGCATTTTGTTGAAAATGTATTGAATGGAGAAAGATCCGTAACCGCACTGGAAGAACGGGCGATCTTCGAAGATATCGTCAAGGAAGTGGCGGGTGAACAGCTTGATTCAGCCACCATTGCTCATGTATATGAGGAGATCAACCGAGTCATCGAAATTAACGAAGAGTCCCATGAGGAAGAACCTCCGAAGCTGGATTATAAAGATCTGGAACGTGTACTGACCGCAAGCGGTATAGAGGATCTGACGACGGAGAAAGTAGAACGTGCCTTCGAAACGATCGTTGACAACAAGAATTATGAGATGAAGGCGACCAGTGTTATGCCGAAGTTCACGTCCAAGTCCATTAAGATTGAAACCAAGGTTGCTACAATTTCGGTTAGCCCGCAAGACCTGAGATATGTGAAACAGGTGAACTACCAAGGCAGACGTTGCATCATGATTGAAGTGGACGAAGATGTTGTGATTGAAGGATTTACCCTTAATACAGAAAAACTTATTAATGAGTAATTGATTTTAGACCATGATGATGTAAAATCATCGGACAAGGACGAATGAACGTCCATCTATTGCAAAAAGCCCAATCCTACGGCAACACTGAACGCCCCCTGTCATAGTAGACCATAGAAAACTATGATGGGAGCAGTTCATTATCGCCAAGGTATGGGCTTTTTTGCTGTTTCAAGATTGACGAAGTAGTTGTTTGATATCCGCTGCCGGACTGGAGCCGAGCTCCTCTTTGAGCAATTCCTCTAGAACCAGATACTGACGCTGCGCTTCAGTTCTTCGTCCAAGCGACAGATACAGCAGGATGATCTCACGATGAATATCTTCCCGAATCGAATCAATTTGGAGGATACGTTCAAAATAATACAACGCCCGAAGCGGCTCGCCTTGCTTCGCATGATAGTGGGCAGCAGTTTCCATTGTCATGATGAAATCCAGCTCCAGCTGTCTGGACCAAGCGAAAGCCCACTCATAGTGCCTTCCTTTCAGAAGTTCACCCGTATACAACGTGTCCATCCGCTCGAAGAGATCGGGTCGATGTGCCGAGGCCTGACGCATCTGCCGGAACAAAGCCTCGAACTCGTACAGATCACAGTCAATCGCTTCCCGATCGATCCGGATACCGTTCCGGTCCTTGAGAATAATCGGCACGTCACTATTATCGCCGATGGCACGTCGTACGTAGTACAGTGTGGAATTGATGTTCGTCCAGGCCTTCTGCGGACTGAGGTCCTTCCACAACGTATCGGCTAAGGCGTCGCGGGTAGTTGATTTGGTATAGAGCAAGAATGCCAGCAATTCTTCCGTCTTGGGTGTTCTAAGCTTGATGGGACTGTCTGCTCCGGCTCCGCCGAACACGGTGAATTCACCGAACAGACGAACGTTCAGCTTGGGTGCAGGAATCGTCGGTTCGGATGGGGCGACGAACTTGTGAAGCTTTTCCTGCAACCGTTTGATGCTGCGGTTCAGTCGCTCAGCCGTGACGGGCTTGATGACGTAATCGATCACCTCTTTATCGAAAGCCTGCACTGCATATTCCTCATATCCGGTCACCAGCACAATGGGGAGCGAAGGGTGATACTTACGCAATTCACCAATGAGGTGCATTCCCGAGATGCGGGGCATCGTAATGTCCAGAAATGCCGCATCGAAGCTATTTTCCGCCGCATATTCGCAGGCTTCCTCTGGATCGTGAAATGCGCGAGACACCTCAACTTCTCCACTTTCTGTCAAAATGCGATTCAATCGCTTCAGCGACAAATCCTCATCATCCACGATGATGACTTTTATCATGTTTCATAACCCCCGTTCCCATCTGTGCTTAGACGTTGATTTGGAAGATCAAATGTAATCCGCGTTCCCTCGCCGTCCAGACTTTCCATCTGAAGGTGTCTGCCATACAGCAGATTCAACCGGCTGGAGATATTCCATAATCCCACGCCGTTACTGCCATCTGTGGATTGCCGAATTTCATCCATCCGTTCCCTGGTTATGCCAATTCCGTTGTCCTCGATGGAGAAGCGTGTTTCCGTATCATTCAGATTACGAATAGACAACATGACGCGACCACCGTGAATGCTGGACATCAGGCCGTGCCGAATCGCGTTTTCGATCAGGGGTTGTAACGTGAGGGGCGGAATGTCCATATTCCGGTTCACGTCTGCATCTACGTCGATGATGACCTCCAACCTTGAGCCAAAGCGAGCTTGCTCAATCGCTACATAGGCCTCGATCATTTCCAGTTCATTCATCAGGCTAGTCTTGGAATCTAAATGTTTGAAGTGCACACTCCGCCGTAAGTAACTCGATAATTGCAAAATCAATTGTTCTGCCTGATTCGGCGCATCCACGCACAATTCGGCAATGGCGTTCAGGGCGTTATATAGAAAGTGCGGGTTCATCTGTGACCGTAAAAAGGATATCTCGGCATCTCGCGCAGCTTGCACGGATGTTTTCATCCGAGTCAAACCGCCGATCCGTGCCAGCAGTTCCTCCGATTCGAACGGCTTGGATACGAAATCATTGGCGCCTTTCTCCAAGGCCAGCTTCAATTGATTGGCTTTATTACTCGCCGTTAGCATGAGTACAGGCAACTCGGAAGGAGAAAAACGCTCCCTGATTCGTTCCAGCAATTCGTAACCCGACATGTCAGGCATCATGATGTCAGCAATGACAAGATGCACAGTAGGTAGCTTGTCCAGCAGCTCCAGTACGGAAGGGGAGCGTGAAGTGACCGCATAACTGTAACCCTCCAGCTTCAAGAGATTCACAATGGTCTGCAAATTAGCCGAGTCGTCGTCCACAACGATGATCCATTCGTCTTTATTTCCTTTTACAATCGTTGGTTCTTCGAACCGGAACAGCCGTTTACCAGGACTTGTAGGAGCTATGGCGAGTGGCATGACGTTGGATCGCTTCTCTCCTTTGCCATCCGCCAGCGGGAAGGTCAGGATGAACGTGGCACCCATGCCGGGCACCGATTTTGCATGAATAGTTCCGCCATGCAGCTCGACCAACTTACGCGTAATGCTCAGACCAAGACCAGTTCCTCCAGCAACGACTGGCCCGGTATCTGCTTCCTGCTCGAATGGCAGGAAGATATGTTCCAGTTTATCTGTGCCGATGCCGCGTCCGGTATCGATAATACGTAATTCAGCCTTACCTTGGACAACCGCAGCTTCAATGCTTACGGTGCCACGTTCCGTGAACTTGACGGCATTACCGATCAGATTATGCAAAATCTGAATCAGTCGATTGCCGTCTGCATAGATCGGCGGGAAATGGGCCGGGATGCGGTTGATGAGCTCCACCTTTTTCGCGCCAAGCAGGAAGGAGTGCATACGCATAACTGATTCGACAAACGAGTACAGATCGGTCGAAGACCGGTGGAGCGGGATGTCGCCATGTTTCATTTTCGAATAATCCAGCAATTCATCCACCAGATAGGTTAACCGTCGGCCGCTTCCCGTCACGATCGCTAGATTGTGCGCCTGTTCGTCGGTAAGTGGGCCTTCGGCGCCTTTGAGCAGGCTCTCACTGATATTTACAATCGCGTTCAGCGGTGTTTTAAGCTCGTGCGAGGTATTGGACAGGAAGTCGTCCTTCACCTTGTCTAGCAAGAGCAACTGATCTTTGAGGGTACGGACCGTACGATAGGCCTCGAAGAATCGAAGCACCGCCAGAAACAGCATCAGGATGCTGAACAGGACAATGGAAGCCTGTCCGATGTTCATGTTTTCCTTGAGCGAGATTGAGAAGAGATTAATGTCCAGACAGTACAGCATGATGCTTAAGAGAGCCGCATACCACAAGAAAGTAGACAGCCGTTCGCCCGTCTCACTGGTTAGGAACTGTGATGCGCATTGATACAGCAACCAGAGCAGCAGCAACGTGTACATAACGACAACATAAGGTGCAGCAATCCCATAGACGGAAATAGGCAGAAGCGCGACCATGCATAAGTAAGCTCCGAAGATGATCAGGATCACCGCCGTGAGCATGCCGGACAGGATACCTGTTTTGAATCGATAGAAGTAAAAGGTCAACAGACCCAGACATGCCACGGAGCAGAAATCTTTTAATTTATAGAGTGTGCTAAAGGAGATTTCCGTGCCCACAAGGGACAGCACACGTTCACTGATCATGCCGTTATAGAGGGCATACAGCAGACAGATTAGACCAAGCAGCAGCAGGGAATCATCTCTGTTTCGGTAAAGTGCAGACCCCAGGTAACTGATGAGGAATATGATCGAAATGGTGGCCAGTACAGCCAGTGTGCCGAATTCGATAGCTGTGCTGGTTTGATGTTTTTTCAGCATGGCCGCTTGTTCGCCGAAAAAGAGTGGACCTGGAATGCCAGAGTCCGTGTAATCGTAATTAGCCACCCGAATCAAAATCTCAATGTCACCGCCGTGATAGGGGAAAAAGCCAATCTGGGGGGAGTTGCCTGGGCGGTAACCCGCAGATTTTGCCACGGCATGCCCATCTTCCAGCAGCTTATTGCCATTAATGTAGATTTCGCTGGCAAAACGAATATTCATTTTTTTGATCGCCAGCGTTCCCTTAATAGGTGCATTACGCAGCACTAGTCGATACGTGGCGTAGCCATGGGTAGGTAATCGTTCCCCATCCACTTCAAGACGATTCCAGGAGCCGGGAACGGTTGCATAGGTATCGGGTGCTTTCGTTGGACCAGCCTGCCTCAGAGGTGTAGATTCATCAGGAAGCAATCGCTCCCAGTAAAATTCCCACTCCCCGTCCAGCTTGATCCGCTCGTCCTGTTCAGGATTCCAAGCCGAGAGGTCCAGGACACCTTGACGAGCATGAAGCGCCGCAGATTGTGGTTCTCTGATCGTTGACAGGAGCAGTACGGTAATGGCAAGTATAACAGTCAGGACAACGCCTGAAATTTTTAATAACACGAAGTGCTGCTCCTTTAGAGTTGGTTCGAAACCTTCGATAGATTCAAACAAAATCTCTTGTATTCTATCGGCATTGTAGCGAATATCTCTGGGGCGCGCAATCATATTTCGACAAATTTCTTCTGTTTATTGCTTGTTTATTGTGATCCATTATAATGCGGAAGCAAGATATGTCGAACGGGCACAGAAAAAGCATCGAAAGACCTATCTTTGCGCGACTATGGGCTGATGGAGTTGAGAAAATGGAGAGAAGCATCACATCTTGGCGTTTGCGGCGTCAGATGATTGGCATTTTGGCTGTACTGATTGCTGTGGCGTGTCTGAACGGGTATACGGGGTCATCTGTCGCCAAAGCGGCTGGGACCGGGCAAGTGGCCGTATCGGGAGCTGAAAAAGCGTATCAGTCCGCGGCGCAAGCTGTCTTTTACCTGAAAGCGTATCGCAAGGACGGAACGCTCAAAACGGTAGGTACCGGTTTTCTGATCGGTAATGGTAGAGCACTTACAGCAGCCCATGTTGTGAAGGACGGGGTTTCTTTCGAAGCGGTATTTGAAGATGGTTCCATCCAAAAGATAACAGTTCTGAGCGCTGACATCGAAACCGATGTGGCTATGCTGTCTGTGCAGAATAGTAAAAAACGTCCGGTCCTTACCCTCTTAGGGGACAAGCAGTCTGCAAGATATGGGCAACGATCGTTCGCAATCGGATATCCGCTGAAGGATGGCAAGATCATTACGGAGGGCATCGTGAATGCACCAACCGCTGAGGTGAACGATGTCATTCGCTTGCTGACTTCCGCGCAGGTGTCTGCGGGGATGTCGGGTGGTCCTTTGTTAAATGAAGAGGGTCGCGTGATCGGATTAATCTCCGGTTCGTTCCGGACAATGAATGGCATTCATATCTGTGTAACGATCGAAGATATTCGCAAGCTGATGAAGAAGTCGAATACATAACGGGAAAAAAGGGGAATCTCGCATGTTCAAAAAGTTATTACTCTGCCTGCTTGCCGCTTTGCTGACGTTGACGTCTGTGAGCTGGCCACACCTGCCGACCGTTTCCGCAGCTGCGGAGTACGCGTATGTTAATATTCCGAACGGCGGTGGTAAGATCATCAATCGGGGAGACATGTCTTCCTGGAACAATAAAATCGACAAGTTTGAGGCGAACAGCTTTGGTATATTTGCTGCCGGTGCGCCGGGTACTTCAATGGAAAAGGAAGATATTGAAACCGTAAGTGCAAGTCATGTTAGAACGAAGGGAGCAGGTTTATTTAAAGCCAAGATTTCGGTAGCGAACAATCCGTCATTAAGACGATTGGCTGAAGGTGGAGACGCCAGAATGCTCCTTAAGATTGGATCGATTGACGTTTTTATCGGTGGTATGAACGTCCGCGTCGATGTTAACGGCAAAGAGAAGTTCAATCAGTTCAATCATGATAAGTCGGCTAATTCGTCATGGATCGCTTTCGGACCCAATGATACGATCGAAATCACATTGTTTGGTTTTTTTAAAAGTGCCAGTGACATTGAGCTCTATTTCGCGGATATCACCCCTCCTACATACAACGGCAATACACTGACCCATACCGGGGCAGTTCGATTCAATGCCGATCCGGCAGTACAAAAGAATGAGTTGTTCCTGAAGCAAGGGAGCAACCTCAACCTGGCGCTGAATTTCAGTGAGCCGGTATTTCCGTCGACTGCAGAGGATGCCTCTGACCGGATTGATGGCAAATTCAGCTTCATGCGTACCGAACTGTTCAGTAATCCGGGTGGAGACGGCTTCGATCCGTCCGTTTATTATCTAACGAGCGCAGACAGCGGATACGGTGACTTTGCGCAGGGTGGACTGGATCGGAACAGTCATGCACGCTCCACCTTTAACTTTCGTTATCAGGCTGCGTTAAATGATAGCACAGGCAACATTCCCATTGATCCGAAGCGCCTGATCGCGCCCTCCGAGGAGGACCGTCCAACATTACTGGAACGGATGAATGCAGCAGGATTCAGTGATGGTGCGGGTAATCCCGTTACCGTTTTTAACGGCATTGGAACAGTTCCTTTTGCCGATAACGCGAACCCGGGCGGTACGTTCCGTACCATTATCGACGCGCGCGTACCACAGTACTCAGCATCTCGCAACGGCGTGCAGCCTGAAGTACTAACGGGACTTGTGCTGAACAAGGGCGATGTTGTTGATTTTACCGTGTACCTTAACGAACAGGTCATCAGCGCGTTTACTCCGACCGAGGATACACGACTCAAGTTTGCCAATGGCTTAACTGCCGCATATGTTGGCGGCCAGAACACGAATACATGGACGTTCCGTATGACGGTACCAGACGGCAAGAGCATCGAAACGTCATTGCTGGAGACAGCTGCTTTGGAGCATGCCAGCAATCCTGGCGACGGGAAGGCTCTGACGGACTACGCGGGTAACGTGCTCACTGAGCCAGTCAAGAAGATTGATTGGGCTGGATTGTCTGTGGACAATACGGCACCTGAAGTGAATTTTGTCTATGAGAATCAGGACGGAGAAATTATTCCCGAAGGACAATACGTGGGAAATGGATCATTCACAATCAATGCGTTCGATCCCGACTTGAACGGCCAGACGAGCAAAGGATTATTCCGGCCAGGCAGTGGTTCAGGGCTCGTGTATTATGTGCTGAACCAGAGTCCGAATGATCCTTTCGCTGGGCAAAACGACAACTTTGCGGCAGTGAAACGGTATTCCCTGACGCAGAAGCAGCCTTCTGATGAACTATATGCATCTGGTTTCCAGGGCGTTGTACTGACTACCGGACAGAATGGCGTGAAAGTAGAACTGCCGGATGACGGCACAGGTTTGAACGGGAACTGGTATTTGCATACATGGACTGCCGATATGAGCTGGGACTCGGCACGTCAGCGGATGCAATACGACAAAGGCAGCAGTGAACGTGCAGCTTACCTTGCCCAGCACCCGGATGCCACACCTGCTGAGCTGGAGGAATATTATCGCTCAAGCATTCTGCCGAATCTGTCCGATTACGGCAATACAATGCAGTGGCCTTTGGTCGATTTCAAACAAGATGATTCCAATTGGTCGTACCATGTCGGCTTGTTGAAAATTGACAATGACGATCCAACCGTCGAAGTTGCAAACATCGTGGACAATAACTCCGACAATGTGAAGATTACGGTTAAGGCAGCTGATCCGACTTCTTCTATTAAAAATAACAAGGTGCAATACCAGTTCGTGGCCGTGGGCAAGAGCCCTGTCGCTTCCGGGTGGCAGGATGCCGAGCTGAACGCACAAGGTGAAGCTGAGATATCAACATTGAATGATCCGGCGATCTCCAAAGGTGGACAATACGAGCTGCATGCGAAAGCCGAGGATGTGGCAGGTCATTCAGCTACTGCCGATCCAAAAGCAGTTGATGTGCTTGTCATCTCAACCAAGTTCAAAGCCTATCCGGGTACCTATGCGATCAATGACGGACCCGACTTCACCGTAGCTGGTGTTCCAATCGATACGATTGAATATCAATACAGTGAAAGCTCTGAACGTCCTGTGGGCAACAGTAAATGGGTTGCTTTTGAGGATGAACCGAAGGAAACAAAGCTTGGGGATGTACCCGCCGAGCGCTACAGCTTCCCTGCCGACAAAACGTTGAACGGGACCTGGTACGCCCATGTGCGCATCAAGCAGCAGGATACCGGACGTTATTACTACTATTATCAGGAGTACAAATTCGACCATCTGCCACCTGTCACGAAATTCGGTTCGCAGGGTTATCTGTATCCGATGCCAGAGCAGACGGTACAGATTGATGTGTCTGACACGTTGGTGGACTTTAACGGTGTTGCAGCCAAGAACATTCGTTACCAATGGATTAAGGTGGTGGACGGGCAAGACGAGAAGGAACCAGATCCGGAAGGCAAGGGCTGGAGCGTGTCCCCTGCGGATCGTTTGATCACTTTGCAGGTAGACAACAAAAAGGACAACGGTAATTACCGTCTATATGTCCATGCCAGTGATAGCTTGGGTAACAGTAAGCTTTACCACACAAGTGGTCTGTTCTCCGTGTTCTATCTGAGCAGTGAACCACCTGTTGGTAGCGCGCGTTTGATTCGGACAGAAGGTCCAGGAGATGACGGGTACACCGCCATCATGGAACTGACGGTTGATGTGCCAGCACAGGAAGGTTACTTCTATTCCGTTTCCACCAACGGCGGAGACAATTGGAGCACTTGGCTTCCTTACACGAACTATGTTGGCGTTCCTGTTGATACGAATGATTCAGGACAACTCAAGTCACAGGTTCGGGTCAAATTCAAAGGCTACTACGACAACATCAGCGATATCGTAACACCTGAAATCCAGCTTCAGGATGCCCCTGCCTATGGGCTTGCTTCACTGGAGCAGATCATGCCGGTTCGCGGAGGCGAGAAGGTGCAGGATGGTGGGCAGAACGAAGGACAAGAGATCCTGTTCGACCTCGTTGATGGCAAGACCGTGAAGCCAACGAACAGCAACCCGGAAATGCCGGAAACGCTGGAGGCGAACAAACGGTTCAACATATACCGCAACGGAAGCTACTCCTTCACCGTGAAGGATGGCAGCAATACAGCAACCGTGTTCATCGTGGTCTCCAACTTCGATGATACGCCGCCAATGGTGAATGTGAAGTATTCCACGATTGCGGCAACGAATGGCACAGTTAAAGTAAGTTTGCAATCGAGTGAACCGATCCGCATCACGAATCTGCCAACGTCGTCCAAAACGTTCCGAGAGAACGGAGAATTCACGTTTGAGTACGAAGATGCGGTTGGTTTTACAGGTAGTGTCACGGCAACGGTGAGCAACATCGATACCACGCCGCCGGAAGCGGATATTGTCATGCACTACAACCATCCCGATCTCAAAGCGTTGATCCGTTACGGTAGTGGTACTGCTGTCGTGGATAGCGCGGGTGACGGGTACAATGCAAACGGAGAATTTACTCATTTCGCAGCACCGACAACAGGTAATGTGATCGCGTCTAATCTGATCGTGGCGCAAGTGCTGCCGAAACAGGGACAGGTTCAGGATTATCAGGTGGTTTCCAATAGTTCAGGGACGAACCAATCCTCATTGGTCATGACATCAGGTAGTAAAGCACGCTTCTCGCTGGCAGATGCCGCAGGGAATAATGCGAAGCTGGAATCCGAAGCGATTACAACACTCGTTGGATCGATCCCGGCTGTAGAAGAGATCACGATGGTTCGAGTAGACAACGACGGACAGACCATCGATGATAGCAAACTGGTGCAGATCGGCGATCAGGCTTACTCCAAAGGCAAAGTGCGTGTAGGTCTTGTGATGCCATCATCTGTATTAGAAGGCAATACGATCTATGCCGGGGCAACCCCGGTAGCGAGCTTTAGCGCCGACTACGCCAGCAATGGGGAGCATTCGATTTTACTTTCAGACGTACTTGGTAACAAGAAACAGGTCAACTTTACGATTGCGGGTCTGGATAACACGGCACCAACGATCCGTCTGAACAAAGCATCCACCACGGTTCTGCAAAACAAACAAGGCTTCGATTTGGTCACGGATCTGGGCGGATACACAGTGAGCGACAATCTCACATCTGCGGAGCAGATTCAGGTGACGGCTGCGGAGTACGTGCTGGAAGGCGGACAATACGTGGAGAAACCACTGAACCTCACGGTGACGGGTAAACACACGATTCGTTACACGGCGAAGGACCAACTCGGCAATGCAGGCTACGCGCTGCAAACGGTGTTTGTTCGTTCGACAGATGGCATGTTCGTTACAGCCAATGGCATTCCGTTGTCGGATACCGAATCCGAAACAGCAATTGTGAATACAGGTACGGTCACGTTCAATGTGAGCAACTTCCGCACGATCGAGACTACTGGCGGAACCAAGCTGGAGAACGAACTTGGCACGTATGACATTTATTATTTCCCGGGTCTGGTTCGCGAAGGACAGATGAAATATATCGCGACCCGAGTGACTTACAAGGATCTGATCAGCAAAGATTTCAAGGTTACACTGCCCAAAGCAGGATGGTACACCATCATTGTGCAGAATCAGGAGCGCGAACGCGTATACTCCACGCTGCTTGTTAATCGGGCCAATTAGAGAAACGGAAGGGGTTCACCCATGCGACGGAACAAAATCATTCGGATAATCGCAACGTTGATGGCCATGGTCATGCTGATCAGCGTCTTGCCACTTCACATCGCGGTAGCGGCCGTTTCCTCAGCGGGAACGACATCCATTAAGAACGGGTTTATCAAGGTAACAGTGGACAATGCAAGTGGGCGCTTCAGTATTCGTACTGAAGACGGACAGCCAATCCGCAAAAAGGATAACGGCGTGGATATGATCTTTGGCGGAGATAACCCGGAGACGTCGTTCACGACATTCCGCATTAACGGAACGGATCTGATCTTTGGTAATCCGTACAAAATGGCACCGAACTGGACCTCGGAGGTTACACCTCCAAAGGTCGTTACGGGTAATGACGGTACCCAAAGTCTGGTTACCGTATGGACCGTTCAAGGTATTCGCATTAGCCAAGTCATCACTTTGCTGTTGAAGGAAGACAAGGATCAGGGCGGAAATGCCCGTGTTCAATATGTGGTGGAGAATACGACAAATGCCAAGGTAGAGATCGGGTCACGTGTATTACTGGACACGTCGGTCGGTGGCAATGACGGCCCGGCCTTCCAGATCGGGCAGAATTATTCCGTTCCACTTACGGTGGAGCGCAAACTGGTTCACGAGCCAGAAAAGCTCGGTTATGACAAAAACGTGGACGAGCAGGCGTACAATTTGCATAAACTGCCACCGTACTGGGTGATGCGGGACAAGCTTGATCTGAGCAACCCGCTGGCGACAAATGTCATTGCCTATGGATTCAACAACTTGTTCGAGGGCGGTATTAACATCGTTGATGAAATGGTGGTAGGCCATTGGGCCAATCTTGCCGGAACGAAATGGGAATATGAACCGGACGAGAATCTTGATTTTACGCAGGATACAAATGACTACGGTACAGCCGATACGGCCGTGGCTTTCTATTGGGAGCCTGATACGGTTCAAGCTGGCGCCCAGCACTCGTATGAACTGGTGTACGGTTTGGGAGAGATTGTATCCCCAGAGAAGGTATTTGATGTTCGTTTCTTGGATCCAACGCAGAAATTGGAGACCAATGAGGAAGAGACGGGTTACGTTAACGACGGTGTGTTCGAAGTGAACACGGAGATCGAGAACCTGGAGATGTTCAACACCAACCATAGCCAGATTGATGTGACTCTGACACTGGAGAAAGGTCTGAGCTTTGTGGATGAGAATGGGAAGGAACTCAATGCAACAAGCCAGAAGCTTACCTTCCGCAAGGATGTTCCGCCGGAACAAGCTGCACAGGGCATTGAATTCATCCCGTATAAACCGGGCGAGGTCGTCGCAGCCAAATGGCGAGTGAAGGGTACAGGCAAAGCCTGGCCTTCAACGCGCCAGTATATGGTGACGGTGAGCAGCCCGGAAACAGAGAAAAAGCTGGAGACAGCTGCTCAAGAGAGTGAGGGACTTCCGGAATCGGAAATTCGTGCAATCTATGAATCGTCAAGAGCAGGTTTTATTTTCCTGCCACCCGTCGGTGAATTAAGAGAGACATTGGTCTACGCCATGTCACCGGAGGAAGCGTACAGCAAGGACGAGAAGTACATCACACTGAACGTGTCCAATATCGCTGCCTACAATGTTGGCAATGAAGCAACGTCTACCGCTGCCAACTTTGACATGTATCTGGTGAACGTGAAGAACGGGGATCGTTACAAAGTGCCGGTGACCCGATCTGTAACATCCCAGCCGCTTGGAAACGGGTTCGCGGGAGATTTGAAGCTGGTATATCGTGGCGGGGAAAAGGTGAATGCGGATGGCACAACGCTCGAAGTGCTGAACGACGCGATCTTGCCACTTGGTGAATATGCCGTGCAAGTGGACTATCGGGACAAGTCAATTCCCGAGATGGCTGAAGCGCTGAGCTTCAAGACAGACCAGACCTTTGCCATAACTGAGAACGAAGAGAACCGGGTTCGCAAAGCCGGCATTCTCGCTGTATATAAAACCAAACTGGACCTAAATGCAGGTGCTGGTGAGAAAGCGACGTTTGCCAGCGTGCTGCCATGGACGTACGGTAACCTGACGGACGCGCAGTTCAAAACGAAGTTGGATCAGGATCGGGCGAGACTAACTGCTGCCAAGCAGGAAATGGTAGCAGCATCACGCAAACTGGACCCTGCTCTGGATGTAGCTGGAGCCATCGATGCATCGGCTTCGCCGGTATATGCGGTCCAGACGTTCGAAAATGAAGCGGCATTCGAAACGTTCAAAAAAGGACTTGATCATGATACCGAGCAGGAGGTTGTTCTGGAAGTGCGCGGTAAGATCGTGCAGTCCGGTACGGGGGCAAACGCCCAGTACACGGTTCAATCGGATAGAGAACCTGCGATTCTCAACAAGAGTGTAGCTTACAGCGGGAAAGACCTCACCATTTCAACAGGGAACTTCCCGCTCGCCAAAGATTTGAGAGCCAATACGGACACGCCGTTCTTGCAAACCCTCTTTGTGGGTGGCGACGGTACCCTAAGTGTGGCGAACAGCGGGTTCGTATTCCATTCCGGCGAATGGACCGTTGATTTCTACAACGGATTCGATAAGTCACTCGGAACGGAATCAAAGCTGACGGATGAAGAGCAGGCATGGGAGGAAGGACGCAATCCGGAAGACCCTACCCTGAACGGAACCCTGACTTGGGCTAACGGTATGCTGGGCGATGCGCTCAATCCATACCGCAATCTGCTTGTCTCCTATGTGTACTTTAATAAACACACGTTGTTTTCAACACCTACCTTCTCGCTGAATGGCTTTGGGTTGAAACTCAATGACTTTGTGCTGCGGCAGGATGGGGTGTCCTTCGGTGGTGCAATGAAGATGTTTATTGTAAACGGGGAAGTAAGCAACGTTATGTTCAACCAATCGGGCTTTGTAGGTATTGATTCCTCACTGGCGTTTGAACTGGATAATAGAATTGGTTTGTTCAAACCGGACTCCGAGGACAGTGTAAAAGGTGGCATTAATGTTACGCACTATAAAGATCCGAACAAATACGGCGTCATGAATTCGTACGGCGTTAACTTCGAGGCGAAGCTAGAGAACTTGTTCTCCATTAGTGCGGAGCTTGCCTTTAAACGGGTTCCTGACGGACGTATTATTCCAGACGTCATTGCTTTTGGATCGGACCTTCCTGATCCGGGCATCATGATCAATCCGGCTACCAAAATCTCAAGTATTCGCGGCGCAATCCGTGAACTTGCGATGACAATTGCGGGTGGTACCGAGCGCTTGCCACTGACGCTGGAGGCAGGCATCGATATGGAGCTGGGACAGAAGCCGGCTGTTTTCTCAGGAAGTGTAGACCTGACACTCAAAGCTACCGGATTCAAAGTGGTGGGCAAACTCGGCTTCGGCGAAGGCAGCAAAGTCATTCCGATGCTGACGGAAGCACTGGTTCAAACTCAATGGGCCAGTCCAATGTTTATCCGAGCCAGGGCACAGATTGATGTTGGTGGTTGGGATATCATTGTGGGCAGTGCCAGCCTGTTTATCGGCGAGAACCTGGAGAAGGGCCGAGTCGATTTCGAAGGCATGGTCAGCTCCAAAATACAGATACCAAGTTCAGTGCCGGTTGTCGGCGGTTTAGGATTTGGAACTCGTGCAGGCGTTAATAACGATGAACTGTGGGCAGGAATCTCCTTGTTATTCCTCACCCTGGGCATCAAATATTACTGGGGCGGCGGCATCTCATTCTTGACGGATGGATCGGCATTGGACGATGAGGCGCTCGCACATCTGGCAATTAATGATCCGGAGCAGGGACCGCGCCTGTTACAGATCGGAACAGGTATAGAGACGCTTGCGACATCATGGGAAAATGAGGAGCCTGAGCGTTACGAGATTAGATATACCGCCGTTGGGGACGGTATCGATATGATCGAGGATAGTTCGCAAAATCTCGGCATTGGCGGCATTCGCACGTCCAATGGAGGGAAAACACATGTGATCCCGATGAGTGGAGTGACAGGGGATGCGCTTCTTGAATTGGAGTATTTTACAACAACCAGACCTACCCTGACTCTGAAGCGTGACGACGGAAGCACGTATGATATCGTGTATGGAGAAGCAACGGATCGGAACGCAACAGCGTTTGAACAGATTATCAAAGCACCTAAAGAGGGTGATCTGAAGAGCGACGGTACAACAGTGACCAAAAAAGAAGAGCTTCAGGGCACCGATATTCGTCGGATCTATGTCGCGATTCCACAGGAAGACGCAAAAACGGGAAGTTGGACGCTGACGTCCAGTCAATCGGTCAAGTCCAAGCTGATGAACATTCCGGTACTTCCGGAACTGTCTTCGACGGAACTTGCGATAGATACACAGGATGCGGACCAATTCACAGCAACCTGGACCGTGGATAACGCTTCGCCTGGAGATACGGTTGATCTGTATCTGTCTTCGGACCGTTTGCAGGCCACACCTACACCGGACGAATCCATTGATCCAGGGATCATGATTGCCAAAGGCATCGAGATCGAAAGTGCCGATATTGGTGCTGACGGTCGTGCATCAGGCGAGATGACCTTTGACGTGAAGCAGATTGCGTACCTCGGCGGAGCAGACCTTCGTGGTTTGCTGCAACAAGGGACATATTATCTTCGTACGGAACTGAAAACGGATATGGCATTCTCTGTCTTGTCTTCACAAGAAGGGTACACGCTCGTAGATCCGTTTGCTCCCAACGCCGTGCCGGTAGTGGAAATGAGAAGCATCGGTAACGGGCAGTTTGAGGTCGCTTTTCCGGCAATCACCAAAACAGCCGAAGAAGAAGCGGAGGAGTTCACTTACATCCTGACCGCATCGGATGAGCAAGGACATCTGTATGATCCGTTTGGCGAAGAAGGATACAGTGAATCCGACTTGAAAACCACGCTCAAGGATGGCAAGTATCATGTCACCGTAGGTGGATGGAATGCACTAGGAACGCCTAAGCTGGGTGCGGACGGCAAAGTACTGCGCAATGCAGACGGCACCATTGCCATGGAGGATAAAGAGTTACGCCATTCCGGACTGGAGCCGGGCAAATCGTATCGCATCGGAGTTACGGTCGCACGCCAACCGGCTTCCGACGAGCAAGCGAATCTTCGTTTATCCACAACAACGTATAGCGGGTCGAAGCTGCTTCCTGCCCCTACAGGACCAGTGCTTTCACTCGATAACAAACAAGTGGTCAACAACAAATACGAGGTTGTTACAAGTTCGAATCAGGTGACCGTGAACGTGGCTTCGAATCAGCCAAACGTGGTTGTAGAGGCTTCGACGGACGATGGTTCGCTCGGCACCACTAACCTTGCAACAACAGACAAGCTGAAGTTCAACTTTGAGGTAGATGGTGTATACGCAGTCCAGCTCAAAGCTCGTAATACCAGCACAGGGGATACGTCAGTCACAATGCTGTACGTGACGATGGATACGACGGCTCCGATGATCTATCTGGATTCACCTTCACAAGGCGAACGGGCACAGGGAGGCGTTGCGCTCGTACAGGGTACAACGATGACCGACGCCCAAGTGACGGTAACGGATGCCGATAGTGATCAAGAATTGGCACAGTTCAAACCGGACGAGAACGGAGTCTTTAAACATGAGGTGCCGATTGATGTGAACCGCATGAAGACCCGTCTCCGAATTAAAACCGAGGATGCGGCAGGCAATGTGAACTCTGCCGTTGTTGAGGTGCTGAACGGCGACTTCAAGCTGCCGCGCAGACTGAAACTGGTTATGCCGGAAGAACTTGTTGCTGGTGGAGAACAAGCTACGGTTCAGACTTATGTGGAGTATACGGATGGAACTCGTGAACTCGCAGACAACGACAGCATCACCTACAGTCTGGTTATGGGTGAAGCGAACGCAGCCGTTCAAGATGATGGCCTTCTCGACGGAAAACGTGTTGGAGCTGCTCTAATCCAGGCCGATTATACATGGCAAGGTACGGAACTCAGCACAACGGATATTGTATCCGTTGTTGCACCGAAGATGGGAGCTGCACCACCGGATTACATGGATACGATTAAAGCATCCACAATCGGAACGGGCAAAAAGGGAGAGACACGTGTCTCGATCAGTGCTGCCGGACACAAAGGCAACATGGTTGGCAGTGAACTGGCATACCGGATTTTCACGGACCAATCGCAAGTGATGTTGCCAACATTTGAACAGGATATCAGTGGATGGAACACGCTACCTTCCGATAAAGTCATCAAAGCAAAACCAGGCGAGTGGGTTGTTATCGCCAAACGAACAACGAGTGAGCCAAAACTCACGACAGCATCCTCTGCTGCGGTGAAGGTGAATGAGCGGATCTCTTCAAGCGTGGAGCCAAGCGCGCCAAGCTCGCCAAGCTCGGGTGGCAGTAAACCACCGGCATCCAATGTGCCTGTTGGTCCGTTGACGGTGGGTGGCGTAGCCATCGATAGTGCCGTTGGAGGTAAAGACATGAAGATACCTCTGGAACTGGATGCAGTGCAGAAGGATGGATTGTTGCTGGTCGATGTTACGCCAGGCGTAAGTGGCCCAACCGTAGTTGCTCATCCTGTGCGAGAAGCGTTGCTTGATGCAGTCAAGCAAGGACAGCGAATTCGTTTGCACGTTGCAGGCCAACTGGAGCAACTACGCTTCGAACTGGATGCGGATCTGATTAAACAACTCGCTGCCAAAGACATTTCGATGGATCTGGAAAGCGATTGGGGCAGCTACCGTTTGGATTGGAATGCTATCGATCTGAACGCACTTGAAGCAGCGTTCCCGGCGCAAAAGGCGGAAGATATCAAAGTAAGCTTAGAAGATATCAAAGTAAGCTTAAATGTAGGTAAACCGGATCAGGCATACGAACGGCTTGCTGCGAAGCTTGCCAGTGAGGGACGTACGATTCCAAGAGGAACCCCGGTTGCCTTCAACATGACCGCAAGTGACGGTACTAAGTCAATCGAGATTGATAAACTTTTGAAAATGACAACCAAAGAACTGTACCTGCCGGTCGGAGAGGACGAGCGCTCCGTATCGACCGTGGTCGTTCTTGAGTCTGACGGCAGCTTGCGGCATGTGCCTACTCGCTTCGAAGTGCGGGAAGGCCGGATGGTTGCCATCGCAAGCAGTCTGACCAACAGCGTGTACTTGCCGATCCGATATGACACTGCGTTTAGCGACATGAAGGGCCACTGGGCAAGCGAAGCAGTTCATGATCTGGCATCACGTCTGGTTGTGAATGGCGTGTCGTCTGCTCGTTATGAGCCTTCGCGTAGTATGACTCGGGCAGAGCTTGCTGCACTGATGGTGAGGGCCTTTGGCCTGAAACCAGACACAGGCGTAAGTTCACCATTCGCAGACGTTAAGGCAGCAGATTGGTACAACGATGTGGTGCAAACGGCAACTGCCTATGGCCTCATGACGGGCTACAGCGGTAATCGTTTCGGTCCGCAGGATGCCATGACACGTGAGCAAGTGATGGTCATGCTGATCCGTGCATACGAGATGGCAGGACATACTGCACCAGCTGCGAGTAGTACAGCTAGTAGTCTTGACAGCTATACTGATGCATCAACGTTGTCTGATTGGGCCAAAGACAGTGCCGCACAAGCGGTGAAGCTGGGTCTGATTCAAGGCAAATCGGCAACGACACTTGAGCCAAAAGCTCCGGTAACTCGTGCCGAGATGGCAACTCTTGTCCGCAGATTACTTGTGGAACTGGATTTGCTGTAAACATGAAGTTGTTGATTTGAACTGGAAAATCCCGAGAGTCATCATGACTTTTGGGATTTTTTGTATCTTTTTTATGAGCAGGGTTATCTCAATATACTAACGTGAATTCATACCCACCCCGTGAATTCCAGTATTGAGGCTTTTGCAGACTGTGCTTCTGTATGAGCGCCTTTGCGCCAGGCTTTAGGCGATTCGCCCATCAGTTTGGCGAAGCAGCGGTTAAAGCTGGAGATGGATCGGAAGCCGACCTGCTCAGAGATGGACAGAATGGAGGCCTCGGTGCTTTTTAATCGTTTGCATGCCTCTTCAATCCGGGTACTGTTCAGAAAATCAAGCGGCGTGGTTCCCATAATTTCATGGAACTTGCGGCGAAAATGCGTTGTACTCAGATGACACAGATCAGCGAGGTAATCGATGGTCACAGGCATCATATAGTTTTTGGTGATAAACTCCAGCACGGGTGAGATGACCAAGTCACCTTGGAGGTCTCTTTCCCGTTCGTGATCCTGAGATGACAAGCGTTCGCTGCTCGCATGAATTCGAAGCAGTTCGATATATAGAGACATCAACAAGCCGTACGCGCTCTCCCGATAGTAGGGGGACTGCTGCTTCATTTCTTCAACGATTGAAGTTGCGAGCATATGAATTTTGGGATGCTGTTCCTTATTCAGAATGCAATTGGTTCCCTGAATCGCCCATAGATTCGGTTCAATGTGAGTTTGTGCTGTTTTGAGCGAATGACGGAAGAGTTCTTCCGGTGAAAAAAAGATATAAGCCCACAGGCTGGCGTTATTAGGTGAACTGTATGTGGTATGCGGAAGATATCGGGGAATGAACGAGATGTCGCCTGCTCGAAAAGGCACAGATTCTCCCTTAATCTCCATGATGCCTCCATCTGAATAACAGATGCCAATCTCCATGTGGTTATGGAAATGAAGATGCTCACTCTTGATATCGGATATTCTCCAGCGGTCTCCACTGAGTAACAGGACAGGGAAATCAATGGGCAGGCTATAGTGACGATATTCAATGACAGGTTTCTTCGGTTTGGGCATTTTCGAGGACTCCTATGTATAAATGATTGAAATTGCGCAGTTTTGTTATGAATATGCTTAGATTGAGACTATTTTACTGCGTACAATGGAATAAGTAAAGCGTTTACAAAAATGGACGGACACCTCTCAGGGCGCACTT
Source organism: Paenibacillus sp. BGI2013 (assembly GCF_002843485.1). NCBI lineage: Bacteria > Bacillati > Bacillota > Bacilli > Caryophanales > Paenibacillaceae > Paenibacillus > Paenibacillus sp. BGI2013. The sequence continues at coordinate 122,737 of NZ_PJFA01000012.1, forward strand.
GGGGGCGTGTGCACAGGGAGAGGGGAATAACAATGCTTCAAGTGAAATATGACAGGGATCAGATTCTACACGTAATCGAGAACGTTACCAAGAAAACACTGGATATGGATCTGACATGGGATTGGCCCGGTGGAGTGGCTTATTATGGTGTATCCAGAGCCTATCAAACGACAGGCAACCAAGAGATTCTGGACAGGCTGGTGAAATGGGCAGACGAATATATCGAGCTGGGTCTGCCAAGTTGGACGGTGAATACATGTGCCATGGGCCATGTGCTCATCACTTTATATGAAGAAACCGGGGATCAGAAATATTGGGATATTGTCCTCAGCAAAGTCGATTATCTCCAGAATCATGCGCTTCGCTTTGGAGACAATGTGCTTCAGCATACGGTATCGGTTTCCAATGATTTTCCGGAACAGGCTTGGGCGGACACCTTGTTTATGGCGGCATTTTTCCTGCTTCGCGTAGGTAGCAAATTAAAAGATGAAGCCATGATTCAGGATGCGCTGAATCAGTATTACTGGCATATCAAATACCTGCAAGATCCGAGCAGCAGTCTGTGGTATCACGGTTATAACAATATCAACAAGGACCACATGTCCGGATTTTATTGGGGCAGAGCGAACGCTTGGGGAGCCTATACGATGTCTCAGGTGAAACCGCAATTGAACGACTGGTACTTGTATCCGCAATGTATGGATGTAGAGTGTGCCCTTCGTGATCAATTGGCGGCTCTCAAGCTGGTACAGACCGAGAATGGCTTGTGGCGTACGGTTCTGGATGACGAAGAATCGTATGAAGAGGTGTCAGCTTCCGCGGGTATTGCAGCAGCGATGATCAACAACGGCAATCCACTGCATACCAAATACGTGCAAAAGGCATTGGAAGGCATCCTGAACAACATTAGCGAAGATGGACGCGTGCTTGGTGTATCGGGCGGTACCGCGGTGATGAAGGATCGGGATGGCTATCGCAATATTCCAAAAGACTGGATTCAGGGCTGGGGTCAGGGCCTGGCACTCGCTTTTCTGTCCGATATGTTGAGATAGGGAGGGAACCCAATTGTCCAAATTAACCAAAGGCTCCTTTACACTACCGGGGGAATCCGGTTATGAAGCACTGACGCTTGAACTTGCCAACCGCTGGGGTGCCGATGTGATCCGTGACAGTGACGGTACAAAATTGTCCGATGAGATTATCAATGCCGGATACGGCATCTATTCAACCATTTGCATTATTCGGGATCATAATGAGTGGGCATCCCGTAATCTGGATAAACTGCAGCAATGTTTTCTCATTACGAATCCTAAGGTTGCTGTGCAAGATTATGTATCCATCTATCTGATGGAGGACTTCTTTGCTGAACAATTCAGGGTGAATGATTCCAAAGAAGCGTTTAAATATTGGCAAGTTTATGATCGAACGACTGGGGAAGAGGTGCCTAGAGGACAGTGGAATTATGAAAGGGAATCTGGCAATGTTGTCATTACCGGCGTTGCTCCTTGGCATAAATACACCGTGAGTTTCATGGTTTATCGGATATGGGAAGAGATTTCCATGTACAACCATACGACGAATAACTGGGACAAAGAGCATCTGATGCAGATTGACCCGATCTATACAGACACACAAACCTATTTGCTGGATTGGATGGAAAAGTGGTGCCAAGAACACCCGGAAACAACCGTTGTACGTTTTACGTCCCTATTTTATAACTTCGCCTGGATCTGGGGCAGTGATGAGCGGAATCGCCATCTGTTCTCGGATTGGGGTTCATACGATTTCACGGTAAGTTCGAGAGCGCTGGATCTGTTTGCTCAAAAATATGGGTATTCACTCTCCGCCGAGGACTTTGTAAATGGCGGTAAATATCAGGTCACTCACATGCCTGCGGATCAGCACAAACTGGACTGGATGGCATTTATCAATGATTTTGTCATTGAATTCGGTAAAAAGTTAATTGATATTGTACACAATCATGACAAGCTGGCGTATGTCTTCTATGATGACAGCTGGGTGGGCATGGAGCCGTATAATGATCGCTTTGAGGAATTTGGATTCGACGGCATGATCAAATGTGTGTTCTCCGGTTACGAGGCAAGAATGTGCTCCGGCGTTAAGGCTGATACCCATGAGATTCGCTTGCATCCCTACTTGTTCCCAGTTGGCTTAGGCGGGCTTCCTACCTTCAAGGAGGGCGGAGACCCTACCCTGGATGCGAAGAAATACTGGATTAATATCCGGCGTGCGCTGCTGCGTGAGTCGATTGACCGGATTGGACTGGGTGGATATTTGCATCTGGTTGAGCCTTACCCGGACTTTGTGGATTATATCGAGAAGATTGCCCATGAATTCAGGGAAATGAAAGAGCTACATCAGGCTGGAAAGCCTTATCAGATCAAGACAAAGGTAGCCGTGCTGCATAGCTGGGGCAAGTTAAGATCGTGGACCTTGTCCGGTCATTTTCATGAAACACATATGCATGATCTGATTCATGTGAATGAGGCATTAGCCGGGTTGCCTGTTGACGTGCAGTTTATTGATTTTGATGATATTCGACAGGGGGCATTGAAGGATGTAGATGTCGTCATCAATGCCGGCTCTGTAGGTTCAGCATGGAGCGGTGGAGCGCATTGGAGTGACCACAAGTCTGTGGACTTATTGACCCAATGGGTGTATGAGGGTGGTACCTTTATTGGCATTAACCAGCCTTCGGCAATGGACGGGTACGACAGCTTTTTCAGAATGGCTCATGTGCTTGGGGTAGATGAGGATACAGGAGCACGGGTTGTTCATGGAAAATGGTCGTATGAAGTTAATGATGAGTATGGTTTGGTGCCTGAGGGGGCCAGCATACTTCCGAAAGATAACATTTATCTTACTGATGGATCAGCAGCTGTAGTAAGTGAAACGGATGGTCAGATCACACTGTCCACACATGCTTTTGGAAAAGGAAAAGGGATCTACCTGCCTTCCTTCGAATTCAGCTGGGAAAATACAAGACTACTTCTGAATTCGATTCGATTTGCGGGCAATGAATTCCATGAAACAAAGTACATCACGGATAACTTGTATACCGAGTGCGCCTACTATCCCGAGAGCAACATATTGGTTGTGATCAATAATAGCAATCAGGTTCAGTCCACGACGATCAATACAGAGCATGGAAAACAGACCGTGGAATTGGAGCCGTATGATACGGTGATCACCAAAATTGGTTTAACAAAATCGGTATCCCCATAGAATAATGACTCGATAGACCGTATTCCTTAACCAGGGAGCGGTCTATTTTAGTTATTAGGACGTGTCTGAAAACTCTGAAGAAAGCAGATTTTATCGTACGGATATTACTTTATAGTGTTAACACTATTTAGTAGAATATTTAAATAAGGATAGGGATCATGAGCCCTAATATATTATTGTTTTCATCTTTTTAAAGGAGAGAGTGCCCTAATGTACAGTTATAAATTGTTGGACACAATAAGCATGGAGACACTTCACGAGGCGTTTGTGGATGCGTTCTCCGACTACCAGGTTAAAATGGATTTGCCTTTTTGGAAGTTTCAACAGATGCTTCAACGAAGGGGTTATTACCCCGAAATCTCTATGGGAGCCTTTAAGGATGAGAGAATGGTCGGATTTGTTATCAATGGGCTTCGAAGCTGGAATGGAAAGGCAACTGCATATGACCTTGGGACAGGCGTTGTAAAAGATTGCAGACGGCAAGGCATTACAAGCGATCTGCTCTTGAATATTCAAAAGCTGTTAAAAGAAAAAAATGTAGAGCAATATTTGCTGGAGGTCATCCAATCCAACGAATCTGCAGTTCAGCTGTACAGTAAACAAAACTTCAAAATTCAAAGGGAATTTTCATGTTTCCAGTTGCAAAAAGATCAATTCATACCGCAAACGACCTGCACGGTGGAATGTGTGGAGAAAATCGATGTGGAGCAGTTTAAGGAATTTTGGGATGTGGAGCCCTCCTGGCAAAATTCAATTGATTCCATCTACGCTGTACCGGAGGCTTTTATCTATGTCGTTGCACGTCAGGATCACAACATTGTTGGTTATGGCATTATAGATCTAAAAACAGGTGATGTTCCACAGCTTGCAGTGAACCAAAATTACCGGGGCAAAGGTATTGCAAGCAGCATCCTGACAGAGATGGTCCAACGTACAGAATCTCCTAGAATCAGTGTCCTCAATGTGGAGTCTCATCTGAAACCGATGGAAGATTTCCTCCTAGTCAAATCAGGTTTTGCATATCATGTGGGCCAGTACGAAATGCTCTTGAAATTATAACGTGATACCCGTTTCGACGTAGGATCAGATCGGGTTCATACGAAAATATGTGGGGAGTTAGTGTGTGTCCTGTTGGACCAGTCAATCGGGAAGTTGAATGAAAGGCTTCCCGGAAATCCTGGATTGCAGTATCCAACCCTTCCTGTACTCGTTATAATAATGTTGATATATGACATGGTTAGAGGAGACAAAGACATAACATGAGCCGAAAGATATACTGTAAGCGCATTCAGTTTCTGGATGATTGGAGTCTCAAAACCAAGTTGTACATATTGTTCATTTTTTGTGTGCTGGTCCCGGTCCTGGTCACAAATACCGTGTTTTACCAAAGCATCAAAGGTAACATTGAAGAGAAGGAGCATAGCCGATTCAATGAAATGCAGCAAAGGATCAAGTTCAACCTGCGGAACAGTATAGACAATAGCTTGTATGTGTCCAATTTTCTCTATACCGATGGAACGCTGAACCGGTTCATGGAGTTCAAGTATCGCGATCAGGAAGACTATTACTCTGCCTACTATGATATGCTTAGCAACAACAATCTGGTCAGGTACTACTACAGCTACCAGCAGGTGAATCAAATTACGTTTTATGTTGGCAATGATACCTTCGTCAATGGAGGAAACTTTATTAAGCTGGATGATGAGGTGAAGAAAAGTGATTGGTATCAAGCGCTGATGAACACGAGCGACCATATCATGATCTATTCGTATTTTGACAAACAACAGGCGGAGATGTCGCAAAGTCAGGGAGGACGCAAAGTAAGCATTATTCGTAAGCTGGATTACTTTGGGGAGCAGCAGGTTGAAAAGGTGTTAAAGGTTGATCTGGACTACGCTTTCATCAACAAATCGCTTAAAAATGAGGGAGCCAATGGGAAGGTGTATGTCGTTTCGGATGGCAGGGTCATTTTCTCGAACGATTCAAAAATGAATCAGATGCGCAAGCCATTTAATCTGATTGCAAACAGTCCAATTGACCCTGTTCAATCCATGCAATCGATTCCCGTCGTATCCGAGGATTGGCAGATTGTCGTCAGCACGGAGAAATTGGACGTTCTGTCGGAGATTGTTAATTCCAAGCTTAATTTGACTTTACTAATCATTCTTAATCTGTTGGTGCCGACACTGCTAATCTGGTTGATATCCAGATCACTGGTCATCCGAGTTGATCGGATAGCGAAGCACCTGGATCAAGTGAAGCATGAGAAATTTGAGGTGATATCGGGACCTGTGGGCAAAGACGAGATCGGCAGCCTGACCCATAGTTATAACATGATGGTCATCAAGATCAAGAACCTGATTGAGATTGTGTTTAAGGGCCAGGTGGAGCGGCAAGCCCTTGAGCTCTCCAAAAAGCAGGCGGAGCTGAAAGCCCTTCAGAGTCAGGTGAATCCCCATTTCATGTTCAACACGCTTGAAACGATCCGTATGCGGAGTTTGATCAAGGACGAGCTCGAAACCTCCGATGTCATTCATAAACTGGCACTGCTGTTACGTCAGACGATCAATTGGGGCGATGATCTGATTACAATTGCAGAGGAAATCAATTTTGTGGAGAGTTATCTGAGTATCCAGCAGTATCGCTTTGGCGAAAAGCTGCAATTTGCAATCCGGATCACAGACGAATCCATTGCTGCCATGATGATACCCAAGCTAACCGTTCTCACCTTTGTGGAGAATGCTTGTATCCATGGCATTGAGGGGACGTCGAATGATGGGGTCGTGGAGGTATTATTCGAAATTCGAAGTAATGAACTGTACATTTCCATTCGAGATACCGGAGTCGGTATGGATCAGGAGAAGCTGGCCTCGCTCCGCAAAATGATGCAAGACCCGAGTATGGATCGGATGAGCGAGCTTAGCAGCATTGGTATGATGAATGCATATATTCGGCTACGGATGTATTTTGATGATTTCGTTCAGGTGCACATATTCAGTGAAAAGGGGAAGGGAACAACGATTGGCATTCAAATTCCTCTTATGCAGGCATCTCAAGAATAAGGAGCGAGGATATGATCAACGTGCTGATTGTGGACGATGAGCCATTTATTCGCCAAGGACTTCTATTGTTAATTGATTGGGAGTCTTACGGGTTTCAGATTTGCGGTCAGGCTTCCAATGGCATGCAGGCATTGGAGTGCATACGCGCTATGCAGCCCGATCTGGTGATTTCCGACATTAAGATGCCGGAAATGGACGGATTGCAGCTTGCCAAAACCTTGTACGAGCAATATGGCGGTGACATCAAGCTGATTCTTCTAAGTGGATTCTATGAGTTTGGATATGCCAAGCAGGCGATTAAATACCAGGTGGATGACTACATTCTCAAGCCTATTGTGAAGACCGAACTGGTTCAGGTGCTTGAGGAGTTCAGGGTCGCATTTAATGCGCGGACGGAAGAGAAGCGATATCAGCAAAAAAAAGATCGAATTATTATGGCTCAGCATATGCAGTCAATCTTGCTTGGGGTGGCTGAGGAGGATGCTGTTACGAGTCTGCAGCCCCACTATCAAGATGTCGGCATACTGCGTTGCATCCTGATTGAGGCGGAAGCCGGTCCAGAACAGGGAACGGATTGGTGCGCTCGGGTTGAGGCATGGGTGGGCAAGCCCTTGCCGGGACAAATTTTGAAGCCCTTCACAGGTGATAAAAATGCGGTTCTGCTTATGGTTACGGACCTGATGGTGAACCGTGAGGCAGTGACCTTGGAGCAATATTTGACCCGATTACATGCCGATCTGAGCCATGGTCAAGAGGCGGCTATTGCTTGTTATGTCGGGAAGGAAGTACATGAGTTGGAGGCGCTGCACGAGTCTTATCAATCCTGCGGCATAATGAAAAGCTTACGTTTCTTCACCACTTGCAGGCCCATTTATTACTTCGAACTTATGGATACGACCTTATTTGTTAATCGGCCGGGACAGTTCGAAAAACAATTATTTGATGGGCTAGTCAAGTCTATTGAGGAACAGCAGACGGATGAGTTATACAGTCATGCAAAGGCCATTTTTCGATTTTTTCTGGATGAGCGAATCGAGCCTGGTATGGTCCGCATTCACTTGCATTATTTGGCATACACATTGCTGGATCTCGTGAATAACGATACGGTTACTCCAGATTCGGGGTTGATGGAATCGACTTTTCTGAAGGTGAACTACGCGATGTTATCCATGGAGGAAAACATTGAACATTTATGCGAATTCTCGCTCATGTGCGCAGAGAAACTGAAGGAGCAGCAAAAGTCAAATGCGATGGGCGTATTAGCCAAAATTGAGGCCTTCATTCACGAGCATTACAGAGAAAATATCAGCCTGAAATTGCTCGGGGAGCAGTTTTACATGAATAGTGCATATCTGGGTCAGATTTTCAAAAAGCATTTCTCGATCAGCTTCAGTGATTATTTGAATCAATTGCGTATTGAGGAAGCCGCCCGGCTGTTGCGCAGAACAGATCAAAGAGTATACGAAATCGCAACAATGGTGGGATATCGGGATTCCGATTACTTTATTAGCCGGTTCGAGAAACTCATGGGGGAGACTCCTGCACAATATCGTAAAAGTGCCCATGCTGCGTACTCTCTTGATTAACATCCTGCACTCCTTGACGGAGCGGCGGGATATTTTTTTTCGCAGATGCTGGAATTAGTGGGATTCCATCTATAGTTTATCCCGTTGAGAGGGGCATGGAAGCATGATAATTTTAAGTCAGCCTTTGGAAAGCGCTTTCCAAAAAGCTTCTGTCAATATAATCGATGGAGGGGTCATGATGAAAAAGGATGTTAGAAAAAGAATCAAGTATAGTGCTCTGCTCGCTTTAATACTGGTCATCGCACTCACTGGATGTACACCGGGATCGTCCTCGAAAGGGGAAAAGACAGCAGATGGAAGGGAATTGAAACAATTTTCTGCATTTTTTGCCGTACCGGGAAAAATTGCGCCTGACGATAATCGGGTGTTAAAAGCTATTGAGGAGAAAACAGGCGCCAGAGTCACGATGGACTGGCTTACAGGCCAAACAGCCAAAGAGCGGATTGGTGTACTCATTGCAGGCGGCGAATATCCCGATTTTATCGATGGGAGTGATGGAACTCAGCAACTGGTAGCAGCAGGAGCGTTAGTACCTCTTGAGGATTACATCGATAAATATCCAAACATCAAAAATTACCTGGGCGAAGACTGGAAGAAGATGAAAAATACGACGGATGGACATATCTACTTCATTCCTCAATTCGGCAATATACAAGAAAAGTCGATGAAAGTATCCCATGACGGAGAAGCATTCTGGATTCAGAAGGCCGTACTGGAGTGGGATAATTATCCGACAATCAAAACGCTTGACCAATACTTCGACTTGATTGAACGGTATAAAGCAGCTCACCCGACTGTTGATGGTCAGCCCACAATTGGGTTTGAAATTATCTCCTATGACTGGCGTTATTTCGCACTGGAGAACCCTCCGCTCTTCATGGCTGGTTATCCTAACGAAGGCGCAGCCATCGTTGATAAAGAAACGCTGACAGCCAAAAACTATAATACCATTCCGGAAGCGAAGGCATATTTCAAGAAAATTAATGAGGTATATCATCAAGGCCTGGTCGATAACGAAACCTTTACAGCAAACTATGATCAATATATCTCCAAAATTTCAACCGGACGTGTGCTGGGCATGGTGGATCAAGGATGGCAGTTCCTTGACGCCGAGGCATCACTCGTGAAGCAAAAATTGTATGACAAAACCTATGTACCGTTGTCCATTACACTCTCCGAGGATGTTAAAGGGCGCTATCAGAACAATCCAATCCTTAATGTGAATGGTGGCCTGGCCATTACAAAGAGTTGCGAGGATATTGAGGGAGCACTTCAATATATTAATGATTTGCTGGACCCTGAGATGGAGGTATTGAGAACCTGGGGGCAGGAAGGCGTGGATTACCAAGTCGATGACAAAGGCGTGTTCTCCAGGAATGAAGAGCAACGTGCGAATTCCAAAGATCCGGACTGGGTGCTGGCAAACACGGGAAGCCCGTTGGTCTATTTCCCGCATCATGAAGGCATGACCGCTGACGGGAAGAATGCCCTTGACCCTAAGGAGCAGCCGGAGGAGTACCTTGCCACATTGAATGACATCGACAAAAAAGTGCTGAAGGCTTATGGATATACGAAGTTTACCGACTTCCTTGAGCCTGCGGAGGAAAATGAACCGTGGTTCCCAATCTATACCTATAATTTTGAACCGAATAAACCGGAGACCATCGCCAGACAGAAAATGGACGATGTAAAACGCAAATGGCTGCCAAAAGTGATTATGACTTCACCAGCCGAATTTGATAAGGCTTGGGATGAGTATCAAGCCACGCTCAAGGAAAGTGCAGATATTAAAGCGTATGAAGATGCGCTGACGGAGGAAGTCCGCAGACGTATGGAACTGTGGGGATAAAGGCCTGTCACACAGAAAGGCTATGGGGAACCCCGTAGCCTTTCTTACACGCTAGATTCAGAGGTTGGATAGGAATGGAATCGATTCACCCAGACTGGGTGATATAGATAAACTCGTAAGCAAGGAGAGAAAAACATGGCCAAAAAGGAGTTGCAGCCTTCGTTAAAAACCAGCCATATCCCAGCGGGAACAAGCTGGATCGGGTACAACCTGTCCAGAATGAAAAGTCAGCGACAATTAATGTGGATGTCATTTCCGTTTATTGCGTTTATCGCTATTTTTGCGTATGGACCATTATGGGGCTGGTTGATGGCGTTTCAGAATTATAGACCGGGCATTGGTTTTATGGAGCAGGATTGGGTTGGGGTGGATCATTTTCGAACATTATTCACGGACCCTACATTTTTACGTGTCATTCGCAATACGCTGGCGATGAGCCTGATCAGTCTGTTTCTGGGATTTGTCGGCTCGATTGGTCTGGCGCTCTTATTGAATGAACTGCGAATGGTATTGTTCAAACGTGTGGTACAGACGGTTTCCTACCTTCCACATTTCCTGTCGTGGATCATCGTAACAGGTATTGTTGCGAATGTATTATCAACGGAAACAGGAATAGTGAATGTGCTGTTGACGAAATTGGGCCTGATTGATGCACCGATCAATTTTTTTGCCGAACCAAAGTACTTCTGGGGGATTGTAGGTCTGTCCAGCATGTGGAAGGAAATTGGCTGGGGCACGATTATTTATCTGGCGGCCATGGCGTCGATTAATCCGAGCTTGTACGAGGCAGCTTCCATCGACGGAGCCGGACGGTTTCGTAAAATGTTCAATGTCACGCTTCCAAGCATCAAACCAACAATTATTATCCTGCTTATCATCAACGTAGGTAACGTACTGAACGCGGGTTTTGAGATTCAATACTTGTTGGGGAACGGACTTGTGCAGGATGTATCCGAGACGATCGACATTTTTGTTTTGAAATACGGGATTAATCTCGGCAACTACTCACTTGCCACCGCAGCAGGCATTTTCAAAAGTGTGGTCAGTCTGGTGCTCATATTTATCGCCAACGGGATTGCCAAGTCTCTTGGTGAAGAGCGATTGATATGATAAGGGGGCAGAGCTGTGAAACGATTTAGTAGAAACCGAAGCTTGGGAGACTCTATTTTTTCTATCACCAATGGCATATTTATGTTGCTTGTCATGGTTGTTACGTTATATCCTTTTTTAAACACCATTGCCGTATCTTTCAATAACGGGCTGGATACGATCCGTGGGGGGATCTATCTCTGGCCGAGGGAATGGACGCTGCAAAATTACGTCTCCGTATTCCAAAACCCGAATCTGACGCAAGCCGCATTTGTTTCAGTCGCCAGAACCGTGGTGGGAACGGTTGTACAGCTGTTCTGTACAGCCATGCTGGCCTATGTACTGAGCCGCAAGGAATATATGTTTAACAAATTGGTCACAACGCTGTTTGTCATGACGATGTATTTCAGCGGCGGTTTAATTCCGGGATACATGCTGATCAAACAAGTGGGGCTGCTGAACAGTTTCTGGGTATACATTATTCCCGGGTTGATCGGGGTGTTCAACATGATCGTCATTCGTACCTACATTCAGGGACTGTCGGAGGGATTGATTGAATCCGCGAAGATGGATGGAGCCGGAGATTTTCGGATTTTCATGCGTATCGTGCTTCCCCTATCCAAACCGGTTCTGGCTACGGTTGCACTGTTTATTGCTGTAGGTCAGTGGAACTCCTGGTTTGACTCTATGTTGTACACGGCGGGAAATCGGAATTTGACCACCTTGCAGTATGAGCTGATGAAATTGTTATCCTCTGCGACCTCACAGGGGGGGACCGTCAACGTGGATTCATTCAAAAATGTAACCAACATGGTGACGCCTGTATCCATTCGGGCAGCAATCACGGTTGTGACGGCAATGCCGATTGTTTTACTGTATCCGTTCTTGCAAAAATACTTTGTGACTGGACTAACCATTGGAGGGGTAAAAGAATGAAGAATGCAAATCAAGGCGAAAAATGCACGTATAACAATCCGATTATGCCCGGGTTTTATCCAGATCCATCCGTATGCCGGGTGGGTGAAGATTTTTATCTGGTGACATCAACATTTGCCTATTTTCCTGGCGTTCCGATCTTTCAGAGCCGTGATCTAGTGAATTGGAAACAGATTGGCAATGTGCTGGACCGCCCTTCACAGTTAAATCTTCAGGGAGCAGGCCATTCACAGGGGATATTCGCTCCAACGCTTCGGTATCATGAAGGTACCTTCTATATGATTACAACCAATGTGTCACATGGCGGCAATTTTGTTGTAACCGCTACCGACCCGGCTGGGCCATGGTCTGATCCATATTTTATTGAAGGCGCAGAAGGCATAGACCCTACGATTTTCTTCGATGACGGCAAAGCGTATTACCTTGGTACACGTCCTTGCTCCGAGGGAGTTCGTTACAATGGGAACTGGGAAGTGTGGCTGCGGGAGTTGGATCTGGGCAGTATGAAGCTGGTGGGAGACAGTTACGTTCTGTGGCGCGGGGCGATGGTGGATGTCATCTGGCCGGAAGGCCCGCACCTGTATAAGATCGATGAATATTACTATTTATTGATTGCAGAGGGAGGCACAGGGCCAAACCATGCCGTGACCATTGCTCGTAGCAAAAGTTTGACCGAAGGATACGTCGGGAATCCGAATAATCCAATCATTACACATCGCCATTTGGGTAAACGTTACCCTGTTGTTAATGTAGGACATGCCGACTTGGTGCAGGCTGCGAACGGTCAATGGTTCATGGTCATGCTTGCTTCGCGTCCATATGGAGGGAGCTATAGCAACCTGGGGCGGGAGACGTTCCTTGCTTCTGTCGTTTGGGAGGACGGATGGCCTGTTGTCAATGAGGGCCGCGGAATCCTGGAGGAGCAGGGCACGTTGGATTTGAAGCCTGTTCCGGTAGAGCCGCAACTGCGTTTTGACCATTTTGACAGTGATAAACTGGGCTTGCAATGGATGTTCCTGCGCAATCCTCAGGAGGATCTCTATTCATTAACCGAACGAAAAGGATACTTGCGACTGAAGCTGAAACCGCAAACATTGAAGGAAAAAGAAAATTCCAGCTTTGTTTGTCTGCGTCAAAGGCATATGGATTATGTCGCAGCTACAGCGATGGAATTTGTGCCCGGGAATGCCAATGAAACGGCTGGTCTTGTCGTCATTCAGAACGATCTGTATCACGTACGGATTGAGCGTGCTCTGGCGGATAAACAGCAGGTGCTGCGTGTATTGACCTGTATAGATGGTCAGGATACCCACATAGCGCAAATCGCACTGGAGGGTGATGTACCGCGGGTGTATATCAAACTGGCCGCAACAGGTCAGCAACTAAACTTCTATTGCAGCACGGATGGAAGTCAGTATCATCTGGTCGCGGAACAGGTGGATACAAGCAGCCTGAGCACCGAAGTAGCCGGCGGCTTTGTTGGCTGTTGTATCGGAATGTTTAGCAGCAGCAACGGTACTTCTTCCGATCAGGTAGCGGACTTTGACTGGTTTGAATATGGTTCATATAAATAATATTTAGATGACAGAATAACAGAAAGTAAGCTCAATCCGGTGGCGGTAGTCCAGGGATTGAGCTTTTTTTCATTCTTTTTGCGAAAGGAGTGGGGGGATGCGTTACAGTCTATTGTCCAGCTTCATGTGCTGAGCTTTTTATGATGTTAACCATTTTACGCTGCGCATCCCTGGCCTCCGGAATCGGATAGAGGACAAAGACATGGTTCATTTTGGGGTAAACGTACGTTTGATGATCGATTCTTTGATCCGTCAGTAGTTTGTCGAGCTTCATATTATCAGGAAACAAACCCTCGTGAGTCCCGATAAAGATGCTGATTTTGCCCAGACCGGCGAAATCTCCGTAGATTGGACTGATTAACGGATCGTTCAACGGTTTGTCAGCTGCCCAGATCCGCCGGATGACATCATACCCTTCCACAGCGAGCATAGGGTCGCGTGTCTCGTAATCAAATATGACCGGATTGTCCAGCACCATATCCACACAAGGTGATAACAAGATGATATCTTTGGGCTGCGGGAGATCATGCATCTTCAGATAATGGGTCAAGGCTAGGGATATGTTCCCGCCTGCGGAATCCCCCATAATGGTGAGTTGTGCTGGGTCGTCCACGGAGGCAAGCAGATCCCGGTATAGATTGAGCAGTTTCGGATACGTGTGCTGATAATTAAAATGCGGAACCTTTGGATAGATGGGAGCAACAACTTTGGCATTCAGAGCCTGAGCCATGCGGTCCATGAATTTCCAGTGTAAAGACAGCGGCTGGTGTGTATGCGCCCCGCCATGAATGTAGAGAATGACCCTCTGTTCACGGGAATGCTGATCGTTTAAGGTGAACACCTGCATGTCTTCATGGGAGCGCTCTTTAATGGAAGATGACAGTTTTGTTTTACCCAAGATATAAGGTTTAATGTTTTCCAAGCCCATATGATCCAGGTGTTTGCGGGTAAGCTCGCGTGTTGAAAAAATTTTCTTGGTATCTAACGTTCCGATATATTTCTCGAATAGAAAGCTCGTCAACGAGCGTTTGTGATTATGGATATACAGGTTCATTGAGGAATCACCCTTCCTGATGGAGTTCAGATATACGGTCTGTGGAGACTATAAGTGAAGTATAAAGGTTGAAGTGTACTTCAAGGTCAATCTTAATTTTTCCATCAAACCGTTTACGGTTAGAGTAAAGCATGGTACCCGTTCTATGTTATGATATTTGCATCTTCAAAAGTTCGATTGAAGGGGCATAGCGTATGAATCAGAGCATACAACAGTTTAAAGCGGATTTTTTCAAAGCGTTGGCACACCCGATGCGGATTCAGATTCTGGAGCTGCTGAGTGAAGGAGCCAAAAACGTGAATGAACTGCAAAGCATTCTGGGATCGGAAGGCTCTGCCGTTTCACAACAACTGGCTGTATTGCGCAGCAAAAACGTTGTCCACGGAATAAAAGAAGGGACAACCGTCACCTATTCGCTGCGTGATCCGCTGATTAAGGATCTGCTGGCAGTCACCAAACAGATTTTTGACAATCATCTGGTTGATGCCATTTCCATGCTGGAAGATATTCGTAAAGAGTCCTGACACAATAAACAAGAGCAACTGGGTGTAATCACCGGAGGTTCTTGTTTTTTTGTGTTAAGTTCCTGCTGAGATTGTGCGTAATCCGATTGACAGGACGTATGCAGGGGAGTAGTCTTTTAAATATATTCAAATATTCAAATATATGAAGAAAAGAAGGTTTTGGTACATGAAATGGATGGGGAGATATGCAGGGTACAACGCTGCCGCTTTTCGCAAGGATCTGTTATCAGGACTGATTGTAGGTATCATTGCGATTCCACTCGGTATGGCCTTTGCCATCGCTTCCGGGGTCAAACCAGAGTATGGATTGTATACCACAGTAATCGCAGGGATTCTCATTTCCTTGCTGGGTGGGTCCAAGTTCCAGATTGGCGGGCCAACGGGGGCATTCATTCCGATCCTCTTTGCCATTGTGATGCAGTATGGATATGAGAATCTGCTGATCGCCGGAATGATGGCCGGTTTGATGCTTGTACTAATGGGCGTATTCAAGCTCGGGGCATTAATTAAGTTTATTCCAAGGCCGGTGACTATCGGTTTTACGGCAGGGATCGCCGTCATTATTTTTAGCGGACAAATAACGAACTTTCTGGGACTTCGAGGCATCGAGAAACACGAGGATTTCTGGTCCAATATGAAAGAAATCGGGATGCATATCTCGACGATTAATATATACAGTGTGCTTACAGCTGGAATCTGTCTGGCTGTTCTTCTGCTTGTGCCCAAGTTTGCACCGAAGGTGCCTTCATCACTGGTGGGGCTGGTTCTTTCGACGGTAGTCGCGGCGTTCTTTTTTGAAGGGCAGGTGGCTACAATTGGTTCGTCCTTTGGCGCGATACCTAACTCTTTGCCTCAGTTTCATGTGCCTGAGATCACTTGGGAGCGTATCGTGAACTTGCTGCAACCCGCTTTTGTCATCGCCATGCTGGGTGGAATTGAATCGCTGCTATCCGCAGTTGTTGCCGATGGCATGACCGGAAGTCGCCATAACAGCAATCGAGAGTTGATTGGGCAGGGGATTGCTAACATGGTGACGCCGTTGTTTGGTGGTATTCCTGCAACAGGAGCGATTGCACGTACAGCAACAAATATCAAATCCGGCGCAGTATCGCCATGGTCTGGCGTGATTCACGGTGTAGTGGTTTCGCTGGTACTTGTTCTCTTTGCGCCATATGCATCCCACATTCCTCTTGCCAGTATGGCTCCTGTTCTCATGCTGGTTGCCTGGAATATGAGTGAACGGAGATCCTTCATACATGTCATGAAAACCAAAACGAGTGATTCACTCGTTCTGCTGATTACCTTTTTGCTGACTGTATTTACAAGTTTAACAACGGCTGTAGAGGTTGGGTTGATTCTGGCGGTCCTTTTATTTGTTAAACGGATGAGTGAGATGTTGAAGGTTGCCAAAGTACTACCCGATCCCGATCATAAACATGAGAAAGTCATGGCCCACATGGTTCGGGAAGGACATGACTGCCCGCAAATAAGCCTATACACAATTGAAGGGCCACTGTTTTTCGGCGCAGCGGATATGTTCGAGAAGTCGGTCATGGATTCGATTCATCGGCGACCAGGCACTCTGCTGTTACGCATGGGTAAGGTGCCTTTTATGGATACAACAGGTGAATCCAATCTGGCCCGTGTTGTCAAACATATGGAGAGATCCGGGGGCAGGATTTTACTTTCAGGCATTCAGGCGCAACCGTTGGAGATGTTGAAGAGAACAGGTTTGATTGAACGAATTGGTTCGGATCATATGTTTGAGCACACGGGTGAAGCCATCAATTATGCATTAGTGCATCTGGATGTTCAGAAATGTAGGGGGTGCAAACACTTTGCCTTTCGTGAATGTGCTGCATTGTCGAGCGCTGGCACCGACCCAGAGTGTAATAACCTGCTGAAACCTGGAAAGCAAGTCAATGTAAATAGCCCTATCTAACCTGCTGATGAGAGAGATGGAGCTATAAGAGTCTAGAGAGTATTTGCTTATCAAAATATATATTCTGGAAAATAAACGAAAAATATACTATGTTATAGGTTGATAGGTGAAAGGATTACATCGTTCATCAGATGAGAAATAATCATATTAAACCGAAGGAGCAACCATATGTCCATTCAACCGACTGCTTTACGTTCAGTGCTTAACCCCAGGTACCTGGAGTCTGCATTGAGGAATCACTATGACATTGGAACATGGGAAGAATGTTTGTTTTGGCTTAGAGGACTGAATGATACTTACCGGGTTCGCACGTCCAGTGGCATGTACATTCTCCGTATCTACCGCACTGAAATCACGGAGGCAGATGTTCAGTATGAGCTTTCATTATTGTCTCAACTGAAGAACGTTCTAGGTTCTGCGGAACATACCGACATTGGAGAATACATCGAGAAGAAAGATCATACGGGATATACGGTGTTGGAGGCTGCGGAAGGCAAGCGGGTTGCTGTAATGTTTCGGTATATTGAGGGTACGGAGAACAACCTGGAGGATGAGGAGTCTTGTTACGCCTTTGGTCAATCTGCGGCTGAATTGCATGAGGCTATGGATCAGGTGAACATGGAGCTGCCACGATATGAGCTGGATCTGAAGTTACTTATTGACGAACCCCTTGAGCGAATTATCCACTATATCGGTGAGAACAATGAAGCAGCAGCATTTCTCCATACGTTTGCCACAACGTTAAAAGAACGCATCGTTGCCACTTCCAGACAAGAGCTGGACTTTGGTCTGTGCCATGGCGATATGCATGGAAATAACAATGTGTTTCAACAGGAACATCAGTTCATCCATTATGACTTCGAGTGGGCAGCCAAAGGCTGGCGTGCCTATGATTTAGCTCAAGTGAAAGTTCGAAAAAGACAGTCTGATGAACGAAAAGCAGCATTATGGGATGCGCTCATGGCAGGATATCGTTCAGTCAGAAGTTTCTCTGCCGAAGATGAGCAGGCGGTTGATCTCTTTATTGTTGCTCGCCGATTCTGGGTGATGGGACTAGATGTTGCTTTTATTGAGAGTGATATGGGTGCGCTGGACTATGGTTCGGATTGGCTGGATAGTTTCGTGGAAGAATTCCGGGAAGCAGATATCGTTAGTTAATCATTCAATGAAAAAGAGAATATAGTTACCATCATCATGCCGCCATTCTGGCGGCTTTTTTAGTTTGAATGAACGTACATACCTGTGTGCTGTAATACGTTTACTCTGCGAATTCAACAGGCTTGTCATTGAATTTGTACCCGACACCCCGAATTGTACGGATATAGTGTGGCTTGGCCGGATTTTGTTCCAGCTTCTTCCGCAGATTATAGATATGTACCATAACTGTATGCGTATCGCCCATATGCACATCATCCCAGAGCAGCGAGAAAAGCTGTTCATTTTTGTATACGCGGTTAGGGTTCTTCGCAAGATGAAACAATAATTTGAATTCCTTGGCCGACAAAGCAATGGGTTTGTCACCGACGAGTACACGATGGGTAGCTGGGTCGATGAGTAGTTGATCAAATACCAGCGTTTCATCCACCTGTTCCTCTTGTTTCTGTGGCATGTTGTTTCTCCGAATATGAGCCTTGACTCGTGCAATCAGCTCAATTGGACTAAATGGTTTGGAGATAAAGTCGTCCCCTCCCAGCCCAAGTCCGATGACTTTGTCTGTGGCTTCATCCTTACAACTTACGAACAAAATAGGCACATTACTCGTTTTACGAATCTCGCTACAGATCTGAAAACCATCCATCCCAGGCAACAGCACATCCAGGAGTACAAGATCAGGTGAATGCTCCTGTGCAGCTCGAAGTGCCTCCACGCCAGTGTATGCAGATATAGTCTGAAAACCTTCCCGTTTCAAAGACATCGTTAACAATTCATTGATTTCATGATCATCATCGACGATCAAAATCGTGTTTTTCAAAGACATAGGGCTTTCATTCTCCTTATGTATATCGCTTTGGTCAAAGTCCGTATCCTTCCAATCGTTCGTCGAAAGTCCTCGATGTATTCTGTTTCAAGTATCGCATGTGGACCGGGATAAGTCGATTGGATACATAAAATTTGATATGAAATTGAGGTTAACTTGAATTTCAATTTATGGTCTTGATGATTAGGCTCCTTCTATAATTAATGATATTAAAACTTGGGCGTTCCAGGTTTGAGCTCTGGAGGGAGATAGGTCTAGTGAATGGAAGTGGGGGGAATCGCCTGAAATGGGTGTTGTGGAGTGTGGTACTGCTTGGTGCACTGGTAATCAGTGGGTGTTCATCTGACACTGCGCCAGACCAGATCAGAGAAAAGACGCTTGGAAGCTCATCAAATGAAGTCATCGTGGGAGCTGTATGGCCTTTTGAAAAGCAGAATGAACAATTCCGTGAAGGACTTCAGTTGGCGCTGGAGCAGATTAACAAAGAGGGTGTTCTGGGAGGGGAAAAAATTAAATTGCTGGAGATGGACGATGGCGCTTCCACGACAAAGGGCATGGCCATTGCGCAGCAATTTGCCGATAATCCCTCCGTCAGCGCGGTCATTGGACATCGGGGTTCTTCCGTAACCGTACCGGCTTCACGTATATATGCCAATGCGGGCATTGTACTGTTGTCTCCGGCATCGACCTCGCCCAAACTGACCGATGTGAGCAGTCCTTATATTTTTAGAAATATACCGAATGATAATCAGATCGGGCAATCTCTTGCCCTGTATGCTGCGGGCACGAAACATGAGAATATCGCAATCTACTATACCGATGACGAGTATGGTAGAGGGCTCGCGAATGCATTTGAACGTCAGGCTACCCTATCCGGACAGAATGTGGTTGACCGCGTATCCGGTTATAAGGACGGAGCCGACATGATGCGGATTGCGAATAAATGGGAAACACTGGACACGGATCTGATCATGGTAGCGACTAGGGCTGACGAAGGCATTACGTTTGTCAAAGCAATCCGTGCGGCGGGTATGGATACCCCTATCATTGGGGGAGATGCGCTTGATTCGGCTGAGTTTGCACAAGGCGGCGGGTCCGTAGAAGGCACAATCGTCGCTTCCGTATACGATGATCAGGGACAATCGACCGTCAATCAAGATTTTCGATCAACCTATATTAAACACTATGGTAAGGCACCGGACAAATGGGCAGCACAGGCATATGATTCACTGAAATTACTCGCTGCGGGTATAGAAGAAGCAGGTTCACGAAGTCCGAAAGCGATAGCAGAAGCTTTGTCCGACCTTACATCTTGGGAGGGGGTTACGGGTGAACACTTTTTTGATACCCAGGGTGATGTTCAGGGAATGAGCATTGTAATGAAGAAGTTACAGCAGGGCAAATTTCAGACCCTGAATGAGACGCCCGTTTCAGATTCATCACGAGATTCAGCGAAAGGGGGAGGTCAGGATGAATAAACAGGTTTTTCGAAAAGTAGCCCTTGAGCGGCTGTCTTCTCCGGAACAGCTGGATAATCTGGTACGTGTCACCTCTCCCCGCGGCTGGTTGATGCTCATCGGAGCAGGTTTAATTCTGGCAGCTGCGCTGTATTGGGGAATCTTTGGCACCATGACCACGAGGGCAGAAGGACAGGGTGTATTGATTCGGCCGGGCGGCCTAAAAACGGTACACACCTCTTCAGAAGGCGCAATCTCCGATATTGCAGTGGTGGAGAATGATACGGTTCAGCAAGGAGAGGTGATTGGTCGGATCGAGCAACCGGCATTGCTTGACCAGATCAGGCAAACGAAGCTTGCTATCACCAATCTGCAAAGTGCCTCATCTCAAGGCAAGTCAGGACGTGTTGCGGAGCTGGGCAAGTTAAAACAGCAGCAGGAGCAGCAGTTACTGAACTATGAGTACCAGACTCAAGTGGTCAGTCCTTACACAGGAAAGGTCACCGAGGTGTTAGTTAAGAATGGAATGTATGTGGGTGAAGGAACGGAGATGTTCCGGATGGAGACCTACGGGTCTCAGACGGATGAATTAATAGGGGTTATATATGTGCCCGTAAATCAAGGCAAGCAGTTACTTCCGGGCATGGAAGTCCGTGTCTCGCCAAGTACCGTTAATCGTGAAGAATATGGCTCCATGATCGGGCAGGTCGTTTCGGTATCTGAATTCCCCGTAACGGTACAAGAGTTACAGTCTACATTAGGTAACGAGGGTCTTGTAGAGCAGATGGCCTTACAAGGTCTCTCGCTGGAAGTACGCGTGAATCTCTCACCTAACTCGGAGTTTTCGAGTGGATATAACTGGACAACAAAACAAGGTCCGCCTGTGCGTCTGAATAGCGGAATGACGATGGATGGAACCATTACGGTTCATTCGCAGCGACCGATTGCAACCGTCATTCCCTATTTCAAATGAGGAGTCAATATAGTCGAACAGGCATAGGGAGGATGATGGAGTAGTGGCCCCAAGAAGAGTGAAAACGCCGACGGTATTACAAATGGAAGCTGTAGAATGCGGAGCTGCCTCACTGTCGATCGTACTTTCCTATTACACAAGTTTCATTCCACTGGAGGAGCTTCGGATATCCTGTGGCGTGTCCCGTGATGGCAGTAAAGCGAACAATATTCTCAAGGCAGCAAGGCAATATGGAATGGAAGCCAAAGGGTACCGTAAAAATCCCGAGGATCTGAGAAACATGCCATGGCCGGTCATCATCCACTGGAACTTCAATCACTTTCTAGTATTGGAGGGCATTCAGAAGGATCGGGTGTTCCTCAATGATCCGGTTACGGGCCCGCGGGAGATTACTTTTGAGGAATTGGATCAGTCGTTCACGGGTGTTGTACTGACGATGAAGCCTGCGGAGGGTTATGTCCCACAAGGCAAAACGTCAAGTCTGCTTAGCTCTCTCTCCAGTCGAATCAAAGGTTCGGAGAAGGCACTGGTCTATGCGATTATAGCAGGATTGTTTCTGGTTCTGCCCGGTCTGGTCATTCCGGTGTTCAGCAAAATTTTTATTGATCAGGTCTTACTTGGACATCTGAACAATTGGTTATTCCCGCTTCTGGTTGGTATGGGAATAACGGCGCTGCTGCGTGCATTGCTGATTTGGCTGCAACGCTACTACTTGCTCAGACTGGAGATGAAACTGGCTTTAAGCTCATCCAGTCGTTTTTTCTGGCATGTACTCCGGTTGCCGATTGAATTTTTTTCCCAACGGCATAGCGGAGACATCGCATCAAGGGTGGCCATCAATGATCGGGTCGCGCAGCTGTTGTCTGGACAGCTGGCAGTCGCTGCACTGAATTGTGTCATGATCCTGTTTTATCTGCTCCTGATGTTGCAGTACAGTGTATTGCTAGCTGTAGTTACGATAGGGGTATCCCTGCTTAATGTTATATTCATGCAATTCATCACACGTAAGCGCAACGATCAGAATCTGCGCCTGTTGCAGGAAAGCGGCAAGATGCAGGGTGTCTCCATGAATGGACTTCAGGTTATTGAGACGTTGAAGTCCAATAGCTCTGAGTCTGATTTTTTCGTCAAATGGTCAGGTTATCAGGCAAAACTGTTGCAATCCAATCAGCAATTTGGCGTATCCAATCAGTTTCTGATGTCTGTTCCCACACTGTTGACCAGTCTGGGGGCTGTTGCCGTGTTATTTTTTGGCGGTTTTCAAGTCATGGACGGGGCGTTGACCATTGGTTCGTTGGTGGCTTTTCAAAGTCTTGCGGCAAGCTTCAGTCAGCCTGTGAATGAGATGGTCATGCTGGCAGGAACGATTCAGGAAGCAGGAGGGAGCATGAAACGTCTGGATGACGTGTTGCAATATCCGGTGGATCGTCAGATTCAATCGGATCTGGATGAAACAGACGAACAGAAGGACAGTCCCAAGTTATCCGGTCAGGTACAGATCAGTAATCTGACATACGGATACAGCAAGCTGGAGGCACCGTTAATTGACCAGTTTAATCTGTCTATTCAGCCAGGCATGAAGGTGGCTCTGGTAGGCGGTTCGGGCAGCGGAAAATCCACGATTGCAAAACTGATTGCCGGAATATATGAACCATGGGAAGGTGAGATTCGATTTGATGATCTGCGTCGGGATGAGATCTCCAGGCATCGGATGGGCAATTCCCTGGCCGTTGTGGATCAGGAGATTGTGCTGCTTGAAGGCACGATCAAGGAAAATATTACATTCTGGGATGCAACGATTCCAGAGACGGATGTCGTTCGTGCAGCCAAAGACGCCGTCATTCATGACCATATCGCAGAACGTAGCGGTGGGTATGACCACATGATTTCGGAGAATGGCGGTAACTTCAGCGGAGGACAGAGACAGCGGCTGGAAATAGCCAGAGCCCTTTCAGGCAACCCGTCGATTCTGATCCTGGATGAGGCGACGAGTGCACTTGATCCGGCAACAGAGAAATTGGTCGATGACAGTCTTCGGCGCAGAGGTCTGACCTGTATTACGGTGGCTCATCGTTTGAGCACCATCCGGGATGCCGATGAGATCATTGTACTGGAACGCGGGAAGATAATTGAACGGGGAACGCATACGTTTTTGATGGAGCAAAACGGATATTACACCCGTCTTATTCAGAGTCAGTAACAGGGGTGCAGAAGGGGGTGAAAGCGTGGCAGAGCCGATCAGGCCGAAAATGGAGTCATTTTTTACAAAGGTTGGAACGATTCATGATGTGGAAGGAAATAACCCTATTCTGATCACGGATGAGAACAGTGTATGGTACGTGGCTTCCGGTTACGTGGATGTATTCGCTGTAGTCATGGAAGGAGAGAACTCTGGAACAAGACATAAACGCCGTTATATGTTCAGTCTGGATGAGGGAGCGCTCTTGTTCGGCTTTGACAATGGTCAGATGGTGGAGCGAATGGGCTTGTTGTTAACAGCGTCTGTCGGTACCAAAGTATTCCGGATAGATAAGGAGTTACTCCTGAACCGAAGAGTAAACGACCAGTGGGATAACGAGTGGCTGGCATCCAGGGTAGATCAGTGGGTTGGTAGTTGGTCGGCAGCACTGAATGTACGGAATTCACCACTTGAATTTACACTGTTGGAACCTGGGGAAGATCAGAATCTGATACCTGATCAGACCTGGAGGCCGATGCGTACCGTATGGATTAAAGTACAGGATGGCATGGTACTCTGGGGGAAAGAACATCCCGTTACTACAGAAGATGCTTGGTACATACCCGTAACGTCCTCGGGCTGGCTGGAAACGCAACAAGCGGCTGTGGTCGATGTAAAAGTAACACAGTCCTGGTTACCCACAGACCCGTCACTTCACGGGTTATATGCCTTCCATCGATTAGTCGCCAACAGGCTTGCGGTCGTGGTTGCCAAGGAACGCTTGCAGGAACAGGAACGCTTGCAACAGCGTACGGAGCATGATGATTCCTTAATGGACCATGCGCTCAAAAAACTGATTGCCGTTACCGGGCCGGATGAGCAGCAAGTTGTCTCTTTTTATTCTACTGATCCGCTTTACCCCGTAGGCAAGATCGTTGGGGACTATGCTGGTATCGTGATGAAGCCTGTTACACGAAAATTAAAAAGCCAATCGAAGCGTTCACCTGTCCAGGAGATGGCGGAAGCTTCCGGTGTGCGTTCCCGCCAGGTCGCACTTAAAGGGGAATGGTGGGAAGCGGACAATGGACCGCTTGTTGGATACCTGGAGACATCAGGCGAGCCAATTGCATTAATCCCGGCAGGGGCCAATTCTTATCGCTGGGAGAATCCATTGCACGGGGAAAATGGGTTCGTTAATGATGAAATGGCGGCTACCATACAGCCGATGGCGTACATGTTTTACCGGCCTTTTCCCGCGCGCGAGCTTGGCATCAAAGACCTGCTTCAGTATGGTGCTCACCACTCGGTTCGTCGGGATCTCGTGATGGTGATTCTGATGGGGGCACTGGCTGGATTACTGGGCATTATGGTCCCGCTCGCCAGCGGTATTCTGGTGGATACCATTATACCGGAGTCTTATCGAGGGCCGTTGGTACAGATGGCCTTTATCCTCATCGCGGTCGTGTTATCGATTGCCTTGTTCCGACTCGCAGGTTCACTTGCCGCGCTGCGTATGGAAGGACGCGTGGAGAATGCGGTTCAGGCTGCCATCTGGGATCGATTGCTGAATCTGCCGGTTTCGTTCTTCCGAAACTATTCAGCCGGGGATTTGGCTTCCAGAGCGGGAAGCATCAATGCGATTCGGCAGCTGTTATCCGGTGCAGTAATCAGTTCGCTGCTAACAGGTGTGTTCTCCATTTTTCAATTTGCATTATTGTTCCGGTATAGTCCTGTTCTTGCCTTGGTGGCGGGTGGTCTTGTCCTCATCTCCATGTCATTTACCTTTGCGATTGGCCTGCTACAGGTACGTTACCAGCGCCGATTGTTGGAGCTTCAGGGACAGATTGCCGGAACAGTACTTCAGCTATTGAACGGAATGAGCAAATTTCGGATGGCAGCAGCCGAGAACCGGGCTTTCTTCTTGTGGGCCAGGGCATTTGCGGAGCAGAAAAAGTGGTCCTATAAAGTTCGGATGCTGGATAGCTTCTCCAGTGTATTTCAAGCCTTTTTCCCATTGCTGACATCAATGGTGTTGTTCTATCTGGTGGTATCTACCCGTTCAGAAATGTCGGCAGGACAGTTTATCGCCTTTTTCGCTGCATTTACCAGCTTCCTTATGGCCATGCTCGGTATGGCTACAGCACTATTATCCGTGGTGAACATTGTTCCATTATATGAACGAGCCAAACCCATTCTCAAGACGTTACCTGAAATTCATGATCAGTTGGAAGATCCGGGTGAGGTGAGTGGAGCGATCGAGATTCGCCATATCCAGTTCCGGTATGAAGAGGATCAGGCACTTGTGTTGAACGACCTGTCGATGGATATCAAATCAGGACAATATGTAGCCTTTGTCGGGGCATCAGGCTGTGGAAAGTCTACGTTAATGCGACTGTTACTTGGTTTCGAACAACCTCAGAGCGGCTCTATTTATTTCGATGGTCAGGATCTGCGTTCGCTTGATATCAGCTTGCTTCGGAGTCAGTTCGGGGTGGTGTTGCAAAATAGCAAACTGATGTCCGGTGATATCTTCACAAATATCACAGGAACGTCGGATCTGACGATTCAGGATGCTTGGGAGGCCGCAGCCATGGCTGGATTCGATGATGACATCCGCAGCATGCCGATGGGCATGCATACCGTAATTTCCGAAGGTGGAGGTACACTGTCTGGTGGACAACGGCAGCGTTTAATGATTGCCAGAGCCATTGCCAAACGGCCGAAGATTCTCTTTTTTGACGAGGCAACAAGTGCATTGGACAACCGGACACAGCGTATTGTCAGCCAAAGCCTCAGCAAGCTTCAGGTGACAAGGATTGTGATTGCACACCGGCTCAGTACGATTACGCAGGTGGATCATATCTATGTATTTGATAAAGGCAGAATCATTCAGTCTGGCACCTATCAGGAGCTGATGGAGCAGAATGGGCTCTTCGCAGAACTGGCCAGCCGTCAGCTGGCGTAGATTTGAACTAAACTTGAAGTAACCTTGAGCGTTGCTTGAAACTGGGCTGTTATGCTGAATAAGGTAAGAAACCAAATCGATCTATTGGAGGAATCATTACATGAGTTGGACAGAAGAGCAGATTCAAGAAACGGTTAACGCAGTTATGGCTAAGGCAAGTTCGGATGCAGCATTCCGCGCATTGGCTGTAAGCGACATCTACGCAGCAATTCAGCAAGAAACGGGTCAAGAAGTACCACGTGAGTTCAAAATCAATGTAGTGGATGGAACAGGTTACCACGCAACGATTGTATTGCCAGAAGCACGCGGCGAGGCGGATGAGTTGACAGAAACCGAGCTGGAATCTGTGGCTGGTGGTAGCAAAGACGGCGCAACTGATTTCTTCAATGGCGTGGGTAGTATTGCCGAGGATGCTGCAAGAGCAGCCATCCGTGTTGGAGAGAATTACGGTAACGCACAAGCCAAGTAGTCTTCCTTATATACTTCATACTTATATTAAAAAGCATGGAATGAATTGGAGTGTGATCCCCTACCCAGGTAGGATCGCACTCCAAATTGCTTAACACGAGCCGAAAAGTCCGCTGTCTGAACAGGAATTCAGTGCAGCAGTCACCATGGCTACAATGACGAACAAGAGGTGCCTGCGTGTCAAGGAAGACAGCTTTCTCATTGAAATGGATCAAATCATTCTGGATGATTGTGCTCTGTATGGTATCTGGAATTGCGGCAGGATTATACGTTCCTGAGTTGGCTCATGCCGTATCACGTTTTGGCGATCTGTATCTGTCCTTTTTGAAGATGTGTGTCATTCCCATTATGATGACCGCCATCATCTCTAGCATCGGCAGTCTGTTTATCCAGAGCGGAGCGATGAAGATGATCGTTCGCATGTGCATGGTATATACCATAGCGTTGATATTCTGTGGTCTGTTGGGTCTCGGTCTTGGTGGAATAGGTCGTCCGGGTGCAGGGCTGCCAGAAGAATCCAAACATGTACTTGGGGCTATTGTATACGATCTGAGCGCCGATAACAGTGCCCTGTCCATCGAAGAGAAGCCGCAGGGGATATTTTCGTTTTTGCTTAACATGATTCCATCCAATATATTCACAGCGCTGACGGAAAACAATACGCTGCAAATCTTGTTTTTTTCCGTGATCGTTGGGGTGGCAGTCGGCATGATGCGGACACCGCAGGGAGATGACGTGCTGAAGATTGCTGATGTATTGTTTGGAGCGTTTCAAAAGGTGATCTCCTGGTCCATGTACGCATTGCCTTTTGCACTCTTCTGTATGATGGCAGGGCAGTTCGCGACACTAAATTTGGATATTCTACCTGCCATGATGAAGTTGATTATGATGTTTTACATTTCCAGCGTGATTCTGATTGTGCTATCTATTGTGATCATGGCTGTAACATTGCGGAAGCCTGTCTGGGTCATCTTGTCTGCATTGAAGGATGCGTTAATTCTGGCATTCGGTACACGGAATAGTATCGCCACCGTTCCGACCTGTATGGAGGCACTGAGTATGAAGCTTCAGCAAGATCCGCGTATCGTACAATTGGTCGTACCTCTGGGCATGATCATGTGCCGTTACAGTATGGTGCTTGTGTATACGCTTGGCATCACCTTTACCGTCCAATTGTATGATTTTGACTTTACGTTGTCGCAGTGGATCGCGGTGCTTGCAGGGGCTGTGGTGATATCGATTGCTGGTGCAGGCTCCCCGGGTGTTGTCTCTATTGGTATGATCGCGGTTATTGCGGAGATGCTCGGTTTGCCTTCCGAGGTCACCATCATTCTGCTTTTGGCTATGAATCCAATTATTGATCCTATCATTACGGCTGCGAATGTATCCATACAATGTCTAACCACTTCACTATTGTCAGCCAGAAAGGATAACTATGATCACTATCAAACGGCTAACACTCCAGGACAGGTTGAAGTATAAATCGTTCATGTTTCAGTGGTTATACAAACAAGTGGAACAGAGCTTGAATGATCCAATGGAATCTGAACGGTTCATGTTAATCGGAGCAGAATCGCAAGGTGTCCCCGTGGGCCTGCTTGTGCTTGAGCAGCGGGGTGGATACGGGCATGCAGTCTTACAGTGTATCTTCGTATCGAAGCCATGGCGCAGGCAAAAAATCGCTACATCGTTGCTCCAGGAAGCACGAATTTTAGGTATGGAGAAAGAAATGGCTACGCTCTCTCTGAGCTATTACTCTGACAAGTCTTCGACGGATACGATCGAAGCTTTATTGCATAAGGAAGGCTGGATACAGCCGCAATGTGAATCAGTCGTTTTCCATATCCATCTTGGAAGCGGAATTGCTGAGGCGACCTGGTTAAGGGAACGAGCTATCCCCAATGGGCTGGAGTTATTTCTATGGGCAGATCAGGAAGAGGGGCAACTTAGACAATCCATTGAAACAGGAGAGCTTGATTTCCCTTCATTTTTGTCTCCGTTCAAAACCTTTGCTCCCCTGGAACCAAGCAACAGCTTCGGTATTCAATCCACACAGGGAGTTCAGGGGTGGTCGATGACGTATCGACTGGACGAGGACACGATCTTGTATGATGCACTGTATATTGCGCCGGAATATCAACAGTTCGGTCTGGCTTTTCAGATGCTGGGCAGATCCATCCGGGTTCAAACGGAGGCAGGCATCCCCCACGCGATGTTCACAGTTAACCAAAGTACACCAATCATGATGAAGCTTTCCCGGCAGTGGCTTGCACCGTATTCTTGGAAGACGAGTGAGAAGCGAAGCAGTTATATCCGATTGGGATAAGGAGAGGAGGGCGAATATGAGCGACAGAGAGAATACCAACACGAAGGATCGTATCGTGATTACAGGCATGGGCGTATTATGCGCACTTGGCGATCACCCGCAGATGGTATATGAGCGTATGCTTGCTGCTGAGACCGGAATTCGGGAAGTAACCCGCTTCGACACGGATAAGTTACAGAGTTCACTTGCAGGTCAGTTGGAGGATTCCATCCGTGAAGGAGCACTTGCAGGCACAGCGGAGCTATCCATGGACTTATGTGCACGGTATGCCATCGCTGCTGCGAGGAAAGCGTTAATCGATAGTGGCCTTTCAATAGCACATGCGGATAACATGAAACATCACGACAGGGCAAAAGGAACAGGCAGAAAGCCATCCGTTTTTCCTGCGCGGATCGGACTCACGCTGGGTACGTGTAACGGTGGAGTTCTATCTTTGGAAGAACAGTGGAACCTGTCTGAGTTGGACGTTGATCATACGTCCCGGTATCCATTTTATCAGCAGGGCGATGATGCAGCGCGAGTTCTGGGTGTGGCAGGTCCGGTCGCAACGTTAAATACGGCATGTGCTGCGAGTGGTAATGCCATAGGCTATGCAAGTGATCTCATTCGCTGGGGGTATGCCGATGTGATGCTCGCTGGTGGATCTGATCCATTGTCGCATAGTGTATATGCCGGATTTAATGTACTCCGTGCACTTAATTCCCGTCCCTCTTCACCCTTCAGCACCCAATACGGATTGAATCTGGGAGAAGGTGCTGCTTTTGTGGTTCTGGAGAGACTGGACGCCGCACTTGAACGTGGTGCTACGATCTATGCTGAATTATGTGCCTATGGGTTGAGTAACGATGCCCATCATATGACGGCTTCTCACCCGGAAGGTGCGGGTATACAACGTGCAGTGGAGATGGCGATCAGCCTTGCTGGAGTATCCAAAACAGATATTGAATACGTAAACGCACACGGGACTGGAACACAGGCAAATGATCGTGCTGAAATTAGTGGTCTGCAGGGTAGTTTCGGGCCTAATCTGTCGATTCCTATCAGCTCAAGCAAAGCCTATTTTGGTCATACATTAGGTACTTCGGCTGCATTGGAGCTGGTTACCTCGCTCTACGCTATCAGGCAAGGATACGTTCCCGCTACGCTTCATTTTGAAGAAGCTCGCGAAGGATGCGAGGATGTTGATATCGTTCAACATTCGATGCGTCCGATGCGTCCGGCATATATGATCTGCAACAATTCGGGTTTCGGAGGACACAATGTTTCGCTTGTGCTGCGTACAAATGGAATTGAAGAAGAGCGGTATTCGAGCGTGCAGAATGCTGAACGTGAGAATTCACTTGCAGAGCATCCGGGCGAGGCAGTCTCCAGACGACGTGTTGTCATTACTGGAGTGGGTGCCGTCAGCAAAGGGGATATCCGTAAGGGGAATGTACTCGGGGCTTTGGGTAAGGACACCGAACAGGTAACGGAAACATCCTTCTTCTCCTTAAAAGATTACGATAAGAGCAAATATGAGCGCAGAATGAACCAGCTCACACAGAATACGATTGGTGCAGTTCTTGCAGCGCTGGAGGATGCAGCTCTGGGCGAGTCTCAGCTGGAGCATACGGGTTTTATCTACGGTACAGCACGAGGAAGCACGAGCAGTATTTCGAACTTTCTGGAATCTGTATTTGTCAAAGGCCCGGAGTATGCAAGTACGATCTATTTCCCGCATACGGTCATTAATTCCATTGCTGGTCAGACGGCTGAGAAATTGCAATTTAAGGGATTCAATAGCTCCTTCAGCACAGGAGGCACTGAGGGATTGACTGCCGCATTGTATGCAACGGGCAAGATCCGAGAGGGAGCCCTGACGTCTTGTATGATTGGTGCTGGAGATGAACGATCCCAGCTTGCGGAGGATATCGACCGGGCCAAGGGATTGCAGGACAGCCGTTACGAGATGACGGAAGGCAGTGTCTGTATGGTCCTCAGTGACCTGGAAGAAGCTGATCAGACGCGATCCGGGATCTATGCGGAATTGAGTGGACTCGGTGTTGCTTCTGGCGCAGCACATGACGCTTCGAGACAGAGCGAGGCGTTGATCCGGGCAGTTACCGATGCACTCCATGAAGCTGAAACCAGCATGGGGCAAATGGATCTGATTTTGCTCAATTCAGTGGGACGTCCCGGTGAATTGGAGTTAGAGCAGAGCGCCATATCTTCGATCGGGGAAGCTGTGGCCGTACCATCTGTGCCGATCATTAACCTTAATGCATGGGCTGGCTATGGAGAATCGTACAGTTCGATGTTACATCTCGCGGCGGCTGCAGAGCTTGTAAGCCCGGGAGTCATGCACGAACTTGCCAAAGGTACCTACGCCCATCTGGGCCTGCCTGAGCGAACATCTGCATATCAGCATATTTTGACCATCAGTTCTACCGTTAATGGCAGTTATTCTGCGGCAATCGTCAGTAGCGTCGCTGAGTGAACCGTGTTAATTGAAAAAAATTATAGGAGGCTTACACATATGACAGTGAATTACGAGGTAGAGATGGATGAGATCAAACAGACAATCAAACAAACGTTGTTAATTGATCGGCTCAAACTGGAGGACATCACCGCAGAGGAAATTACGGATGACATGATTTTGTTCGGTGAAGAACTGGGACTGGACTCTGTGGAGGCGTTTGAGGTTATGGTTGGTATGGAAGAAGTATACGGCGTGATGGTCGAGGACCTTCCCGCGACAGAGTTGCAGATTCATCTGAAAAATGTGCAATCTATTGCCGAACTGATTATGGCCAGAAAGACCAAAGGAACGCGAGGCCAATGACCTTTCGTGATCACGTCGTTGTGGTTACGGGGGTAACACGGGGCATAGGGCGGGCCATAGCGATGAGATTCATTGCAGAGGGAGCCATTGTGGCAGGCATTTATGTCAGGGATGACGTTGCAGCGGACCGGCTAACAGAAGAGGTGAGTGCAGCAGGCGGACGGATGCAGTTGTTCAAGGGCTCTGTTGCGGACCATGCTTTTGTAGCGGATGTGATGAAAGAGGTATTTGATACATTTGGCCGTGTGGATGTCCTGATTAATAATGCCGGAAGATCGAGCGACCAGATGGCACTGCGGATGGAAGAGCAACAGTGGAATGAGGTGCTGGAAACCAATTATGTTGGTGCCTGTTATTGCTCACAGGAAGCGGTCAGCTACATGGTTCTTCAGGACAGCGGAAGCATTATCAACCTGGTGTCGGTGAGCGGTATATATGGCCGGGAAGGGCAGTGTAATTATGCAGCTTCCAAAGGCGCTTTGATGGGGCTGACGAAGTTATATGCCCGCCTGTATGCATCAAACAACATTCAGGTCAGTGCCATCGCACCAGGTATGATTGATACCGAGATGACGGGGGAGGTGTCGCAAGAGAAGCTGAATGATTTTCTGCGCCACACCCTCACCGGAAGACAAGGATATGCGGAAGAGATAGCTGAGGCGGTAATATACCTCGCAGGACCTGCGGCACGTTATCATACCGGACAGACATTAAAACTGGATGGCGGCTTTTTGCGTTAAGGGCAAACTTGAATTGTAATCAGAGGGAGGGAAGCTGATGAAAACGGCGTATGTACATCATGCAGAGAGTACAGTTATGCAGATGATGGTTGTATATTTGTTACATCGTGGCTTGCAGATTACAGCAAGCTTTGCCACATCAGAACAAGCAGAGCAGTTTCATTCCGATCTGTCTGTGCACGACCAGAAGAACTGCCGGACTATCGTTGCGCCGGACCTGGGAATGAAGGGAATTGAATCCGTACTGTCAGCATCTGCCGAGCATATGCAGGGGCTCGACTTCTATATTCATGGTAGTAGCTGGGTGGATGAACTGTCTGAGCTCCAAAGTGATCCGGCGGCTTTTGCTCTAACCAGCCATCGTCAGTTAAGTGAACTCTTTCTATATACCCGTGCAGCAGGTCATTTTATGGCGCGTAAACAGAGTGGACAGATGATCGTACCCATACTGGCAGATATGATGCACTATAGTGGATTTCCTTCTTCTCCGGTGTATAACCAGGGTGCCCAGGCATATGTCAAAAGCTTTGCCAAAGAGATGACGCCTTTTCGAGTCTCGGTCAATACGTTAACGTTTGGTTACTACCGTATGGAGAACCACATAAATGCCGGACGAAGTCGCAGGAAGAACTATGATATGTTCACCTTAAAACCTTCTGTGCCTGAATTGGAAGAGCTTGTACAAGGTCTAGGCCTGTTACTTGATTATGGTCAGGGCATGAGTGGTCAAAATATAACGTGGGGTTACGGTATTCCGTCTG
Source organism: Paenibacillus sp. BGI2013 (assembly GCF_002843485.1). Lineage (NCBI taxonomy): Bacteria > Bacillati > Bacillota > Bacilli > Caryophanales > Paenibacillaceae > Paenibacillus > Paenibacillus sp. BGI2013. Next base: position 156,267 of record NZ_PJFA01000012.1, read on the forward strand.
TTCTCTGATATGATCTGAGACAATACGGCTTCAGTAATCTTCGAAAGAGGCAGAAGATGGGATATCAACAGAATGGAAACGATGCGGAGCAGGAGAACCGCCAGTCCGATGAACTGCTGGAAGAAGAACTGGAAGAGGTTGTCGGTGGACTGGCGACTGTTTCAATTGCACGTTGCAAAGTCTGCCACATTCGAATTGCAGTGTACGAGATGAGCGTATGTGCAGCTTGTTTTCGCAAAACGCAGCTTCCACTTGCAGGAGAAGGGGGCTAACCATGATCAGAAGTTACGGCCGGCTGTGCATCTTGCTGTTGTTCATGTTAACTATAGGACTTATCCTCTCATCCTGTACAAGCGTATCCCGAGACGCTGTATCAACCATAGCAAGTCCGCAGACTGAAACGGCTCAGTCTCGGGCAGCAGAAACGGACATCACAGCAGCTAAGGCAGCTAAGGGAAGTGAGCCAAGAGTTTATACTGCGGAAGAATTAGAAGGATATCCGCAAGATATTCGGGATATTTTGAGCAGGGGCAAGCTGAGGATTGGATTGAAGGTAGAGGATCGTTATCCGTTCTTTTACACCGATGAAGAAGGGTTACTGCGCGGGAGCGATGTTGAGCTTGCCAACGACATCGCTCTTAAACTTGGAGTTAAACCGGAGTATATCCGAACAGCGGATTCTTTCGATGAAGTGATTGATCAGGTGTCTTCCGGGGAGGTGGATGTCGGCATATCCAAATTGAGTATCACCCTGGAGCGGGCGAAGCGAGTACTGTTCTCCAATGCGTATCTGCATTTCAAACAAGCACTGCTGATTAACCGCCTTCAACTTGCGGAGCTCGGCAAAAAAAACAAATTTCCCGATGTGCTAACGCTGCTTCAGCAACGTGGAACACAGATCGGCATTGTTCAAGGCACGTCTTACGTAGGCTTCACACGTGAGCTTTTCCCCACGCAGAATCAGATTGCCTACAAGAATACTTCCGAATTGTTTGATCGTGTGAGGCAAGGCGAAGTGATCGCTGCAGTCTATGATGCTTTTGAAATTTCACGTTATTTGGATCAGAATCCAGCCTACTCCCTTGATCTTCAATATGTGCAGCTGGAGGATCAGGATGACGATATTGCCATAGCCGTTGATCCGCGCCGCATGCATCTCCACCAGTGGATCAATACGTATCTTCACATGCAGGAGAAGAAGATTCAGCGCTGGCTTGAAAACTATGGCATCTGAACAATAGGGTTGTGCTATGATACATGCATGAACCCGGTGGTTCGGTTTTTTATTCAGTTAAAAGAGGGGACACAGTGGTGGGAATCTCATGAATGAACGTACTTCTTTCCTGTATTACATCATCCCTGTTATGCTATTTTTTCTGATTTTTACGGTACTGATCTTGATTGAATTACCTTCTAATCAGATGAATGCAGAAGTTCAGGATGGGCGTTTAACGATTACCAGTGAAGCTCTGTCCTCTGGAGAAGGAAGTCGGTTAGATGGCGAATGGGCATTCTATTGGAAACAATTGCTGGAGCCCAAGGATTTTGCCAGTGAACGAACGGGTCCGGTAAGTTACGTTAATGTTCCAGAATCTTGGGGGAATTATGAAATCAGTGGGCATAAGCTGGATAATACGGGATTCGCCACGTATCGTCTGGTGGTGGATTTACCTGAGCAAGATATAGAGCTGGGATTACTAACCTCAGGGATAACTTCCTCACACCGATTGTGGATTAATGGCAAACTTGTATCCGAAAGTGGGATTGTCGGACGAACGTTAAAGGAATCTTCTTCATATAAGGTGCCTGCTCTAATCCGAATGGAGGCAGGGCAGACTCAAGCTGATATTATCATTCAAGTTTCGAACTATACACATCGAAAAGCGGGTCTGTTTGGCTCTCTAACGATCGGTGAATATAATCAATTGAATCAATCCATGAAATACAAAATTGTATCCGAGAGCATGATTATTGGCTGCATGTTGATTATGGGGCTCTACCATATCCTGTTGTATGCATTGTTGCGCAAAAATCGGGAGTCTCTGTATTTTGGTCTGATCTGCATTCTGCTGGCGATGAAGAACAGCTCTGATTCCCAGTACATTTTATCAGAGCTTATTCCGGGAATGAGTGGTGATACGTTCCTTAAAATTGAGTATTTAGGCTTCTTGGGCAGCTCTCCACTTGCTCTACTTTTTTGTTACTCCATTTTCCCCAACGAGATGTCCAAACGATTACGTATATTTTGGATTCCAGGGTTGCTATTCACTGTATTTATCCTGTTCACACCTACTCAGGTATATACGAAGTTTGCGTTGTTCATGCAGGCATACGCGATTCTGATCGGGATTGTGATCATTCAAAATGTGGTCCGAGCTGCCATGAAAAAACTTGCTGGGGCACACTGGATGCTGGCAGGTACGATCGTATTCTTCATTACCGTAGTGAATGATATTTTAATGAATAACGGTATAATTCAAACAGGAATCTATTTCTCATATGGTCTTCTCTTTCTCATTCTTTGTCTGTCGATTATTGTATCCACCAAATTTTCCAATGCCATGAAAACCAATGAACGTTTATCTTCGCGCCTGCTTGAATTGGATCGGGTAAAAGATGAGTTTCTGGCCAATACCTCCCACGAGCTTCGTACACCGCTCAACGGAATTATCGGGCTTACGCAGTCGTTGCTACACAGCATGGATGACCGGTTGGAAGATAACCAGCGAATGCATCTGAACATGATCGTCTCAAGTGGTCAACGTATGTCTTTTCTGATTAACGATATTCTGGATTATGCACTTCTTAAAAATAACGATGTACGTCTGAATCGAACCAAAATAAATCTGCACCAATTAGTTCAGGTAGTCCTCACCGTGGTTAAACCGCTCATTACTGGTAGGGATCTTCTATTACACAATCGAATTGATCCCCATTTTCCACCGATCGAAGCAGATGAGAATCGAATGCAGCAAATTTTGTTTAATCTGGTCGGCAATGCGATCAAGTACACACCATCGGGTCATATCGTGATTCGTGCACGGATTGTGCAGGGCGATATAGAAATTCAGGTAGAGGATACAGGGATTGGCATACCGGAGGATAAATTTGCAATGATTTTCAATCCATTCGAAAAGCTGGCTTCCATTGATAACACGGGTACCGGACTTGGACTGAAAATCACCAAGCAACTTGTCGAGCTGCATGGAGGAGAGATTAAAGTACAGTCGAAAGTGAATCAGGGCTCCCTTTTCTCGTTCACCATCAGGCAGCATAAGAAGAATGTTCCAACTGCGCTACCGGATAAGCAAAACAATGAATCCATTCAGAACGGCGTAAGCACCCTTCGTTCTGTTGCAGCAGTTAAGACAGCAAGTTCACATGCTCTTAATAGGGAAGTCAGTTCCGCGAAAGAATCGGAGATCCAACTTTATCGTGTATTAATTGTGGACGATGAGCCCGTTAACCTGCAGGTGGTGATTCAGCAGCTTGCACCACTGGCCTGTGTGTTTGAAATCGCGAACAGTGGCACTGAAGCACTCGTGCGTATCAATGAGTTGCAGAATTTTGATCTGGTGATCACGGATATGATGATGGTCGGCATGTCTGGATATGAACTATGCGGATTGATCAGGGAGCGTTACAGTCTGATTGAGTTACCTATTCTAATTATGACAGCAAGTAATCGAGATGATACAATTACAGCCTGTTTTGCCGCCGGAGCCAATGATTATATATCAAAACCTATTGGACGTAATGAACTCATAAGCCGTGTACGCACACTGTTGTTGTTAAAAAGGTCTGCTCAGGAGCTGAGTCTGAACGCACAGCAGCTTGAAGAGTTGAATCAGCAGTTATCCGAGTTAAATACCAACCTGGAGTATCGTATTCAGGATCGTACAGTAGAGCTGGAGCAGAAAAATAAAGATATGGGCCGTCTGGAATTGTCACGCAGACGATTGCTGAGCGATATATCGCATGAACTGCGCACACCGATGACTGCGATTCAGGGTTATGTGGAGGCAATTGTATCCGGATTGGTGGATAATGAAGAGGATCAAAAAGTATATCTGCAAATGGTCTTAGTGAAGGCGCTGGGGCTAAACCGTCTCATTCACGATCTATTCGAGTTGTCCCGACTGGAGTCGGGCAAGTCTGAAATGATCTTTATCATGATGAGCTTGCAGGAGTTAATGGATACCATTCAGGACAAATTCAGGCTGGACATTGCACGTGCTGACATGAGCTACGAATTTCAGATGAACATTACGACTGCTCAGCGAAGTGAATATCAAGTCGTGATTGATATGGATCGGATTACTCAGGTGTTGACCAATCTGGTGTTTAACGCGATTCAGCATACAGGTGCAGGTGGAATGATTCGTCTTCATTGTTCCATTGAGGAATGGGAAAATGACGGTGAATCTCCAGGACGACTTACCATCCGTGTGGAGGACAATGGAGCGGGTATTATGGAAGAGTCACTGCCATTTGTATTTGATCGCTTTTTCCGTGAGAAACATGATCGGCATGTGGTTCAGGGCAGTGGAATTGGACTTGCGATTGCGAAGGAAATTATTCAGTATCATGATGGAAACATACACGTAGAAAGTGAAGTCGGAAAAGGGAGTTCTTTTTATTTCACGTTGCCTCTGTATGTTCTGGATTAGGGAAAGACAAGCATCTCGATGATTATGTCGGAAATGATTGAGTTCCATAGGAAAACGAGTACTCAGGGTTCACCCCGGTACTCGTTTTTTATTATGCTTGGAACACTTTGGGAGTCAGTTCTAAGTGTCAATTCGATGATGAAGAAGCGGCAGCAGCCGATGCTGCGGCAGTTGCGGCCATGGCTGCTTGTTGAGCGATGATAATATTTGTGATACTGGTTGAGATTGCTGTCGTAAGCACACCGTTCCGCAGATTCTCCACATGTTGAATGGCTACCAGAGCAGACGAGAACAGGAGCAACTCCTGTTTGTCGATTGACCAGGCACCGAAGCCTTTTTGAGTCCGTAACCAGTCATTTGTTTCCGCGACTTCATCCACTAATGACTCTCTGTCCGAAGGCAGTAGAGAAAGTATCCCGAGAGATGGTAATGTGTACGTTTTGTCCATTCGAAGATCCCTTTTGCGAAAAGCTTCATTTAAGGCAATCACACGAGCAACTGCATCCGGGGGATCCTCTCCAAGAACCAGTACCTGTGTTAACGCCTGCACACTGTTTCTGGAAGAGAACTCTGGTTTTAATTCCCCGTAGAGTTGTTCCATACGTGCCACACCGGTATCTACTTCGAGATCGGAAAGGGCTAACATGGCAGCGAAAATGTAGTCATCCTGTCCAGTGAGGAAACGATGCTCTGCTTTCATGCCGTCATAAAATAATTTGGCCCGCTCCACCGTAGGTTGAAACTGGTCAGCTGATGTCTGAGTAGCGATCTGATAGGCGGCAATAACCAGATAATCGGAGTTGCGAAATTTAATCTCTTTCATCAAGTCATAGACATGCAAGGTGTCTGCCAGTCTCGTCTCTTCATCCGTTGTAAGGGAGAGCATGGCAGCAATGCTAATGGCCGAATTACCTCTGAATGCAGAGAAGAGTTTTGTATTTTGCTTAATCAACTCATGGCTTTGAAGAATAGCTTCCCCATCCGCTGTTTTATTCTCCGCTGCATAGAGCAGGGCAACCAGACGTTGCATCATCGCATGTTGCCATTTAAACGACTTCTTGATGATCTGGGTATTGGAAACAAATAATTCAACTCGTTCTGCATGATGCTGCTGCATAGGCACACCTCCACATTCACTGTTATTCAACAATACCCTTCCAGCTTCCTTCATTTCGTCGGTGTAAACAGATTAGATGATTAGGAATATCAAATGAATTAAAGCGATTATTCCCATAGGGTAGATCAATGATCTGGAGAACCCGTTTTTAAATTCATTTCGAGGATGTTTTTCGAAAAAGAAGTGTAATACGGTATGTATGATGAAAAAGATATCCAGCACCCAAAATGTAATGGTCTGATATGAGCTAAAAAGAAGAGAGAGGATGATGGTATACATTGGCAGGTGAATCCAAGTGAAATACCTATAGGCTTTATCATCTTCCATATCTTTTAACACCATAAACAATTTCCACTCGGACCGCCTGATGGCATCCATTTCGTGAAGCAGAAAGAGAGACAGGTTAAACAAAAATAAAACCAGTAAAAAGTCAGGCATGTAAAGTCTCCTTTTCCTATTCAATCTGCTCCTATCTTACTAAAGGTAATTTAATTTGGCAAAATATGAAAAAAAGGTTCACGCTCCGTTCATACGTGCTTGATATGCTCTCGAAAGAAAGCGTAAGGAACAGGTATCAAAAAATATGCGGAGTGGTGGGGGCAAGTCATGTCATCGTTGATAAGAAAGATTTTTGGGAAAATGATTTTACTGGTGTTATTGTTAGGCATGATATTAGGTGCAACTGGATTAGGGACCATGCCACTATCGGCAGCAGTATCCAATCAGGGATTAAATTCGGGCAAATTGGAGCAAGGAGTCGTAGCTAATCTGGAGGATACTGATCAGTTAACGGCATTCATGGATGGGATGATGGATGTGCAAATGCGATCTTTACAGATTCCAGGCGCAGTCATTTCGATTGTGAAGGATGGGAAGATCCTGCTCTCCAAAGGGTACGGACATTCGAACATCGAAGAAAATAAACCCGTTGATCCCCAAACCAGCCTATTTCGAATTGCTTCAACAACAAAGCTGTTCACATGGACCGCCGTGATGCAATTGGTTGAGGCGGGCAAGCTTGATCTTGATACAGACGTCAACACTTATCTGAAAACGGTGCAAATACCGAGAACCTATGAGGAACCGATTACGTTGCGTCATCTCATGACCCATACCGCAGGGTTCGAGGAAGGCGGTGTAGGTTATCAGATCACTACCGATCCGGGGAAACTTCCCGTCTCTATTGCTGAAACGATGGCAAAACATATGCCTGCAAGGGTTAAGCCACCAGGCGAGATGCTGTCTTATTCCAATTATGGCGCCTCACTCGCGGGACTTATCGTCGAAGAGGTCAGCGGTGTTGCCTATAATGACTATATACAGAAAAATATATTTGATCCGCTTGGCATGAATTATGCTACGGTAGAGGAGCCTGTTCCAGCGTCTCTGGAACCTTATGCCGCCCTTGGATACGCCCGAGCTAACGGCGAGTTTGTAACCAAACGGCCAACGTATGAGGGAGGATTTCGTCCTGCGGGATCAGCGAGCGTGTCGGCGAACGATATGGCTCATTTTATGATTGCCCATCTTCAAGACGGGCGATATGAAGATAAACAAATGCTCAAGCCGGAAACAGCCAAACTCATGCATTCTCCGGCATTCCAGTTTGATGAACGTTTACCCGCCATGGATCTGGGCTTTTACGAGTTGAATATGAATGGGCTGCGTGTGATCTCTCATGGAGGGGCCGATGAGCTGTTTAATACAGCGCTTTATCTTGTACCGGACAAAAAAGTGGGCATCTTTGTTTCCTATAGTGGAGGGGAAGGCGGAACGGCAGCAGAAGGGTTGGCGCAAGCCTTTTTTGACCGATACTATCCTGTACATGCAACTGAGCAGCCTAATGAATCTTCTATCGAATTAGGGGAGTCTCTGGAAAAATATGCAGGCTCTTATCAATTTACACGCCGTAATCACACGAAGATCGATAAGTTTTTCAGTTTTCTGACTCAAATCAATATTGAGGTTTCGGATAACCGACTGACTATTGGAAGTGGTGCAGATCAGCAAGTGTATACTCCGATTGGCGTGAATTTATTCCAGGAGGTCGGAGGGACACATCAGATGGGGTTCCGCACCGATGCAGAGGGCAAGGTCACGTATCTGTTTCTGGATATATTAAACCCAATGCCGCTGGAACCTGCACCGTTAATGAACCAATCGAAGTTCTGGCTCCTCTTGCTCGGCATTTCGGTTGTTCTGTTCATCACTGTATTGCATGGATTTGTTTATCGCAGACGCGAAATCAGAGTGATGCCAAAAGCGCAGAAATGGGCAGTACGGTTGTCAGCTATTACGTCTATATGGGGATTATTAACCTTGGGCGCAACGCTTCTGGTGATGAACATGGATTTGATTGATCGGCTTAGCCATATTCCACTATCTTTACGTCTCTATCTGTTTATGCCGGTTATCCTTGTAGGGTTGACTGCGGCAATATTCATCATGAGCGTTCTGGCATGGAAAAACCAATATTGGACGTTACTGAAGCGTGTGCACTATACGTTTGTAACGGTAGCAGCAGTGATCTTGAGTTTATTTTTCTATCATTGGAACCTGCTGGGCTGGCATTTTGGTTGAAGACCTCCTCCCAAGTGGAAGAAACAAGATAGATATTGGAGGCATACATTTGATATGACCAAAATCCTAGTTGTGGATGACGATGTGCATATTCGTGAGCTGATTACCTTGTTTTTGCGTAATGAAGGATTCGAGATTGTGGTAGCTAAGGACGGTGCTGAAGCACTGGAGATTGTGGGGAAATCCCCAATTGATCTAGTTATCCTTGATATTATGATGCCGCGTTTGGATGGTTGGGAATTATGCAGGGAGATCCGGCGTATGGATCTGAATATGCCATTGCTAATGGTCACGGTAAAAGGGGAATCGGCCCAGAAAGTGAAGGGATTTCAGTTGGGAACAGATGATTATTTAACGAAGCCCTTTGATCCACTAGAACTTGTGATGAGAGTAAAAGCATTGCTGAAACGTTACTTGATTGTCTCTTCCCAGACCATTCAACTAGGGGGCATTGTGCTGAATCGACGCAGCTTTCAAGTGATTCGTGGAGAGGAAACAATCAATTTGCCTCTAAAAGAGTTCGAGTTGCTGTTCATGCTGGCAAACCAGCCTGGGCAGATTTTTACCCGGGAACAATTAATCATTAAGATCTGGGGGAGTGATTACGAAGGGGATGACCGGACAGTTGATGTTCACATCAAGCGACTAAGGGAAAAATTCGCTGGCGATGCACACCATTTTCAGATTGAAACGGCTCGTAGTCTGGGCTACCGGTTAGTCATCACATGATCAAAACCTTATATGTTCGTATTATTTGCACGTTTCTGGTCGTCATTGTTTTCAGCTTGCTGACCTCTTTCTTCATGGGGATCTTCCTTTTCAAAAAGGAAGTAAATCATATCGGTCAGAATGACATGATTTCTGTAGGGGAGGAACTGATCCGTCTATATGAGCAAACGCAACCTGAGGACAGGGATGCTTTCATCAAAAGTATGGTTAAAGTGTCCACCTATCCCATTCATCTATATGACGTTTCGGGTAACGTAACCTTTTATGACTTAGACCATACAGAGACCGTTGAAATTGCACCAGAAGTGGTTCAAATGGTGTTGCAGGGTCAGATCTATCGTTCTCCCGGAGAAGTGGAGCAGACGTTCATAGGTCTTCCTTTTCCATACAAAGGGGAACCACAAGCCATGTTTATGCAGTATTCTCCGCAGAATGAAAATATCATTAATCGGATGGTTTTGCTGGTATTATTGCTTGCACTGTTGATCGGAAGTTTTTGTATCCTTATTGCTGCAAGGTATTTGGTAAAGCCGATCCAGGTGTTGACGCGGGCAACCAAACGACTGGCGAAGGGTGATTTTAATGTGGAAATTCAAACAAAACGTGTGGACGAAATGGGAGCATTGACGCAGAGTTTCAATGAAATGGCGAGTGAGCTTAAACAGCTGGAACAGATGAGACAGGATTTTGTTTCCAATGTATCTCACGAGATTCAAACGCCGCTGACCTCTATTTCCGGTTTTGCCATGGCGTTGAAAAACAGCAGCTTGGTCGCTGAGGCCGATCGTAACTATTACCTCGATATCATTATTACGGAGAGTGGACGACTATCCAGACTTAGTGATAATCTGCTGGAGCTTGCGTCTCTGGATTCCGATCATCATCCGTTCGAGACAACCACCTATAATCTTGATGAGCAAATCAGGCAAGTGGTGGTGACTTGCGAGCCTCAATGGTCAGCCAAAGGCATTCCAATTCACTTAGAATTGGTGGACGGTATCAAAATCAGGGCAGATCAGGACCAGCTTAACCAAGTGTGGATGAATTTACTAGGCAACAGCATTAAGTTTACTCCCGTGGGTGGGCATATCGAAATACGCACGAGCCAGTCGGTAGATGGAATCTTTTTCACGATAACCGATTCGGGCATTGGAATAGCGCCAGAGCAACTGGAGTATGTTTTCGAGCGGTTTTATAAAACAGACCTGTCACGCGATCGTAGCATCAGTGGTAACGGTCTGGGCCTTGCCATCGTCAAAAAAATCGTGATGCTCCATCACGGAACTGTCGAAATGAAAAGTCAGGTGGGCGTGGGGACAACGGTGATGGTTCATTTGCCTTCCGGATGATTACAAAAATGGATGTTGAGCTGCCAAAGATATTTTTCTGGTAGCTCTTTTTTTATGGGTTTTCAGATTCGTTTATCATCACGAGTTATCAGGGTAGGAGTGATTACGCAACAGTTCTGGCAAAGCATGTAGCACTTGCATACGTTCCAGCGCACCCTCCATATTCCAATGCTGCCCTACGTGATACACTTTGCCGTTACACACCGCAGGAAGATCACGCCAATAGGGGCTTTCCATCCAACTCACGTCGCGCTCATAAGAAGTAGGGTCAGTGACGTCCCCATCTCGAGTTGCAGAAATCATAAAAATACGATCCCCTACATAACGCTCAAAATCGCTTTCCTCGATCTTAACAAAAGCCTCGCCTTGCTCTATTAATGTCGCTACTTCATGAGGAGGTCTGAATCCATTGGCATGGTACAGTGTGTTTGTGAGACCTTGAGAGGCCATGACATAGAGATTTCCATCATTTCCGTCCACAAGAACTGTGGCACTTTCGCCGTGTTCAAATGCACCTTTACACACATTCCACATGTATTCAGCCATGGCTTCATAGCGGATCAGCCAACGTTCCGCTTCTTTTTCTTTGCCGAAAATTTGGCCCAAGGTTCGCAAGCGGCTATCCAATGTTTGCTCACGATCCAACACAATGGTTGGAGCAATGGTATTCATTTCATCCAGAGAAATGCCATAGTAGTTGGCGACGAGAATAAGATCGGGCTTCAGCTTTCGAATCTCCTGAGGCTTGGGGGGAAAGCTGATTTCAGTTGTGTTTTGCATTGGAGCGGTATCGATGAATTGGCCTAATAGACTCTTGGGACTACCGACTGGGAACAAATCCAGGGCCATCAAGTCACTTGCTGTATTGCGATCCAGATATACGATACGTGATTTGTCCTTGGGGAGTTCTAACAGCCTTCCTGTAGAGTCACGGAAAAAAATGTCCTTGTCCCTATCGCTTTGCTTATACATCGCTGCATACTCTCTAGGAGGCAACCCGGTCTTCTGACGAAATCGTCTGACAAAGTAATAATGATCATTGAATCCAACCTGATGGGCGATGGACTCAATGGTTTCTTCTGTCTGTAAAAGCAATTCCTTGGCTCGATTCAAACGAATCTCGGTTAGATATTCAATCGGGGTTTTGTCTGTCAGTGAGCGAAACAGCTCATTGTATTGCCATAAGGAGACCCCGGATATATCGGATAGTTCCTGCACTTTAATTTTCTCGGCGTAGTGTTCCTGCAAATAGATAAGGGTGCGTTTAACGGCATCTCTGGTATTTTCCAAAGAGTGAGCTTTCGTATTCTGTTCAGAGAGAGACAGCATCAGCATATGGAACATAGGTTGATAGGCATTGCTTTCTGCTTTGTTGATATAGGGGCGTTGACGAGTCATATCCTGAATAATGGTGTGCACGCTGGAATAGGAACGATCGGATCCCAACGTACTTCCATCAAAGGCAGGACTTGTGTCAAACCAGACGGACGAAGCCTGAACTTTAATTACATGAAAAGAAAACATATAGACAGCGAACGGCTCATGATCCTGCCTGGTTAGTACAATGTTGCCTCCGGGTCGAATATAAAAACACTGTTCTTCAATGGCAGTAAGGGTCTCTTCCCCCAGATCCAACCTGAAGTTTCCCGAAACGACAATGAGGAGACGATGCTCTTGCGAAGGCAGTATGCTGACGGGTTCCTCCATAAAATCAATCTCGCTAAGCGAATAGATTCCATGTACCTGATCGGTATGTAATAGAAGCTTCATGCCACAATCCCCTTACTAATTGATAACGATTCTCATGGAATAGCATAGTGTAAATACGCTCTTTTTTCAACCAATTGATAGGCGAGATAGAACATAACTTGGTGTTACACCTGCTAAGTATTGTCTGAAAAGCCCTGGAATTGTCCATTGATGCGCCTATGCGGGATCGTTACTATAGGTAGAAGATAGTGATAATGATTATCACTAAAACAGAGTGAATGGGGAGAACGTCATGTATAGTGTGAAACGATGGGGATGGTCTATTGGTGCGGTTCTGGTGCTGAGTATCGGCCTGAGTGCTTGCAGTAGCAATGAAGGTGCGTCGGTAAATGACGGAACAACGCAGCAGACAACCGTAAAAGAAAAGGAAGCCGCTGCGGAGAAACCGGAAACCAAAGATTACGTGGATTATCTGGGACGTAAGGTAGAGATTCCAACTGATCCACAGAGGATCGTCTATTATGATAATAAAACCTTCGGGGACATGCTGGTACTTGGAGCAGATGCAGTCGGTCAGGATAGCCGATTCGAATCAATATATCAGGATCAAGTCAAGGACATTGAAGATCTTGGTGCGCCGTTGAATCTGGAAAAGCTGGTTGAGCTTGAGCCAGATCTGATCATCACAGGTCTTCACGCTCAAGGGGAGGAGTTGGATCAGATTGCAAAAGTGGCGCCGACGGTCGGAATCGACGTAGATGCTCCATTGGAGCAGCGCCTGCCTACACTTGGTCTCCTGGTGAATAAGGAGGCAGAGGCACAGCAGTGGCTGGTCGATTATGATGCGAAATCGGAGCAAGCCTGGAATGCGTTCAAACAGAGTGCGAACATCGGTCCGGATGAGACGGCAACGATATTTTTAAACACAAATCGTACGCTGTATGTTATGACGACAGGGCTGGCTGCAGACTTATACTCACCTTATGGACTGGATATACCGAATGAGGTGAAAAAGGTAACGATTGATGAAGAAATGCCATGGGCTCAAATATCACTTGAGAGTCTGCCATCATTTACCGGGGATCACGTATTCCTGATGGCAGCTGGGGCAGGGGAAGATTCCGCTGAGAATGACGAACTGATGAAGTCAGCGATATGGAAGGACCTTCCTGCGGTTAAGAACGGTCATGTGTATGTGGTGGAGCAAAAGTGGAATAAACGTGATGCCTACACGATGCATGAATTTTTGAATGAACTGCCTGCCATGATGAAGCAGCAATAGTTCGGTAATAAGTAGTAGAGTTGAGAGAGCCTCCTGTTGAAGGGGGTTCTTTTTGTACTTTTTGTACTATCGTTCTACTCCACACTTTGAAATGGGCTCAGCTTGTACAATCAGACTTCACCTTATCTGACTGCCATATTCATTAAGCGGTTATCCTATACCTATATGTGTAGTGAATCCGTTTCCTCACATTCCTTGTTGTATTTCTGCGGCACATCTCGTACAATTTGGTGAAGTAATTCTGCATTGCGTTAATGTGAATGTGAAAATTAAAGATTACATCAGGAAGCAGTACACAAGAAAAGGGGAGAATCGTTTGGAATCAAAGCAACTATCTAGAGGGCTAAAGCCCCGCCATGTAGAGCTGATTGCACTCGGAGGTACAATCGGCGTTGGTTTGTTCATGGGATCGGCAAGTACGATCAAATGGGCAGGTCCATCCGTGCTGCTGGCTTATTTATTGGCTGGTATCGTTATCTTTTTTGTCATGCGCATTATGGGTGAAATGTTGATTCAGGAGCCGGTCACGGGTTCGTTTGCTACATTTGCTCACAAATATATTAGTCCGCTTGCCGGATTCCTGACCGCCTGGAGCTACTGGTTCCTATGGGTTACGGTTGGTATGGCGGAAGTTACGGCGATTGGTATCTATGTCGGGTATTGGTTCCCGGATATTCCACAGTGGCTGCCTGCACTTGCTGGGGTGCTCATCATTGCGGCGGCAAATCTGGCGGCTGTGAAGTTCTATGGAGAATTTGAATTCTGGTTTGCGATGATCAAAGTGACGGCTATTGTGGCGATGATCGTGATCGGAACAGGACTCATTTTCTTCGGCTGGGGGAATGGGGGTCAGGCCATTGGTCTATCGAATCTGTTCAGCCATGGTGGCTTCTTCCCTGGGGGCATCAAAGGTTTCCTCTTCGCGCTGTGTATCGTAACGGCTGCGTATCAAGGGGTGGAGATGGTCGGTATTACAGCAGGCGAAGCGGAGAATCCGAAATACACCTTGCGTAAAGCGATCAAAAATATCGTGTGGCGTATTCTTATTTTCTACGTTGGCGCCATATTTGTTATCGTAACCCTGTACCCTTGGAACGAAGTGGGCGAGACGGGCAGCCCGTTTGTGCTCACCTTTGCCAAAGTTGGTATTGTTGCTGCAGCGGGGATCATTAACTTTGTGGTGCTCACGGCGGCCATGTCGGGATGTAACAGCGGGATCTACAGTGCGGGACGGATGTTATACACACTGGCTGAGAATGGGCAGGCACCTGCCTTTTTCAAAAAGCTGTCCAAAGGCGGGGTTCCCCGCAACAGTATCGTCATCACAATCTCCTTGCTGTTGATTGGGGTTGTGCTGAACTACCTGATGCCGGACTCCAAGCTGTTCCTGTACATCTACAGTGCAAGTGTTCTTCCGGGTATGGTTCCATGGTTCGCCCTGGCGTTCAGCCAGTTCCGATTCAGAAAGCGTTGGGGCAACGAGATGGCGGATCATAACTTCAAGTCCAAATGGTTCCCGATCAGCAATTACATTATTATTGTGTATCTGATCCTCGTCATTATCGGTATGGCGTTTAACCCGGATACGCGCTTGCCTCTGGTTGTTGGAGCTACGTTTATGGCAATCGTGGTGGCAGGATATTTCGCATTTGGCATCGGCAAAAGACAACGGATAGATGGCGGCGAAGATCGCTAGTCCAATATTCAAAAATCAATTTATATCGTAATATCATATGTGCATTCCTTGAATACAATGGAGAACCTGTGGGTGATTCAGCGTCATTCAAGGAGTGCATTTTTTTATCCGCAAAAATCATGCTTGAATCTCCTGTAACTGGAGGTTTTAAGATTGGAGGTAGAAAGGGAGGCTTTAAGTATATGAGGACAGTAGAATGGATTTATCTTATTTTTAACCTGCTTATGTTCGTGGGGGTAATCGGGAGACAGAGTCAACATTTTCGAAAAATGGTATGGGGTGGATTCGTCATATCGGGTGTGCTGTTGATCGTCCATGGTGTGGTCGAAGGACTTCGTTGGCCGATGATTCCGGCGTATCTGCTCACGTTGGTTCCACTGGTTGTGTTATTTACAAAAGCAAGACGCCAGCAACAGTCAGGTGTAACCTCGCTGAACAGTAAACGTTCCGGGGCATCTGCTTCGACATCACCTGTGGCGGGCAAATTCGGTCGTGTTCGAATCATCGCAACGTCTCTTCTGGTGTTGGTATACGCTGTTGTGAGCATTGGCTTGCCGCTGCTCTTCCCAGTGTTTACGTTTGCCAAGCCAGCAGGTCCTTATGGAATCGGAACGGTATCCTACGATTGGACAGATAACAGCCGTGAGGAGTTGCTGACGAGTTCTGCCGGTGATCAACGGGAGCTGATGGTACAGATCTGGTACCCAACGAATTCAGACGCAGAGGGCGCAACAGCTCCTTATGTTAATAAGCCGGATATCTACGGGAAAGCCTTCAATGAAGTACTGAAACTGCCAAAGCTTTTATTTTCCAGTCTGAGTCAGGTCAAAACACATGCGATTCAGGAAGCTCAGTTGTCTGAGGCCGAAGCCAAGTATCCGGTTGTTCTCTTCTCTCATGGTCTGCATGGGTATGAAAATCAGAATACGTTCCAAGTCGAGCAACTGGTCAGTCAAGGTTTCATTGTTGTGGGCATTAATCACACGTATAGCAGTCTGGTGTCCGTATTCCCGGATGGACGTGTGGCGCAGTTTGAATCGGAAGGGAAAGAAGGTTTTGAGCAGCTACAATTCAGTTACATGGACAAGTTGAATGAGACATGGGTGAAGGATGCACAGTTTGTACTGGATGAGGTAGAGAAGTTGGGTGCGGAAGATCCGAGCGGACGCTTTACCGGACGAATGGATCTGGACAATATCGGCATGTTTGGGCATTCATTTGGCGGAGCAACGACAGTACAGATGTTAATGGATGATCCACGTGTGAAAGCAGGCATGAATATGGACGGTGTATTGTTTGGCGAGAAGCGTATTCCTGCGGAAGGCGTGGGCAAGCCGTTCCTGATGATGAGTGCAGACTCAACCGTTGCAGGCACAAGTGTGATGAGTGACGAAGAGATTGCTGCGATGGGCACGACCCGTCCGGAAGCCGAGAAATATTACGAGGAAGTGTACGAGCGCTATGAGCCGGTAACCGCAGGAGGGAACTTCTGGATGGAGCTGACCAACACCAAACATCTGTGTTTCTCCGACCTCTACCTGATCTCTCCACTGCTCGAATGGACACAGGGTGTAGATGCGCGGGGGACACAACAGTTGGTCAACGATACAACGATTGATTTCTTCAACCACTACTTGAAAGGGCAAACGCTCCATATGGACAAGGAAGTGGGAGAACATGAATCCTATTCGTTGAAAAAAGGCTAAACGTATAAATGGAAGGAGACTGAAATTCAGTCTTCTTCCATTTGTTTTAATCGTAACCGCATGCCCTCCTGCAACAAGTTAATGCCATCTACAATCTGGCTCCATTCGGGATTCATCACCTTGCACAGCTTGTTAAAACGCAGAATGCGATCCGTCACAGAGTCCAGCATATATCGGGCCTGTTTGCGAAAAAATACTTCTGGTGCTTCCGCATGCTCAGCACTTGCATACATCAACACAAAGTCCCACACCATGCTTTGCACAGCAGGGCTATCGATTGCCCAATGCTTGTCCAGCGCTTCGGTAGTGCGAATGCGAATAGCCTCCATTTTTTTCACCCAGACGTCCGCTTCGACTTGTGGCTGATTCGCCATAATGAAGAATGGAACCTCCAGCCGAGCCAGATCGGCCCAATAGGCCGGATCATTGATCAGTTCCTGAATTTCCTTCCAGGCCAGTGTTTGCTGAGCCGTCAGTTTGGTATCTTTCATCATGTATTTATCGAAAAAGTGCAGAAACGACACTCTCCAATCCTGCGGAATGCTGTCCAACAGATGGGATTCATCCACCTTGGCAGCAACGAATTGTTTTCGCCTGCTCGCATTGGCCGTCAGGGATTCTACCAGACTGGAGATATACGTGAGAGACTGTTCCGAATGCAGTGAAGTGTCTTCTTCATGCTGCTTCGCTTGCTGCAAAATGGAGAGCATGGAATTCATCGTGCCGATCTGGGTTTCCAAGGCTTCAATCTGCAGATCCAACGCCTGTGCTACCGCCACTTCACCCGACATGAGCTTTCGAATATCCGGTATGCTGAAATTCAGATAACGAAGCGTTGTAATAAGTTCGAGTTGCCACAGGTCTTGCGTTGTATAGAGTCGATGCCCGCCTTCCGTATGATTGGAGGGTTGTAACAGTTCAATCTCATCGTAATAACGGATCGTTTTCACCGTGGAGCCGATCAGTTTGGCTGCTTCACCGATGGAATAGGGTTCTTTGTTTGCATTCAACGAGATCACCTCATGTTCTATTATACAATCTCCAGTTAGAGGAGATTCAATGCTAGACAGTCGTTAGGGAATTCGGGCGGGCTTAGTTTAAATTCCACCTATCTCGGTTACAAAGGAAAGAGTGCAACATTTATGAAAACAACTTCTGATAATAAATTTAACATTTACATGATAACGAAGAGCACAGAAATAACCTGAAGAAACGGAGTGTTCGCTTTTATCAACGGATTTTCCCCTAATATAAGGAAGAAAAAAATCTGGGGATAACAGCGATCGGAAGGTTATTCTGTGATCGTAGTGATCAATGTAAATAACCGAGGAGGAAATTGAACATGGCTAATCAAGACCAGCACACCATGCAAGATCCAACGACCCAATATCCAAAGGCTACACCGGAGTGGAAACAGCAACAGGATGAGCCGGGGCTTCAGCGTGAGATGACACCTGTTCCCGATGCGGGTGAAAAAAGTTATAAAGGCAGCGGACGTTTAACAGGACGTAAAGCGGTTGTCACCGGAGCCGACAGCGGAATAGGCCGGGCGGCAGCGATTGCGTTTGCTCGTGAAGGCGCGGATGTCGTTCTGGCCTATCTGCCGGAAGAGGAAGCAGATGCACAGGAAGTTGTGAAGCTGATTGAGGAAGCCGGTCGCAAAGCAATTACGATGCCAGGTGACCTGAAGGATGAGAAATACTGTGAAGAACTCATTGAATCTGCGGTAAAAGAGCTTGGCGGGATTGATATCCTTGCTAACGTAGCAGGTAAACAGCAGTTTGTAGAGCAGATTGCGGATCTGACCACCGAGCAATTCGATGCAACGTTCAAAACAAATGTCTATTCCATGTTCTGGCTCTGCAAAGCAGCTGTGAAACACATGAAGCCGGGCAGCTCCATTATCAACACATCATCGATTCAGGCGTATAAACCTTCGCCAATCCTGCTGGATTATGCAACAACGAAGGCATCCATTAACACGTTCAGCAAAGCGCTAGCCCAACAGGTGGGTAGCAAAGGGATACGTGTCAACGTTGTTGCACCAGGACCGGTATGGACACCGCTCCAGGTCGTGGGTGGACAACCAGTCGATAAGCTGGCCGATTTTGGCTCCAATACACCGCTTGGTCGGGCAGGACAACCTGCGGAGATGGCTCCGGCATTTGTGTTCCTGGCAAGCCAGGAATCCAGCTATGTGAGCGGTGAGACACTGAATGCAAATGGCGGTACGGTTAGTCCGTAAATAGTTTCAGGTAATCCGATCAGGGTAACAGAGGATACGGTCTCCGAATTGGGGGCGGTATCCTCTTTTTTGTCATTAAGATGAGAGAAATAAAATATTTTTATATATGAAAGCGTTCTTATATAAAACGGGAAAGCTACATGGTAATATATTCAAGAACATGATCTTCGCTCCCAGCTCTGAGAGTGCGTTGCTTATACAATGAATCTGTTCAGATCAATACACTATGCCTAGGAATCGAAGGAGGAATTCTGTAATGGCCAAGAATGTACTTAAACTAGGTGACCCTGTCATAAGCACGTACACATCATATGGGACATTAACATCCGTTATGAACGAAGATTTATGGCCATGGATTTTCAATAACTTTATACAAATCAGGTATGCACATGGATGGGGAATTTTTTCGTTTGATTCTCATCAGTTTCTGTTAAGTACCTGTCCGGGAATTTCCTTTTACAACCTGCCACAAGAAATTGTGATCAGCAAATGGGGAACATCACTTAAACAAGTGATTACGGAAGCGATAGATATGGGATATTATCTATATATTTACGCAGACAGATACTACATTGCGTGTACAGACTATTATCAAAAGGAACATCTCATGCATGAATTATTGGTGTATGGGTATGACCTGGATCAAAATTTGATATACATTGCTGATAATCTTGATGATGGTAAATTCATACAAAGCGTATGTAGTCTGGATGAACTTGAGAAAGGCTACTGGACCATGTCTAATGAGTACAGTTTTTGGACAGAAGTGAGATTTCTCAAGCCTATCCAGAATATCAATTATTCAATTCATGTGGAGCAGATTATAACGGCGATGGAAAACTATCTTAACTCAAGCGAGACATATGACTTAGTAAGAGATCAGAAATACGATTTTGGAATGCAAGCCATTCAACGCATCTTTACCGACATTGAGCAGGCAGCCCTAGTTGGAGAAACATTGGATTCACGAGTCTTTCATCTTTTATATGAACATAAGCTACTAATGGAGTTACGTTTATCTTATTTAATGGAGAAATTAATCATTGAGCCAGATGCAACTTTTATGGAGTTAAGCACTGTTCTGAAACAGGACTACTTTAAATTGAGAAATATAGTTCTGAAATACAATATAACGCGTGATACAAGTACACTCAGTAAAATAAGTGAGAGATTACAAGAGAATCTCATGAAAGAAAAAGCATTTATTTCTTCTTTTATTACCAGATTACAACAGGTTAAATCAATGACTTGAAGTCATCTAATAATAGACAAAAAATCCCCTTTGCTTGTGAAAAAGCAAAGGGGATTGCTGTGTAACTAAGTTACTTCTGCTCTGGTTTCGGGTCCAGAATGGCATAACTGCCTAGCGTGGCTAATTGTGCTGTGTTCAGAAGCGCTTCATCCACTGCTGCGAGGGCTTCGCCGGCAGCTGTCATCAGCTCATCAGAGTCAACAGGTGAGGCGAAACGGAGAATGACGCGGTTCTCTCCTTTTTTGAGTTCACTCTCAGCCTTGGTTTTGTACTCATTAATGGATGCGACTTCGAGGTTATTTTGCACATAATAATCATTGGCATCGCTCTCGCCATTGAACATCGCGAGCTCGGAATCAAGCCAATAATCTTGATCCGCTATCGTTTTCTGACTTGCAGCAGTCTCATCGTTGGCATTGTACAGGAAGTATGGGATGCCGGAGTTCGTCAGGTTGTTCGTAGCATCTACATGGAACCATTCGTTACCGATTTTGACCTTGTTCCATGCATGTGGAACACCACTGGAGGCTCCCGTTACGACGATGCTTTCCAGTCCCGAGAGATCGGAGAGCAATTTGTAGACGGAGGCATAGCTGGCACATACCCCAACCCCTTTGACCAGAATACCGTATGTGGTAAACGAGTCATTGAACTGCGGATCGACATTTTTGAAGTTGTTTTGCTCCGCATTTTCCAGTGCTGCATCATCATACTTCGCGTTATCGTTCAGATAATCGTAGATGGCTTTACGTTTCTCATCTTCGTTCATACCATCCTTGATGATGGAAGCAACAACTTCGTTTGCTTTGGCAATAATCTCATCTTGCTTCTTCTGGATACCACTAGCCGATTCATTGTAATAAATGGAAAGGGTAAGTGTACCATAGTTGTATTCGAAACCTTCCACACCAAGAATCAATGGATTCTGGTACATCACTTTCAGAACAACATCTGAGAGTGTCGTGAAATTTTGAGCTTCGGGGAAAGCTTTTAACGAAATTTTATCTTGTGCCGCAATCATATTTTTGGCTAAAACTTCTTCCAAAGCGGAATCTGCATTGATCATTGCATCGCCTGTAGCAGGCTGAGGCACGGTTTCCTGATTACCTTGTTCTACATTTTGCTGTGTATTCGATTTCTGCTCATCTACCAGGTTGTCTTCTACAGCTTCTGGAGCTGGAGCAGGTGTTTCATTGGAAGCTTCTTCAGAAGCCATATCTGAAGAATTATCAGAAGTATCATCGGAAGCCTCAGTAGATAGAGGATCAGTTGCATCTTCTGAAGTCTCAGTATCGGTTGTGGACTCTGTAGTTGGAGTTTCCGAAGCCGGTGCTTCTTCTGTTTCTGTTGCAGACTCAGGTGCATCATGATTGTTGATGATTGTTGGCACGTCAGGTGCAGGAACGTAAGGTGTGTCATTCTTTGGTTCCACCAGTCCGTTGCTGGAATCGGCTACGGTTTGCTGAGAAAGTCTGTCCAGGTCTGCTTGAGTTACATTCTCTACGCGTACGTAACTTTTCAGAGCTGTTCCTTTAATATGAAAAGGAATATTTGTTTCATTGAACTCTGAAATCTCTACGCTTTTGGTATCATAGACAATGGTTTCACGAGCTAGAGAGCCGTCATTGTACTCAACTGTTGCTTTCTGAGGAAGTACATCTATATTCTTTAATTTCTCCCTATACAATTGTTCTTTCAGAGATGTTGGCAACTGGGAAGCAAGCGGAGCTGTAGGGACACCTCTGCTAAAATTGGATTCTTTGCCTCCGCCGATTGCAGTGACGTAATATTCTCCTCGTATACCATGGTTCTGAGTGGTAGTTATCATTTCA
The DNA here is from genome assembly GCF_002843485.1 of Paenibacillus sp. BGI2013. NCBI lineage: Bacteria > Bacillati > Bacillota > Bacilli > Caryophanales > Paenibacillaceae > Paenibacillus > Paenibacillus sp. BGI2013. The sequence goes on from NZ_PJFA01000012.1 coordinate 178,435, forward strand.
TTATAAGTGCCTAGCCCGCCTTTTCCGTCTCTCAAAAAATCATTGAAAGACGTCTCTGTCGTTACCGCAATATCTAAAGGCAGACTATTACTAAAAGCGTCCTCTGCGCCAGTTAGAGGTACATTTGTATCGAAGTTGGTTAGGTCAGAACGTTTATAAATTTTATATTCGGTGGCACCTTCAACCTTGTCCCAGACCAACTTGAACCGTCTATCTTTGTCAATTTCGTATCTTAGGTTAGGTACGGGTAACTCCGATTTCACTGTAAACGGAATAATGATGGGCTGATCGAGTAGTGTTAGCTTCTCAGCATCTGGATCATAATTCAGACGAATGTAATAAATGGGGGCACCGCCCCAAGAACTTTGATCCTTGTTCATCATGGAATCTGAACTTAAAACGCCCCATCCAAGAGGCTTAATGGAAACACTATTGTCGTTTGTCTCTGGAATGGCATATACATCGCTTGCTTTGAGTGCTTTAATATCGGTATGTACACTAATAATGTCACTAGCTCGCAGGTTACTTTTACGTAAATCGGCTTTAAACTTGAACATAAATTCTTCATCCTGAGCTACGTTGTACATCGGCATGATCGCTTGTTCCGATTCAGAGCCGTATTTCTGCTTCAAACTTAAAATGGTAGAACCTTCTACTACTTCTGTAGGGTTATTTTCGGACGGACTACTCTCCTGTTCAGTACTCTGGCATCCAGCCAGTAACAGGGTGAGTGCAAACATAATGAAAAATAGACGTTTCATGATACACCGCTTTCTTGTTTTTCTGAGTTGCTCTAATGCTACGTTTCTAACACCGAAAGATTATCAAATATGGTTAAAACCCATACTCGAACCTCTTAACGGACAAACCTCCTATTAATTTCCTAATATCCTTTGCTAGTTTATGGTCATATTGACGCATTGTCAAGGTGAGAGGGTAGGTTTTAAGTCCTGTAGAACAATAGAACAGTTGTAATTCCATAGCGGGGGGACCATGTTAAAATACAAGAGTTACTACATATTTATATATAATAGAAGAATAATTGAAATTGCCAGTGCAGTATACCGAGTGGAAAATGAACAAATTGCAGAGTATTGGATTCAGATCGACAGGTTGGGCATCGAGAAACAATTGGAACGTAATCGGAGCTGAGTTTCTCAGCTCTTTTTTAGTTTTCAGTTCTTTGTAAGCGTTCCCGTGTTATAATGAACAAAGTTGTATACAAGTTATCTAAAACGTTTTCTGTCTTTTGACTCCATAATCTGAAAGTGAGGTTCAGTGATGATTAAAGCAACGGAAGATAATCAATATGTTGAACTAACAAGCCCGACAAGTTTACCGAAGGCATCCGGATTCCTTTGGAATGAAAAGATGATGATTCATGTGAATTGCCGGGGGTACGCGGTGGCCCAATTCATGCAGCCCGAACCTGCTAAATACTCGTATGCGCCCAACCTGGAAGCCAAGACGTTTATGCAACCGGAGCAGCCATACTATGCCCACCATCCGGGACGGTTTGTGTACATTAAAGATGAAGTAAGTGGCGAAATCTTCTCCGCCCCGTATGAACCGGTTCGCAAGCAGGCGGATAGCTATACGTTCGCTGTCGGTAAACACGATATTCACTGGAAAGTGATTCAGGACGACATTTGCATCGAGATGTCCCTGCGCCTGCCGAAGGAAGATGTCATGGAGCTATGGCGTGTGAAGGTAACCAATCTGTCTTCGAGAAAACGCAAGCTGAGTATCTACCCGTATTATACGGTCGGTTATATGTCCTGGATGAACCAGTCCGGTTCATATGTGGAAGATTTGCAGGGCATTGTCTGCTCGGCGATTACGCCGTATCAGAAATATCAGGATTATAGCAAAATCAAAAATTACAGCGACAAAACCTATCTGCTTGCAGATCACCAACCGACTGGCTGGGAAGTAAATCATGAGACTTTTGAAGGCGAAGGTGGACTACATAATCCTTCGGCCCTGCAGTCGGAGACATTGGCTGGTGGAGATGCACGGTACGAGACACCTGTAGCTGTATTGCAATATAGAGTCGAACTGGAAGCAGGAGCGGAGCAGACGTATCGATTCATCTTTGGTCCGGCTCATGATGAGACAGAGATTGAGGGCATTCGTCAGCATTATTTTGTGAAGCAGAATAAGGATGGACAGGATGGTTTCGTCGCAGCCGAACAGGAGTATGCTGAGTATATTGCGGAAGGGCAAGGGAACATCCAGATTCAGACACCGGACAGCTGGTTAGATAATGTCGTGAATCACTGGCTACCTCGCCAGATGTACTATCATGGCAAAACCAACCGTCTGACAACCGATCCGCAGACGCGGAATTATTTGCAAGACAACATGGGCATGAGTTATATTCAGCCGCAGATTGCACGAGCTGCGTTCTTGACCGCTTTGTCTCAGCAGCATATAAGCGGCGCGATGCCAGACGGCATTATTTTGCACCCGGACGCAGAACTGAAATATATTAACCAGGTTCCTCATACCGATCACTGCATCTGGCTTCCGGTCTGTATGAAGACCTATCTAGATGAAACGAATGACTATAGCATTTTGGAGGAACAGGTTGCTTTTACAGACAGTGAACAAAAAATTTCCGTACTGGAACATATGAATCTTGCGATGCGCTGGTTGATCCATGAGCGTGATGCGCGTGGGTTGAACTATATCAATCAGGGTGACTGGTGTGATCCGATGAACATGGTGGGATACAAAGGCAAAGGCGTATCCGGCTGGCTGACCATTGCGACGGCATATGCGTTCAATGTGTGGGCAGATATTGGTGAACAGGCAGGGCATGGCGAGGTTGCAGCGGAATTCCGTCAGGAAGCCACTCAGACCAATGCGGTAGCCAATGAGTATCTGTGGGATGGGGACTGGTATGCCCGCGGAATTACGGATGATAACGTAGTGTTTGGTGTAAGCAAAGACGTGGAAGGGCGCATCTATATCAATCCTCAGAGCTGGGCACTTATGAGCGGTGCTGCGGATCAAGATAAACAGGAGAAGTTAATTCGTGCGGTAGAGGAGCAATTGGAGACGCCATATGGTGTCGAGAAACTCGCGCCGTCTTTCACCGCCATGCGGGAGGATGTAGGTCGTGTCACGCAGAAACATCCGGGAAGTGCAGAGAATGGTGCAGTGTACAATCACGCGGCGGCGTTCTATATTTACGCGTTGTACCTGGTGGGCGAGAAGGAGAAGGCGTATCGTCTGTTGCGTAAAATGATTCCGGGCCCCGATGGCGAGGATATTCTCCAGCGAGGTCAGCTACCCGTATTTATCCCGAATTATTATCGCGGAGCCTATCATCAATTCCCACGTACAGCTGGGCGCTCTAGCCATCTATTCAATACCGGCACGGTGCCTTGGGTGTATCGTTGTCTGATCGACGGATTGTTTGGATTGCAGGGTCATGCACAAGGGCTTCAGGTTCGTCCGCAGTTGCCAGAAGATTGGAACGAGGCATCGGTAACGAGGTTGTTCCGCGGGGCTGAGCTGCATGTAAACATGAAGAAGGATGCATCTGTCCAGACAATTGAGGTGTATGTTGACGGTCAACGGATTGCAGGCGACATCATCAAGAATATACAGGCTGGCGTGAAATATGAGGTGCTGGTGAAACTGCCTTTGTAGAAAGAGTACGGAGTAGCTGATAATCGGTGTGAAGAGTTTTAACAATAATGAAGACAAATTAAAAACTGCCTTTCCTTTATAGAAGGAGGGCAGTTTTTGCTTTCAAGATGTTGTTTTGAATTGATACGTTTGTCAGACTGAATATGATGAAAGAATCCACAAGCTAAGCTTGATTAGCAAACCCTCTATTCTTTGACTCTGTACCAATAGCTATAAATCTCTGAATAACCCAGCTTGGCGTAAAGTTTCAAGGCAGGTGCATTATTCGCAACCACTTGCAGGTAACTGGATGTAGCACCTTGTTTTTTTGCCCAATGCAGGAGATGCAAGATCATCTGTTCAGCAAGTCCCCGATTCCGGAAGTTAGCGTCTGTTATGATGTCATACAATCCAATGTAGCCACGTTCGATGACACCAAACCCACAAGCGACGACTTGCCCATCGATCAACAGCGAGATGAAACCTACCTTTGTCCGGATATTGTCCAACATTAATTCCGTCGTTTCCCGTTGCAGATCATTCACCTGATTTAGCCTGCAAAAATGATCCAGCCACGCTGTGGTCAACTGTTCGTCGATCTGTACAGTTTGGTGCACAGGCTCTTTGATCTCTTCCAGACTCCGAGTCTGGATACGGGTCAGATCGACAACGCCATACCCTTTGTCTTGCAAAAGTTGATCGAGATGATCCGGCTGAATAAACGGCGTGATTTTGAATATGGTACTTAACTCATTGGAGGCATAGATGCGCTCACATTCCTCAATCTTTTCATGCACATCCAGAGTGGAGTAATGGATAGGTTGAACGGAGTTGGCACGTTTGGTATATCCTTTGGCAAAACGCAGTACCCAGCCGTCATATAATATGGTGGACAAGGGTTGCCAGTGGTTAAGCGATAGTTCTTCAATGGTTTTATGTTCTGAATCTATGGTATGTGTCATATCCAACCTCCGATTTTATGATTAAATAATAATACATAATTATGTATAAAAATACAATACAATACAATACAATACAAACATATATATCGCCGAACAATATGCATTATAGCCGGAGATGGTATACAATTTAATTTGGTTGAAAGAATAACTTCAGAAGCGGAGCGCGTTATGTTAATTATAGAATTAAATAATCACAGCATTAACTGTCATATCCAATACGGCAAACGCAAGAAAGTGTCCATCACGATGGACTTGCCTTATATGGTAACAATCAAAGCACCCAATGGTACCAGTGAAGACATGATCCGGCAACTTGTAGAGCAGCACGGGGATGTAATTTTGAAGAAATCCGCACTGATGCAGCGGGCGCTCGATGGTCCTCAAGCCAAGGAATACGAAGATGAGGGCAAGGGGAAGTTTCTGCTTTTTGGCAAGGAGCATGCACTGCATGACTTAATCCCTGTAGAGGGTCTGACAGAAGAAGAGCTGCGAGCGAATCTGAAGAAGTTTTATTTTGCCGAGTGTAAACGTATGATTGGGGAGCGCATCGGTCGCTATCAGCAGGAGTTGAAGGTGAAGCCGAAGTCAGTAGAGATCGTAGATTCTCCCACCAAGTGGGGCAGTTGCAGCTGGGACAAAAAACTTACGTTCAATTATCGTCTGGCGATGGCGCCACTGGAAGTGATGGATTATGTCATCATTCATGAACTTTGCCATATTCACCACATGAATCATGATCGCTCCTTCTGGCGGCGGATCGGTAGCATCATGCCGGATTACAAAACAAAAGAAGATTACCTGATGCGAAATGGTCGGGCTATGACACTATAATTCCAGACCCAAGTTTGTACTTGATACGATAGATCCCTCCATTATAATTCGTAAAATCCGCGATGGTCCCACTGTTTGCAGTGAGCGACTTCGCGGATTTTTTGTTATGTCTGGATCAGGAGTGGGTTACTTGAACGCCGTATTGTGTGAAAAAATGAGTAACCGCATCCATGTTCATTCGATCATCGAACAGATGCTCAGGATAATAGATGCCTGGAGCCATAGGTTTGTCCATTGGCATCATCAGTATCTTCTCGGCTTGCACCGCAGCGCCGAGTGCAGTCATGTGGGTCTGACCGATTGGGTCAGAGACCGTCATCGTTCGTTCAACCTGATTACCTTTCGCATCCAGCCCTTTCAATTGAATGACCAGATGATGTGCACTCCCGGTTCCCGGATTATAGAGCAATTTCCGCCGGAATGGCTGAAAACGTTCACCACTGATCATCTTCCATACTCCGGTTTTGACCAATCCGGCGAGTGCATAGGTAGATACCTTACTATCGAATGAGATACGGAAACTGGCGGAATCGATATGGCTGGTATGAGGCAAAGTGACGTGATCGGGTGTGTCCAGTCTGTAACATGGGGTCGTATACCCGTTCGGGAAATGAACTTTGATCGGATCTGTCATGGGGTAGACGAGTTGGTTCGTGTTGGATTCGGTGACCTGAAAAGGAATACTCATCCGGTCCATGAAGGCTGCCGAATCAGGGCCGGCCTTATCCCGCAGCGACCATAGGGCATGAATGTTTAGTTCGACATGTTGCAGAGAGTTAGAAAGTATCATGGCAAAGAGTGACGCCGTTCCTGCCATCCATCCAGAGGACAGCACTACCGGAGAATGAAGCTCTTCCTGCTCTACTGTACGGATCGCTTGATTGAACACCTCAGTCCAGCGTGTTACATCGATAAGTGGAATTTTTCTCCGCACTGCCGATACCAGTAGCCGATCATCCAGATCGTTCACTGCATTAATGATTAACGATATATTCTCTCCTGCGTGAATCAGTGGATCGTCTGCATTGGTATCAACAACAATCGTTTGGACACGATTGGATGGAAAAGGTGCTGCTTTACCTGCAGAACGGCCTCCCAGTAACAATTCCAGATCAGGATGCCTGTCATGCAAAATGCGGGCAAGCTGTGCACCTACAGCACCATAGCCTCCTGCGATGAGAACTCTTTTTCTATTCATTCTATATACCTCCGTTGATATGTTTATGTACTTATATGTTTAAACTATTGAACATATAGAAGTGAAGAAAAGGAATGCAGTACACCAGCGCGGTATGCGCTAGCTCTGACATTCCACTTCCACGAGATGAACGAGCTGTTTGATTAATTCGATAGCATCGTTGAACTCCAGCTTGTAATACATCTCCGTACCTTTCTTCTGAACCGATAACAGCCCGGATTGACGCAATATTTTCAAGTGATGAGAGACCGTAGGGCGTGACATGGGGACATGCTCTGCAATCTGTGATACGTTCATGCTCTCTTGATCAATGAGCAGCGATATGATTCGCTGGCGAACGGGGTCTCCCAAACCTTGAAGATAAGGACTTAGATTCTCGAAAATATCAATAACTTTTTGGTTACCCATCGATTCGTTCATGGCTCACTCCGTTATAATGTTTAATTGTTTAAACGTATTATAAGGCTTAGTTCACTTAAAAATCAAATTTAACATTCCAAGTTGCAGGAAAATAGCTGTTCCGTTTGTCCATTTGAAGTACAATATAAGCAAATATGCCCGTACCACGAATCCATTGATGTATCCGTGGTGGAAGGAGTCCAAGATGGCTGAGAGTAACCATTATTCGGTGCTGGTAGATGAATATATCTCGGAGTTTGCACCTGATGTACAGGTGAGATTACAGGCAATAAGACAGATTATTCGTGAAGCGGCTCCGAACGCCGAAGAGAAGATCAGTTACAAGATGCCTACGTATGCACAGCATGGGAATTTGGTTCATTTTGCCGCTTACCAGCATCATATTGGGTTTTACCCTGCTCCCAGGGGAATTCAAGCTTTCCAGGAGGAACTCTCCAAGTACAAAGGGGCTAAGGGATCTGTCCAGTTTCCGCTGGACCAGCCATTGCCGGAGGATCTGATCCGCCGGATTGTGGAGTTTCGGGTGAAAGAAAATGTGGAAAAAGCTCGGGAGAAGAAGCAGAAGAAGTAGTAAATGGTAAAAACCTGTTAGTCTACTGAAGGGGAAGTACAGATGAACAAAGCACTAATCGTGTTGGATGTGCAGTATGGGATCAAGTCATTGAAGGATTTCACAGTTCAGTTGGGCAAGATTGAAGCGGTTATCGCTGATTTTGAACAGCAACATGAGCCAATCATATACATGAAACATGTAGATTACGATCAGGAGGGTTCTTCACTGTTCTATAAAAATGTTGAGAACCTGGAAATTATAATGGGTACCGGTCAGTATCCTGTTATGGAGAAAAGCAAACCAAGTGCCTTCAGCAATCCGGAGCTAAGAACTTGGCTACATGAGCATCAGGTAGAACATGTATTTATTGTTGGATTCAACATGGAATATTGTTGTCTGTTTACGGCAATTACTGCGGAACACGAAGGGTTTAAGGTAACCTTGATTGAGGACGCAACAGGTTCGGTGAACACAGCGGAGACGTATGAGATGCCGGGTCTGGACATTCAGGATTTTGTCGGTTCGATTTTGAATTGGTCGAATTGTATTGAAGTTTTATATGTGGATGAGTATAAAGAAATGTATCGTATCTAGCGTGGTTTACATGTGACGCCTGAGATTTGAGTATGGTATAATAAGAGCAGATTAGACGTAAAATGCAAAGAGAGCCGTGCTGGTAACACGACTCCTCCGAGCAATAGCCGCTTTTAAGGGCGGTGGGCTTCGGTAACATAAGGGCACGATGAAATAGACCGCATTCCTTTGCTACGGGGGCGGTCTATTTGCGTTTATCGGACAGAATGGCAACGATGAGCGTACCAAAGGTAAGCATCAGCAAGATTGCTTCAAAAACTGTCACAGGGCATCCCTCCCTTCATGGCGAGGTAGCCGACCGACCCTTTAAGCCTATTCTATTGCTTTGTTGATTATAGCATATTTTGTAAGAAGCCAGTTGTTAGAAGCTGTTTATATGTAATTCGTTCATTAGCTGAAGAGCATCCCGAAACCCTTGTAAATAAATCTCTCTTTCCAGAAGTGTTTGCATAGAGAGTTGAGTATCTTCATATAGAAAAAGGGTTTGATTCAGTTGCTCCGGTAAAGCTTGGCGAATATTCTGAAAGTATTGATCAGATTCTTTAGATAGTTGGGTATAATCAGGCTGCGTGTGAGACAAATTGTTGTATAATAACTCTAAGCGCGTTCGGATTAACGGTTCTGCTAAAGATTCCAAGGATTCTTTCACTATGTACACCTCTTTTTGAGTATTTGTAGATATTAAGTTTCCATTCGAACACTACAGTGTGCATTATGTTTATTTGAATATACAACTTGTAGTGTGCTTTGTCAACATCACAGTGTGCATTTTAGTTTGGAGGGGAATTCGTATGATCAAGGTTCATTTATCTCGTATTATGGGTGAGAAAAGAATTAATATTGCTGATTTATCCCGACTAACCGGATTACATAGAAATGGGATTGCCAAATTATATAATGAAGAAACCGATGGTGTGAAGTTCGATACGCTGAATCGAATATGTGAGGCTTTGGATTGTGACATCCAGGATATCATTGAGTTTATTAAGGACGAGAAGTGATCTTCAACAATTAGCTAAGGCCCTATACTTTTAAAAAATTGGACATATAGACCGTTACCTTTATCGAAGGGACGGTCTTTTTCTGTTTGTATACACATACTGATCCGCACCGATCGCAAGCGTTACTCCTTTTCAGCGATTTTTCAGCCAGAGCCATTATAATACTCACGGAATCCTGTAATCGAAAAGGAGTTTTTGCATGTCTAAGGTGCTGCATAAGTCGTTTTATCTCATTTTGCTCGTGTTTGTTGCGGTGTTTATTGCTTCGTCCTTGTTGGTTCGGGCACAGTACAACTACGCCTTGTATGGGGACAATCCCATTTTGAGCTTGCAGCAGTGGAGTATTTTTCTCCCGGTCATTCTTTTGCTTCTTGGTTCAGGTGTTGGGTTATATGCTCTATGTCTGAAGCTGAACAAATACAGTCCGAAGGTTGTCATTCCGATTGTGCTGTTATGTTCTCTGGTCATTCAGATCATCATCATTTTTGTATTTCCGAGAGTGCCCACTGATGATTCACAGACCGTTCTCTCACTCGCCATGAACATGCTGTATGACCAAGATTACTCTTCGTTTGAAACGGGTGGTTATCTGTACATGTTCCCGTTTAACTACTCGATCGTCTTGTACCTGAAGACATTGCTGTACCTGTTTCCGGACAACTATCTGGTCATCAAACTATTTAATATTTTGTTTTCAACGTTAACAACGTTCATGATTTATCTTATTTATAAACAAGTGAATGACAGATCCACGGAACGTGATTACGGTGTGTTGATCTTTGCAGTGACGTACCTGCCTTCCCTATTCCTGAACAACCTGATCTATAACGATGTGATTGCCACAGCATTTCTGACATCTTGTTTATACTTTGTTATTCGTTTTGTACGTGAAAAGTCTTGGAAAACCATCGTCATTGCCGCCGTTTTTCTCGCGATGGGCAATTACTTCCGAAGCATTGGCGTGATCGTGCTAATCGCTGCCATCATATATATTTTGCTGAATTTGCGGAGCATCGGAGCGAAGAAAGTTGTGATTTCCATCGGTGTGCTAGCTATGTTGTTTAATGTACCAACCTGGACTCAGAATGCGGTTCTTCAATCCTCCGGTGCTGTGAGCGACCCTGTCGGAGAGAATGCTGCACCGGTCTATATGTGGCTGAATATGGGGATTAATCTGGAGCGTTTTGGCTTCTGGGATAATACGGAAAGTTATCAGATCTATCAGAGGCAGGCTAACTACAGTAAGGCAGAGAGCGCAGTATTATTCAAACAAGAGATCAGCAACAAGTTGTCTGAAGCAAGTGCAAGTGACTTGGTGCAGATGTATTACAAAAAGATTATATGGACCTGGACCGAAGGAACGTACCAGATGGACCGCTACGGAATCGGCAATGAAAGTTCCATGGGTGCCGGAAGAGGAAGGGGAGGCGGAATCGCAGGCTCCTACAGTTACACCAATGCGATAACAAAACTGTTACAAGGGGATTCGGCTTATCGGACAGGTTTGCTCTGGATCGTATATGTGATGAATTTCTTGATGTACTGTTTTATTTTCATCCGGTTGGTCGGTGGAATTCGTCGTAAACGGTATGATGAAGTCTCCTTAATCCTGGTCATTCTCGGATTCATCGGATTTTATATTCTGTGGGAGATTAAGTCCAGATACATCTACCCTGTATATCCGTTGTTGGTTGTGCTGTCCTATATGGGTTTCAAAGATACGTATGACTTCATATTCCATCGTAAAGGTACCTTGGAGAAATATTCCCTGAGAAAAGGTGATCATATGCGAAAAAATAAATATTTCACATCGGTTACAATACTCCTTTTGCTGGGGTGCTCGGTTATGCTTACGGCCTGTGATGTGATAACCGCCCAGAATATTACCAAGACCAGTTCTGTGCAAGGGATGAACGGTGGCGCTATGCCGAATGGTGGTGGCCTGGGCATGAATGGAGGAACACCGAGAGGTGGAAGGGGCACCCCGGACATGAATGATCGAACAGGCAGTCCTGGCATGACGCAGGGGATGATGAATGCCGACATTACTGGTAGAGTCATCTCCGTGAATGGAAACACAGTTACGCTGGCGTTACTTGAGGTGCAGGATACCTCATCTCCAAGCATGGAGTGGAAGGATACCGGAATGGAGATGAAATTGAATATAAGTGATGATGTTGTTATCACTGAAGGTATGGGGACGCCGGGCTCGGGCAATTCCAGCTCACGTGCGAATTCGTCCATTCAAGTGTCTGATCTTCAAAAAGAAAACATCGTGATGGTGTGGTATAAGGACAACACCGAGGCGGTGGAACGGGTGAGGGTTGTCCAGTAAAAAATGATGGGATTATCGTCATTTTGTAATTGCTTACATTTGGCTTATCGGCTATTATGGTAACAACTGGTTTTTTGAAGGGAGTGAGCGTCATGAAACGACGGTCTAAGATGGTATGTTCTATTACTACAATGAAGGTAAGCATAAACTGAATAATTCCGGCAGACCATTCAGATGCAGGGTGAAAACATCCAGTTTCCCAGTCCGATCTGAGATCTGCCGATATATAGGGATATAACTGCTCATTTTTTCTGGCGTATGCGAGGTTTATTTGCTTGTGCAAATTTCTCATACACTCAGAATTTTTAAAAGCCGCAGGCATAGCCTGCGGCTTTTTGCGCGCAAAAATAGGCATTCGTTGCCTACAAGCAATGCACATAAAACGATCAAAAAGGAGAACTGCCCATGTTAAAATTAAAATATTTATTTCAACATAATGATCTTGCCGAGATGATTTTAAAGAATTGGAACTATGATCCCGAGTCGCTGAATATGTTTCAGTATTATCGCATATCCTCCAATGCCGTGTATCCGTTCAGAGATCAGGGGGAAGTGAGAGTGCTTCGTTTTGCCCCGGTAGAGGAGAAAAATCAAGTCAACCTTAGCGCGGAATTGGAGTTCCTGCGTTATCTTCAAACGAATCATTATGGAGCCATGGAGGCGGTACCTTCCCATTCAGGGACAGAACTCATAGAGGCTCACACCCCATGGGGAACGTACTATGCTTCCGTATTCAAGCGAGTCCCCGGATCGCAGTTAGGAAGCATTGATTTGAATGACTCCATCCTGTACAGCTATGGTCAGGCGTTAGGTGAGCTACATCATCTATCGCGCGCATTCATGCCTGAGCAAAAGGAGAAACGCTGGACCTATACAGATGTTTTGAATTGGATGCAGGAGATCCTGAAGGGTTTTCCTGGTGAAAGGGCTGCTCTGAACGAGGTGGAGTTTCTCCGAACGTATTTTGCGACTTTACCGATGACCCAGCAAAATATCGGTCTCATCCACTACGATTTTGAACTGGACAATGTTTTCTATGACGAAGGTAGCCAGTCTTGTTATGCCATTGATTTTGATGATTCGATGTATCACTGGTACGCAATGGACGTGGAACAGAGTCTGGATAGTTTACGTGAGGAGATCGAGTCTGAACAATGGGAGCAGAAGAAACAATTGTTCCTGAACGGGTACTGGTCCGAGGCAGGAGAACGTTATGATCTGGAGAGTATGTTCCCCGCTTGTCGCCGTTTTGCCAACTTGTACGGTTATGTGCGTATGCTTCGATCTGTTGCAGAGCAGTGGTCACATGAGCCAGAGTGGATGAGCGGACTAAGAGCGAGGTTAACGAGGATAATGACAGAAAAGGCAGAGCAATTCGGTCATCCGCTTTAATTTCTAGTGCAGCCGATGCTTCTCCAATTCCATAAAAATATGTCATGTTCACACCAGAAATAATATGTTTCGAGAAAAAAAACCAGCTGGGAATTCCATGTAGAATTCCTAAGCTGGTTTTTTACATGTTACTCCGTATAATCACTTATCGCAGTTCGCCCCGCCTCTACACTGATCCAGTAGGAATAATCTTCGCGCACGTCCACATAGAGGTTAAGTTCCTTCGCATCAAGGTTACTTACCGTTAATTTGAAATTGCCATAGGCATCTGTTGTAACCTGTTGCGTCTGGATGTGCTCTACAGCAGGCGAAGGACCATGGATTTTGATCGGCATCGTCTGGTTGGCATACGCCGGGAACGTACCTTGAAGGACCAGTGTGTGATCGGAAGAATATACTGCTTTCATGGTCTGATCCGGTAGTCCGCCGTTCTTTTCATTCTCGGTAGCTTCAGTGGCATTCTTTGGCCTGCTCCATAGTTCGAAGCCTTTTTCCTTCAGGTTCTGGAGAAAAACAACGGCCTCTGCCCGGGTCAAGGATTCTTGTCCCGCATAACCTTGCACCGTAGCTGTGGTTTTGCCTGAAGAGTATCCCATGTTCAGCAGATACCGGATGGCATCGTCGTCCTGGGTATAATTTTTACCGCCAAGCCCCGCCACGATAACGGCTACTTCTGTTCGGTTCAAGGCACGATTGCGCAGCTTCGGCTTCTGTTTGCTGGCATCCAGTTTCAGATTCAACGCGGAAGCATAGGTGTAGTAACGATCACTCCAGATGTTTTCTTTGATAGCTTGTCCCTCTGCAGCATCTATGCTCTGAATGACATGGGAATTCGCATACAGCTTGAACAACATAGAGAGGAATTCGGCTTCACTCACCTGATTGTTGGGTTTGAACGTTCCATCCTCGTATCCACTGACCATCTCCTGTTGAACGGCCCATTGAATGGCATCTTTCGCCCAATGTGTGCGGATATCAGTTAATTGGGGAATTCCCGTTACCGTAACAGAGACAACAGCTTCTTTCCCTTCAAAACGAATCCGAATTTCGGCTTTACCAGCCTGAAGTCCAATGATTTTTCCATCCTTGATGGCAATGCGATCTGACGTCGTGGTGAAGGAAACGTTAGACTGTGGAACATAGGATGTTCCGTTATCATTCACGGCAGTGATTGAAGGCAGATCAATCTGTTCTCCTGCTCGGACTTTCAGGTTTGGTTGTCCTGGCGTTATGCGGGTAAGAGTTGTATCTTGAACACCGTCCACATGGAAGAAACGTGTGGAGTATGAGATTTCCGCTGCTGTACCGTTTTTCTTTTGCAGACCTGTAATTCGAATGTTGAACGTATCGCCGTTTTTTAACAATTGCACATCGTCGGGACGGAATATGATGGCGTAACCATATCCATATCCACCTGTCTCTACATTGAAATAGGCTTGATTAAACCATTGTTTATCCGCAGGGTCCACGTTGTAATAACCGGTTGGAAAGCCACTGTTCTGATTCTTTGCATTAAAGGTCCATGTACGTTGATCGGAAGTCCGAGTCATCTCGACCTGTACCTCAGATAGTGATGGTTTCGCAAATACATCTGTATTCAGTTGAACAGACCAGGCCTGTGTGCTGCCAAAAGCTTCGATTGGAAATGCGCCCTGATTCGGGAACAGGCTGTAGTTGAACGAAGTTCCCCCAGTTCTGCTTTTATCAAATACCTGCATGGCACTATAGTACTGATCATATGTCTTGCCTGCTTCACTACGAGTGGCGAGTCCAAATCCGATTCGTTGCAGTTGTGGACTCAAAATCCAGCGCCGATGACCGAGTCGATCAATATTGGAGGCGTCTGAATCATTCATGTAGGCCTGTATGCTTTTTGTCAGGACGTTATTCTTTGCACTGCTGGTAACGTACAGATTGGAGCTGCTGGCAGACTTTGAACCGGTGTCAAAGAAATCCTTTGGCATATCTCCTGGCTGTTTTGGAGAATGGGACAGGTATCCGCCCGTGGAGACCACAACAGCCCCATGCTGGGCTTGACGATTCAATTCCGGATCAAGGACAAGATCGCCCTGTAGCCCCGTGATAAAACGATAAAAGTTGGCTGCATTCAGCCCTTGTTCCAGATAGGCGTCACTTACCACACCAGCAGAGTAGGGAGCACTTGTCGAAGGTGTCTTTGTATACAGGGGAGATGTATCATTGCCATTCATCCACTGATTCCACTTTTGGACAATCTCCTGCTGACTTCGCTCAGGTAACAAACTGTCGACCTGTTCCGCATGTGCCGCTTGAGCACCCCATAACAGAAACAGCAAACCTGCCAAGGGCAGAGTGAACAGTGAATGTATTTTATTTTTCCGGTAAACCATGTTTCCAACCCCTCTCATATCTGAACGTACGAAGAACATATGCATGTTCAGCATTATGGTATATTCATCGACATTACAGCTGGTTTTGCTTAGGACCAGGCATGAGAGCATAAGGCCGAGCATGTGAAGGAGGATGTTTAAATTAGGGAGTTGGTGGTTCATTTGTTAAAAAAAGAGCACAGGCCACCCCGCTGATTGGGGACTGCTTATGCTCTTTCTACATATGTATCTACTTTTTAGTCGAGACTCAGGTCGAAATCAGGCTCACACATATAATCTAATGGGTACAGATCATCTCGTGCCGAGATTAATGCACGGAAATGAAGATCCCTGATACCGTGCTCAGTTACGCTTTCATCTGAGCGATTGGAGACAAGTTCAGCTACCACAAAAACGTCTTCTGCGATGTTACATTTAAAAAGAACATTTTTCGGATGAATGACTTCCTCCAGGTAACTGTACGTCATCACGTGAAATGTTTGTCCGCGCCAGTTTGTCTTGATCACTTTATAGGACTTTGTGCGAACCAGATCCAGATAACGTTCCAGCTGGAACGTATGCTCGAATTGCGTAATATAACCTTTTTTATCTACATCAATCGTAAATTCGACATCATAGCTCACATGCATTTCATCTTTATAAGTTCCGTTCATAACCTTCATGTTGTCAAAGTGTGATCCGAATTCCGGATCTTCTACATAGGGAATGGTAACGAGTTCGGGGTCAACATATTCTGTGATCTTACTGTTACTGGAAGGTGGGGTGTAATACTTCGATGGCTGAAGATCAATCGATCCAATCATGCTTCCAGGAAAACCGGGGCTGCAAGTTATTCGCATAGTCATCTCCTTAGTTGTTGGTCAGTAGTTAGACGAACGACTAGGGAGAAAGTTGCACCAGAATAAGGAAATGAAGGACGGGAAGAACCCAGTATGTCTATCTCCCAACATCGAGCAGGAACGAATGGTAGGTAAATATTCTTTTAAGTCATGAATCGCACGTCTACTTCTGTTCCTGCTACTTTCATATGACCAGTAGCACCGGCGCTATTTCCAATCGTTCTGCTCTTTTGATAAAGTATCTGTAGGACATAACGGAGATACATATCAACTATGAGACAACATGAATGGGTCATGGAGAACCGTGCCCCGTATCGCTCTCGGAGAGGAGTCCATCTAATGAATGTGAATGATAATGTGATCGAACAACAGTCCCTTACCTTTGTGGGCATCAAACGAACGTTCTCTTGTGTGGGTGGAGAGAATTTAAGAGAAATTCCTAAGATGTGGCAGGATGCTTTGGCAGACGGCATTGAGGAACGTTTAAACGGGTTCAATAACGGAGCTATTCCCGGTCTGGTGGGCATCTGTGTAGATCAGAGAGAGCTGAAGGATAATCAAATGGAGTATTGGATTGCTACCTCTTACTCAGGTGAAGTGCCTGAAGGTTTGGTGTCCATCGAACTTCCTGCGTCCGATTGGGTCGTATTGAAGCTGATGAACTAGAGCCGGAAGCGATACAACGGTTGTGGCACTATATTATGACAGAGTGGTTTCCTTCCACTTCATATCAGCATGCAGGGATTCCAGAACTTGAAGTGTACAAAGGTGATGGCACACCTCCCCAAGTCTGGATACCTGTAAAATCTGTGTGAGCAAAATTGAATTAGGAGGTCTGCGATGTTATCCAATAAAGTGATTGATCATTGCCAGGAGCAAGGCTGGTGGCATGAAGATGTTCCAGCAGCCTACGAAGAAGCATTGCGGAAGCTTGGAATTGATCTTCAATCGGGTTTTGCACAATTTTATTTACATGCAGAGGATGGACCAACTTTCTACAGCAGGCATCAGGAGTTGTATCAGATCTGCTGGTTTATGGAGAACACCGTATATATGGAAGACATGGATGTAGCACAGCTTACACTGGGACTTCCCGAGGCGTATATTCCACTGGACAGTTTCGAAGGTGAAGGTGGATTTTTCTACAACCGTCAGACGGGAGAAGTGGTACTGGTGGAACTGGGTGAATCGATTGAACGGTTTCTTAATGGCGAGAGTGAGCCGCAGTGGGCTGATTTCAATGCTTTTCTGGAGTGGTATTTCGTTCTGGAGGAGGAGACGGTGCAATGAAAGATCTGACACCGGAACATGCCGAACTGGAGCGACAAATTGTAGAAACGGTAGAAGCCGGTAATGTGCTGGATGAGACGCAACAACATGAACAAGCACTTATCTATTATGATCAGGCATGGGGCATGTTGCCCGAGCCGAAGATGGAATGGGAGATTGCAAGCTGGATCGCATCCTGTCATGCGAATGCACATATCGATCTGAAGCAGTATGGACTGGCCAAGCCGTGGGCTGAGATATCGTTAAGTACGCGGAGTTCGGATAGAAGTACGAGTCCGTTGATCGATCTCGGCATGATCTGCATGAGACTTGAACAGCATGACGAGGCGTATTCGTATTTGCATCAGGCGTATGAGTTCGGCAGAGAGCGTGCATTTCAGGGAAGTCCGAGGGACGTGTTGAGTTATTACATTGAAGAGCGGGCTAAGCGTAACTAGAATGATTCCGACCAGACCATGAAACAAAAAGGGTACCCCGGTTTGGCCAAAACATGACCACAGGAGTACCCTTTCGAGTTGAATATTCGTTTATTACAGGATGTTTGACTTCATTTAATCCGAAATGTTACGCGTATAGTATTCAATAATATCCTTACGACGGATAATACCGAGGAAGACACGATCGACATCCACCACGGGCACAAAATTTTGGTCTGCTGCAAGTGTCAGCATATCCTCCATTTCAGCCTCAATGAATACACATTCATTATATACCCGATTGTTAATCTCATGGACCTGAACCTGATCCATCGTATCAAAAGTCAATCCGGGTGTATTTCGCATTTTCCATAACAAATCGCCTTCGGACAGGGTCGCAACATATTTTCCATCCTGGTCAATCACGGGAACGGCGGTGTAGTGTTGCGATTCCAATTGCTCAATAGCATCTTTCATGGAAGCGGTAGACTTGATATAGGCCACTTCGGCTTTGGGGAGTAAAAAATAGCTGATTTCCATCATCGGGCTCCTTTTCAGCCTTTTGCATAGCAAAAAAGCTTTAGTATGTAATCTCACTCTCCTTATTTAAACATATTATGTGAGCTTTCGGCTATTTTTAATGATAAATTCGTCAGATTTGTTTCATTGTTTAAATGGCTCTGGAAATCTATAGTGTATATTAGAGGTGATGTAACCATGAAATCAAAACGTAAATTAATGTACGGACTGCTGCCCATCTTGTTTGCAGGTGGAATCGGAATGTATCTATACATGCAGAATAACAAAGAAGCAGAGGCTAAGCCCCAGACTACCGTGAATCAATACATAGAGCATCTGCAAAAAAAAGAATTTGACCAGTTGTACACCTTGATGACACCTGCTTCGCTGCAAGAGTCGGGCATGAACAAGGAACAATTTGTTGAGAAATACAATGCGATCTATTCGGGTATGGAAGTATCCACCGTCAAGGCGGAGGTTAAACCTGTGGAGGTTGACGAAACGGCTTCCGATGGCAGTAAGACCGATGCAGAGAAACAAAACCCGGATACATATGAGGTGGATTACAACCTGCAACTGACAACTTTTTTGGGAGAAGTCAGTGAGACGCATACATTGAAAATGGTCCGGCAGGAGCTTGAGGACGGAGGGAAAAACTGGAAAATTAACTGGCAGCCTTCACTGATCCTGAATGACATGGTTAAGGGCAGTAAGGTACGAGTGAGGACACTGTTCCCGGATCGTGGAGACATTGTGGATCGTGATGGTTTGCCGCTCGCTACTAAGGGCACGATGAATGAATGGGGCATTGTACCTGAGAAACTTGGGGATAACCCGGACCAGATGATTGCCCGAATTGCGAGCCATTATCAGGTTTCGGAAGATGCCATTCACAAGGCGCTTGCGCAGACATGGGTGAAGCCAGAGTATTTTGTCCCGATTGGTTCAACGGAGGAGTTTGACGTACCAGAATCTTTAAGCGGGGTTACGATGCAAAGCAAGGAAATCCGCTATTATCCACTCGGCAATGCGGCTGCACACCTGATTGGATACGTGCGCAAAGCCACCAAGGAAGATCTGGATAAGGATACGGAAGGATATTATCGCGCAGAAGATTGGATTGGCAAGGCGGGTTTGGAGCAGTCCATGGAGAAGCAGCTGCGTGGTGAACGTGGTGGTCTGATTGAAATCACAGATGAATCCGGTAACTCCCGTTCTGAGCTTATTCGTAAGGATGCTGTAGATGGACAGAATGTTCAACTGACGATTAGCTCCAAACAACAAAAGAAATTGTATCAGACATTATCCAGTGGTGGAGATGCCGGTGCAATGGTTCTGATGGATCCGACGGACGGCAACCTGTTAGCGTTGGTCAGTGCGCCTTCCTATAACCCGAACAAGATGGTTACAGGACTTACTCAGGTAGAGTGGGATGCTTATTCGGCGAATGAGAAGCTTCCTTTTATCAACAGAGTCACTACCCGGTATGCACCAGGATCAACTTTCAAAGCGATTACAGCCGCAGCGGGACTGCTGGAGAAGGTGACTACAGCGGACAAAACCCATGATATCTCTGGCTTGCAATGGCGCAAAGACGATAGCTGGGGCGGTTATTATGTTAAGCGTGTGAAGAGTTTATCCCCGGTTAATATGGTCGATGCTCTGGTGTACTCGGACAATATTTACTTTGCCATGGAAGCGATTGAGATGGGCAGCACCAAGTTTATTGATGGGATCCAGAAGTTTGGTTTTGGCGATAACTTTGGACTGGATGAACTGTATCTGAAGCCAAGCCAATATGCCAACGAAGCACATCTGGATCTGTCTTCCGAGGTATTGCTCGCTGATACGTCCTACGGGCAAGGGGAGATGTTAATGTCCCCGATACATCTGGCGTCGTCATTTACACCTTTTATTAATGAAGGGAAGCTGGTGAAACCTGTTCTGATCGAGGGAAAAGAAAGCACTGAGCCTGAGTTAATCATTACTCCGGAAGCCGCAAATACGGTTAAGGATGCTTTGGGAGAAGTTGTTTCCCGGCAGGGAGGCACCGCCCATACCTTGAATTCAATTCCTGGAGGACTCGCGGGCAAGACAGGAACAGCGGAACTGAAAGCAAAAAAGGGAGAGAAGGGACAGGAAAACGGATTTTTCGTAGTGTTTGATACCGACTCTCCGACTTTCCTGTTATCCGCTGTAATTGAAGAGGTGAACGGCCGAGGGGGAAGCCACTATGTCGTGGATAAATTAAAGCCTTTTTTGGAAAAGTTGGAGATTACGCAGTAAATCCGATTTAATATATAGCCTCGCAAACATCATAAAAAGACCCGGTAACCATGTTATAGTTCTCACATGTGACCGGGTCTTTTTTATTTCATTTTATTCAATATGGAATCATTTATTTCCGAGCAGTGATCATGAAGCGTGCCGAGTTGGTATGAATGCCCTTCTCGTCGTGATGTTCATTCACAAACTGCTGGAATCGCTCGAAGTCAGTGTCTACCTTTCCGAAATCGGGAATGATGGGTGCATGGGTTAGGAGAAACATCAAATCTTCGGGTGTAGCGTAATGCTCCACCACATTATATTCATGGGCCTGAATGTCATGGAAACCTGCTCTTTGAAGTTCATGCTTGTATCGTTCCATCAATGTGCCAGGTTGAATGCCAAGGCTCTGTCCACGGCCAAAAGCTTCTGAAAGGTTGGATTTGTCATGTTCGCTGACCTGCTGGGTTAGAAATATCCCACCCTGAGCAAGAACCCTAAATACTTCTGAAGCAGAGAATCCGGAGTGTCTGGAAGATACCACATTAAAGAAGCAATCTGGAAAATCTAGTTTTTCTGCGTCCATATGAAGAAAGCGTACATTGGAATGACCGCCCATAGCCTGAAGATTATGCTGTGCGGTCTCAATCATTCCTTGAGCGAGATCAATTCCCACTAGCAATAAAGCTTCTTCCGCAATGGACAGAATGGCTTCTCCACCACCTGTTCCAATATCCAGCAACAGATCGGACGATCGCGTATGGCGGACAACTTCCTCATAGAAGTTCCATCCGATGTTCTCCGAGACAACGTTCATGGAGCTGAAGTTCCAGCCATTCGTCCGGCCTACGCGTTCATAAAAGTCATCGTAATCTATTTTGTTTTTCATTTTCATATTCCTCCAATGTGATTTGTTTGAACAGGACAAAAGAGTTATGCCAAATCGTTCTAATGTAAATGGTCGAATAGGATCAAATGGACAGACGTGTCCCTTGATAGCTGGTACGCGTTTTGACCCAGCCCGACGACTAATTACTTCGAACAATACGGAGCAACATCCGTGTCACCTCACAAGTTGGAATGTCTCCATTATATTCAATTGACAGCGTATTCGCGAGGTGTTATTTTGAGGTGGAATGTATTCTATGAGTTCGAGGTGAACGATGGTGGCTATTCGTGCTAAGCAGATTTTTGTTAATTTACCTGTCCAAGATTTGAAGAAATCCGTTGAGTTTTTTACCAAGGTGGGATTTGAGTTTAATGCCAATTTTACGGACGAGTCTGCTACTTGTATGATCATCGGGGAAAATATTTACGCCATGCTTCTGGTGGAGGAACGTTTCCAATCCTTCATTTCAAAAAAAATCTCCAATGCCGCCGATACAACCGAAGTCATCGTTGCCCTGTCTGTAGATAGCCGTGAGCAGGTAGATGTGATTGTACAAGCTGCCCTCGATGCAGGAGGGAAGCCATCCAACGAGCCACAAGATCACGGATTTATGTACGGATGGAGTTTTCAGGATCTGGATGATCACCTGTGGGAAGTTTCCTATATGGATCTCAGCGCTTTTCCTTCCGAGTAATAAACTGAAAATAACTAGAGCCTTCCTAGATTAATAGGAAGGCTTTTTTTGCATCCAGTATGACTCGTTTAAACATGATATCTACAGAACATATGGTGTAATATTCCTTTTTGCTATATGATAATTATCGATTCATGTTGGTGTTTTTTAGCAATTGATGCGATAGGCGAACCCCGGGAAAGCGAAGTATACATATGTTCTTAAGTGGAGGGATCAGGGTGTATTGTCATGTATGTGGGACCAAAAACAGTCCGGTGGATAACACGTGCAGAAAGTGTAGAACCAAATTGAAAGAAACAAGCTCTACAGAGGAACAGATCTGGGCAGAAACAGCCATTGACTTGGATAAAGGAACGCAAAAAGCAATTGATTCGTTGTCCCGTCAGCAGCAACCAGCTTCCAAACAGGGAAATACGGGTCAAGGCCTTGCATTTAGCTGGATTATTCCCATACTTCTGGCAGTAGTTGTAGGAGCTTTGCTAACGTATTATTACAAGCAGGAAACAGGTATAAATGCAGAGGTTAAATCACTGCACCAACAGGCGGAACAGGCTGCACTAGAGGGGAAATATAAAGAGGCTCTCCAACTGCTGGACAGCGCTCTAACGAAACGACCGAACTATGATGCACTTATACAGGATCGGCAAATTACGGCGAAGGCGTTCAACTTGATGAATCAGTTGGATGAGGCGTCCACAAGTCTGAAGACAGGAAAGCTGTCCGCAGGAGACAAGACCATTCAGGCTGTAGCCAAAGCGTTGATGGAGCGGGAAGAACCTGTTTTTGCCAAAGTGCGTGCCGCATTCAACAACAGAAAGGTAACACTGGCCGTATTGAAGGTGAAAAAGGAAATCGACAGTTTGACAACAATTGAGGCACTAGCCGAGAAGTTGGACACCATATCAGACTTGAAAGGCAAGGAAGCTGAGACAGTAGAGAAGCAAATTGTCGACAAGCTCGCAAGCATAAGTTATAAAGAGGCGGAACAGCAAGTAAAGCAAAAGAATTTCACAATTGCGTTACAAACGGTCGACCAGGGATTGTCCTATGCGCCGGAAAATGAAAAACTGACTTCGTATCGTGAACGGGTGCTCAGTGAAAAAAAGGCATTTGAAAAAGCGGAAGCGGATCGGATTCAACTGGCGGAGCAACAGGCTGCAGAAGAAGATCTGATGAATCGAACGGCGGCAGTAAGTGTCGTGAACGTTGATGCGACGCTTGATATGTACGGGGATCTTTATATTAGCGGTTCATTGATCAATAATGCAACTCGTCCGATCTCTTCCATTACAGTGTTGATTGATATTTATAATATAGACGGTATATATCTGGGCCAAACTTATGCAGATGTGTATCCAAGCTGGCTGGATGTGGGGGAAGAAGGTTTTTTTGAAACCTATTATTATGGTGTGTACGAGGAAGCGGAAATCTCTGTTGTGAATGCAACGTGGTATCTCGAATAGGAGGACAGGTTGGAATGACCAAACGAACATGGAGTATGATCATATCCAGTGCTATTATCATTGGTGCTGGAGCAGGGGGCGTGTTCTGGATACACCAGCATTCAGCAGATCAGTTGCAGGATGGGCCCAGACTGGCAGTTGTTGCCGCGAAGGAAACGGAAAATGCGGCAGCCACGACTGCCTCCAAGCAACCTGTGAAGAAGACACGCAAACAGATTATAGAAGAAAGCCAGAAGAAAGTTGTAACGATCGAGAGTAGCAGCGGATTGGGCTCCGGTTTTCTCTACAATGATCAGGGAGATGTCGTGACCAATGCCCATGTAGTGGAGGGGGCGAATGAAGTAACTATTCGGACCTTGAACCATGAGGAATATAAGGGGACGGTTATTGGTATTGGTGATGAAACAGACGTAGCTGTAGTCAGAGTTCCTGATTTGAAAAAAGTTAAGCCGTTAATCATCGCCAAATCCAAAACTGAGACCGGAGACGAGATTCTGGCATTGGGTAGTCCACTTGGGCTAGAGAACACCGTAACAACCGGAATCATCAGTGGGTTGGGGCGTAGCTTTGAAATAGCGCCTTACATCTATAGTAACCTCTATCAGATCTCGGCACCAATAACCCATGGCAACAGTGGTGGACCACTCATTAGTGCGGAGACTGGTGAAGTGATCGGCATTAATTCGGCGGTCGTGGAACAGGAGGGGGGAATAGGATTCAGTATTCCTATGACTAGTGTGCTCAAGCAGGTGCAGGCGTGGTCCAAAAATCCTTCTGGCACAACGTCGGTGCGGACGGTTGGAGATACTCACCTGGGCTCAGCCACTAAGACATTGCAAGCAGAAGGAATTGTAACGGACTTTTATACAAGCCTTAATCTGAGTGATTATGTCACCGCTTATGCACTGCTCGGAAGCGAGTGGCAGAGTGCTACAACATATGCCAAGTTCAGAGAAGGATATCTGAATACAAGTGAGGTGACCATCAGTGAGGTATCCTCAGTCAATAAAGGCGATGACGAGATGGAAGTGAAGGCAATGATTACAGCAAATGAACGCAAAGATGGGGAATATATAATATCGCAATATCGGGTCGAGTATCAGTTGGGTTATGAGAATGGTCAACTAAAAATATTGCATGGTAAAGGTAAAAAAGTGAAATGATTGTGGAGGGAGAGTGGGCATGCGTGCCAATTCTCCTTTTTCATTGCTTATATTGGGTGCATCTGTTAAAATACAGAACGAATGTTCAGTATGGATGGGACGGAGTGAAATGGAATGAATATGAATAAAAAACAACTACAGACTGAGCAGACCAAGAAAAAACTTGCGGATGCTTCCAAAGCCCTTTTTGTACAAAAAGGTTATAAAGCAACGTCCATTGAGGATATTGTAGCTGCGACAGGCAGCAGCAAAGGCAATATATATTACCATTTTAAAAGTAAGGAAGGTCTGTTCCTCTATCTAATCGATGAGTGGGACCGGGAGTGGGAAGAGAGCTGGGCGGCCAAAGAACATCTCTATCACACCTCCACGGAGAAGATTTATGGTTTGGCGGAGCAATTAGTTCTGGACGATATGAATCATCCGCTGACGAAGGCAGCTGATGAGTTCTTCACAGGGGAAAAGAAAGAAAATGATATTGAGGAGCGGATCTCCTTAATGTTTGAGCGGCATATTCAATTTAATAAACAAATGATAGAGCAAGGCATTGAGAGCGGTGAGTTCAAAGCAGACAATGTAGATAATCTCGCGCTCATATTGGAAAGTACCATTATTGGCCTTAGTCAGATGTCACGGGGGATGGAGCCTGATCAGGCTCTTGCGTTATACCGCCAGGCCGCTAGTGTATTCTTGCACGGGATTGCAAAAGATAAAGCTTAAGCAACATTTTGACAACTACGGAGGATGGAATCATGGCATTACTAACACGGAACAGGGGCGCACTGCTGCTGTTAATGTTTAATATTTTTCTCGTTTTTACGGGTATTGGTCTGGTTGTACCGATCATGCCTGCGTATATGGATCTACTGCATATCACCGGATTCACGGTTGGATTGCTGGTAGCGGCCTTTTCCTTCACCCAGTTTCTGTTCTCCCCGCTTGCGGGTCGTTGGTCGGATACATGGGGACGTAAAAAAATTATCGTTGGTGGAATGCTGATCTTTGCCGTATCCGAGTTTATGTTTGGTGCGGTCAATGCACCAGTCTTGCTCTTCGCAGCCCGGATGCTTGGTGGTATTGGTGCGGCGATGATCTTCCCGGCGGTTATGGCTTACACCGCAGATATTACAACAGAGGAAGAACGCGGCAAAGGTATGGGATTGATTAATGCAGCGATTACAACCGGATTTATCATCGGTCCGGGAATTGGTGGATACATTGCGGACTTTGGCATTCGAATTCCATTCTACGCCGCTGGGGTTGCCGGTTTGCTGGCATCCATCATTACATTGATTATTTTGCCGGAATCCACGCGAAGCACAGGAGAGCAAACTAAACCTGTAGCTGGCGCAGAGAAGGTCAAAGCTCCGGGTATGGTATCCCAATTGCTCAATTCATACCGTGAACCGTATTTTTTCAGTTTGATTATTGTTTTTGTTATGGCATTTGGTCTAGCGAACTATGAGACGGTATTTTCACTATTTGTGGATCACAAGTTTGGCTTCACGACCAAAGACATTGCATTTATCATTACATTTGGTTCCATCGCAGGTGCGGTTGTGCAAGTATCCCTGATCGGTTGGTTGCTCAATCGATTTGGTGAAAAGATGGTCATTTCAGTCTGTCTGTTGTTTGTAGCCGTATTTGTACTGTTGACCTTGTTTGTAAGTACGTACTGGATGATTCTTGTCGTAACGTTTATCGTCTTTCTGGGTATGGATATTTTACGTCCGGCGATTAGTACACAGATGTCCAAACTGGCACAAGAACAACAGGGCTTTGTGGCCGGATTGAACTCGGCGTATACCAGTTTGGGGAATATCGCAGGTCCAATCGTAGCTGGAGCACTGTTCGATGTGAATATTAACTATCCTTATGTTTCAGCAGCAGCCGTTTTGGCGATCTGTTTCCTGTTATCCCTGCGGGTACTCAGAGGGGCCAAAGCGGTAAAACAACCGAAGGCTGAAATGTAATTTTATAATTAGAAAAGAAAGCTTTCACATCAATGCATCAACACCAAAAAAGTCGACTACACATGTTTCATGTGCAGTCGACTTTTTTAATATCACGTGTATTAACGAATTTCTCCATTCGTTTCAATCAGTTTTTGATACCAGTGGAAACTCTGTTTGCGGATACGTCTCAATTCCTTGATATCGAATTCCTCACGATCCACATAGATGAATCCATAACGTTTGCTAGACCCTTGATGTGTACTAACCAGATCGATCGCAGACCAAGGGCAGAAGCCAAATACATCCACGCCGTCCGTAATCGCCAGTTGAATCTGTTCGATATGTTTATTGAAGAATTCAATACGATATGGATCGTTAACCACGTCGCCTTCCTCCAGTTTATCAAAGGCACCCAGACCATTTTCCGTAACAATCAATGGCAGGTGATAACGGGAGTAGATCTGGCGCAGGGTAGAGCGGAAGCCCACGGGATCAATTTCCCAGCCAAACTCCGTTTTTTGCAGATTGGGATTCACAGATCCTCTATATGCGCCCGGTTCACCTACGATTTCATGCTGGTCTCCTGTATGGGAGAAGTCATTACCATCGTTCAGGCTTTCACCAACCGTTTGGGAAGTATAATAGTTAAACGCAATAAAGTCAGGGTTTCCTTGAGCCAGGATGTCCATATCTCCGTCTTCAATGACAGGCGTATATCCTTTCTCTTCGAGATAACTCCAGGCAATATGGTTATAACGTCCATATACCGCCATATCGAGATAGAGCCAGTTACGAATGGCAGCATAGTTATCAGCCGCGAGTGTGTCTTCTGGTTTGGAACTCGCCGGGTAAATTACACCGATATTGGGAGCTGGGCCAATCTTGGCTTCAGGCAGCATTTCATGACACAGGACCATGGCTTTAGCTTGAGCAACCAGCATGTGATGATTTTGCTGATACAGTGTTTTTTGCGGATCAACAAGTGTTGTATCCAGTGTACCCAGAGAGCCAGGATGCAGGATTAGCATATTTTGTTCGTTGATGGTCAGCCAATATTTAACCCGATCTCCGTAGTTTTCATAAAGAGTCTTGGCATATTGTTCAAAAGCATCAATCGTTGCTCGGTTGGACCAGCCGCCTTTTTCTTCAAGCGCATAAGGAAGATCGAAGTGATACATCGTCACAATGGGCTCAATACCGTATTTAATTAACTCATTAATGAGGGAATCGTAAAAGGCGAGGCCCTTCGGATTCACTTCACCTGCTCCTTGCGGATAGATGCGTGTCCATGCGATGGAGAAGCGGTAGGCTTTAAAGCCCATTTCGGCGAGCAACGCCACATCTTCTTTGTACATATGATAGTGATCACTGGTTACCTTGAAGTCGGTTACGCCTTCCACATGATTCCCCATGTCGATGACAGAAGGGCCTTTACCATCTTCATTCCAGGCTCCCTCAATCTGATAGGCAGAGGTTGAACCTCCCCAGAAAAAATCTTTAGGAAATGGTTTCAGTTGAGTATGTTTCATAGTTAGTTCCTCCTAAATTGAATTCGTATAATATAAGTTGGGTCAGACTACGAGAGTCAGCAGGACATCATTTTTCTGTACCTGTTCCTGAGTTGTTTCGAACACATCCACTTCTTGTTGCGTTAGAGTGACAATGACAGGTGTTACGGTTTCGTATCCGGCTTCCTTGATCTTATCGATGTCAAACTGGATCAACAGATCGCCCTGTCTTACGATATCACCTTCTTGAACGACAGGAGAGAAGTGTTTTCCCTTTAGTGCTACTGTGTTGATGCCAACATGAATCAGGATTTCCGTTCCTGCGTTTGTGGTTAATCCAATGGCATGTCCTGTCGGGAAGAGGGAAGTGACAACACCGTCTACCGGAGCGACAACTTCGCCAATCTCAGGCACAATCGCCAAACCTTTGCCCATAGCACCAGTCGAAAAAGCTGGGTCATTAATGGTATTCAGTGCTACGGCTTTACCTGTGAGCGGGCTATAAATTTGTTCTTTCTTGATCTCCGTTGTTTTGGTCTCAGGTACGACAGGAAGCTCTACCGGCGTACTTTCAGCCGATGTGCTGGAGACGGATTCGTTTTCAACGGAATCTGTATCTTTGGTTTTGCTTTCGTAACCAAACATTACGGTTAATACAGCGGCTACCGTAAAGGAGCAGGCAATCGCAATTACGTAGACAACCGTTGGTGTATAGACAGGAATGGCAAATATATTGTGGAACACATAAGCAGTCATTTTAACACCAAAGTGACCATTGATGGCACCGCCGATCGCACCTGCGATGACCACGATAGGAATCACACGTTTATAACGCAGGATCAAACCGTATACAATTGGTTCAGTGACTCCTGCAAGTAAACCTGTAAGGCTGGTTGAGCCAGCAAGAGTGCGCAGGGTTTTGTTCTTTTTGGCTTTCAGGAAAATACCGAAGGCTACACCGATTTGTGCAAATACAGCTGCAGCAGCCATGGCTTCAATCGGATCGCCGCCAACCCCGATATTCTGTATCGTGATTGGAGTGAAGCCCCAGTGGAGTCCGAACACAACCATGAAGGTCATGAATCCACCGAGTACAACCCCTGATAATATACCGCTGACCCCAATGAGCCAAGTTACGCCGGAGGAGATCCAGTCACCTACCGTGGTACCGAATGGTCCAAAGGCCATTGCGGACAGCGGAACCATAATCATCAAAGCAATCATTGGTACAAGGAACAATTGCAGGTCTTTTAAAATGATTTTCTTGAGTAATTTATCGAGAACAGCGTAGATACTAATCGATATGAAGATTGGGAATACGCTGGCTGAATAATTCATCATCACAACCGGTATGCCCAGGAACGATACATCTGAGCCCTTATCCATCAGCCCCGTGAAGCTCGGTTCCATCAGAGCGGCACCAATTACGCCAGCTACATAAGGATTGGCTTTCAGCTTCATACCCAGTGTGATGCCAAGGAAGATGGGCAAGAAATAAAATACAGCGTTGCCGGCAGCGGATAAAATCAGGTATGTGTCACTTGTGTCCGACATCCATCCGAGCATGGTCAGGACAGTCAGCAAAGCTTTTAACATACCTGATCCTGCCATAGCCGGGATTAATGGCGAGAAACTTCCGGATATAATTTCAAAAACTTTGGATAATAGCGAGGTTTTTTCCCCTGTAGACTGAGCCGATGAGGAGGAATCTCCTCCAAAATCCCGATTTTTCATAATCTCCGCATATACATGAGCCACGTTACTACCGATGACAACCTGGAACTGGCCGCCGCTTTCGACAACGGTAATAATGCCGTCATGTTTTTCAAGCGTTTCGCGTTCGGCCTTTTTCGAATCTTTCAGGTCGAATCTCAGCCGGGTCGCACAGTGGACAAGACCATTGATATTGGCTTCTCCGCCGACGAGACGAACGATGTCATCCCCCATTTTTTTATGATCCATGTTCATTCTCCTTTGTTGTTAAGATTGCCTGAAAACAAAAAAATACCTAAACGAATGGCTAGATCATCGGAAAGATGAGCTGTTGCCAATCATTTAGGTATCGCCTGCTTGAGCAGTAACAATCCTTGTCGTTAAGTTGTGAGACCTACTATATATGACGCCGAAATCGTTTGCAAGCTTTTTTTATTCCGCGTCGAGAAGCTCGTTACGGGAAGTGACACGTTGAATATGGATCGTCAAATACACCTTTTCATCAATGGACATGGCACTTTCAAACTTGTCCTCAAGGTACTGATTGATCCGCTGTGTACACTCAAAAGCGTTGCTATATTTGTCCTTCACCTGTTCATACAGAAAGTTATCTCCAGAAGCAAATTGCTCCTGTTCATTACTCAACATTCGCTGCACAAAATATTGAAGATGGGTAATAAACCGGGAATAATTAAATGAATTTTCATCCAGGGCGATGTGGTAATGGTTGGTCACAATGTTGAAGATATCATCAATAACTTCAGTAATTTCAACGGTTTGTTTCATACCTTGAGCATCTTGACGAGCGTTTACAAAATGCATCGCAATAAAGCTGGCCTCATGTTCATCCATTTGGATGCCGAATTGTTCCTGGATCAGCTCCACAGCGTTCATGCCAATCCCAAACTCCTTCTTGTAAAACTTCTTGATCTGCCACAAAAGGGAATTCTTCAGCCCGACGGATTTACGGTACCGGGTAATGGCAAACTGAATATGATCGATCAATGATATATAGATATTATCACTAAAAATATCGCCCATTTCCTTTTTGGCATGACCCACAATTTCGTCCGCTAACTTCAAATATTCGACCGATGTTTCCCCAATCAGATCAATGAGTTTTTGCGGTATTTTATCCGATTTCAGCACAAAGGTTTTTTCGATTTTATCCTCATCCACAGGCTGTCCGTTTTTCTTTTTGAAGCCAAGACCGTTGCCAATGACAACAAATTCGTGACCAACCTGGTTCTCAGCCCGGATGACATTGTTGTTAAAAATCTGACGGATGATCATATATGTGTTTCACCTCAATTGGTCGTAATAAAAACAAAAAACCCAAACTAAGGCTTAATAGACAGCCTTGGTTTGGGTATCGCCTGCTCACCAGTAACAATCCCGAAGAAGACGCAGCTTCCTCTTTCAATTATGTCCACTATACCGCTTTCATAACAGAATAACAATACAATGATTTATGGAAATGGACGTAAAGACGTGGATTTTTGGTATAATAAGAATTGCTGGAAGTGAATTAGATGGGCTGGGTTGCATAATAAGTTACCGAGGACGGTCATTTTTAAGCATATACAGGATTATTGGAGTGATAACATGAGCAATGCAAAAGGAAAAGGCGGCACCGGCCGTGGTACGGGTAAAAAAGGATGGAACCGTTGGCAAGCCGCTGCTAACCGGGCGAAAAGTGCACCGAAGCCTTATAAAAGTAAAGGCACAAAGAAGAAGGACGATACCGAAACTTCAAGTGGCAAGCCCGAGTAAGTGTGGCTTGACGATGCCAGAGGAGAGAGCTGCCTGACTAACGGGTGGGTCTCTTTTTGCTTGAAAAGATAAAAAATTAAATTGACAGTAATGTAAATATGGTAATAATATAGAGCTTACGCAAATTAGATGGTAGTGCTACTATATAGAGAAAGGAGCAACAGCATGCCTGTTAATATGGATGAAAATCCACTTGGACTGATTCTGTCACGGACGTATCTGGCATACAAAAAAACAACAACCAGAAATCTGAGTGAACAGGATATTACTCCGGAACAATTTGCAGTCTTGAATGAATTGAGCAAGGCTGGAAGTCATATATCACAGAAAAAACTGGCTGAATTAACAGTGCGGGACCAGACAACGGTAGGCAAAATTATAGACAAGTTGATTCGCAAAGGTCTGGTGACAAGAGAAGAAGATCCACAGGATCGCAGAGCGGTTTTGCTTTGTTTGACGGCGGAAGGATTGGAAATGAATAACGTTCTGACACCAAAGGCAAAACAGCAAGAGCAAGAGGCACTCGCCGAATGTTCCCCTGAAGAGCTTGAAGCATTCATGAATGTAATGAATCGCATCTATGAAAAGATGAAATAAATTTTTTTGAGCAATTATGTGCATGTGCATATATATGTAGTGCAATTATTTTAATTTTAACTAATGGGAGTCGTGAA
The DNA here is from genome assembly GCF_002843485.1 of Paenibacillus sp. BGI2013. Classification (NCBI taxonomy): domain Bacteria; kingdom Bacillati; phylum Bacillota; class Bacilli; order Caryophanales; family Paenibacillaceae; genus Paenibacillus; species Paenibacillus sp. BGI2013. The sequence continues at coordinate 210,890 of NZ_PJFA01000012.1, forward strand.
CGAATGAGAAGCTTCAAAGATTTTCTTAAAGTGCCACAGACAAAAATAGGGTTGGTTTTTGCATTGATTGTTCCGCTGTTATTTGTTGTGATCTGGATGACGGGTTATCATCAAGCCACGGAGAGAGTGGATCAACTTCAAGTTGCTCTGGTGAACGAAGACGGGACACAGGGAAAAGAGGTGCAGAAGCAGATTGAAACGCTCGCGCCTTTCCATGTCAATGTACTGGGTTCTGCCGAGGAAGCTGAGCAACAGATGAATGCAGGTAACTATGCGATGGTTATTGTTATTCCGGAAGGATTCACTGACCAGATTGCAGGAGGCACAGAGGCGAGCTTACCCTTTTATATCAATCAGGGAAATGCCGATGTAGCCAAATCCATTGTGGAACATGCTGCGACCGGAATGACTGCACAAATGGGTCAAGGGATTCTGGAATCCAAGGTTCAAGTGACACTCAATAACGATAGTATAAACAGCGATGAACTGAGTGCAGCTATTGGACAAGCGATGGCGAAGATGAATGAAGGGCCTGTGAAGGCTGAAATTAATAAAACGAACAGCGTGAGTGATTTTGCAACATCGATGCTGCCCATGATTCTGGGTTTTATCACCTATATTGCTTCGATGACTATGAATATTCAGTTTAATATTACGTCGAATATCATGAAGCGTACCCATTCCAAATGGGAAATCTTCTGGGGACGGCAATTGCTGTTATTGTGTATAGCTTTGATTGTTCCCCTAATTGTGGATACAGTAGCTCTTCAGTTCACAGATGTTGCGAGCTCCTTCGGCGCTTTGTATCTGTATCATGTGCTGGTGAGTCTGGCTTGTATCTGTTTTACACAAATGAGTTTTGCCCTGTTTGGCAATGCAGGTCCTCTATTTAATGTAGCGATGGTTCCGCTCCAGTTGATGACAGCAGGAAATATCATTCCAGCCGAGATGCTGGCGCCATTCTACCGTTACATCGGAAACTTTCTACCCGCTTCCAATGGGGTACAGGGATTTATGCGTTTGATCTATAGTGGAGAAGCTGTGGGTGGATTCATGGTTCATCTTCTGTTGATCTCGATTATTACGTGGGGAATTACGTTGCTGCGAGTTGGCATGCAAAAAGCAGGTAATGGACAAATGACGATGACGCCTCCAGCATCAGCACAGGCACAACATTAAGAGTTTCCTTCTATATATAATGTAATAACACACAAGGAAGTGGTTCACGTATAGTTATATGCGTGCATCACTTTTTTTGTTTTCTTCAATAATACCTCTACTTATACTCGTGGTAACTTAAAGTGCCCTCAGTAATCTTGCATGACCTTGATAAAAGGACAACCTAAATTGAGCATATTAATGAAGCTAAAATATAAGAGAGGAGATGTAGGCTAATAAGTTTAAAATCAATTAGACATGTATTGCGATGTATGAATGGAAAGAATGTCATTTAAGCTATAATAAACTTTACACTGGGATAGAGGAGAGCAACACAGTAAGAGTAGTTTATTTGTAGTAGCTGAATTTTATTAAATTAAGTATTGTAATTAATATCTATACGTGATATATTATTAATCCGGCCAAGAAAACACGGTTTACACGGTGCGGCAAGCGAATGAAATAAGCTTCGAAAGAAACTTAAAAAAAGAGCTTGCAAAGTTGGTTCGGACATGATATTATATAAGAGTTGCTGAAGAGAACAACATTCAGTAACGAAACAAGTTTGATCTTTGAAAACTGAACAACGAGTGAGTAAACATTCTGCTTGCAGAATGAATGCGAAAGTTTGAGACAAGCCTTGGCTTGAATCGACTGGAGCACAAATGAGATTTTTAATCTCGTCAGATTCAAAATGAGCTTATCGCTCTTTTCAATACTTTATTGGAGAGTTTGATCCTGGCTCAGGACGAACGCTGGCGGCATGCCTAATACATGCAAGTCGAGCGGACTATCAGAGAAGCTTGCTTCTCTGATAGTTAGCGGCGGACGGGTGAGTAACACGTAGGCAACCTGCCCTCAAGTTTGGGACAACTACCGGAAACGGTAGCTAATACCGAATAATTGTTTCCTTCGCCTGAAGGAAACTGGAAAGACGGAGCAATCTGTCACTTGGGGATGGGCCTGCGGCGCATTAGCTAGTTGGTGAGGTAACGGCTCACCAAGGCGACGATGCGTAGCCGACCTGAGAGGGTGATCGGCCACACTGGGA
>NZ_PJFA01000013.1:0-180193 GCF_002843485.1 Paenibacillus sp. BGI2013
TGTAATCCATATTTAACCAAAACCTCCATACCCGTGGAGGTTATTCGTGTTGGTCGGAAAAAGTATACCACGAAAAGAGAACTCATCCAACCAGAAATGCTTGACAAACATTAGCTGGTTTTTGTTAGTACTTTGGTCGAAGAGACATTGTTCTGTTTTTGATTTTCCAAAACTTTCTGTACCATCTCATGCGTCTAGCCAATGAGTGTGCTTGATTAGACACTCATACAAAGAGATGGAGGATGAAAGCTATGAAAAAGAAAACGATAAAATACATGAAGATGGGGGCCATGGGCTGTGTAGCCATGCTCGGCGTCGGCGCAGCGAGCTTATCTGCAAATGCGCTGGCCTCGGCACCTGTTTCAGCGAACGTAACTGTCAGCTCTAAGGTACATTCAACCGTCCCTTTGGCTACAGGAGTGAAAATCGTGGAGAAGGTACTGAGCACAACAAGCAAGAACCTTATTGTGAACATCAAGGTACCGCAGCTGGACGGCATGCTGGACACCAGATACCAGAATGAACTGAATGGCATCCTTTTATCCCGTGCGCAAAAGGATCTTGCTCAGTGGGAGAAGGATGCCGCAAAAACGGCCAAAAAGGCAAAAGTAAATCACCAGAAGTTCCACCCCTATGAATTTTACGTCAGCTATAAGCTAAAGTCGGACGGAACTGGAAACCCGGCAGGAGTAGTTTCGCTTGAAGTAATCACGGAAGGTTACAGGGGCGGAACAAGCATGCCCCGGATCGATACCTACAACTTGAAAAATGCCTATGCGGCTCAGCGCGTGACACTGGAGGATCTCCTCGGTTCTAACTACAAAGAAAAGCTTGATGCAGATATTCTTGCGCAAATGAGAAAGGATCCCGATCAATACTTCCTGGAAGAATTCAAAGGGACGTTCACGGAACAGTCGTTTTATATTGAAAAAGGCGAACTGGTTATCGTCTTCCCGAAATACAGTATCGCGCCGGGATATGTGGGTTCACCGGAGTTCCGTTTCAATTTGAAGAATGCCAGCCTCTGAGGCAAAGCCGAATGATATGAAGCCAGAAGTCGCAGTAAAGTTGGATCTGAAAAAGGTGGCAGCTTACTAAGGGAGCCTATGGCGTGATGATCGTTTTGCTCGAAATTGCACAGAATCTCTTGTATATGAAGTGTAGTGAGGTTCAGCCGCAAAGTCTGCAAAAGTGCATAAAATGAGCAGTGGACAAGCGCGTCCTACGAGGAGGAGTCCTGCTTCTTCTCGAAAATGGCTCCCAAAGCGCTCGGCGCAGCCACTTCGATTCATAAAAATCAGTTTTACGTGCAATCCAATTTGTGTCCGACATTCTAAATGTACAAGTACAACATTAATTCAAGTCTTATGCTGGAAACATGACGATTATTCTGAATGTGGCATCCCGAAGACTCTCTTCTTACGGGATGCTTTTTTTAGTTCTAAAGGCAGAAGTTCCATGAAATTGTTTTGTTCTCTTCATTGATTACATTAATTGGAGAAAACTTTTTTCACAACCTCGGCGTCCTGCCTATGAGCGACAAATCAAAAAGATAAGGACGAAAGTAAAATGCATGATGGGCTTAGGGGGATTTGCGTGGCTCCTCATTATCGATCTGTCGAGAGTGCAGGCACTCAGTGGTGCCTTTCTGTCATCGATGTTTGATGTGAATAACTGATGGTTGATTTTTCATCAGGTATCGTATTTCGATAGTTTTGGGCCACCATCGCCGGAAGAAATGATAGACAATGACTTGCAGTTTTATGACTAGAATAAAGATAAGGATGATTTGAAATGAACAAAAGGAAGAAAACACGGTGGCCCGTTTGGCTGGTTGGATTTATTGTATTAGCTGGCGGGATTCTAGGAATCAATCTAATGGTGCAAAATGTTCTAGCTGGGAACCACAGCGTTACAGAGAACGTTGAAGTGTCGCCCAGTGCATACCCAGGCTTAAATATCGAAACAAGGACGAAGAATACGAAGCATTATATACTGTCGATTAGCAACGTTCTCTCAAACAGCAAGGAGATTAATACTCCTATTCAGACGTGGGTCAATGATCAGGAAAAGAAATTCTTAACCCAGGTTAAAACCGGTGCAAAAACGCTTCAAGGCGATCATCGTGCTGAATTGAATATTACAGTAGATACGAATAAAATTAATGACCATTTATATAGTTTAGTGTTCACTTCCTATCAAATCACCACAGGCGGTGCTAATGGACAATCGATAATAAAATCTTTTAATATCGACACAGCTGAAAATAAAATATTGAATTTATCTGATATCATGACTTATGACAAAGCAGCTGTTAACCATATTATGTCCATCGTGAAGGGGGAATTGAAGAAACAGAAAAACGTTCACTCTTATGTATTCGAAGCAGAACTTCAAAAATCTATAAAAAATCCATCTGGATGGAAATGGTCCATAGGTAACGGAGTCTTTACTTTATACTTTAATAAATACGAGATCGCTGCAGGTGCAGCCGGAACGGTCCAAGTGAACATTCCACTGAAATCCTTGCATTCCTACTTGAAGAAGGACCTTACTAAAAAATGGAATATTACTTATGAAAATAACGATGAACCAAAAGGGAAGAGGCCAACTCAGCCTCCGCTTGATCCTAAAGGGAAATATGTTGCTCTTACCTTTGATGATGGGCCTCACCCAAAGGTGACACCTAGAGTTCTAAAGACTTTGAAGGAGTATAACGCGAAGGCTACTTTCTTCATGCTGGGCGTACAAGTAGAGTATTATCCTGATATGGCTAAAAAGGTTGCTAAGGCCGGCCACGAGATCGGCAATCACTCCAAGAGTCATCCGAATCTTGCGAATATGAGCCTGAGTGAGGTGCGCAAACAAATCATAGAATCATCGCACCGAATCAAAGATGCGACTGGGGAAAAACCAACCCTATTCCGTCCGCCTTATGGTGCTATGAATGAATCAGTCAAAAAAGTCACCAAAGAACAGAAAACACCCATTATTTTATGGTCAGTGGATTCGCTGGATTGGAAAAGCCGGAACGCTCAAGCCGTAAATAAAGAGGTTGCTAAAAACATCAGATCAGGTTCGATTGTACTTATGCATGATATTCACGCTTCTACAGCTGATGCGCTGCCCCACATGCTTAAATCACTAAAAAAGCAAGGCTACCAATTCGTAACGGTGTCTCAGTTGTTGTCCTTGAATAAATCCACAGGAAATGGCCCTTATTATAATCAATAAGTTCATCACACAAAAGAGGTACAAACCTTCGTTTTTCTAAGGTTTGTACCTTCTCTATAAGAATGGATTTGCACATCCTATATAAACCGACCTTTATTTGGATTTGAAATAATTCCTTGCTGTTCCGATTTCTCCATAGTTTCTTATATTCAGATACGGATGTAAGAGTTTTTCTAACGAACATTTTGTCCATAAGCTGCTTCACTCGCTAGCGACAGATGGTTCCAGCGTTATAATATTTTAGTTATGCAGTCATCTTTTTTTCAACTTTTCGTACTAGAAGTAAGTAATACTTCATGAAGTGTAAGGACATCTAGACTATCACTTAGGATAGTTGACTAAAAATCAGTTACTCTCTTGCCTTTGATATGCCAACTATCAAGCTAATTATAGTTGCGCTGAATAAGTTTAGTATATGATCAATTTGATCCCAACTTTTATGCCAAATTATCATATTAAATGCAATGAATAACACACTACTGAGTAGAAAGAATCCCAGGAAGTATTTGAAAAATATTATTAGATTCATTTAATCTCCCGCATATCCATTTATAGTTTTGTTACGGTTGCACGCCCTATTTCGTTTATAATATGTTTCTATTTTAGATTATTAAATGCAATCATTTGTATTTGGTTTGTTGTATATATGTAAAAATATGTTTTTAGTTACGGATTTGATTAATGTTATGTGATTTTTGTTGCAGGATTATGGTTGTTTTTACCGAATAATAGTTAGGCCCACCTTAGAGGAGGGATAGAGATACTTAGGGATCGTAGCACTATACATAATAATGAGGGGATCAAGAAAATGGAACTTGTAGAAATGTCGCAAAGTAAAAAGAACAGAAATGCAACTCAGAAGTTTAGAGTGAAATGGATTAGAAAAGCGATAGCCCTATGCATTGGACTTTTAGTTATCGGTTTGATCGTAGGACAGTCCTCCGCTTTTGCATCATCTGGATCGGGTAATTCCATCACTTCAGTTCTTGACCGAAATGACTATTTGCTGGACGATGGTACACTTTGGTCTAAAGGGGCCACAAGTGGAGTATGGACACAAAATCGAAAACTGATTGGTATTTCAAAATCAGAAGACCATTCCATCTATGGGTGGACTGCCGATGGCCAAGTGATTCGGTGGAATAAGGACAATGCGCATAAACCAGTAACGAAACAATTCAATGGCGTTGTGAAAGTTTATGGCCATGGATGGGTTCAGCTTCAGGATGGAAACCTTTATAATTTTGATGATCAGGCTAAGGTTTTGGAATCGATTATCGATGCGGATTCTTATAGTTTTGGAAGCGATTCTTCTTATAGCGCATTATCTTCATCAGGAGATATATATTATGACAAATACAACAAAATACGTAAAGCTGGAAATGTACCTGATGGTAAAGCAATTGCAACGAATGGTGTTTACGCAGCAGTGCTGAAAAATGATGACTCGGTAGTGATCGTAAGTATGCTGTATGAGGATGACTACATCACGGTTGCGAATAATGTGCAATCTTTGATTTGGTGGGGGAGTACGCATAAGCTGCTCACGGTGAAACAGGATGGAAGCGTCTGGAGCTACGATCGAACTGCCAAATATAAGGGCGAGCAACTGCCTGGTTTAAGTAACGTATCGCGGATGGTGTATGCGCCTAATCTGGATGAGCTATATGCACAGTTACAAGATGGATCATGGGCTACATATGATAATGGAAAGTTAACTCCTCTATCAGCTCCCGCGTTAAATCAAGTGACACTTACGGCATCTTCCAAGGAAGCTAATATTGGGGATACGATCACGCTTGCTGTTCAGGAGAATTATAGTAATGGTTTCAAAAACAAGCGTGCGCCATTGCCTGAAGAAATTATAGTGGAGCAGCCCCGAGTTGCACAAATTCAGGCAGGAGGCAAACTGAAGGTTACGGGCATAGGAACAACCAAAGTGACTTTGAAGATAGGTGATTTTGCCTCAAGTCTTCAACTGAACGTTGATTCACAGCAAAAGTTAACAGGCGCCACATTGTTGGATGGAAATGTATACTTGCCAGTACAGTCGGTGTTCAAAACTTTGGGAGCCAAAATTGATGTGAAGGGTTCATCTTTTGAAATTCAATTTGGAGATGACAGTATTGTTTTGCAAAAAGGGAGTGCTGTTGCGCGATTAAACAACAAAGAGCTGAAGTTGAAAGGGAAAGTACAAACCATTGGAGGGCAAACTGTATTTCCTGCGGACTTGTTAAGACAGGCTGCGGGTATTCAGGTTCGATGGGATGCTGAGCTAAAGCAGGCCAAGGTGCTGGTTGGAAATTCTTCTATTCTGGTGGAATCGAAGGATACACTTGCACTGATCAAGAAAAAAGAGTTGGGGAATCTTGCTCGCTTCATTGGCAAGTCCTACTGGATCAACAGTGATACGAGTTTAGGGCAACGTTTCAGTAAAGTGACCATATCAGATATCAAAATTGAGAAGATTAAATACGGTGATCGAAGTTACTCTATTATCTTCCGTAATGCAAAAGGAAAAACCGTTTCTGCCTATGCAGGAGGGGCGCCTTCCAGTGTGACGGAGATGCTTGCCGATTCCAACCAATTCTTCTCTTCTGATCCGTATAAGAAATACAATTGGTCCAAGTCTACTTGGAATAAAATCATTGCTGGAGAAGTAGCTTTAGGAATGAACATAACTCAGGTGCGCCTTGCATGGGGAGATCCATCGAGCATTACGTATGAAACGAGTTCAAAAGGCAAAATCGAGGTTTGGGTGTATGCCAGCTCCGCAGGCATAAGAGCTTTAGGGTTTCTCAATGGCAAACTGATGGCGATTTACTGATGAATATACCAATTAATCACTTCTTTTGATTGCAAGTCACAGTACAAAAAAAGCCCGCTTTCCGTTACACCCCAGGAGGGAGAATATCGGAAAACGGGCCATTTTTTCAAAATGTAGAAGAAATATAAGAACTACTCTACGCCATCCTTAAAGTGTTTGCTCCAGTGTTTGTCGCCCTTGTGCAACAGATCTTCTACCGTTTTCTCAAGAGTCATCAATAGCTGTGCTCTGACATCCAGTACGGTTTCTCTGTACAAGCGTTCTTCCGATCCAACGATTTTATCGCCGTATAATGCCTGTGCAGCTACGTACTTCCGATGTTCCTCGACCAGAGTATCAATGGACTCCAATGCATGTTCAACAAAGTGGGAAATACTTTGATATTCTTTGGGCATTTGTTCTTTTAAAGCTTGAATTTTCGCAAGAGCTGGCATGCTCATCACCTCGTGTTTATGAATGTAAATTTACAATACACTATTTTCATGAAAATTGCATTAAAATCAGCTTAAATTTGGACAAATTTCGACTTTTTTTATTTTAGGAACCAAAAAAGTGCTTATCTATAATGTATGCCATTGCATTTGAATTGAGTCGTGTAAGTAATGGAATCCCTTTTGGATACGTTTGGTGACTCGTTATGCAATTTCTGTTATTCTAAGAGAAGATTTCAGCGGCCCTAATACATACGCCGTTATTTTGTTATGGCAAATTAAAAAAATACTTAACTTTGCAACAATTTTATTGATGATCACGTCTGTAAGGTTGCAGGGAGAGGGGGATCCTTTGTGGTAGAGCCGGAACTCATCAGAGCCGCTCAATCGGGCGATCGCGACGCTCTAATTACCCTATTGCGGGAGATTGAACAACATGTCTATCGGACCGCATATTACATTCTAAATAATGAACAGGACGCTTTGGATGCTGCGCAGGAAGCGTTGATCCGAATTTACACCAAAATCAATTCATACGAAGAAAAGGCCCAATTCAAAACATGGGTACAACGCATCGTCACGAACATCTGTATTGATAAATTCAGAAGAACCAAGCCGTCTGTCTCCATTGACGAACATGACATGGTTTTTCAGGATAATCAGGATGTGGAGTACGAGGTCATGTCTACATATGTGGCCCAGGACATTCAGGATGCGATCAACAAGCTTCCCGAGCATCATCGTACCGTTATTGTTCTAAGATATTTGCAGGACTTATCCTACAATGAAATTGCGGATTGTCTCGATCTTCCGTTGAATACGGTGAAATCTTATTTATTTAGAGCCAGACAGCAGTTACAGAATCTACTACAGGAATATCAGAAAGGTGGTGTGACAGGATGAAATGCGAAGAGGTGGTGGAATGGATGCACCGCTATCTGGATCATGATCTGGGCGAGGCGGAAACCGCGCAGATGCTACAGCATGTGGCAAAGTGTCCGGAGTGCGCCGAGAATTTTAGTTTACTCAGAGCTCTTTCCAGAGAACTGGAAGAATTACCGCAAGTAAGCCCGAAATTTAGTCTAGTTGATGCGATTATGCCACAGCTTGATGCCATTGACGAAGCGCGGAAGGAACAAAGTAGCACCATACAGGAAATGAATCCTGTCCCCGCTACATTTGAGAATTTACAACGTTCAAGTGAGCGGAAAACGAAGCAAAAATGGCTTAACTCGATGGCAGGACGTATGTCCATGGGTGCAGCGGCTGCGGCAGTTATATTGGGATTTGCCATCTGGGGAAATCCGCCTGAACAGATTGAGAATGCCGATTCCATGCTGATGAGCTCTGGAGCTTCTCAAGAGAGCGGCAATTTGGATGAGAATTCGTTAAGCAAGAATATTGAAAATTATGATCCTGCCACTTCGTCACAACCAAGCAACAACGATGTGTTTGTGGGTCAATCGAATGATTCACCAACTAAACCAGATAACCAAGACGTAGAAACAATGCCTGAAGACGGTGGAGATGAGGTACAGGAGCCTGAAGTTCAGTCAGATCCGACACCTAAACAACCGGCCACTGAATCAACGCCTGCTCCGAATAAAGGACCGCAGGATAATTCGTCCAGAACTCCTTCGACCGATAATCAGAAGAATCCGGCTCAAAACCAAGATTCTGAGCAGAGAATTCAGGGATCAGGAGATTCTCCTAAATCTTCTGCAGATGGGGAAGAGAGTGGAGTAACAGAAACAGAAAATGGAGATGCGCAATCCTTCACTTCTCAGGATACAACACCTAATATAACTGAAGATGCTCCGGTTGAAGGTAACACTGTACCTGATTCCAGTGCAGGTGCAGACGCTTCTGGAGGAAACAAAGGATTCGCAGCAGGACCGGATCAGGGAATGGCTACAACAGCAGCACCAAAAGAATGGAAATCACCTGACGGCTCCTATGTAGTTATGCTTATTGGTGATCAAATCAGCATATACTCCAAACCTGTGAGCGAACCGGATGTTCTAAATTTGGTTGAACAACGCAGCATAGAGGGGACACTGAAGTCAGCGAGTTGGTCAAAGGATGGTACCCTATTTAATTACGAAACGGACAAGGACGGAACAACGGCGAAGAACTCGTTTAATGTACCTGCTGTTTCAGGTGGAGCTCCTGCGAAATAATTAAAAATGGGGAGTGCGCTCCTCTAAAACGAAAGAACATTTTCAGTATGACAAGCATATAGTGGAAGTAACAAAACGTCCTATCTCAGTTCAAGCAACTGACGTCGTATGACCGCGCACCGGCTTTTTCTAGAACTGCCGGTGTCAGCGTTTATATAGATGTAGGACAGGGGACCTTCATCCATAACTGGATGTAAGGTCCCTTTGTTGTCTTGCGCTTTTTCTGGTAGGATAAGAGGGATAAGGAGGCGCCGTGAATGGATGTAAAAAGTGCAACAAAGGCAATACGTAATGGAGAAACGGCACCGATCTATGTGCTGTACGGAACGGAGAAGTACCAGATACAGCAATTTACGGATATGTTAAAAGAACAGGTTATTGAAGAAGAACATCGTGATTTTGCGATTATTCCATATGATTTGTCTGAAACGGCTGTGGAGGTCGTTATTGAAGAAGCAGAGACCGTACCTTTTCTGGTTCCACGCAAATTAATTATTGTAAGGGATGCGAGCCTGTTCACCGCAGGTAAAGAATCCAAGATTGAACATCAGGTTGATCGTCTGCTTACATATATGGAAAATCCGGCAGATTACAGTACGATTGTTTTCCTGGCCCAAGGGGATAAGCTGGATGAGCGTAAGAAACTGGTGAAAGCTGTCAAGAAACAGGCAGTAGTTCTTGCTTTTGCTCCACTCAGTGGAGAAGAGTTATTGAATTGGATAGTAAAACTTGCGAAGCAGCGGGATGTTTCATTGGAGACGGGAGCGGCGGAAACGTTGATCAGCTATGCAGGAACAGGTCTTCAGACCCTGTCTGCTGAAGTAGATAAGTTATGTTTGTTTGCGGGTAATGGGGGGACAATCAAACGTGCTGATATCGAGTCACTGGTTGCCCGTAGTACAGAGCAGAATGTATTCTCGCTAGTGGAGGAACTCGCTAATTTGCGACTGGAGAAAGCGTTGGCTCTTTTCTATGAGTTGCTGAAGCAGCGGGAAGAACCGATTAAAATTGCGGCTCTAATCGCACGCCAGTTTCGGATCATGATCCAGGTGAAAGAGTTGGGCCAACAAAGTTACTCCCAGCAGCAGATTGCCAGTCAGCTAGGTCTGCATCCGTATGCTGTTAAGATTGCAGGTGAGCAAGCTCGGAAATTTCAGCCGGAACGTCTGAGAATGATTTTGAGTCACCTCAGCGAACTGGATTACCAGATGAAAACAGGAGCGGTGGATAAAGTGCTTGGTCTGGAGCTGTTCTTATTGAGACTTGGTGCATGAATGGATAAGAAACGTAATAGCTTACTAGTGTGAATAACAAACAAAGCGACCTTTGCTCCATGATCGTTAAATCATCGGAATAAAGGTCGCTTTATCTTTGTCTTATACTTATCGAATCAGATACTAAAAAATCCTGAAAGCCTATGCTGTTCAGGATTTTTCCATTGGATCGTATAAGTAACGCTTCTTACGCTTGTGCGGAAAGAGCGTTCAGTTTTTTCGCCAAGCGAGACTTTTTGCGTGCTGCAGCATTTTTATGAACCAGACCTTTAGTTACAGCCTTGTCCAGCTTTTTGGAAGCAGCTTGAATCGCAGCTTTTGCAGTATCAACTTCGTTACTTACCAGAGCAGCATCAGCAGCTTTAACAGCTGTACGGAGTGCAGACTTCTGGGAAGCGTTGAGTGCGCGGCGCTTGTCGCTCGTTTTTACGCGTTTAACAGCGGATTTGATGTTTGGCATTACATTCACCTCCTGTAAGGCATTTGCATGAATACAAACGTTTCACAACTTAAAATATTCTATCACGCTAGCATGTAAAATGCAACAGATATTCCTACGATGTTCGACATGCTGTATAAAGAAACCCTTTTTCCCACACAATATGCTCAAATGCGGTAAGGGAGGCAGGGACAGAATGACACTGGATTTGCAAAACTATACAGTTCGTACCGATTTGGCGATCGACTCCAAGGAAATGGCGCAAGGTGGACAGAAACAGACGATTCCCGGACTACAGGAAGATGTAGAGAAAAAAGAGGGCATTACGATTACACGTATTGATGTCCTGACTGAAGAAGCAGCTACGGCTATTGGTCGAGTAAAAGGCCACTATGTCACCTTGGAAGTACCTTCACTACGGAATGGTGATACCGAGTTACAGGAGCGAGTTGCTGCCGAGTTCACACGTGAAATGGAAGATTTTATGGTTAAGGCCGGAATTAACAAAACCTCCAAGGTCTTGATTGTTGGCTTGGGCAACTTAAATGTCACTCCGGATTCACTCGGTCCACTTGTTGTGGAAAATCTGATGGTGACGCGTCAGTATTTCGAATTGGTGCCAGATCAGGTTGCGCCAGGGTATCGGGAAGTCAGCGCGATTGCTCCCGGCGTGTTAGGTACAACGGGCATTGAATCCAGTGACATCGTACAGGGGATTGTAGATCGGACCAAGCCGGATGCCATTATTGCGATTGATGCGCTGGCCTCCCGTTCCTTGGAACGTGTAAATACAACGATTCAGGTAGCGGACATTGGTATTCACCCTGGTTCCGGTATTGGGAACAAACGGCGTGGCCTGACTCGTGAAATATTAGGTGTGCCTTGCATCGCCATCGGAGTACCAACCGTATGTTATGCGTCCACCATTGTGAACAATGTGATTGAGATGATGCGCTCACACTTCCGCCAGGAAACGGATCAGACCAAACAGATCATGGGTATGCTGGACGACATTGGTGAGCAAGATCGTTTGAGTTTGGTGAAAGAGGTACTGGAGCCACTAGGTCATGACCTCATTGTTACCCCAAAGGAAATCGATGAGTTTATTGAGGGAATTGCCAATGTTATTGCTACAGGACTTAACGCGGCACTCCATGATGCTGTGAATCCAGATAACGTAGCGGCCTATACACATTAAAACTTAAAACTGCTGAGAAGAAGGTCCGAATCTATCGGACTTTCTTTTTTTTTGTTTTTGGAATCTTTCATTTTCCTGTTCTATCAAATTGGGCGGGCTCATAGAGTTGAAGTATAAGAGTTGTCCAGCAGGGAAGGAGACAGCAGAATGAACAAGATATTGGCCTGGAATATTGGAAAGTGGAAAAAAAGATGTCTGCACGTGCTGGCCATGGGCCGTACGTTGTTGTTGCTTATGATCATATCTGCTTTGTTTTTTGTCGTACTTGGTCTCGGGGGAATGGCAGAGAAACGCTTGAATAATTCACCCGTTTCTTCCATGAAAGGATTTGCGAGTGCCGTATCAAGCCGCTTTTTCGTCGATATGCTCGGTATGGAGATGCCCCATCTCACCCAGAAGGAACAGACTTCAGCTATATCCGGTGAAAATCTCACCTCATTTGTTTTCCAATTACTAACGAATGTAAATCCTCAAGATCCAAAGAGCCTGATTGCGAGAGAAATGCCGGGCATGGGTTCCAACCAACCTGTTCTGCTCCGTCCTGGATCTGGTAACGAAAAAGCCGAGGCTCCCGAAGATTATCAGCCCGGTCCCGGTCTTACGGATACGGCTTCCGCAGGTGGAGGGAAACCCGGTAGTGAGCTGCACATTCCTCCAGGCCAGGATAATACGGATCCACCTGAGTTGAGTGAGCCTGGAGATGGAGAAGGTAAAGAAGATCCCCCAGCAAAGAATGGTGAGAAAGACAATTCAGGCTCACCGACAACAGGCAAAAAGTCAATTCTTATCTATCATTCCCATCCACGGGAAGGCTACAATCCACTGCTAGGTACGAAAAGTGATAATCCATCATCAGGCAAATCAACAGGCAATGTGTTTCAAGTGGGAACCTACCTCTCAGACAGTCTGGAGAAGCTGGGAATCGGCGTAGAACACGCCAAGGATGATTACCCCACTAAAGTTAAGGACTATAACTGGAACTATTCTTATAAATACTCCCGTCAAACGGTAAAAGCGGCACTCGCTCAAAATGATGATCTGACATATCTCATAGACATTCATCGCGATTCACAGCGTCATGGCAAAACAACAACCACTATTAATGACTTGGGCTACGCCAAAGTGTATTTCATTATTGGACATGAAAATCCAAATTGGCAGCAGAATGAAGCCTTTGCAGCGAAAATTCATAAGAAACTGGAAGCCAAGTATCCTGGGGTATCCCGTGGTGTGTGGGGCAAAGATGGCGGAGGAGCCAACAATGGAGAGTATAACCAAACCCTTTCACCCAACAGCATTTTGATTGAGATTGGTGGCATCGACAACACAGGAGCTGAGCTCCAACGGACATCGAAGATTCTAGCAGACATGATTGCCCAAGTGTATTGGGAAGATCAGAAGGTGGACAAAGCCAGTGCCAAAACCTCGTCGCAGGGTGGATAGGAACCATATATGTAAAAAGGAAAAATAGTAGAGAGTGACAGGAGGCAAAGCATATGTCCAGATTCGGTAAAAGACTGTTATCCATCGCTGTATTAATGTTGCTGGGTGTGCTGTTTGGAATGCAGTTGGCTGGCAGCAACTTTCATATGGGTAATTCATCAGACGGCACGTCAACCGCTGTGAGAACTGAGCCAACTTCATCGGTGACCGAATCTGTTCCGACTGCACCTGTCCAAAAGGAAATTAAAGAACCACCATTTGTACCTGTTCAGTCACCAAGCCAAGTGCTTGGGGCGGATCAAGATAAGGCTCCGGTTGATGTGTTGGCAGACAAAACGGCTGGATTATTGCAAAATCTCTCACACAGTGGAATCAAATGGGTGGTCTCTCTTTTTAGCGGCGTTGCTGAATAAAATACTATAAATTTAAGGTACAATATAACCTCTGGGAGTGCATGATGACACTTTATTATAAAGTTGAGACATCACGGGATTGATGCACTGTGCTTCAACTGTTATAATGAAGTGATTGACACTAGGCTGTTTCTGGGGGTAAGGAATGACTGACATTCGGGCAAGACAACGTAAAATTCGTAACTTTTCTATTATTGCACATATAGATCACGGCAAATCAACACTTGCGGACCGGATCTTGGAGCACACAGGTGCGCTCACTTCACGTGAAATGCAGGAACAAGTTCTGGATAAAATGGACCTTGAACGTGAACGTGGAATAACGATCAAGCTACAAGCAGTAGCCTTGACTTACAAAGCGGATGATGGTGAAGAGTATTTATTGAATCTGATTGACACACCGGGACACGTAGACTTCACGTATGAAGTATCACGCAGTCTTGCTGCATGTGAAGGTGCTCTGCTGGTTGTGGATGCGGCACAGGGAATTGAAGCCCAAACACTTGCCAACGTGTATCTGGCATTGGATAACAATCTTGAAATTTTACCGGTTATCAACAAAATTGACCTTCCAAGCGCTGATCCTGAACGGGTGAAGCAGGAAGTGGAAGATGTTATTGGTTTGGACACAAGTAATGCGGTTTTGGCTTCGGCCAAATCAGGAATCGGAATCAAAGAAATTTTGGAACAAGTGGTGAAAAGTGTTCCAGCACCAACTGGTGATCCTGACCAGCCTTTGAAAGCGCTGATTTTTGACTCGCACTACGACCCGTACAAAGGTGTAATCGTATATGTGCGTGTTGTTGACGGCAAAATCAAATCCGGTTCCAAAATCAAAATGATGGCAACAGGTAAATCATTTGAAGTCATTGAAGTTGGAGCGTTCAAACCTCGTATGACCATCGTGGACGAGCTGAACGTCGGTGATGTTGGATTTATCGTTGCAGGTATCCGGCATGTTGGCGATACACAAGTCGGGGATACGGTAACGGATGCCAAAAATCCAACACTGGAACCTTTGCCGGGTTATCGTAAAATTAACCCAATGGTGTATTGTGGTCTCTATCCGATCGAAACATCGGACTATGTTGATCTGCGTGAAGCGTTGGAGAAATTGCAGTTGAACGATGCGTCTCTGAGCTTTGAACCGGAAACATCCAGTGCTCTCGGTTTTGGATTCCGTTGCGGATTCCTTGGACTGCTTCACATGGACGTTATCCAGGAGCGGATCGAGCGGGAGTTTAACATTCCGTTGATCACAACGGCACCAAGTGTAATCTATCACGTTACCTTAACGAATGGTGAAGTGATGAAAATCGACAACCCATCCAACTATCCTGAGGTGGGACGGATTGATTACGTCGAGGAACCATACGTCAAGGCAGATATTATCGTACCGAATGATTATGTAGGCACCATTATGGAGCTGTGTCAGACTAAACGCGGTGAATATGTAAATATGGAATATCTGGACACAACCCGGGTTACCATTACCTATGAGATTCCGTTGTCCGAGATTGTATATGACTTCTTTGACCAGTTGAAATCCGGTACCAAAGGATATGCATCCCTGGATTATGAACTGTCCGGTTACCGTCAGTCCAATCTGGCGAAAATGGATATTGTACTCAATGGCGAACAGGTGGATGCTCTGTCCTTCATCGTTCACCGTGACCGTGCCTATAACCGCGGACGCATTGTCTGTGAGAAACTGCGCGAGCTGATTCCACGACAAATGTTCGAGGTACCAATTCAGGCATCTGTAGGTACCAAGGTTGTTGCTCGTGAGACGGTAAAAGCAATGCGTAAAAACGTACTTGCCAAGTGTTATGGTGGTGACATCTCGCGGAAACGGAAACTGCTTGAGAAGCAGAAGGAAGGTAAGAAGCGGATGAAGCAGGTTGGTAACGTTGAGGTGCCACAAGAGGCATTCATGGCGGTACTGAAAATTGATGACTAGGACGTTTGCTTGCAAACGTCACGTGAATCCTTTTGGTACATCAATAATTTGTGTATGAAAGGATAAACGATATTTTGTCTCGGGTACATCACAGAGTGTGTGTATCGAAATTGAATTGTAGGACGTTTGCTTGCAAACATGGTTACAACACAGAATATTAAATAACTAAGCTGAAAGGGAAGCCGGATGGCTTTCCTTTTTTCAAATAGAGGGGGACTTGCCATGACATTGGCAGCACACAGCCGGAAGACAGGTGCGCCCCAAGCGGTGTATCTTCACATTCCCTTTTGCACGAATAAATGTTTTTATTGCGACTTTAACTCTTACGTTCTGAAAGATCAGCCCGTGATGCAATATCTCGAAGCGCTGGAACGGGAGATGGAACATACAGTTAAGGCCAATCCACCGGGCGAGATCAAGACGATATTTGTAGGTGGGGGTACGCCAACAGCTCTGAAACCGGATGAGATGGCCGTATTTCTTCGTTCCGTGAAGACGTATTTCCCAAATTGGGCAGACGATATTGAATTTTCGATGGAAGCCAACCCGGGAACAACGGATGCGGAGAAACTCGCTGCGATGAAAGAAGGCGGCGTCAACCGTGTCAGCTTTGGCGTACAGGCGTTTCAGAATGATCTGCTGACAGGCATTGGCCGTATTCATAATACGGATGATGTATACCGCAGTTTGGAGAATGCTCGAAAAGCAGGCTTGAATAACCTGTCCATTGACCTGATGTTTGGTTTGCCAAACCAGACTGTTGAAATGTTGAATGAGAGTATCGACAAAGCGCTGGAACTGGATCTGCCGCATTACTCCATCTACAGCCTGAAAGTGGAAGAGAATACACTTTTCCATACCCTGTATCAGAAGAACCAGTTACCACTTCCTCATGAAGATGATGAGCTGGAGATGTATCTTCTATTAATGAGACGTATGAAAGAAGCGGGCTATGGACAATACGAGATTAGTAACTTTGCCAAGCCGGGCTTTGAGAGTCGTCACAATATTACCTACTGGCGTAATGAGGACTACTATGGTCTGGGTGCAGGTGCGCATGGATATGTGGGCCGCGAACGGCATATGAATATTAAAGGTATAAATCCTTATGTTGAAGCTTCACGAGCAGGACTGCCTCGTCTGGATCATTTTGAGATTGCTCGCCCGGAAGCTATGGAAGATTATCTGATGGTTGGACTGAGAATGTTGGAGGGAGCTTCGGCCTCACGCTTTAGCGAACAGTTCGGAGAGTCCATGGAAGAAGTGTTTGCGAAGCCTTTGGGCAAAATGTTGAACGCAGGGTTGCTTGAGCGGACGGCAGACGGCTTCCGACTGAGCGAGCAGGGCATCCTGTTCGGAAATGACGTTTTTGCGGAGTTTATCGGGTCCTTATCGCTGAATTCATAGCTTGAAATTCTATACGCTCTGTTGTATATTTATTCATATTGATTTTACAGAGCGTGTTAATTTAACAACTACGAAGTCAGCTTTCCTCTGGAAAGCTTGGTAATAGGAGGAGAGCAGGATGTCGGTAATATGCAGAAAAGCCGTGCCGGAAGATGTTGAACCACTGTATGAAATGATTAAGGGCTATGCAGAGCGTGGGATCATGCTTCCGCGATCACGGGAAATACTGCACCGACAGCTGGAGCACTTTGTTGTAGCCGAAGTTGATGGTGAAGTGGTGGGTTGCGGATCGCTTTGTCGTCTGGGGAATGATTTGGTGGAAGTCAGATCACTCGGTATCTCGGAAGGACACAAAGGGCTCGGTATTGGCTCCCGATTGCTGGACCGACTGGTAGAAGAAGCAGAGAAACAACAGATTCCTAAGGTTATGGCGTTGACATATGAAGTATCCTTCTTCCTCAAAAACGGCTTTGCCGTGGTGGAAAAAGAGATTTTCCCTGAGAAAGTATGGACCGACTGTGTTCATTGCAGCAAGCAGGATTGTTGCGATGAGATCGCGGTATTAAAAGAGCTTAACGTTTCAGCATAACAACTGAATGGACTGCATGAATCGAGCCGAGTCAGCCTCTGCCCTACATGCAGTCCTTTTTTACTTCAAAGTATGTTCAATAAAGTTGTTAGGACTCGTCGACATTGGTCTATACTATAAATAGATGAGCCCACTCATCAAACTCACTTGACAATGTTCACGTCAGTTTGGTATTTTTGTATTACCGCTTAGCACTCATCTAACCGGAGTGCTAACGACATGGGGCAGTACAGTCAGAAGGAGGGATACTCACCATGTTAACAGAGCGTCAACGAATGATTCTGAACGCTATAGTGGATGACTATATCCGTTCAGCTGAGCCCGTAGGGTCCCGGAGCATTTCCAAAAGGGGAGATGTTGGATACAGTCCGGCGACGATCCGTAATGAAATGGCGGACCTTGAAGATATGGGTTTCCTGGAACAGCCGCATACATCGGCAGGACGCATTCCTTCTCATAAAGGCTATCGATATTATGTCGATCATTTGGTCCCTTGGAATCAGGTGGAGCCTCAGGAGTTGGATGATCTCAAGTCGTTCTTCGCTGAAAAATTGAACGTCATGGAACAAGTTATTCAGCATGCATCCAATATTTTGTCACATATGACGAATTATACTTCGATCCTGCTTGGACCGGAAGTATTCCATACGTCCTTACGTCACTTCCAATTGCTTCCGTTGAACGAGAGTGAAGCTGTGGCAATTATCGTGACCAATACAGGTCAAGTGGAGAACAAGACGGTTCAGATTCCACCAGAAATCTCGGTAGCCGAGATGGAAAATGTGGTTCGCTTGTTAAATACCAAGCTTGTGGGCGTACCAATCTACAAATTGAAATCCCGTCTTTATACCGAACTTGGGCAAGAGATGGAACGGCATATTACACGTTACGAGGAAGTTATGCAGGTGCTGAACAGTGCCTTTGACAACGAACATGATAATCGTCTGTTCCTCAGTGGTGCCACCAATATGTTGACTCAACCGGAGTTTAAAGATATCGAAAAGGTAAAAGATATTCTTGACCTGCTGGAAGAGACACCAACACTCATGAAATTGATGATGCCCGTGCCGGGTGGATCTGGTATTCAAGTGCGAATCGGCACTGAGAATGATCATGAAGCCTTTGCCAACTGCAGCCTGATTACAGCCTCCTATTCATTGGACGGTGAGGCTTTGGGGTCGATCGGTATTCTAGGACCCACGCGGATGGATTATGCACGTGTCATTCATATTTTAAATACACTATCCCGTGACTTGACGGCGATGCTAACACATCGTTTCAAATAAGATTCGGGAATGAACCATTTCATTCGTATAAGGAGGTGAACATCTTGAAAGAGGAGCAATCATTTACAGAAGAACAAGAGGTAACAGCAACTGAGCAGGAGCCTATTAATGAAGCTGGCGCTGCAGAAGCACAAGCTGAAGAGATGGCTGGTCAGGAGCAGGATGAGCTTGCACGTCTGAAGGCAGAAGCTGAGGAGCAACAACAGCGTTATGTCCGTGCACAGGCTGATTTTGATAACTTCCGTCGTCGTACGCAGAAGGAAAAAGAAGAATTGGCTAAATACGCTTCGATGAAGCTGGTCACCGAACTGGTACCGGTTATTGATAACTTCGAGCGCGCCATGGCTACTGTACCGGAAGGAGCAGAGGTCGAATCTTTCTCCAAGGGCATCCAAATGATTTTCCGTCAATTGGAAACCGTGATGAATAATGAAGGTCTGACGGCTATGGAATCGGTAGGACAACCGTTCAATCCTGAATTCCACCAAGCAATTATGCAAGTGGAGAGCGACGAGTACGAAGAAGGTATCGTTGTTGAGGAAGTCCAAAAAGGCTACATGCTGAAAGATAAAGTGCTTCGTCCAGCTATGGTTAAAGTCAGCTCATAAATTCCTTATAGGAAGGAATGAGTCGGCTCCATGGTTGAACAATGTGGGCGAAGTTTAATATAAAGGTTTGTACACATAGAGCACGATTAGCAACATGAACATCTAAATAAGGGTCAGATCAGACCCATTCATTTTAAATTGTTGAGGGAGGAAATTTTCGGATGAGCAAAGTAATTGGTATTGACTTAGGAACAACAAACTCATGCGTAGCAGTAATGGAAGGCGGCGAGGCTGTCGTAATTCCAAATCCGGAGGGCGCACGTACAACTCCATCCGTAGTTGGTTTCAAAAAGGATGGAGAGCGCGTTGTTGGTGAAACAGCAAAACGTCAAGCCATCACCAATCCGGATCGTACCATCATGTCGATCAAACGTCACATGGGTACTTCCCACAAGGAAACAATCGATAGCAAAGACTACTCCGCACAAGAGATCTCTGCAATCATTCTGCAAAAATTGAAATCCGATGCTGAAGCTTATCTGGGTCAAACGGTAACTCAAGCAGTTATCACTGTACCAGCTTACTTCAATGACAGTCAGCGCCAAGCGACTAAAGATGCGGGTAAAATTGCAGGTTTGGAAGTTCTGCGTATCGTCAACGAGCCAACAGCAGCAGCTTTGGCATACGGTATGGAGAAATCCGAAGACCAAACGATCCTCGTATATGACCTGGGTGGCGGTACGTTCGACGTATCCATTCTTGAACTGGGTGATGGCTTCTTCGAAGTTAAAGCAACTAGCGGGGACAACAAACTAGGCGGGGATGACTTTGACCAAGTGATCATTGATTACCTCGTAAGTGAATTCAAAAAAGATCAAGGCATTGACTTGAGTAAAGATAAAGCAGCGGTTCAACGTTTGAAAGATGCAGCGGAAAAAGCGAAAAAAGAACTTTCCGGCGTATTGACTACAACGATCTCCTTGCCGTTCATCACAGTTGCTGATGGCGTTCCTCAGCATTTGGAGTTGAACCTGAGCCGTGCGAAATTTGAAGAAATCTCTGAAGGTCTGGTTGAGCGTACGCTTGAACCAACTCGTCGTGCATTGAGTGATGCGGGTATGACGCCTAACGATATCGACAAGATCGTATTGGTTGGTGGTTCGACACGTATTCCAGCAGTACAAGAAGCGATCAAAAAACTGACGGGTAAAGAGCCACACAAAGGCGTTAACCCGGATGAAGTTGTAGCTTTGGGCGCTGCTGTACAAGCGGGCGTACTGACAGGTGACGTGAAAGACGTTGTATTGCTCGACGTAACGCCATTGTCCCTGGGTATCGAAACAGCGGGTGGCGTATTCACTAAAATGATCGAGCGTAACACAACGATCCCTACAAGCAAATCTCAAGTGTTCTCCACATATGCAGACAATCAACCAAGCGTTGAGATTCATGTTCTGCAAGGTGAGCGTGAGATGGCAGCAGGTAACAAATCGCTTGGACGTTTCATGTTGGGTGATATTCCACCAGCTCCACGTGGCGTTCCACAGATCGAAGTTAGCTTCGATATTGATGCCAACGGTATCGTTAACGTATCAGCAACAGATAAAGGTACGAACAAAACTCAAAAAATCACAATCACTTCTTCCAGCGGTTTGAGCGATGCTGAAGTTGAGCAAATGATGAAAGATGCTGAGTTGCACGCTGAAGAAGATAAAAAACGCAGAGAACTCGTTGAAGCGAAAAACAGTGCAGATCAATTGATCTACTCTGTTGACAAAACGATCAAAGATCTTGGCGAAAAAGCAGATGCTGGCGAAGTTGAAAAAGCGAATGCTGCCAAAGAAAAACTGCAAGGCGTTCTGGCTTCCGACAACCTGGAAGATATCAAAGCTGCTACAGAAGAACTGACAGAGATCGTTCAACAACTGTCCGTGAAACTGTATGAGCAAGCTCAGGCGCAAGAGCAAGAAGCACAAGGTGCTGAAGAGCAACAACAAGGTTCTGCTAAACGTGACAACGTCGTAGACGCTGATTACGAAGTTGTGGATGAAGATAAAAAACAAAACTAATTCGTAGTTCTACGCGAATTAAACATCGGTGACGTTCGAATTAGAGGGAAAGTCATAGCCGGGGCTCCCGCGCTTTGGCTTTCCTTTTGTCACGATGTGCGATATGGTGAATGATATGGGGGTGGAAGAGTGGCTGAAAAGCGTGATTATTATGAGGTGCTTGGCGTTAGTAAAACGGCTAACGACGATGAAATTAAAAAGGCTTACCGTAAGCTTGCCCGTCAGTATCACCCTGACGTAAACAAGGCTGCTGATGCGGAAGCTAAATTTAAAGAAGTTAAAGAAGCTTACGACGTAGTGAGTGACGGTCAGAAGCGTGCACAATATGATCAATATGGTCATGTCGATCCGAATCAAGGTGGATTCGGTGGTGGCGGTGATTTTGGCGGCGGCGGATTTGGCGACATCTTCGACATGTTCTTTGGCGGGGGTGGCGGTGGACGACGTGATCCAAATGCTCCGCAACGGGGGAATGATCTGCAGTACACGATGACAATAGAGTTCAAGGAAGCTGTATTCGGTAAAGAAACCGATATTACGATTCCGCGTACCGAAGGCTGTGATACCTGTCATGGCTCAGGTGCCAAACCTGGAACGAAACCGGAAACCTGCTCGGTCTGCCAAGGTAGCGGTCAGCAGGAAGTCGTGCAAAATACACCGTTTGGTCGTATGGTTAATCGTCGTGCATGTTCGAACTGTAGCGGTTCGGGCCAAATTATCAAAGAAAAATGTACAACGTGCAGTGGCAGCGGTAAAGTCCGCAAGCAACGCAAAATCCATGTCCGCATTCCAGCGGGTGTAGATGATGGCGCGCAACTGCGTATGACAGGTGAGGGCGAAGGCGGCCTGCGTGGCGGACCAGCGGGAGATCTGTATATTGTCATTCGCGTGAAATCACATGATTTCTTCGAGCGTGAAGGCGACGATATTTATTGCGAAATCCCACTTACCTTTGCTCAGGCAGCTCTGGGAGATGAAGTTGAGATCCCAACGTTGACCGAGAAAGTGAAGTTGAAAGTACCAGCTGGTACACAAACGGGAACGTATTTCCGCCTCAAAGGCAAAGGTGTACCACGCCTGCGCGGTATGGGGCAAGGGGATCAGCATGTGAAAGTGGTTGTGGTTACACCTAGTAAGCTGAATGACGAGCAGAAAGATCTGCTTCGCCAAATTGCTTCGCTGGATGGAGAGCAAACACATGAGCATGAACAATCTTTCTTTGATAGAGTGAAACGCGCCTTCCGCGGCGACTGAGAATAAAATAAAGCAAGTCCAAAAGGACACCACAGCGGTTTTTACCGCGGGGTGTCCTTTTTTGTACGCCTTTTTTTACTGATTGAGTGGTTTTCGAAAAATCCATGGATTTATGCTACGAAGCACGACAGCAATTTGTGGGAGCATTTCGGTATATTCTGAGCGAACTTGCGGAAAGATAGCATGGCGAGAATGATATGCATAGCTGATATGCGAGAAATTAGGAAAGCAGGTGAAGCGGATGACCGAGAAAAATATTTTGGCGTACTTTCACAGCCCGGAGCAGGCTCAAGGGGCGGCCAAAAAACTGGAGGCATTGCGAGTGGAGGACCTGTCGATTAATCGATTCAGCCGATATGCGGGTGTAGGACCAAGCGGGGCTTCCTACAAGCCGGGCGTTTCCGGCAGTTTTTCATCATGGGTGCCCGATTCGATGCAAACAAATGCCAGTGCTGGAATCATGGCTGCGGCGGACCCTTCTGCAAGCGGCATGAGTGATGGTGGACAGGGTGGACCTACAGGAAGAGATGTATTACTAACTGTCATCGTAGATGAATCGGTACATCACCGCGCTATGTCTATTATCGAACAAGCCGGTGGAATGATCTAGTTTCCCAATATGAAGGAGGAGCATTACAATGGCAGAACATGAACGTCCAGGCAAGATCTTAACAAAAACGGAAAAGATGAAACGTATGCAATCCGCGAAAAATGAGGACGTGGAATTCAGCGCTGAAGCTGCGGATCATGAAGATATAGAAGCACTACGCCGCAGTGAAGCGGCTGATCGACGACAGGGACGGGAGCTTCATGACTGAAGATCGCTCGGCAGTGACCCTCGAAGCTGTTTTTACAAGCTGGACTGAGGCCGAGTCTGCACGCAGAGCCCTGGAATTGCTGCACCCGAACCAATTGAGTATTGAGAGCCTTGGCAATGAAGCTTCTGCATTGGACTCAAACGATGTTACGGGCTCCGATAATTCTCCTACGGCCGTCGTTGGAGGATTTAGTGGCGAACTAAATGTACTTGCCCTGATTAGTGATGAAACGGAAATGTTGTCCAATGGTCAGGTGTATGATACACCCAAAGAGGACTCGGTCAACAGGCTAAAACAAGAAATTTTGCTAACCGTGTCCGTATCCAACGATTCGCTCCCGCAAGCCGCAGAGATGATCACGCAGAATGGTGGGCGTTTTTGTTAAGTGAGATTCAAATTATGCAAAATGCTGAAGTAAATAAAACAGATATGTATGAATAGATGACAGGATATTCGAGCAGTCAGGCTGCGGATATCCTGTTTTGTTTTTCTTTTACTGGTGCGGCTTTGTGCTCCGGCTAGCTTGTGTAGTACAATAGTTGGGATGTTTGAAAAATGAGGAGGAAAAACCAAGTATGTTATGGCATGAACTAACAATACATACCACAGAAGAAGCTGTGGAGATGATTTCGAATTTTTTACATGAAGCGGGTGCTGGAGGGGTTTCGATTGAAGAGTCCGGTACTTTAAATAAAAAACGGGACACGACATATGGTGAGTTATACGACGTTCCTTTGAATGATATTCCGGAAGGCTTTGCAGTCATCAAAGGGTACTTCTCCGAAGGTACGGATATGGTTGCATTACAGTCAGAAGTTAATCCGAGAGTTGAGGAACTCTCCGAATTCGGAATTGATACAGGTGAGGTTCGTTATGAGACGCGTACAGTGGATGAAGATGACTGGGCAACAGCCTGGAAACAATATTTCAAGCCGGTACGTGTATCGGAACGTTTGACGATCAAGCCAACTTGGGAAGAGTATACGCCTGAAAGTCCGGATGAGAAAATTATTGAGCTTGATCCAGGCATGGCTTTTGGTACAGGAACCCACCCAACGACCTCACTCTGCTTGCGCACACTGGAAACGGTTATTCAGGGCGGCGAGGAAGTTATTGACGTAGGTACAGGCTCTGGTATTTTGGCTATTGGAGCGATAAAACTTGGGGCAAAACATGTACTGGCGCTCGATCTTGATCCAGTTGCCGTAATTAGTGCCAGGGAGAATGTGGAACTGAATGGGCTGGAGCAACAAATTACGGTTAAAGAGAGTGATCTGTTGTCCGTCCTTGGGAGTCAGGACCCTGCACTTGGTGTACAACTGCCGGTTAAGGTTGTCGTGGCGAACATTCTGGCTGAGATCATTTTGTTGTTCGTAGACGATGTCTATAATGCGCTTGAGTCTGGTGGCACCTATATTGTATCCGGCATTTGGAAGAACAAAGAGCAGGTTGTGCATGATGCACTTGTAGCCTCGGGGTTTGAAGTGAGTGCGATCCACCGTGATGAGGATTGGCTGGCGTTTGTAGCCAGAAAGGGGTAACGTATGGACTTTTGGAATTCGTTCTTTCGTTATCCGATCGATCAGCTTCCGTTTTTCCTGCTGACCATTCTGATCGCATTTACGGTGCATGAATTCTCGCATGCGTATTTTGCTAACAAATTTGGTGATCCAACAGCGAAGCTGTTGGGTCGGGTCACGCTGAATCCGGTTGTACACTTTGACTTGTTAGGTGTGCTGCTACTCATTATTGCCGGTTTTGGTTGGGCACGTCCAGTTCCCGTTAATCGGGCTAACTTCGACAAACCTAGATTGATGGGCATCATCGTATCTGCAGCAGGGCCTCTGAGCAATCTTTTGCTCGCGATCATCGGTACAATCATCTATGCTTCACTGGTTGGTTCGGGAGCACTCGGTGGGATTGATAATGAGCGTCTGCTCACAGCAATCACGACGTTTTTCGCTATCTTTAACTTAACCAACTTTTTCCTGTTCCTGTTTAACTTGATTCCGTTGCCACCACTGGATGGTTATCGGATCCTAGAGGATCTACTGCCACCTTCAATCAGCCGCAAGCTGCAAGGGGTGGAGCAATGGTCTATTTTTATCTTCCTATTGATTCTTGTTATACCTCCGTTGCAAAATGTGACGATTCAACCTTTGTATGAGTCTGCGCAAACGATGTATGTGGATCTGGCAAAGGTGATTATTGAATTATATCGCTAAAAGCGTATCGTGTTTTGGACGGATATACTGGTCAGAAACACGTAAAAGTTGTATGATCATCTGTGGCGATTGGATTCACGCCTACCATCAGGCGGGGTGAATTCCAGTCATAACAGGACAGAATGGGTGGATTGACTTATGCAGCGATATTTTGTATCTGCAGAACAGTTTAATGAACACGCTGTGATCATCACAGGTGATGATGCACGCCATATTGGCAAGGTCATGCGTGGTAAACCTGGAGATAAACTGATTGTCAGTGACGGAAACTCCAGAGAAGCACTCGTGGAAATTGAGAGTATTGAAGTTGGCCAAGTGACAGCCAATATTGTGGAACCTATCGAGATGGACCATGAAGCACGGATTCGTGTAACCGTGGCACAGAGTTTACCCAAGGGTGACAAGATGGAAACAGTCATCCAGAGATGTACTGAGATTGGGGCGGTATCATTTGTACCCTTCCTATCAGAGCGTACGATTGTGCAATATGATGCCAAGAAAGAAGGCAAACGGTTGGAGCGGTGGCGGAAAATTGCCAAGGAAGCTGCCGAACAGAGTCACCGGAATCGTATTCCATCCGTTGAGCAGCCGCTTTCCTGGAAAGGGCTGTTATCTTCTTTTGAGGGCTATAGCCTGGTATGTTATTGTTATGAGAAAGAAAACGGTAAACAGCTGAGAGATGCACTGAAGCCGTTTGTAGAGCAACTTGCACCTGGTGCAAGTGCAGAAGTATTGATCGTGGTTGGACCGGAAGGTGGATTTTCTGAGAAGGAGACGGCAGAGGCTGATCAGGCAGGTGCTGTATCTGTTGGACTGGGCAAACGCATTTTGCGTGCTGAGACAGCTGGAATGGCAGCACTAACTTGCGTGCTATATGAATCCGGAGAAATGGGAGGAATGTAATTATGCCATCCGTGGCGTTTTACACCTTAGGCTGCAAAGTTAATTTCTATGATACAGAGGCGATTTGGCAATTGTTCAAAAACGAAGGTTACGATCAAGTGGACTTTGATGAACAGACAGCGGATGTATACTTGATTAATACTTGTACAGTAACCAATACCGGCGACAAAAAGAGCCGTCAAATTATTCGTCGTGCCATTCGGCGCAACCCGGAGGCGATTGTGGCCGTTACAGGCTGCTACGCGCAGACTTCTCCGGCAGAGATTCTGGACATCCCAGGGGTGGATCTGGTTATCGGTACACAGGACCGTGACAAGATTTTGCCATATGTTAATGAAATTCAGGAGTCCCGTCAACCGGTTAATGCGGTGCGTAATATTATGAAAACCCGTGTGTTTGAAGAAATGGATGTACCTGATTTTGCTGATCGTACCCGAGCTTTCCTAAAAATTCAAGATGGTTGCAATAACTTCTGTACATTCTGCATTATTCCGTGGTCTCGTGGTCTCTCACGCAGCCGTGAGGCGAACAGCATTATTCAACAGGCGCATCAACTTGTACACGCCGGATACAAGGAGATTGTTCTGACTGGTATTCATACAGGTGGGTATGGCGATGACATGGAGAACTATGATCTGACGGATCTACTGTGGGATTTGGATAAGGTAGAGGGTTTGGAGCGTATTCGAATCAGCTCGATTGAAGCCAGTCAGATCGATGACCGCATGCTCGACGTGATCAAACGTTCGGATAAACTCGTTCGTCACTTCCATATTCCGCTGCAAGCGGGTGATGATGCGGTGTTGAAACGCATGCGCCGCAAATATACGACAGAAGAGTTTTACAACAAGATGCTTCGCATTCGGGAAGCAATGCCGGATGTAGCGATTACAACAGACATCATTGTTGGATTTCCAGGTGAGACGGATGAGATGTACCGTAATGGCTATGAGTTGATGCGGAAGATCGGTTTTTCCGAAATGCATGTATTCCCTTATTCCAAGCGTACGGGTACACCAGCAGCACGAATGGAAGATCAGGTGGACGAAGAAGTCAAAAATGCACGTGTGCATGAACTGATTGACTTGTCTGAGCAGATGCAGCTGGAGTACGCTGAGCAGTTTGTCGGACAGGTACTGGATGTTATTCCCGAAGGTGAAGCAAAAGGCCGCGAGGGAAGTGGCAAGCTGCACGGTTATAGCGACAACTACATTCAACTGGTCTTTGATGGAACGATGGATATGGTCGGTAAAGTGTGCCGAGTCAAAGTGGTTGAAGCCGGCGTCAACGAGAGTCAGGCTACGCTGGTACGTGTTTTGGAAGAGAATCTTAAGTCCGCCGCGATGTAATCGAGGCGTCAGAAACAAGGATTTCATTTCCTTGGGGAGCTTACCCGGGGAGATGAGGTCCTTCTTTTGCAAAAAAATAAGATAAAGATATCGAAGTTGATGGGGGAGAGCACGATGAACAAAAAAGAAATTTCAGCAGGCGGAGTTGTTTATAGAACAGGGGAAGACGGACGTCTTCAAATTCAGCTTATCGTAGATCGTTATGGTAAAACAACTCTCGCCAAGGGCAAAATGGAAGATGGAGAAACAATTGAACAGACGGCACTGCGCGAGATTTTGGAAGAGACAGGTATGGTGGGCCGCATTGTAGAGCCGGTTGATATCATTGCTTACACGTACCAACATGCAGACTTTGGCCCGGTGGACAAGGAAGTTCATTATTATCTCGTTGAAGCCGAGAGTGGTGATCTACAGCCTCAGATTGAAGAAATCAAGGGTGTGGATTGGTATGCTCCGGAAGAAGCATGGTCCTTACAGCAGCAGAGCGGATATGATAATAACGATGATATCTTGCGTGTAGCCCTGAACAAGTTAGGCATTAACGTATAACGCACTATTGTTCGAGTCAGTTAGCCGCGAGCTCTGTGGGTCTGGATAGACAGATCATCAAGCCACGGGTGACTTCGCCGCGGGGGCGTGGACCGGTGGTTTTTTGTGCCAGATTGGCAAGTAACAAAATGGCAAAGCAAGCAGTGAACTGGTGATGTTAAAAAGGGTCTGGGCATGCGCAATCTGTGCCCCGTTGTCCGCTGACAGCCAGGCCGAAGCTGCATGCAGCTGGCCGATCAGCGGCATAAACAGCAACGCTCCCGCAATGTTTAATACAACATGGGAGGCTGCGACAAATTTGCCTGCGGATGCTCCGCCCGCGGCAGCAATCACAGCGGTGATGCAGGTCCCCACATTGGACCCGATCACAATGGCGATGCCGATCTCCACAGGCAATACCCCTGTGGCTGCCAGCGTAATCGCCATGCTAATGACAGCTGCGCTGCTGTGAATGAGCGCTGTCAGACAGGCACCTGCCAGGAAGCCCCACCACAAGCTGTCGGCCGAGCGGTCGAGAAACCATTGAAATACGCCCATGCTCCGCAAGGGTAAGGCAATGGATTGCATCACCTGAATGCCTGTCATAACAAGTGCAAATCCCGCAGCTGCGAGGAAACTGTACTGGATGTTAAACAGAGTCTGACGCGTGCGTTCAGGAGCGGCCAGATTGCGTTCACCAAGAACAACAAACATGGCCCAGCCCGTTAGCGACAGGACGAGTAGCGGTAGGGAAGCACGTCCGATCTGCAGTCCCACCAGCTCCGTCGTCAGGCATGTCCCGATGTTGGTGCCGAGGATGATGCCAAGTGTTCGTCCATAGGTAATTAATCTGGCATTAGCCAGTCCAATGGTGAGTACGGTGACCGCAGTACTGCTCTGTAACAGGGCCGTTGCACCTGCACTGAAGGCCATGCCTTTCCATGGAGCAGAGGTGGCACGATTGAGCCAATCTGCCAACATGGGCCCTGCCATGCGCTGCAAGGCCGTTTCCATCAGCTTCATGCCACCAAAAAAGATAATAAGCCCATAGAGTAAGGGCAATATAACATCTCTAAACATAGAAATATCATTCCTTCCATCCGGTTCCTTAACTCATCCTATGAGTAAGAAAAGACAACCATGACAAGCCTAAAGGAATTCAGAGGGAAGCGACCTAAATTACCCCACCCCAATTCGGAAGATACGGTGATTCGTAACCGGAACGTCACTTAACTGCTGCACCCCAATTCGAAAGATACGGTGATTCGTGCAAACGTAGCGAAGAAGACGAAATTGTTACCGAAGAAGCGAAGCGTGCGCCTTTATCCCCGGATTTTCCCTTTGAGAAAAGGGAAAATCCGGGGATAACAGCGATCAGAGGAACAATTCGTCGCCGTAGCGCCACCTAATTGTGCCACCCCAATTCAAAAGATACGGTGATTCGTGCAAACGTAGTGGAGGGGACGAAATCGAATCTGAAGAAGCGAAGCGTGCGCCTTTGCCTCCGGATTTTCCCTTTAAAAAAGGGAATCAAAAAAATCTGGAGACAACAGCGATCGGAAGATCGATTCGTAACCGAAACGCCACCTACGCGCCGCACCAAACCTATCTTTTTAACTAACTATGAAAGAAGTGGATCTACCTTGCCATCAGTTACACTCGAACGCAGTCGCAAAAAGCGGCTTGAACATGCACATCCATGGATATTTAACAATGAAATTGCCTCTGTTGACGGAAACCCGGAACCGGGAGATCTGGTCAATGTATTGAATCATCAAGGTCGCTATCTGGCGACAGGTTATTACAATCCTGCATCTCAGATCACTGTAAGGGTTGTAGCGTATCAACCTCTGGAGTCCGAACAGATGGACACCGCGTTTTTTGCAGCGCGTTTCCGCGATTGCTTGCGTCACCGGGAACGTTTTATCCAGGATGGAGAGGCATACCGTCTCGTTTACGGCGAAGCTGATTTTCTGCCAGGATTAATCGTTGACCGATTCGGCAGCATTCTCGTTGTACAGTTGCTTACACTTGGCATGGATCGTTGCCGTGAAGCCATCGTACAGGCACTCATTGAAGTAATGCAGCCGGAAGGTATATACGAGCGCAGTGATGTCTCGATTCGTGAACTGGAAGGTTTGGAGCAGACCAAAGGTCCACTGTACGGAGATTGCCCAAGACATGTCACGGTTACAGAGAATGGACTACTCATTAAAGTGGATATCGTGGAAGGGCAGAAGACAGGTTACTTCTTCGACCAACGCGAGAATCGTGCAGCCATTGAACCGCTTATGAAGGGTTGGGGCTACAAGAGTGGAATCACACTACAAACGACCGAGCAGGATGGCACAGAGCAGCTCTTGCCTGTGAATAAAAGTGGTAAAGTAGTTACATTCCCATATTGGGATGGTGCCACTGTACTGGAGTGTTTCTCACACACGGGCAGCTTTACGTTGAATGCTTGCAAATATGGAGCTAAAAAAGTGACTTGTCTTGATATTTCGGAGCATGCCATTGAGAGTGCACGAACAAATGTGGAGCTGAACGGTTTCACTGACCGGGTTGAATTCGTAGTTGCTGATGCATTCCAGTACT
The DNA here is from genome assembly GCF_002843485.1 of Paenibacillus sp. BGI2013. Taxonomy (NCBI): domain Bacteria; kingdom Bacillati; phylum Bacillota; class Bacilli; order Caryophanales; family Paenibacillaceae; genus Paenibacillus; species Paenibacillus sp. BGI2013. The sequence goes on from NZ_PJFA01000013.1 coordinate 30,971, forward strand.
TGCGTGAACAAGTGAAGGGACTGGATGAACGTACCGCACGTGCACGTGCAGCCGAACAGAAAGTGGATACATCCAAAGCGCTGGCAGCTGGCGGTAAAACATTTGATGTGGTCATCCTTGATCCTCCTGCATTTGCCAAAACGAAATCAGCAGTTAAAGGTGCATGTCGCGGTTATAAAGATATCAATCTGCAAGGAATGAAACTGGTCAATGAGGGTGGATATTTGGTAACAGCCAGCTGTTCGTATCACATGCGTCCAGACTTATTTCTAGATACGATTGCTGATGCAGCAGAAGATGCAGGCAAAGTGCTTCGTTTGATCGACTGGAAGGCAGCCGGTAAGGATCACCCACAAATTTTGGGTGTGGATGAAGGACATTACCTGAAATTTGCTATTTTCGAAGTGCGCAGTAAAAAGAATTAATCGTATGATTTTCGTTCCAATCAAGTATAGATCAAGTCAAAAGTCCACAGTGTGATAGCTGCGGGCTTTTTGCTGTTTTGCTGTGTTAACGGAGAGGATCTCCGGTTTTACCGGATAGTGGCAAACGTATGTTCCGAACCAAGTCAGATATGTTATACTGGGAATTAAAATCTTGTACGTGTGGTTTGGAGGATTAGACATGTCCGTTCGTTTTGTTATTGGCCGGGCAGGCAGCGGAAAAAGCTTGCTGATTACCCGGGAAATTACATCCCTGCTTCAAAAGGAGCCGCAAGGCACACCTTTGATTTTACTCGTTCCCGAACAGAATTCTTTTCGAACAGAGCAGGCATTGGTGTCTTCTGGAGCAATTAAAGGTACCATGCGTGCAGAAGTGCTCGGCTTTCGCCGTCTAGCCTATCGTGTAATGCAAGAAGCAGGTGGTTCTGCTCGTATTCCGATCGGAGCCGAAGGCAAAAAGATGCTGCTCTACAAGGTCATCCAGCGCCGTAAGGAAGAATTAAAGCTGTTTGGTGCATCCGGCAGCCAGCTGGGTTTTATAGGCGAATTAAATGACTTATATAGTGAATTTAAACGTTATGAAGTTGATCCATCATTGCTGGAAGACGGGCTGTCTGGAGGGAATACCTCATCCACTTCGCCAATTCTGGAGGACAAGTTGCATGACTTGAATCTGATATATCGTGACTATGAACAGGAACTGACCAATTTATATATTGATGATGAAGACACGTTGACCGAGCTGACAGATCGTTTGTCGGAAAGTGCATTGCTGCAGGATGCCCAGATCTGGATTGATGGTTTTCAGGGATTCACACCACAGGAGATGAGTGTGATTGGTCGGCTGATGTTGCAGTCCTCTTCCGTGACGATTGCACTGACATTGGATCGTCCTTATGATCACGGCGCACTGCCTGGAGAACTGGAACTATTTTATCCCACGGCAAGTGCCTATGCGCGCCTGAAAGGAATGGCTGACGAACTGGGTGTAACGAGCGATATAACCGTGCTAGATTCGGAGATTCCACCGAGATACAAGGATCGCCCGGGACTTGCTCATCTGGAGGCTGGTTTCGACCGGCGAATTCGTTGGAAAAGTGAAGGCCTTGATTCCGGAATTCGACTGGTTGCAGCGGAGAACCGACGAGCTGAGATGGAGGGAGCACTGCGTGAGATGCGGCGCCTGGCACAAAACGAAGGTGCGCGTTATCGGGATATGGCGGTACTTGTTCGTCAGTTGGATACCTACGCTGATATAGCTGAACCTCTATTCAGGGATTATGACGTACCCGTCTTTCTGGACCGCAGAAGAAATGAACTTCATCATCCATTATCCGAGTTTATCCGTTCTGCACTCGACATTGTTCGTCGACATTGGCGTTACGAGGATGTATTTCGCTGTGTCAAAACGGATCTGCTACTTCCGCGTGATGGTTCCATCACTCGTGAAGATATGGACCAGCTTGAGAATTATGTACTGGCTTGTGGTATTCACGGGTATCGCTGGACTGACGGCAAACCGTGGAAGTATGTACCTAGCTTATCACTGGAAGATAACGGTCAGGATGGCAGTAGTCGAGGACGGGACCAGATGCTTTCTTTAATGGAGAGCTGTCGAACGGTCATTACAGATTCCTTGGGTGCTTTTGAGAAACGAATGAAAAAGGCAAAGACAGCCAAAGCCCAGTGCGAGGCACTATACAGACTGCTGGAAGATGCTGAGATCGCATGGAAGCTGGAGAACATGTCTGCTGAAGCTAAGGCACAAGGTGACCCCGAACGGTCGAGAGAACATCGGCAGATGTGGGGAGCTGTGCTAGATTTATTGGATCAGATGGTCGATATGATGGGGAATGAACGGCTGGATATCACGCTGTTTGCCGGGATGATTGAGACCGGATTGACGGAACTGAAGCTGGGCCTGGTACCACCAGCACTTGATCAGGTATTAGTTGGTTCTATGGACCGTACACGCCTTCAGGACATCAAATACGTATTTATCCTTGGCGCCGTTGATGGTGAATTGCCCGCCGTACCTCAGGATGATGGCGTATTAACGGAACTGGAGAGAGCGTTACTGACGGAAAGAGGTGTGGCGCTTGGACCAGGTGCAACAAGGCAGATGCTGGATGAACGTTTTCTGATCTATACGGCACTTACAGCCGCAAGCAGCCAGTTGTGGCTGAGTTACCCGGTTGCTGATGATGAGGGGAAAGCACTGCTTCCTTCCGAGATTGTCCGCCATGTACGGAAGATGTTTGGTCTACAAGAACAGCCATTGCTCGCTCAACCACCGGTTGCGAACTCGGAAGAAGCGCATTGGTCCTATGTCACCCATCCGGGTCAGAGTCTGTCAACGCTTATTGGACAATTGCGCAAATGGCGCCGCGGAGAAGACATCCCTGAAATGTGGTGGGCGGTCTACAATTGGCATGTATCTCGAGAGACAAGCAGACCTCAGCTGGAACGGTTGATGGGATCAATCTTTTATCGTAATCGGGCATTACCACTACGTACAGCTACCAGTCGCAGACTGTATGGTACAGAGGTGAGGACGAGTGTCTCGCGAATGGAGCGGTTCGTCGCTTGTCCGTTCTCCCATTTTGCTTCGCATGGGCTGCGTCTCAAAGAACGGCAATTGTACCGCCTTCAGGCTCCTGATATCGGACAGCTGTTTCATGCTGCACTAAGCCAGTTGGCTATGCGATTGCGCGAAGAAAATCGTAGTTGGGGCAGTTTGACTCCAGACCAATGTCGTCAGGAAGCCGAGCAAACTGTGGAGCAGATTGCACCACAGCTGCAAGGGGAGATTTTGCTAAGCACCAAGCGATACGGTTATATTTTCCGCAAATTGAAGGACATTGTTAGCCGGGCATCGGTTATTCTTGGTGAACAGTCCAGACGTGGAAGTTTTGAACCGATTGGATTGGAGCTTGATTTTGGACCCGATAAAACACTGCCGCCACTACGTTTTGAACTGGAGAACGGCTGTGTGATGGAGATCGTGGGTCGAATTGACCGTGTAGATGTCGCAGAAGGAGAGAATGGTCTGCTCCTGCGTGTCATTGACTATAAATCAAGCCAGACGGACCTCAAGTTACATGAAGTGTACTATGGTCTGTCATTGCAAATGCTCACCTATCTGGAGGTGCTGCTTAGTGCTGCCGAAGAATGGCTTGGGGAAACGGCGATGCCGGGAGGAACGTTGTATTTCCATGTGCATAACCCGCTGTTGCAATCTGCAAACGGCATGACATCAGAGCAGGCAGGACAAGAACTACTGAAACGGTTCAAAATGAAAGGTTTGCTTCTGGCTGATCGGGACGCAATCGCTCAAATGGACAACACCCTGGATAAGGGATATTCAGCTATTATTCCAGTTGCTCTTAAGGCGGACGGAAGCTTTTATAGTAGCGCCGCTGTAGCTACGCCAGAGCAATGGGATACGCTGCTTGCTTCGGTTCGCAGTAATATCCGTGAGATTGGTACCCGAATTACGGATGGGGATGTGGCCATTGAGCCTTATCGTATTCAGCAGGAAGTGGCGTGCACGTTCTGTCCGTATAAGCCTGTTTGTCAGTTTGATGAGAATATAGAAGGAAATGAGTATAACCTGTTGTCCAAACCGGGCAAACAGCAAATCTGGGATATGTTATCTCACACCAAGGGAGGGGAAACATCATGACGAATATGCCAAAACCGGAGGGTAGCTTCTGGAGTGATGACCAGTGGAGTGCCATCTCGGAAAGCGGAGAAGACATACTGGTTGCCGCAGCGGCGGGATCAGGCAAGACAGCCGTGCTGGTTGAACGAATTATTCGCAAGATCGCAGATCCCTCCCAAGGATACAGTGTGGATCGTTTACTTGTAGCTACGTTTACCAAAGCGGCCGCCGCCGAGATGAAACAACGGATTCGGGAAGCGTTGGAACGTGCGCTGGAAGAACAGCCTGGAGAAGAGCATCTGCGTAAGCAGCTGTCGTTGCTTGGACGGGCATCTATTACAACGCTGCATTCATTCTGTATGGAAGTCATTCGCCGTTATTATCAGCAAATTCCGTTGAACCCGGCTTTCCGTATCCTGAATGAAAATGAAGCGGAAATCATGCGGCAGGAACTGCTTGAAGAACTATTTGAGGAAAAGTATGGCGAAGAAGATGAAGGGAGTACATTCCGCGAATTAGTAGACTGGTTCAGTGGAGAACGAAACGATGATGCGATGCATCGACTGGTGCAACGTTTGTATGATTTCTCCCGCAGTCATTCCTGGCCGGATCATTGGCTCTCAGAGATGGCGTCTGCTTTTCAGGTGGAAAGTGTAGAGGCACTTGGACATTCAGCATGGGTTCAGAGTATTTTGCGTGATGCGGCTCTTGCTTTAAGTGGTGCAGCAGGATTGCTCCGTCAAGGCATTCATATTTCCATGCAGCATGAAGGTCCGGCACCTTATGCAGATACGTTAAAAGAAGACCTGGTGATGGTAGAAGAACTGTTGTCTGCGGTTGAGATTATGCCATGGGAGAGGTTGCCTGAAGTGTTTCAACCCGCTGCATTTGGCAAACTGAAACCTTGCAAAAAGGATCAAACAGACCCGGCTTTACAGGATCAGGTGAAGGAACTCCGTGAGGCCGCGAAAAAGGCAGTTACCGACCTGAAAGGTTCATTGTTCGGGAGAAGTGCGTTTGCGTTCTGGCAGGAGTTGGAGCAAGCGGCACCACTCATGCAGGAGTTGTCGAGGTTGGTTAGTACATTTGGAGAACGTTATCGACAGGCCAAACAGGAACGTGGGCAAGTTGACTTCAGTGATCTGGAGCATTACTGTCTTCACATTTTGCGACATGAGGATTCAACGCCTGAACTGTCGATGCCTTCCGATGCGGCTATGGAGTACCGTTCGCGATTCGATGAAGTGTTGCTTGATGAATATCAGGATACCAATACGGTTCAGGAAGATATCGTGAAACTGATCTCCAGAGAAAACCCGGGTAACCGATTCATGGTCGGTGATGTCAAACAGAGTATCTACCGTTTCCGGTTGGCTGAGCCAGGTCTGTTTATGAACAAGTATCGCCAGTATGGAGCGAGCACAAATGAGGACGGAATGGTGGAAGAACGTCTGCATCGTACAGGTCAACGTATTGATCTTGCGCGGAATTTTCGTAGTCGAGCAGAAGTCGTGCATTCGGTCAATATGATATTCCGGCAACTCATGAACGAAGGTGTGGCAGAGATTGCTTACGATGAACGAGCTCAACTGGCATATGGGGCTACCTTCCCGTCAGAAACACTTGGTGATGAGGCGTATACACCTGAACTCATGCTGATCGATCGTCAGGGTGGTGGTCCTGATCTGACAGAGAGTACGGATGAGAATGGGGATGCATCGGTCTCCGCAGAACTGGAGAGTGCCGAACTTGAAACAGCCCAGTTGGAAGCGAGGGCAATCGCAAGGCGTATTCGGGAGATGGTTGGAGACACGGACAAACCTGCCCTTCATGTATATGACAAAGCTCTGCAAACGATGCGCCCGGCACGTTACGGTGACATGGTCATCTTGCTGCGTTCAACCTTGATGTGGGCTCCGCTCATGATTGAGGAGTTCAGACAGCAGGGAATTCCTGCTGGAGGAGAACAGAGCAAGGGCTATTTTCAGGCTACAGAAGTGGAAATCATGATGTCTCTGCTTCAGCTTGTTGATAATCCAAGGCAGGATATTCCGCTTGCTTCCGTGCTTCGTTCCCCGATTGTTGGACTGGATGAAGAGGAACTGGCACAGATTCGGCTTGGTGACAAAAGACAGTCATTCTATGATGCGGTTATATCGGCTGCGGGAGATTGGAGCGATTCCTCCACTAATGCTGTACAACAATCCCGGCAGGATAATCATCCTGATTCCAATATGGTCCAGTTGCAGTGGCCGGAAGCCTGGGCAGAGATGGAACAGGGACAGCGGGAGACAGCAGCTTCAGTCGAGGCAGAGATCCTGGATGATGTCTATGAATCCGATGTGCATACATTGCATACAGATGGAATGCAAGATGCTGGTGTTGCGGGACATGCAAGTGAGGATTTGGGCATAACGGAGATCTCAGGCTCGGAATTACAGCAAAAGTTAATTCGTTTTATGCGTCAATTGGAGCAGTGGAGACTTGAGGCAAGGCAAGGCAGTCTAAGTGAACTGATCTGGCGTATGTATCGGGAAACCGGTTATTTGGACTGGGTTGGTGGTCTTCCAGGAGGGCTGCAACGTCAAAGTAATCTTAAGGCATTGTACGACCGCGCACGACAATATGAGGAATCAACTGCGAATCGCGGCTTGTTCCGTTTCCTGACCTATGTTTCCAGACTGCGGGAAAACGGGGGAGACCTCGGGACTGTAGCAAGTAGTTCTGGTGAGCAGGACAACGCCGTACGTATCATGACGATTCACCGGAGTAAGGGTTTGGAGTTTCCAATTGTCTTTGTCGGTGGCATATCCAAGATGTTTAATCAGCAAGACTTGAACGCACCGTTTCTAATGCATAAGGAATTGGGATTTGGCCCGAGGTTTGTGGATCGTGAGAATCGGGTTGCCTATCCTACATTAGCCAATCTGGCGATTCGTCGTCGTGCGCAATTTGAACTGCTTGCTGAAGAGATGCGTGTGCTGTATGTTGCGTTGACCCGTCCCAAAGAGAAAATGATTCTGCTGGGTACTGTAAAAGATGCCGCGAAAAAAGCGCTCGCGTGGTCTCAGGTCAAGGATAGCCCTGAATTGGCATTGCCAGACTATCTGCTTGCTGCTGGACGGAGTTACCTGGACTGGATTGGACCATCCCTGATGAGACATCCAGATGCGGCTGTGCTGCGTGAACTTGCTGGAAGCAATGATTCGTTCTCAGCTTGTCTTGCAGATGATCAATCACGATGGGCGATCTCTATTATTTCCGCAGATCAGGTATCCCGTGACCATATGGTAGATCTGACACTCGGAGAAGAAGACGGGATAAATGAGGTACGGAAAGAACGAATTGCTGCACTAAAAGCCGTCCAACCCGTGAAGTTGGTTACATCTTCAACTGTAGAAGAGCTGACGAAGAGTGCACAAGATACGGCTAACCAAAACATTGGAGATGAAGGTGCAGACATAGTAGCTCTTCAACAAGAGGAGACACGGCTGATCAACGAGGTTGATCAACGACTTTCATGGACGTACCCCTATGAAGCAGCAACTCAAGTAGCAGCCAGTACATCTGTCACGGAGTTGAAAACGTTACTTGCGATGCAGGATATCCAGTCCGTAGAGGTGATGGAGGAACTGGGAGAACAGTCCGAGAAATTATTGGCTCACAACAACCCAGAAATCAATTACACCAAAGATGAAGCAGGCCATGTACTACGTGGCGTATCCGATGAATCTAACGAGCGTGAGACTGGATCACGGACAGATTCAAACGGTACGGTGAACCTTCCGGATGCGGGATCTGCAGGTACGTCTTTCAAACTGCACCTGCGTCGTCCCAAATTCATGGAGGCAACGCAGTTGACAGGGGCAGAACGGGGGAACGTGTATCATACGTTGATGCAGCATCTTCCTATAGATGGATCATCTGTTGATTCACAACTTATTGAACAGACAATTGAGCGATTGATTAAGCTTCAGATTTTGCTGCCCCATCATGCTGCGGCTATCGAACCTGAAGAACTGGCCGGATTTTTCAATACAGAACCAGGGAAAGAATTATTGCGTGCAGCGTGGGTGAAACGGGAGATTCCGTTTGTGTATGGACTTCCGGCACATCAGTCCCCTGTGGAATGGCTACATGAACGGGCGGCGAACTCAGATATGCAGATAATAAATGAAGATAGCAAAATGCAGGCAACGATTGAAAATGAAACCGTGCTTGTACAGGGGATTATCGATTGTCTGTATGAGGTGGACGGCGAGCTTGTCTTGCTTGATTACAAGACGGATCGGGTATTGGAGCATCGTGGTGGTTTGGATGAACTCACCAAAAATTATCGCTTCCAGCTAGATCTGTATGGACGGGCCATTGAAGATATATTGGGTCGGAAAGTTGACCGGAAATGGCTGTACTTTTTTGATGGTGGACATGCAGTGAAATTGTAAAAGATCGGAATTTAAAACCATGGATATCACATGGGAGAGGGGTGGAACGGACGATGCGTATTTTGCATACAGGGGACTGGCATTTGGGAAAAACGCTGGAAGGACGAAGCCGACTGCGTGAACAGGAAGATTTCGTTGATGAACTCGTCAGGGTCGCTGATGAGCAACAGGCGGATGCCATATTGATGGCCGGAGATGTGTATGATTCGGTGAATCCTCCCGCAGCGGCGGAACAACTTTTTTATGAAGCGGCAGCGCGTCTGACGGAGCATGGAAGACCCCTCGTGGTGATTGCTGGAAATCATGATCAGCCAGAACGTGTAGCTTCTGTAACTCCACTTGTGAACAGACAGGGCATTACACTCGTAGGGATGCCTACTTCAGAAGCGGTAACCATCCATGCAAAGCGAACCGGAGAAATTGCACAGATTGCCGCATTACCTTATCCTTCTGAAGCCAGATTGAATGAATTGCTGACAACAGATGGGGACGAAAATGTGCTTCGTCAGGCATACAGTCACCGGGTGGGCATGTTAATGCAGCGTCTGGCAGCTTCTTTTCGCCCGGATACAGTGAACTTGGCCATGAGCCATATCTATGTGCTCGGCGGACTTGAGAGTGATTCGGAACGTCCGATTCAAATCGGTGGGGCCTACACGGTGGATCCATCATCTTTAGCGACTGGTGCGCAATACACGGCGCTTGGGCATCTCCATCGTGCACAGGCTGTCAAAGGAGACGGTGTGATTCGATATAGCGGTTCTCCTCTCGCCTACAGCTTCTCGGAAGCAGGGCAGAGCAAGTCTGTCACGATGGTTGATCTGGCGCCGGGTGGAGCAGCACAGGTAGAAGAAGTTTTGTTAACGTCCGGGCGTCCGCTTGTACGTTGGCAGGCCCGTGGTGGTCTGGCAGAAGTATATCGCTGGCTGGATGAGGGGCGTGATCCACAGGCTTTTATCGACATGGAAGTGTGGCTGGACGAAGCGATGTCCCTGAAGGAGATTCAGCAGCTGCGAAAATCACATGAAGGTATCATCCATATTCGCCCGGTGTATCCCGAGATGGCTGCAGCAGGACTTTTGGAGCAACGATCCGAGCTACCTGTGCATGAACTGTTCCGTAAATTTTATCAGCGTCAGACCGGTGGTGCACAACCGGAAGACAGCCTGGTACAGCTTTTCCTGGAACTTGTGGATGAAGACGAGCCGGGTGCGCGTGAGGAGGTCGAGGAAAGATGAAGCCGATTTTATTAAAAGTTGCCGGACTGCAAAGTTATCGGGAGATGCAGGAGATTGATTTTACCGTGCTGACGGAGACGGGACTATTCGGTATTTTCGGTCCAACGGGTAGTGGTAAATCTTCTTTGCTCGATGCCATCACACTCGCCATGTACGGAAAAGTGGAACGCGCGGTGAACGGGACGCAAGGCATTATGAATCATGCAGAGGATTCGTTGTCGGTTGCTTTTACATTTGAACTGATGTCGGCGGAAGGCACTCGAAGGTTCCGGGTAGAGCGACGTTTCAAACGAAATAATGAAGTTTCGGTGAGTAACACAATCAGCAAATTCATAGAGACGGTTAATGGCGAAGAACAGGTACTTGCCGACAAATTGGCAGATGTGAATCGCTGCGTTGAAGATGTGATCGGTTTGAAGATGGATGATTTTACACGGGCAGTGGTGCTTCCGCAAGGGAAGTTTGCCGAGTTTTTGTCACTCAAAGGCAGTGAACGTCGTCAGATGCTGCAACGATTGTTCCATCTGGAGAAGTATGGGGATCAGCTGGCCATCAAATTAAGTCGGCGGGTTAAGGATAATGATATGGTTCACCAATCTCTTGCTGCGGAGCAACAGGGACTTGGGAATGCCAGCAAGGAGACGCTGGAAGAAACGAAACGTCTTCTTCAAAACGCTGTTCAGCAGTCTGAATTGTCCCGCAAAGCGCTGGATGAAGCTGTGAAGGAAGCTGAACAACTGGGCAAAATTCGTGAGTTAAGTAACGAACGGCAGGCCCGGACGGATGAACAGCAGAAGCTGAAAGCACTGGAACCACAGATAGAGGTAGGCGAACAACGGCTGAAACAATCCGTTGCGGCAGATGCAATACTGCCTGCATTGCAGACGGTTCGAGATGCCATGACTACACAGAAGCAGCGGCAGGATACTGCCGAGACAGCTCATCAGCAAGCACTGGAACATGAGCGTCTGGCTGTTCAGGAAGCGGAGAAGGCTGAGACGGCACGCAAGCAAATGACTGAGGAAGAACCGAAACTTCTGCTGCGCCTGGAGCAACTCGAACAAGCGAAAGAGCTGCAACGTGAACGGGACGGACTTCAAGCCGATTGCTCGCGCCTCGCGCAGTTGCTGGAACAGGGGCAGAGCGAACAAACTACGCTGGGACAGCAGCTTGAGAAAGAAAAGGAACTGCAACAGCGCGGACGCAAACGGCGAGAGGAACTACAGGAGAGCCTCAAGCCAAATGAAGTGAAGTCAGAGGAACGCAGGCAACTTCAAGCTGCGCTAGAACTGAAACATCGTGTGGATACTGCCGCGGAGCAGTTGCAGCAAAATAAGGCTGACATGCAAGCCTATAAGCAATCGGCAGAACAGGGAGCCGACAAGCTGAAGGCGGCGGCTGAGGAAGAAAAACGCCTGAGTGATCAGCGTCAGCATCTGGTAGAACAGGCGTCAGCAGGTCTTGAGGCCTTGCTTGCCTGTGAGCAGGATATTAGCCGCGAACAAAGCCTGCTGGCCCTTGCGGAGGAACGGCTGCGTGGCACGATGCGCGAGCAGGAGCTACACCGGCTGTCCTCCGCTTTGCGCGCCGAACTGCACGACGGCGAGCCATGCCCGGTGTGCGGCTCGCCGCATCACCCGCTCCCGGCTGCGCCGCCGGGAGAAGGTCCGCACGCAGGCGACGCGGACCTGGAACTGCTGCGCAGCCTGCACGCGGAGCTGCAGGAGCTGCGCTTTGGGCTGCGCCAGCAGCTGCACGAACGTCGCAGCCTGCTGACGCAGCTTGGCGCTGCGGCCGGCGAAGCTCCGGCCGCAGCCGAGGCCGCGCCTGCGGCAGCGGAGCCCGAGCCCGCCGGGTCGCCCGAACACGGGCGCTCCCCGGCAGGCTGGGCATCGCGTGCCGCTGCGCTGCGCGAAGCCGCGCAGGCGCTGGCTACCGCAGCAGCGCCGCTCCAGGCCGAAGCCGCCGCGTTGCAGCAGGCGGCTGTGGGCGCGCAGCAGCGCCGCATGGAAGCGGCAGCTGCGCAAGAGGCCGGCCGTGCCGGGCTCACTCAGGCGGAGCGCAAGCTGGCCGAGAGCGAGGCCGCAGCGGCTACTTTGCAGAGCCGCTGGGCCGCGGAACTACCGGGCATCGCTCAGGAGGAGGCCAAGGCCCTCTATCAGGCGATGCAGGAGCGCGATGCGCGCGCCGAAGACATCAAGGAACGTCTGAACAAAAGCGTGACGTTCCTTGAGGAAAAAGACCAAATCATTCAATCTCTCCAGCAGAAGCTGGTGGAATTGGACAAACAACTGATTCAGTGGCAAACGGAGTGGCAGGGCAATAGCAAACAGCTGGCCGAGAAGGAAGAACGCTTGCGCCAGTGGGTTGGGGAGCAACGGGTAGAAGATCTGATTACTGCGGCTCAGGCTCGTCTGGATGGACTGCGGAAAACAGCTTCGGACTCGGTACAACGCTTCAAAGAAGCGGACACGCTGAAGCAGGAATCAGCTAAAAAAGACGTTATGGCTCAACAGGCAGCCGCCTCGGCCACAGAACACCTGCAACAGGCACAGGAACGGTGGAAGCAATTGCTGGAACAATCTCCGTTTGACTCGGATGATGCTGTTGTATCCGCGGCAATTCCTTCACAGGAAGCAGAGCGACTGGCAGGGGAGATCCAGCAGCACCGTGAACGTGAGCGTGAACTGGCATCCCAGTTGCGTGAATTGGAACAAAAGCTGGATGGTGCTGTCGTATCAGAGGAACAGTGGTTAGCCTGCACCGAACGTTTGCAGCAGGTTCGGATTGAGGATGAAGCTGCGCTTCGTGCCAAAGCACGCGCAGAACGTGATCTGGAGGATGTAGAGCAGCGACATGTTCGCTGGACCGAACTGGAGAACAAGCGGGTGGAGGTAAGCCGCCAAGGCGAACTGCTCAGCAAACTGCAATCCGCGTTCAGAGGCAATGCTTTTGTCGAGTATATTGCCGAAGAACAACTGATGCAGGTTAGTCATGCGGCATCTCAGCGTCTGCGTTTCCTGACCAAACAACGTTATTCACTGGAGGTGGATTCCGGTGGTGGTTTTGTAATTTGTGATGATGCCAACGGGGGTGTCAAACGACCGGTATCAACGTTATCAGGTGGCGAGACGTTTCTGACTTCGTTGTCACTGGCCTTGGCACTGTCGGCCCAGATTCAGCTGCGAGGTCAGTACCCACTTCAATTCTTCTTCCTGGATGAAGGGTTTGGTACACTTGACCCTGAGCTGTTGGATACCGTCATTACGTCTCTGGAAAAATTGCATGACGACCGATTGGCTGTTGGTGTAATCAGTCACGTGCCTGAACTGCGTGCACGCTTGCCGCGCAAACTTGTGGTGATTCCAGCAGGTGAGGCCGGAAACGGCTCACGTGTGGTCTTGGAGACTCTGTAGAGGGCAATGTGTAAGCAATATAGATCATAGAAGTGCCTCTAATAGTCCAAGCAAAATGAATATTAGAGGTTGTTCAAAAAGTCCGCTTTTGATTACGAATGGTGCCTATTAAACACGCACGATTACGTAATATTATTTTTGTGAAAATATTTCTTTTCTTGCTTTGATAACTTAGCGGAGTGAGTTACATCACAGATACAGGTTCATCCCGCTGTTATACTACAGTTAAGCCGACAAACTTTATTTAAGTACCCCGGTGGACATCTGATCAGGACGTTTCCTGAATAGATGTCCGCGCAGCAGACTTCCAAGGAAGCCGCTCACGGGGTGCTTCTTTTTTTGTGTTTTTTCGTCAGTAGTGTCAATTCGCCCAGTTCTGAATACCATGAAAAGGTGATCAAGAGCAGAATCAGGGAGGCGTTGGCAAGTGGAAAAAGTGGAAGCAAAGAAAATATGTAAGGAACACATGCACCGTTATGTATGTGTACAGATGAATGACGGTATGCACTACGATGGCATTATGGAAAATGTGGATGACGAAATGATCTATCTGGCTGTTCCCGTTGGACCGGAAGCCATGGTGAATCATGCGAACTGGGCTCCAAATGCAATGCCGGGAGCGAACTATCCAATAGGTCATACTCGCGGATTTTATCCAGGTTACGGCTACCCTACGCCTTATCCGTATTATGGTTATGGCCGTAGACGTTTTAACCGACTGGTGCTCCCGTTATTTGCGCTTACAGCGTTAACCCTTTTACCGTACTATTAAAATTGAAAAAACAGTCATAACTAACGTGATTCATTCTCATGCTTCTTATGAAAATCTTGAAAATAACAAGCTGAGGATGGATGTTTCATTCATGGTACCGTACAGCATGAAATAGAGAGGTCTTATCACATATGTAGTCTCAGCCTGATGTATCGCGATAGTCATTGCAATACAACTGGCAACATACCGAATATCCAAAAAGGTCATGCCTGTGCAGAAGCGAACTTCTGTAAGGTATGACCTTTTTTTGAACCTAATTAGTGTAAGAGCGAATAAAAACGGGTAGCACAGAATGTGTATTCAAACTTGCTGAAAGCAGAACCTGACCTGAACGTGTACGCAGCAGCAATTGGTGTACTGCATCCTGAATATGCGAGAACGTTTCTATGTGCGAGCAAATGATCAAGACACCGCATAGCTTTAATTCTCTATTCCGATAAAAAGCTTCGATTCGTGTGGAATCGATGCTGTTCTCTTACCCGCGGTTGGAGGAGCAAAGCATGATGTGTGAGTACTGACGAATCTCAGGCATCTTATTCAAGGCTTTGAAGCGCCCTCAGAATTTTAAGGAATCTGATACACGTTATAACCGAATAAAGAGCCGCAATCAGCATTTCTTTGAGTTATTTCGAGAAATAACGTGCCTGATGTCCCTTATAATTTCAAATGTGGGTCTGAACGCCAAATAAGACGTCCTGTGTTCCTTAGAAAATGGTCAACTACCCATTCGCAAGTTTCAGCCAGCATGGACTTCAAAATATGCCCTCAACTTAATGCAGATTTCATATCCTCAAGTAAATCCTCAACATCCTCGATCCCAACGGAGATACGAATCAAACCATCCGTGATCCCCAATTCTTGCCGACGTTCATAGGGAATGGAAGCATGTGTCATTCGGGCAGGGACAGAAATTAAACTTTCCACCGCGCCCAGACTTTCAGCCAATGTGAAATAACGGACTTTGCTTAACACGTCATCTACTTTTTCAGCACTGCCTACATCAAAGGAAACCATACCGCCATAACCTCTCGCTTGCGTGGAAGCAAGCTTATGCTGTGAATGGTCGGGCAACCCGGGATAATAAACTTTGCTTACTGCTGGATGTTGATTCAAAAATGTCACAAGCTGCTCTGTATTGCGTTCTTGCGCTTCCATCCGTAATCCCAATGTTTTAAGACCTCGCATTAATAGCCAGGAATCCATAGGGCCCAGGACTGCGCCAATTGCATTTTGAATAAAATGCAGATCTTCACCAAGTTGCTCGCTGTTGACAACCGCAAGTCCTGCCACGACATCGCTATGACCGCCGATGTATTTCGTTGCAGAATGCAATACAATATCCGCTCCCAGAGCCAGCGGGGTCTGCCAATAAGGCGTACTAAACGTGTTGTCCACAATGAATAACAATTCATGTTGTTTTGACCATTTCGCTACAGCAGTAATATCGGTGACCTTGAGTAACGGATTGGTAGGTGTTTCTACATAAATGGCCTTTGTATTGGATTGCAAAGCCTGCTCCAGTGCTTGTAGTGAGGTGGTATCTACAAAGGTAGACTCGATCCCCAGACGATTCAGCACCTTGGTGAAAATGCGGTAAGTCCCGCCGTATACGTCATCCGTCAGAATGACGTGATCTCCAGTTTTCAACAGAGATAGTACAGCGTGAATTGCAGCCATGCCCGAACTAAAAGCAAAACCTCGAACGCCATCCTCCAGTTCTTTAATGACTTCTTCCAACGCATGACGGGTAGGGTTGCCTGTTCGTGAATACTCGTATCCTTTGTGTACGCCAACCGATTCTTGCTCATACGTGCTTACTTGATAGATCGGTACACTCACTGCTCCAGTGTGTGTATCACCAACAATACCTGCATGAATCAGCTTGGTTTTTGGTCTCATTTCATTGTCCTCCATTATAGATATTTTGGCTTAAATACCGTTCGCTGCTATCCGGGAAAATAACGACGATGTTACTTCCGGGAGCTGCGTGAACAGCTTCGTTTAATGCGGCTTGCATAGCTGCACCTGAGGAACTTCCTACCAGTAAGCCTTCCAACAAGGCCAGATCCTTTACCCGCTCAAAGGCATCTTCATCTGAGATCGTATGAATGGCATCAAAGTAACTCACATCCATAAAAGAAGATAACGTTTCGACCCCTATTCCTTCTGTACGATGTGGTCCCGATGGACCTCCTGCGAGTATCGAACCTTCGGGTTCTACGATACATGTTTTAATTAACGGTTTTTGCTCCTTCAAATAGCGAGATACTCCCATGAAAGTTCCGCCAGACCCGGCTCCGGCGATATATACATCCACCTGCCCGTTCAGATCACGCCAAATCTCAGGGCCCAGATGTTCATAATGTGCGAGTGGGTTATCCGCATTGGAGAACTGACCTGGAATATACGAACCCGGTATTTCTTTCGCCAGCGATTCCGCCTTGCGTATGGCACCAGTGATTCCTTCGGATGTGGGTGTGTTGACGACCGTAGCACCGAGGGCTTTCATCAACTGCTGCTTCTCAAAGCTGAACTTCTGAGGTACCGTGAAAATGACCTTTAAATTCAGGCCTACAGCCGCCATTGCAAGACCAATTCCTGTGTTGCCAGCGGTAGCTTCAATCACTGTTCCACCTGGCTTAACATCTCCTCTTGCCAAGGCCTTCTCCAATAAAAACTTGCCGATCCGGTCTTTCACACTTCCTCCGGGATTCATGAATTCCAGTTTGGCGAACAGGCGGATTCCTTCCGGTAATGGATAACGAGTTAATTCAAGCAGAGGTGTATTACCTATAAGTTCCTGCACATGTTGATAAACGGTCAAATTAACCAATCTCCTTTTGTGTGTCATTAACCATACATATTTGTTTAATTAGGAAAAGTGCGTGATAAAACCATATTTCGATAAAAGAGCTTGGTATACAATCCAATGTTGTATAGTGTTCGGCTCGATGATAGATGGAGAGTTGACCTAGAATACCTGGTTGTGTGTCTAAAGATTGGACGTGGGTTTTTACTTTTAGTATGATAGAGGGGAATACATACACTGGAATACAAAGGAGGGTATGAACTATGGATTGCTTATTTTGCAAAATTGTAGAGGGCAGCATTCCCTCCAATAAAGTACTGGAGAATGACCATGTTATCGTTTTTCATGACATCCAGCCCGCTGCACCGACACATGTTCTTGTCATTCCGAAGAAACATATTGCTTCCATGAATGAAGTTACTGCAGAAGATCTGCCATTGATCGGCGAGATTCATCTGGCTGCTCAAGAAGCGGCGAAGCGTCTTGGCGTGGAGGAAACAGGATATCGATTAATCAACAATTGTGGTAAGGATGGAGAACAAACCGTTCATCATCTGCATTACCACTTGTTGGGTGGTACCAGACTTGGCGTGTTAACAAGTCTGTCCGATTCTCACAAATAAACGAGCTGATGGGTACTACTATTGAGGATTTAGTCATATGCATTAAATCCATGAATGTGTGACCAAATGCTTATATAATGAATCCATTTCATAATACCTTTGAGTTATAAAATGGATTCAAATAAGTGATCATTACATTGAGGTTGACACCTTTATTATCTTTCGCCTATAATGTAAGATGATGAACCGTGTTATTGCTCTTGGACGGTCTGGTCGGAGGGAGGGAAAACTGGTGTCTGAAACTAAAGTTCGCAAAAACGAGACTATTGATGCTGCACTTCGTCGTTTTAAACGCTCCATCGCTAAAGATGGCGTATTGGCTGAGGTGAAGAAACGTAAGCATTATGAGAAGCCAAGCGTAAAGCGCAAGAAAAAGTCCGAGGCTGCTCGTAAGAGAAAGTTTTAGGAGGATTTTAATTACATGAATCTTAGCGAACGATTGAACGAAGATATGAAGCAAGCGATGAAGAGTAAGGACAAGTTCAGACTCTCCAACATTCGGTTGATTCGTTCGACGATCAAGAATCTTGAAATAGATTTGAAAAGAGATTTGGATGACAACGAAGTGCTTGATATCCTGAGTCGTGAAATCAAACAGCGCAAAGATGCCCTCCAAGAATTTGACAAAGCGGGCCGTGAAGATCTCGCGGCAAATGCAAAAGCGGAAATTGAAGTACTCATCCAGTACCTTCCCACACAGCTTACCGAAGAAGAAATTAAAGTTATTGTACAGCAGACCATCCAGGAAACCGGTGCTTCTTCGAAAGCCGAGATGGGGAAAGTCATGGCGGCCCTTATGCCGAAAGTTAAAGGCAAAGCGGACGGCAAACTGGTAAATCAAGCAGTTCAACAATTTCTGCAATAAAGCAAATCAATAAACACCTTCTGACTTGTCAGGAGGTGTTTTTTCCATTTATCAGAAGGCATGATGTCCTTGGGATGACGAAATTTCTTTTTAATGGTTAATATATATTATTATGGATTTTTATTCTTGCAATTGATTGAGTTTTCAAATATAATTTTAAGATTTTGAAACGAAATGTTGCATTGCACGTAATAAATACCATAAGCTGGACAGTATAACATTAATGGAAAAGGGGGGACTATTGTGAAGGGAAAGCGCCGGAAGAAGCTTACGGGGCCATTGATGCTCTTAATGCTGCTGACGCTGTTGCTTCCTGTCTGGATTGGATCACCGTCAGCGCATGCAGCTGAGAAGAGTGGTGCCGTATATATTATTCCGGTTGATAAACCAATCGAGCAGGGACTTGGCAAGTTCATGGAACGCGGGTTCAAGCAAGCAGAAGAGATGAATGCTGGCCTGATCGTTCTTGATATCAATACGCCGGGAGGCCGTGTCGACACTGCAGAAGCATTGGGTACCCTA
The DNA here is from genome assembly GCF_002843485.1 of Paenibacillus sp. BGI2013. NCBI lineage: Bacteria > Bacillati > Bacillota > Bacilli > Caryophanales > Paenibacillaceae > Paenibacillus > Paenibacillus sp. BGI2013. Next base: position 49,768 of record NZ_PJFA01000013.1, read on the forward strand.
ATTAAGGACAGTCCGATTGAGACTGTTGCATTTGTTCGTGGAGATGCTGCTTCAGCAGGGAGTTTTCTGGCTCTGAATGCAGATAAGATCGTAATGTCACCAGGCAGTATGATTGGTGCGGCAGCAATGGTCGACAGTACGGGTAAACATGTTGATGATCCAAAGCTTGTTGCATTTTGGAAAAGCAAAATGCAGGGAGCGGCTGAAATCAGTGGTCGTGATGGCAAGATTGCAGCTGGAATGACGGATGTTAACATCGTTGTTGAAATGCCAGAGATCAATAAAACCAAGCAAAAAGGTGAAATTATTGCTCTCTCGGCTGAAGAAGCGCTGAAAGTTGGTTATGCCGACCACATCAGCAACACACCGGAAGAAGCGGCAGCTTGGCTCGGTTACAGTCAGGATGACGTATTTAAGGTAGAACGAACAACAGCGGAGAATATCTCCTCTTTTCTTACCAATCCGGTTGTGATGACTGTGTTATTGTTCCTCGGAATCGCGGGTGTGATCATTGAATTGATTGTTCCTGGTTTTGGAGTTCCTGGTATTGTAGGTATCGTGTGTTTCGTGTTGTATTTCTCGGGTAATTACATTGCGGGATTTGCCGGAGCAGAGACATGGGTGCTATTTACCGTTGGACTCATCATGATGATTCTGGAGATGTTTATTCCGAGCTTTGGTATTCTGGGGATTTTGGGATCAATTGCGCTTGTGGCCGGTGTTGTAAGGGCTGCTTATGATACGAGTGATGCATTTGTATCTCTAGGTATCGCTTTTGGAGCAGCACTGGTAGTCATTGCGATCATCTCAATTATCTTTAAGGATCGAGGGATATGGAATCGCTTCATACTGAGTGATAGCATGTCTGCGGATCGGGGTTATTCATCAGCCACAGAACGTAAAGAGCTGGTTGGTCTGCAAGGAATCAGTCTGACACCACTTCGTCCTTCTGGAACAGCGATGTTTGAAGGGGAACGAATTGACGTTGTGACCGACGGAGATTTTATTCCCATCGATACTCCGATTATTGTGATTAAAGCGGAAGGTACCCGGATTGTGGTTCAGCAAGCTTTGCCGGTGTAACTCGCTCTGTTGTCGAAGCGGATTAACGCTTCGGCAATGTACATAACCACATGCTGAAGCTGCCAGCGAGGTGGTGTATTCTTTAATTTAGCAGCGGACTCATGAGTGTCTTCTCAAACATTTTTATCAAATTCAAATTGCAAATGGAGGAAATTAAACAATGGACACATCTATGATTACGATTTTGCTCATTGCGGTAGTAGGTATTATCGTATTGAGCGTATTCTTCAGCTTTTTCCCGGTTATGCTCTGGGTTTCAGCGATTGCATCCGGCGTACGCGTAAGTATTATTACACTGGTAGCGATGAGACTGAGACGTGTAACGCCTAGCCGTATCGTTAATCCAATGATTAAAGCAACTAAAGCCGGTCTTAAACTCTCAATGAACCAACTGGAAAGTCACTTCTTGGCCGGTGGTAACGTTGACCGTGTTGTAAACGCTCTGATTGCTGCACAACGTGCCAACATTCCACTCGAATTTGAACGTGCTGCTGCGATTGACCTCGCAGGTCGTGACGTATTACAAGCCGTACAGATGAGCGTTAACCCACGTGTTATCGAAACACCGATTGTGTCTGCGGTTGCCAAAGATGGTATTGAAGTTAAAGTTAGAGCGCGGGTTACGGTTCGTGCCAATATTGACCGTCTCGTTGGTGGTGCTGGTGAAGAAACGATCATCGCCCGTGTTGGTGAAGGTATCGTAAGTACGAACGGTTCCTCCAATTCTCACAAAGACGTCCTGGAAAATCCGGATCTGATCTCCCGTACCGTATTGTCCAAAGGTTTGGATGCAGGTACTGCTTTTGAAATCCTGTCCATTGATATTGCTGACGTTGATGTAGGTAAGAACATTGGTGCCTTCTTGCAAACAGAGCAAGCAGAAGCTGACAAACGTATCGCTCAGGCAAAAGCCGAAGAGCGTCGTGCAATGGCCGTAGCCCAAGAGCAAGAGATGAAAGCACGCGTAGTGGAAATGAGAGCACGCGTTGTTGAATCCGAATCCCAAGTACCTTTGGCGATGGCTGAGGCACTTCGTAACGGTAAAATCGGTGTGATGGATTATATGAACCTGAAGAACATTGAAGCAGATACTCAAATGCGTAACACATTGGGAAAACCTGGTGAAGGTTCGAATTCCAACGATCAGGGTGATTCCAAAAACGGAAGATAGGCGGTGAGTGCATATGGGCCTATTTGAATGGATTTTTGATAATCTGTATATTGTGGCCGTCATCGGTTTTGCACTCTTCTCATTCTTGGGGAAAGCTGCCAAATCGGCTGATCCGAACAAAAAGCGTCCTGCCAACGGGATGCCTACATTTGGAGGCAGTGGTGATTCAGGCCGGGATGAACGTTCAAGAGACAATTCATCTCCGCAGCAGTCTTCCGGACCTACAGACCCTCGCTATGATGAACAGTATGACGATCGGTATGATGACGTGCAATATGAGAATCAGTATGATGAGCCGTATTCGGAGCCTGCTGCATCTTCTCGCCCCGCAACTGACTACAGAAGTGAGGGCACGATGAGTGCGATGGCAAATTCACTTGAGGAACAGATGAGAGGCATGGAAGAACAGCAGCGCTTGATTGAAGAACGCTTGAATCGCATCTCTTCTGCGAATCGGCCAGTTGTGTCTGATTCCAGTTGGGATGAGACCAGCACCGATGAATCGGGAGCGTCTCCACTTCGTCCTGCTGATATTCGTACAGGTGTCCTGTGGGCAGAAGTACTGGGTTCCCCTCGTTCCAAGCAACCGTTTGGTACAAGAGGAAAACTGTAAACAAGTCAATTTATTGGACGGAAATAAAGCCGTCTCTGGTGAGCATAAAGCCGCCGGAGACGGCTTTTTCTGTGTTCTACCCTTTTTTCTCAACATTCGTCCCTAACACGCCCCGGAATTTTCATAATTTCATGAATCTGCGCATAAGTTGAACTGTAGAGGAAGGGGGAAGACCTTCGAATGACCCGGATCAGCCGCAAGCTGCGCAGATGGACCAGTGAAGTGTTGGATCTGCCGCAGGATGTGCTTTATGATATGCCACGGTTAACCCTGATCGGCAGTAAGCAACTGTATATAGAGAATCATCGCGGTGTCATCCATTTCACGCCGGATCGTATCGTGTTGGCTCTTTCCCAAGGCCAGTTAGAGATCAAAGGAACTGCCTTGGTGATACGTAACATTTTGCCGGATGAAGTAGCTGTTGAAGGAACGATTCTGGATATTCATATGAATGGAGTGGAGGGGAACGGATGAAGCAGCCCAGTCTGTACAAACTGCGGGGAGCAGTCCGAATCACGGTCACTGGGGGAGACATTGAAACATTGATCAACACGGTGGCAGAGCAGGGACTGGAAGTGTGGAACCTGCGTGCTCACGATGGACGCGTGGCAGAGATGAACATTCTGCTGCCGCATTTTTTCAGGTTGCGTCCTGTGTTGAAACGGACAGGCTGCAGGGTGAAAGTAACCCATCGCAGCGGTTTCCCTTTTTTTGCGGCCCGATTATTGCGGAGGAAGTTCTTTCTTGGGGGTATGCTGTTTTTTGTGGCAGCTTTGTTTGCGTTGTCGTCCATGGTATGGAGTGTGGAGGTCAAGGGTAACGTCACCATTCCCACCGACGAGGTGCTTGCAGCAGCGAAAAAAGAGGGCATATATCCTTTGCAATGGGGGTTCCGTTTGCAAAGCCAAGACAAGCTCTCCAGGCAGCTTGCACTCGCTCTGCCGGATGTAACCTGGATTGGCGTGAGCAAAGAAGGGACAACCATTACCATTCAGGTCGTAGAATCGGCGCAACCAAAGCGCGAACCATTGCTGAATCCCAGGCATCTGATCAGTAAGTCAGATGCTGTGGTCACTCAAATCTATGCGGAGCAGGGACGCCCTGTTGTTCAGAAGGACATGCGTGTCAAAAAGGGTCAGGTATTGATCTCGGGGATTCTCGGGGATGAGGAGAACACCAAAACCATCGTTGCCAAAGGCGAAGTTCGTGGTCTGGTATGGCGTGAGTATCAGGTAGAGGTTCCGCTGGTGCAAAAACATAATACAATGACAGGTGAGAGCAAAGAACGTTTTTACATGGTGCTGGGGAATTGGGCGATTCAACTGTGGGGGTACGGAAGTACACCGTTCAGTTCATTTGATACCGAGAGTAATCATAAACCATTAACGTGGCGATCCTTTACACTTCCCATGGGTTGGCTGACAGAGAAAGATCTGGAGACCCGAGAGCATGAGCAACAACAGACGATAGAATGGGCCAGAACGAAAGGATTGGAAGGAGCAAGGAACGATATTACCGCCAAAAACGGCAAAGGAACAAAAATTATAAGTGAAAAAATTTTGCATGAGAAGAAAGAGAATGGTAAAGTTTATATGAAAGTCTTATTTGAAGTAGAAGAAAGCATTGCGGAAGAACTTCCGCTAGTCCATAGTCAAGGAGAATGAGGATATTTGTCAGAGCAAACACGCAGCATACAAATCTCCCTCCAGAGTGCGGGAGAGGGCCAATCTCTTTTTGGACCCCAAGATACTTTTCTTAAACTGATTGAATCCGAGATTCCCGCCCAGATTGCATCCCGTGAAGCGGAGATTGTGATTTTTGGCAACGCACAGCAGGTGGAATCGCTTGAACAATTATTTGATGTGTTACTGCAATTGATACGCAATGGATATGTGTTAACCGAGAGAGATGTGAAGTATGCGATTGAACTTGCCAAGGATATGCGGGCAGACCAGCTATTGGATCTGTTCAAGGGCGAGATTACAACGACATACCGAGGTAAACCAATCCGTGTTAAAACCATTGGACAGAAGCACTATGTAACTACAATTAAAAAACGTGATATTGTATTTGGCATTGGTCCTGCTGGTACGGGTAAAACCTACCTTGCTGTTGTACTGGCTGTTGCCGCAATTAAAGAAGGCAGCGTCAAACGCATTGTACTCACACGGCCTGCTGTTGAAGCGGGAGAGAGTCTTGGATTTTTGCCAGGTGATCTTCAGGAGAAGGTAGACCCTTATCTGAGACCACTGTACGATGCCCTGTATGACGTTATGGGACAGGAACAGACCGCGAAGGCACTGGAGCGAGGGTTAATCGAAATCGCGCCACTCGCCTACATGCGGGGGCGTACGCTGGATGACTCCTTCATCATTCTGGATGAAGCACAGAACACAACGCCGGAACAGATGAAGATGTTTCTAACCCGTCTTGGTTTTGGCTCCAAAATGGTCATCACCGGAGACGTGACACAGATTGATTTACCGCGTGGTAAGAAATCCGGGCTTGTGGAAGCGAATACGATCTTGAACGAAGTTAACGAGATTGGATTTGTCTATTTTGCCGAGCAAGATGTTGTACGGCATTCCCTTGTCCAGAAAATTATCGTGGCTTACAACCACGCCGCAGAAAATCAAGCATAGAAAGGGATTGTCTAAAGTGACCTCGAAGGAACCGTCAAAAGGCAAATCTTTTCAGAATAAGGCTACAGGATGGAAGTATAGCGTGTGGGCACGCTATCTTCTGTTTTTGTTTCTGGTGATTCTTTTCTACGTCAGTCTGGCTTCCAAACTGCTCCCTGAGCGCTATGATATTCAGGAAGGGACACGGAGTGAAGTGGACATTGCTGCGCCCATGCAGATTCCGAATAACAAGGCCACACTCAAAGCACAGGAAGAAGCTGCTGAACGGGTACAGCCGATATTTCAGATTGTCCAGTTGCGAAACGAAAATTTGATGACTACCCTGCTTGATCGTGTAGATCGATTAAATCAGGATGATCAGATCTCAAGTCAGGACAAGATTGATATATATCGGGATGAAATTCCGCAGCGCCAGAAGGATTTTGTGACCAACTATATCAATAATAATCGGAAAGCCGGTACATACTCCGAGACTCTTTTGGAAGAAATCAGAAATGTGGTACAGGAGCAAAGCTACCGTATTCCCGAAGAAACTTACATCAAAATCTCACGTCTGACATCGGATGATATCCAGGAGATGAAGCCGGTTGCGAGGGATATTGTTGCCCGGTTAATGACGGATCAGATCAGCGATGCAACCACTGCTCGTGCCAAAGTAGCCGAGATGGTGAGTGTCAGCTCTCTTGGTAAGCGTACGCAACGTGAGGTCGTGCAAGAGCTTGCTCGCCTTGTGGTGACCGCGAACCGCTTCTACGATGAAGAGGGAACTAAGGAAGCCAAAGTACAGGCGCGTGAGAACACGCAAACCGTCTTTATCAAGCAAGGGGACACATTAGTTGCCAAGGGTGAGATGATCACCCCGGAGATGTATACTTTGCTGGGTGAGAATGATTTGCTGAAAAATGAAGTGAACTACTGGCCGCAGCTTGGACTTCTTATGTTTTCCTGCCTGTTGTCAGCAGCCATTCTGATGTATATTCAGCAAGGCAGCGGAACACATTTTAAGTATAATAATGCCCAGCTGTTGATGCTTGTTCTCATTTTTATTATTACGATTGTGGTTATGCATGTGACGGCGATTATCCAGACCAATGAGAGGTCTTATGTTGGCTTCCTTGCACCTGTTGCGGTAGGAGCGATGTTAATTGCCTTGTTACTGGATACCTCGCTTGCCTTTGTATGTTCGATTTTGATCGGTATGTTGTCCAGCATTATTTTGAATACCCATCAGGGTCAACTTTTTGACTTCGAATTAGGTTTCTTCGCTGTATTGGTTTCGTTTGTTGCGATCTTCGCAACTCATAAGGCTAGCCAGCGATCAACGATCCTGAAAGGGGCCATTATGGTCTGTCTGTTCGGGTCGATAGCCGTCTTCACCTTGGCTTTGATTGACTCGGGAGATTGGAATCGAACCACGACACTGTATGGCGTTGGGTTTGCATTTGCTGGTGGCGTGCTGACTGCCATACTGGTCATTGGGCTGATGCCATTTTTCGAAACTTCATTTGGCATTTTATCAGCGCTCAAACTGGTAGAACTATCTAATCCGAACCATCCGCTTCTTCGCAAGTTGCTGACGGAGACACCGGGTACCTATCATCACAGCGTTATGGTAGGGAATCTGTCCGAAGCAGCAGCAGAAGCCATAGGAGCTAACGGATTGCTATGCCGAGTCGGTTCGTATTATCATGATATTGGCAAGACGAAGCGGCCCATCTATTTTATTGAAAATCAGAACAATATGGAGAATCCACATGATTCAATTGATCCTAAACTGAGCAAATCCATTATCGTTGCCCATGCGCGCGATGGGGTGGAAATGCAGAAGGATTACAAGCTGCCCAGACCTATTCGGGATATTGCGGAACAGCATCACGGCACGACATTTCTCCACTATTTCTATCACAAAGCACTGCGCCAGGCGGAAGAAGCAGGCGTTGAGCCTGATTTCACGGAAGAAGATTTCCGTTACCCTGGGCCGAAGGCTCAGTCCAAGGAATCGGCTATTGTTGGCATTGCCGATAGTGTGGAGGCTGCTGTGAGATCTTTGCGCAAACCGACAGTGGAGCAAGTGGAGTCCATGATTGAGAAGATTATTAAAGGACGATTGGACGATCATCAATTCAATGATTGTGACCTTACGATGCGTGAACTGGATATCGTTGCCAGAACATTGAAGGAAACGGTGATGGGTATCTTCCACTCCAGGATAGAATATCCGGAGGAGATCAAGAAACCAAAGCCAACTTCACCCGAAGCAGGCTAATTTAATAATAGTTTGTGTTCAAAAAGGCCGGTTTTCAGTACCGAGAAGATGGGATGAAGCTAGAAATGCTTTTTTGAACAACCTCTAATATGAGCAGACAGGAGTTATGAAAGAATGAGTCTTAATCTGGCATGGAATAATGAACAACAGGATAAAGAAATTACAGAACCGATGATTGCAATGTTGGAACAGTTGCTGAATCTCGCAGGAGAAGCGGAAGGTGTTGCAGACGGGGAAGTGGCTCTGACTTTTGTGAACGATGAGCAGATTCATGAGTTGAACCGTGATTATCGCGGTATTGACCGTCCTACGGATGTATTGTCTTTTGCAATGAACGAGACGGTGGATGAAGAGCTCGATATTATCTATGAGCTGGACGAAGATGAAGAAATGGAAGAAATGCCGGATGTTCTTGGAGACATCATCATTTCCGTACCACGGACCATCCTGCAAAGTGAAGAGTATGGACACTCATTTGAACGTGAACTTGGTTTTCTGTTTGTCCATGGTTTCTTGCACCTGCTTGGATACGACCATCAGGATGAAGCAAGTGAGGCTGAAATGATGGGCAAACAAGAAGCGGTATTGGCCCAGGCCGGGTTGACACGATAATGAGAAGACGCTCCTGGGGTCTGGTATTCCGCAATGCTGCGGAAGGAATCGCATATGGGTTGCGGACTCAGCGTAATGTGAGAGTTCACACGGGAGTGGCTATTTTGATGTGTTTAGCCGGCTTTTTTTTCAGAATCTCAAGAACGGATTGGATGTTTGTGCTGACCGCTGTCTTTTTGGTCCTGGTGACTGAATTGATGAACACGGCTGTAGAGGCAGCGGTTGACTTGGCACACCCCCATATCCACCCGCTGGCAAAAGCGGCAAAGGATACCGCGGCCGGGGCAGTTCTGCTGGCTGCGGTATTCGCCGTCATCATCGGTTGTATCGTTTTCATTAAGCCGGTGATGAGCTGGCTAGGTTTGTACTGATTTTGTTTTGATTTGTTTTGTGATTTTAATACTACACAAATTTGTGAAGTTAGACCGTTTTTTAAGTTGAACTTGTTGACATTACACGATAACGAAGAGGACAGAAATAAACCTGTAGAAGCGAAGCGTTCGCCTTTATCCCCGGATTTTCACGTTGAAAAAGTGAATCAAAAAATCTGGGGGTAACAGCGATCGAAGGGTTATTCTGGACTCGGAGTGGCTAGTGTAAAATTGGCTTTGGTTGAACTTAATTCGTAGGTACTAACTTTATATTGCACCCTAAGGGAGAGAATATTAATGGATAACGGTTTGTTAATGCAAGAAGCAATTAAGGCACGTACGAAGGCGTATACGCCTTACTCCCATTTTGGTGTTGGCGCGGCTTTGCTTGACAGTGAAGGTCATGTGCATCATGGTTGTAATATTGAGAATGCTGCGTATACACCAGGTAATTGTGCTGAGCGTACGGCGATGTTTAGTGCCATTGCAGGTGGGCAGAAGCCTCGCAGCTTCACAGCGATTGCCATTGTGGGAGACACGGATGGTCCGATTGCTCCATGTGGCGTATGTCGTCAGGTCATGTACGAACTGTGTGAACCTGATATGAAAGTCATCTTGGGGAACTTGAAAGGTGATCTGCAAGAGACCACCGTTGCTGAACTGTTACCTTGGGCTTTTGGGCCTTCTGATCTGAATTCTGCCAAAAAATAAACCAATATTCCAGGCCTAGGCGCCTGAGGAGGAACATATGAAAAAACAAGCATTTAAATCCGGTTTTGTAGCCATTATTGGACGTCCAAACGTAGGTAAATCCACACTGATGAACCAAGTGATCGGACAGAAAATTGCGATTATGTCGGACAAGCCACAAACCACACGTAATAAAATTCATGGGGTGTATACATCCGAACATCAGCAAATCGTATTCCTGGACACACCGGGTATTCACAAACGTCAATCCAAACTTGGCGATTACATGAACCAGACTGCTCTGAATACGCTCGGAGAAGTAGAAGCAGCACTGTTCCTGATCGACGCTTCGGAAGGCTTGGGTGGCGGTGACCGTTATATTGCGGAACAGTTGAAAAATATCCGTACGCCTGTCATTCTTGTCATGAATAAAATTGACAAAATTGAGCCGGAAGCACTGCTGCCACTCATTGAGACGTATCGCAAGCTTCACGATTTCGCTGAAATCGTTCCTGTCTCTGCCATGCTTGGCAGCAATGTCAGCACGTTGCTGGAACAGCTCGGCAAGTATTTGCCAGAAGGTCCACAGTACTATCCTGATGACCAGGTTACTGACCATCCGGAGCAGTTTGTATGTGCCGAGTTGATTCGTGAGAAAATTCTGCAAATGACTCGTGAAGAAGTGCCTCACTCCATTGCTGTAACGATCGAAGATATGAAAGTGCAAGATAATGGTGTCGTTTATATCTCAGCAGTCATTTTTGTGGAACGGGATTCCCAAAAAGGGATCATTATCGGCAAGCAAGGTGCCCTTCTGAAAGAAGTGGGTAAACGAGCTCGACACGACATTCAGAATTTGCTTGGCTCCAAAATTTTCATGGACCTGTGGGTTAAAGTGAAAAAAGACTGGAGAAATCAGGATCGAGTTCTGCGTGACCTTGGCTTTGGCCGCGACTAATCGTCGGAATTGTATCCAGTAATTGCAACACATAGTTTACCTTGCAAGACTCCATCCTATTTGGTAGATGCAGACGTCATTTCCGAAGAGAGGATGAAATTCCGATGCGAGATTTTTCGTGGAAGGTTTTTGCGATGACGGGGGATGTAGAGTCCTATTTGTTATATACCGAGGCTTGTAACTCGTTAGGACAGGAGTCGGATAATGCAAGGGAAGTGATTGAAGATGAAGAAGCTGAAGGATAACTGGCTGATTCGGGAATGGTTAGGTGACGAGGCATGCTATACAGGGTGGAAGGGATTGTCATCCGCAGCATGGACTACGGCGAAGGGAACAAAATCATTACGCTTTGCACCGAAAGCGGCGGGAAAGTAGGGGTACTCGTCCGCGGTGCCAAAAAGCCCAAGAGCCGACATGCTGCACTGGTGCAGCCGTTTACGTATGGTCAATATGTATATTTTCGCAATACAGGTCTAGGCACATTGAACGCTGGAGAAATTGTTGAATCTTATCATGAGTTGCGTGAAGATCTGGTCAAGGCCTCTTATGCCTCTTATGCGTGTGAACTATTGGATCGGGTGCTTCAGGATGAGGAAACAGGTACATTTTGGTTCAAACAGTTAAAGGCGTGTTTGCAGGCGTTGAAGGAAGAGAAAGATCCGGTTGTTATTACAAGTCTGTACGAAATGAAAATATTACAGGCATCCGGATATGGTCCACAGTTCGATGAGTGCATCTCCTGCAACCAGGAGCGACCAGATGAGCAGTTGTTTATAAGTCCCAGACTTGGTGGCGTCTTGTGTCGAGCATGCAAACATTTTGATCCTCCAGCGATGTCAGTTAGTCCAAAGGCTCTGAAGTTGTTGCGTTTGTTCGCACAGTTGGATCTGCAGCGCTTGGGGAATATATCAGTGAGTGAGTCTACCCGTGATGAGATCAAAAAGTTGATGCGTGCCTTTATGGATCATCAGCTCGGTCTGAATCTTAAATCCCGTTCTTTCCTCGATCAGATGGAGAAGTACGGGATTTGAGGCGTTTTGGTGGAAGTGAAACTATATCTTGACTTCATACTAGATTTTATATATTATGAAATATAATTTCTCTTTATGAGACATGCATTGAACGAGAAAGTAAAAGACTGGATTTATTACATTTATGGAGACAAGTCGTTGTATAACACTTGGGAATCATGAATGAGCGAGCCGGGGATGGTGGGAGCCTGGCTGAATCGATCTTTGAAACGGCACTCGGGAGCATGAATGGACACGGAAAAGTGGGCTGGAACGAACAGGATCATCTTGTTTGATCTAAGCCAAGTAGGGTGGAACCGCGGGAATAGCTCTCGTCCCTACGTCTGTACAACAGGCGTAGGACGGGGGCTATTTATTGTTGTCTTCACCGTCCTAAGCTTGCTAACAAACCATTGAAAAGGAGCATGATTATGAATTTTCAGCAGATGATTCTAACGCTGCAACAATTCTGGGCCGAGCATAACTGTATTATTGTCCAGCCATACGATACGGAAAAAGGGGCAGGTACGATGAACCCGATGACCTTTTTACGCTCGCTTGGACCCGAACCTTGGAAAGTGGCCTATGTGGAGCCTTCCCGTCGTCCTTCGGACGGACGTTATGGTGAGAACCCTAACCGGCTGTACCAGCATCATCAGTTCCAGGTCATCATCAAGCCTTCTCCGGACAATATTCAGGAAATTTACCTGGAAAGTCTGAAACGTCTTGGCATTGATCCGCTCAAACATGATATTCGGTTTGTTGAAGATAACTGGGAGAATCCTTCCCTTGGTTGTGCAGGTCTTGGTTGGGAAGTATGGTTGGACGGAATGGAAATTACGCAATTTACGTATTTCCAACAGGTTGGTGGGATCGAGACAAATCCGGTAGCTGTTGAAATTACGTATGGTATGGAGCGTTTGGCTTCTTACATACAAGATAAAGAGAATGTGTTTGATCTGGAATGGGTGGAAGGTATCACTTATGGTGATGTATTCCGTCAGCCAGAACTCGAACACTCTAAATATACGTTTGAAGTATCTGATGTCAAAATGCTGTTTACACTCTTCAACATGCATGAAGAAGAAGCAAACAAAGCCATGGCGCAGCATCTGGTATTCCCGGCATATGACTATGTGCTGAAATGTTCCCACACGTTCAACCTGTTGGATGCACGTGGAGCCATCAGTGTAACGGAACGTACGGGTTACATCACACGTGTTCGTAATCTGGCTCGCCAAGTCGCTGCAACATATATGGAAGAGCGTGAGAAGCTAGGCTTCCCGCTGATCAAGAAAGGGGGAGCCGAGCATGTCTAAGGATCTGTTGTTTGAAATCGGGCTGGAAGAAGTACCTGCACGCTTTATGCGCGCAGCAATCGCACAGCTGCAAGAGCGTGTCGTGAAATGGCTTGACGCATCCCGCATTGCTTATGGTGAAGTGAATGCATATGCTACACCGCGCCGTCTGGCTGTTTTGATTCAGAATGTGGCTGAAAAGCAGGAAGATATCGAGGAAGAAGTGAAAGGTCCTTCACGCAAAATTGCCCTGGACGACAGTGGCAATTGGAGCAAGGCTGCACTCGGATTCGCCCGCAGTCAAGGTGTTGAACCGGACCAGTTCACGTTCAAGGAACTGAACGGTGTCGAATATATCTATGCAACGAAGAGCAGCAAAGGTGTGGAGACGGCGTCTGTGGTTGGCGAAGGGTTACTTTCTGTATTACATGCCATGACGTTCCCAAAATTCATGCGTTGGGCTTCCTATGATTTCAAATTTGTACGTCCAATCCGCTGGATTGTGGCTATGCTCGGCAGTGAGGTTATCGATCTGGAAGTGACAGGTATTAAGTCGGGTAATGTAACTCGCGGACATCGTTTCCTCGGTAAGGAGGCTGTGATCTCCACTCCGTCTTCATACGTGGAAGTGTTGCGTTCCGAACATGTCATTGCTGATATCCAGGAACGTGAACAGATGATTGTATCCCAGATTCAGGCACTGGCTGCGGAGAAAAAATGGGATATCGCGATTAAGGAAGACTTGCTGGAGGAAGTCCTGTTCCTGGTGGAAACACCTACCGTATTGTTCGGGACATTTGACTCCTCATTCTTGAATATTCCACAAGAAGTATTGATTACTTCCATGCGTGAGCATCAGCGTTATTTCCCTGTACTGGACAATGAAGGACAATTGTTGCCATTCTTCGTGACGGTACGTAACGGCGGAAGTGATTCACTGGACGTTATTGCCAGAGGGAATGAAAAAGTTCTGCGTGCACGTCTGTCTGATGCCAAGTTCTTCTATGAGGAAGATCAGAAGCTACAGATTAAGGATGCATTGTCGAAGCTGGAAAGTATCGTCTTCCAGGAAGAACTGGGAACGGTTGGAGATAAAGTGCGCCGTATTCGCAAGATTGCGGATGGACTTGCTGCCAAACTGCAAGTATCCGGTGATATTGCTGAATCCGTTAGCCGCTCAGCAGATATCTGCAAATTCGATCTGGTGACACTGATGGTGGGAGAATTCCCGGAACTGCAAGGTGTGATGGGTGAGGATTACGCTCGTAAAGCTGGCGAAAAAGAAGAAGTGGCCAAAGCGGTATTTGAACACTATCAGCCACGTTTCGCTGGAGATCAATCCCCTGCTTCTCTTGTTGGTGCCATTGTGAGTGCTGCGGACAAAATGGATACAATCGTGGGTTGTTTCTCCATCAATATTATTCCAACGGGTTCACAGGATCCTTACGCGCTGCGCCGTCAGGCTGCAGGTATTGTACAGATTTTGCTGGATCACAAGCTTCCGCTGACATTGTCTGACGTGTTCGGAGTAGCACTTCAAGTACATGCCCAGATGAACCTGTTGAAACGTGCAGACGAAGAGGTTCGTAAAGATCTGCAAGACTTCTTTGGTCTTCGTGTGAAAAAATTGTTGTCCGAAACAGTTCGCTACGACGTAGTGGATGCCGTAATTTCTTCCGGATTCGATGATATCAGCGCTGTGGTTCCAAAAGGTGAAGCGTTGATGGCGGCTGTTATGACAGGAGACGCATTCAAAACAACGGTTGAATCGTTCAACCGTGTCGGTAATCTGGCTGCCAAAGCATCCAATGCTTCCGTACATCCAGAACTGTTCACAGAAGATGGAGAACGTCAGCTCCATGAGGCATGGAGCAAAACGAATGCAGAATATCGTCAGGCGTTGACTCAGCATCATGCTGCTGAAGCACTGGCTATTGCATCTGCCTGGAAGGATGGTATTACTTCATTCTTCGATTCGGTCATGGTTATGGCCGAAGATGAAGCTGTTCGGGCGAACCGACTTGCCTTGCTCGCGGCTATTGATCGTGACTTGAAAGGATTTGCTGATTTTTCCAAGTTGGTTTGGTAATTGGCGTATTTCATGAGTCCTTTTCCACAGACTTGGCGCAAAGCTAAAATTCAGTATTAAAGAAGGATATATGAGGGTATAAATATACGGAACGGGTTGTGAAATGTATTTTTGACAACCGCTCCGTATTTTAGCCTTTGATTTCCCTCGTTCCGGCAGAAGGATTTTGCCTGGCCGGGGTCGTATATAACAATATGCAGCTATTTTATGAAACCGGGTGGTCTGGGTTTGAGTGAGTTAAATATACGCCACATTGTTGTGGATGGTGATGCTTGCCCGGTCAAAACCGAGATTGCGCAAACCGCTCGCCTTTTCAACATCCCCGTACTGTTAGTCTCTTCATTTGATCATTTGCTTCAAGGAGGAGAAGGGGTACGAACCGTGCAAGTGGATCGCAGTGATCAGAGCGCAGACCTGTATATTGCTAATCATATTAAGCCATATGATGTAGTTATCACTCAGGACTATGGACTTGCGGCACTTGCGCTTGGCAAACGTTGTTATGTTTTGTCCTTTCGTGGTCGTGAGTTCAACGATCGTGACATTGATTTCATGTTGGATTCTCGTCATACTGCGGCCAAAGCGCGAAAAAGAGGCCATTACGGGAAAGGCCCAAA
Organism: Paenibacillus sp. BGI2013; assembly: GCF_002843485.1. Taxonomy (NCBI): domain Bacteria; kingdom Bacillati; phylum Bacillota; class Bacilli; order Caryophanales; family Paenibacillaceae; genus Paenibacillus; species Paenibacillus sp. BGI2013. Next base: position 65,188 of record NZ_PJFA01000013.1, read on the forward strand.
GCCTTTCACAGAGCAGGATCGAGAAATGTTTCAACATAAACTGACAAAACTTTTAAAAGATTTGCAGGAGAATGTGTAAGTTTATCGAATTATATTTACGTGTTGAAGAGATGAAGGTGGCCAGAGATGAGTACCGGACAAGGCGGTATACCCGAAAGTATTATTGAATCGGTGTTACAGCAGAATGATATTGTCGATACGGTGAGCCGATTTGTGCATCTGACCAAACAGGGGAAGTATATGAAAGGCCTCTGTCCTTTTCATTCCGAGAAGACGCCTTCGTTCACCGTTACACCTGAGAAACAAATTTTCTACTGCTACGGTTGCGGCACGGGTGGAAATGCCATCAAATTCAGGATGGAAATCGAAGGGTTATCCTTTCCCGAGGCTGTCAAAACGATGGCGGAAGAAAGTCACATCTCTATGGGGGACTGGCAAGGGCGTGAATCTGCTCATGTGAATCCGGAGACGGAACGTCTGTTGGAAGCTTATGAGCTTACCGCGAAGCTGTATCATTTTTTGTTGAAAAATACAGAGCACGGCAAGTCAGCCATGGAGTATTTACGCTCAAGAGGTTTTGGCGACAAGTTAATCGACCAGTTCCAGATTGGTTTTGCACCAAATCGTTGGGACACACTGGTACAATTTCTTGAGAAACGTAACTATCCGCTCGAAGAGATGGAAAAGGGTGGACTTCTGTCACCGCGAAATGAAGGTCAGGGATATGTGGATCGATTCCGAGACCGGATTATGTTCCCGATTAATGGCAGGAGCGGTAAGCCGATTGCATTTGCAGGACGCATATTGGGAGATGGGCAACCGAAGTATCTAAATTCACCGGAAACCCGGTTATTTAACAAAAGCCGTGTTCTCTATAATTTGCATCATGCCAAAAATGCAATTCGCAAACAAAGACAAGCCATTTTATTCGAGGGATATGGTGATGTCATCTCCGCATGGGACCAGGATATCCAGAATGGTGTAGCGGCAATGGGCACTGCGTTAACCGAGAATCAGGCACTGATGCTCAAAGGGATGTGCGACGAAGTCATTATATGTTATGACGGCGACAGAGCAGGACAGGCTGCTGCACTCAAAAACTTCCCTATTCTTGAGGAAGCTGGATTGCAGGTCAAAGTGGCTCTCATTCCCGAGGGACTTGACCCAGATGATTTTATCCGGAAGCATGGTGGTGAACGGTTCCGAAACCAGATTGTGGACGGTGCCGTGACAACTACAAAATTTAAACTTATAAACTTAAAAAAAAGCCATATACTGCTAGAGGGTGGCGGACAAATCGCCTATTCGAAAGAAGCAGTAAAGTTGATTGCACCCTTACCTTCTCCAACAGAAAGGGAAGTGTATCTTCGTGAACTGGCTGCAGAAGTGGACGTATCCTTCGAAACATTGAAGCAGGAGTGTAATGAAGAACGGGAGGCGATGAAAAATAACCTCCAGTTTGGGGATAATAACCCGAAAAGGTGGAATAATGGTAGGCAACAAAATAGGCAGGTGCCTACACCTAATCTGTTGCCGGCTTATCACGCTGCCGAACGCAAACTGATTGCCTGGATGTTGCAGGATGATGAGGCTGCCCAGTACGTGAATGAACATCTTGGTGAAGCATTTAACTTGGAGGATCATGCAGCTATTGCTGCTTATCTATATGCCTACTATGCGCAAGGCAAACCGTCGGATACAAGCCGTTTTATGTCTTCACTGCATGACGATCGCCTGGAAAAAACGGTCAGTTCAATCTCGATGATGGATGGTCCAGGTGAATGGAGTATTCAAATGCTCGATGATTGCATCAGGGAAGTGCTGAAGCATCCGCGTAAGAAAGAGTACGATTTGAAAAAAGAAGAAATGATTGCTGCAGAGCGGGCAGGTGATTCTGTACGCGCGGCACAGATTGCAATTGAAATGATTGCCCTAGAGAGACAGTGAACGTCTGATGATTAGATGTTTCTAGGGAGGAGGGAGTCGAATTATGGCGAATGATCAGCATACTGAACTAGAAACAGAATTGACACTGGATCAGGTTAAAGATCAATTGATTGAATCAGGTAAAAAAAGAGCTTCGCTGAATTACAAGGAAATTATAGAGAAACTCTCTCCTTTTGAGCAGGATGCAGAGCAAATGGATGAGTTCTATGAGCAACTGAGCGATCTGGGTATCGATGTAGTGAATGAAAACAATGAAGAGGTTACACTTCGTCCTAGTGAAGATTCCGAGAACAACACCAGAGAGGGAGAGGACGAATTCCACTTTGATGATGATCTGAGCTTGCCGCCAGGTATCAAAATCAATGACCCTGTCCGTATGTACCTCAAGGAAATTGGTCGTGTGCCACTGTTGTCGGCAGATGATGAAGTACAACTGGCTAAACGGATTGAGAACGGGGATGAAGAAGCCAAGCGTCGTCTGGCTGAAGCTAACTTACGGCTCGTTGTCAGTATCGCCAAGCGTTACGTTGGACGTGGAATGTTGTTCCTTGATTTGATTCAGGAAGGTAATATGGGTCTGATCAAAGCGGTTGAGAAGTTCGACCACAAAAAAGGATACAAGTTCAGTACGTATGCTACATGGTGGATCCGCCAAGCGATCACTCGTGCTATTGCTGACCAGGCGCGTACAATCCGTATCCCTGTGCACATGGTGGAGACGATTAATAAGCTGATCCGGGTATCCCGTCAGCTGTTGCAGGAACTTGGGCGTGAACCGACACCAGAAGAAATCGCTGCTGAGATGGATCTGAGTGTAGAGAAAGTTCGTGAAATTACGAAGATTGCACAGGAACCGGTTTCTCTGGAAACACCAATTGGTGAGGAAGATGATTCCCATCTGGGTGACTTCATTGAAGATCAGGAAGCACTTGCTCCGGCGGATGCTGCTGCGTATGAGTTGCTGAAAGAACAGCTTGAAGATGTATTGGATACATTGACTGAACGTGAAGAGAACGTGCTTCGTCTACGTTTTGGTCTGGACGATGGACGGACGAGAACGCTGGAGGAAGTCGGCAAGGTATTTGGTGTTACGCGTGAGCGTATTCGTCAGATCGAAGCCAAGGCTCTTCGTAAGTTGCGTCACCCGAGTCGTAGTAAACGACTCAAGGATTTCCTCGAATAATCGAACTATGGGAGACTTTCCGCAAGACGCTTTAGCGGCGGCGGGGTCTCCTTTATTTTTAATTTAAACGTCTTGATTTCTTGGTTTTGGAAATTCATCCTTGAAATGTTTTATTGGATTTTATTTTATCGCTTTTCCTTGTTCAATGCAAATCAATAAATTAAATGAATGGTGTAGGTGCTTCATGAAACTTTCGAATCGATTACAGCGAATACATGATCAAATTCCCGATGGCAGCCGCATGGCTGATATCGGTTCAGACCACGCGTTGCTACCAGTAGCCGCAATCCGCAGTGGGAAAGCTGCAAGTGCAGTAGCCGGGGAAGTCAATCCTGGCCCTTATGATGCTGCATGCAAACAAGTCAGCGATGCTGGCCTGAGAGAAAAAATCACGGTGCGTCGTGGAGACGGTCTTGATGTGATCTCTGCGGGTGAAGTGGATGTCATCACCATTGCAGGTATGGGCGGTGCCTTGATTGCTTCTATTTTGGACAGAGGTATATCCAAACTGGAAGGAGTCCAGTTACTTATTTTGCAACCAAATGTGGGTGAGGATATCCTCAGACGCTGGTTACTGGAGCATCACTGGGTGGTTGTAGCAGAACAGTTGCTCGAAGAAGATGGCAAGATTTATGAGATTATAACGGCGATGCCACAATCTGTAAGCCCGATTGCCAATGTAGAGGTGTATCGTGCACGTCCGCTTCAAGGCGGGGCAGAATTAACGGAAGATTTGCTGCTGCGGATGGGACCTTATTTGGTGGATCGTCCATCGGATGTATTTTTTGCCAAATGGGAAAGTGAGATCATCAAGCTGCAAGGGGTTGTTAACTCCATCTCCAAATCCGATCAGGATTCTTCCCGGGACAAGGCGGCTGAGGTAGAGCGTCTTATCGCAAACTTGAAGGAGGTTTTGGCATGTTTGCCAAAGGTCAAACTGTAATTCAACTGATGGAGCAACTCGCTCCCAAACATCTGGCTGTACCGGATGACCGCATTGGTCTCCAGCTTGGCAGTTTGCAAAAAGAAATCAGTCACGTGTTAGTAGCTTTGGATGTGACGGATGAAGTGGTGGACGAAGCGATTCGCATTGGAGCCAACCTGATTATCGCTCATCACGCCATCATTTTCCGTCCGGTTAAGTCACTGAGTACAGATACACCTATGGGTAAATTGTATGAAAAGCTGATTAAGCATGATATTGCTGTCTATATCAGTCATACAAACCTGGATGTGGCCGAGGGTGGGATGAATGACTGGATGGCCGAGGCACTTGGCATCGAGAGTAAAGAATCGCTGGAAGATGTACACACAGATCATCTGTACAAGCTGGCTGTGTTTGTGCCTCGTACCCATCATGAACAGGTTCTTCAGGCCATTCTGGAAACCGGAGCGGGGAGTATCGGTCAATACAACAAGTGCAGCTTTAACACGGAAGGTACAGGAACGTTTGTACCTGGTGAAGGGACTCAACCGTTTATCGGTACCCAAGGGCAGATGGAACGTGTGGAAGAAATGCGTATTGAGACCATCGTACCCCAAAGTCTGAGAAGTAAGGTCGTTCAGGCGATGCTTAAGGCTCATCCGTATGAGGAAGTGGCCTATGATCTCTATGCAATGGATTTAAAGGGCCGTACGCTCGGTCTGGGACGCTTGGGACCCCTTAGGGAACCTAAGACATTAGGTGAGCTAGTGGAGGTCGTGAAGACCCAATTCAATGTGCCTCATGTGCGGGTAGTAGGAGATCTGAACAAGCAGATCAAAAAAGCAGCGGTTCTTGGCGGCTCTGGCAGCCGTTACGCGCTCACTGCCCGCTTCAAAGGTGCGGATGTTATTGTGACCGGAGATATCGATTATCACACGGCTCATGATGCGTTAATGGCAGGTATGTGTATCATCGACCCGGGACATAATTCCGAGAAGATTATGAAACCAAAAACAGCGGATTGGCTTCGTTCCCGTTTGGAAGAAAAACGATATGATACGCAAGTTACGGCTTCTGAGGTAAATACGGAAGTATTCCAGTTTATCTAAAAAGACCGTTGATGTGCAGCTCCCAGTAATATTAAGCTTGTCTGGGAACCTAAATGCCTGTATACTATGTAATGTTGTTCGGAAAGCTTGACAGACAATCGCTGGTGGCCTTTGTTGCCACGAGAGGAAAGTCCGGGCTCCACAGGGCAGGATGCTGGATAACGTCCAGTCAGCGCGAGTTGAAGGATAGTGCCACAGAAATGGACCGCCGATGGCCGGATTTTCCGGCACAGGCAAGGATGGAACCGAGGTGTAAGAGACCCCGAGGAACGCTGGTGACTTCGTTCCTGGTAAACCCCATCTGGAGCAAGACCTAATGGGACACAGCCGCCTTTTCGGAGGAGGCAACCTTAGCCCGAGGTGTGTCTAGGTTGGTCGCTTGAGCTGTGCAGCAATGTATGGCCTAGATAGATGATTGTCGCTTCTGGTGGGAGGGTAGTTCCCGTATGAACCACGAAGAGCACAGAACCCGGCTTACGGTAAGCTTTCCTAACTGCAACAACAACACTATTGCAACACAATGTAGTCCACCTATCAGTCGAGGACAGCTCGTATGAATTATCCGATGGCCTGACTGATCAGAAGGACCCACAAACATCTAAAAAAACATAACTCCTGTTGATAACAGGTTCTATAAAAATAAGGCGGCAGTTCCGAGATTCTCGGGCCTGCCGCCTTATTTTTGTTTCTCATATCAAGTTATTAACCTTCATACGCTAAAGAATCGCGAAACGTTTATGACAGTTCATTACAGTGTAACAACACTGTCGGATGTTAAGGAAGCATGCCAACGTTGGATGGCGCGATCCATTCTTTCCACGGCTTCCGGAAGGAGCTCAGGGTCCGTATGAGTAAAGTTGATCCGCATGCGGTTTAACTCCGGTGTACCTGCATAGAAAGAATCACCTGGCACGATGCACACTTTCTCCTGGATACCGTAAGTGAACAGATTGCTTGCCAACATGCCTTCAGGCAGTTGCAGCCACAAGAACATACCACCTTGTGGTGAATTCCACGAGATACCTTCCCATGCTTTGGCTGCCATAAGAGTAGTCAGTGTTTTCATGCGTTTTTCATAATCCTCTGAAATATGGCGGATATGCGCATCCAGATCGAAAGATTCAAGCAGTGCATGAAGCGCTCTTTGGTCAATGCTGCTGGAGTGCAAGTCGGCACCTTGTTTGGCTCGTGCTGCCATTTTGACAATATCGGGAGCAGCCAGTATCCAGCCCGTACGAAGGCCAGGTGCTACCGTTTTGGAGAATGTACTGGTGTAGATAACGTTGGAAGGGCCGTCATAGGATACTGCATCCAGTTCTGCGAGAGCAGGGACATCCAATTGCTCCGGATTAAACCGAATTTCACCATAGGGATCATCTTCCAGAATAAGTACACCATACTTGCGGCACAGATCCACAGCTCGCTGTCTTCTTTCTCGTGACCATACTTTTCCCGTAGGATTGGAGAACGTGGGGTTAATGTAGACAAGTTTTGGACGATGCAACTGGAGTTGTTCCTCCAGAGATTCAGGCAACATACCGTGATCATCACAGGCTACGCCGTGAGATTCAGCTTGATAGGAATGAATGACTTGCAGAGCAGCGAGGTAGGTTGGTGATTCAACCAATACGCGGTCACCCGGGTCGAGAAGGATGCGGCAAACCAAGTCAATGGATTGCTGTGAACCCGTAGTGAGAAGCATGTGATCGGGTGAAGCGGGAATGCCCTTGGATTCAAGGCGTTCGGCGATTTTGGCGCGAAGAGGACGGTAACCCTCAGTCTCCGCATATTGAAGAGCGGCTGCTCCGCTCATAAATACTTTTTCATATGCAACGCGTATGGCTTCCAGCGGGAATGAAGTCTGGGCGGGTAATCCACCGGCTAGTGAGATCATTCCAGGTGCCTGAGCGGCCTGGAGCATGTCGCGAACGACAGAGGACGGGGTGTTTTGTGCCATTTTGGACCAAGGGATACTCATGTTATTCTCATCTCCTGTTATTCACTGTTATACTGATATTATAAACTATAATAGACGGACTACACTATAACAGTAAAATGAAGATCATAACAGTTGGGGGAGCACATATGCATATTGAATTAAAGCGGGGAAGCAGTACCAAATTGTACGTGCAGATTGCGCTAACGATTGCCGATCGCATCAGATCAGGACTCATCGAACCCGGAACCCGACTTCCTTCTGTGCGTAAAATGACCGCGGATTTGGGTGTCAGCCTGGTCACTGTATCCAAAGCGTATGCTGAACTTGAAGCGATTCAATTGATCACCTGCTCCCAGGGGAAAGGTTGTTATGTGAGAGGTACATTGAACGTGGATCAGATGGAGGATGTGGACCGAACGCAGCGAAACAATGCCAACAGTGAATCCAGTACGTCATGGAATTGGCAGATGGCACTGGTGGATTATTTACCGCGAGCCCAGCTCTGGAGACATTTTGATACGTCACCTCAAGTGCGGTATGAACTTCATATGTCAGCGATTCAGCCTGAACTGTTGCCTACACGAGAGATTATCGACAGCGCCTACCGACTCTCCTCTGATCATACAGAGCGTATGGCAGCTTACGGATCTTTTCAGGGGGATCGGGAGCTTAGACAGATCTTGGCCGAACACTTTGCCGAGCGTGGACTACAGGCTGCACCTGAACGCATGTTAATTACAAGTGGTGCTCAGCAGGGGATCGATCTTGTGGCACGAACTTTTGTCGGACCTGGGGATGTTGTATACATGGAGGCACCAAGCTATACCGGAGCCATTGATGTATTTACGAGTAGAGGCGCGAAGATCATTACGGTCCCGATGGATGACGAAGGCATGCGTATTGATCTGTTGACCCGATTATGTGATACCTATCCGCCCAAGCTGATCTATACGATCCCGACCTATCACAATCCAACAGGTATCACGATGAGTGCAAGAAGACGAGCACAACTTCTTAATCTCGCGCAAAGCTACCACTGCCTCATTCTGGAGGACGATCCGTTTGCAGATCTTTATTTTAGGGAACCTCCCCCGGCTTCCATTAAATCGATGGATGGGACAGGTCATGTCGTATATATCAAAAGCTTCAGCAAGGTGTTGTCTCCCGGTTGCCGTATAGCCTGCGCCATCGCAGACGGAAGTGTATTGACCCGGCTTGTGGCCGCGAAATCTACGGCGGATTTGGGGAGTCCGCTGCTTACACAAAAGGCACTGCAATCTTTCATTCAGAATCAGTACGGTGCCTATGTATCCCGATTGAGGGATGAATTGTATTCTCGCTTGTGCGCAGCATCTGAAGTGCTGGAAGAGCATGCTACTATGGGCATGCAATGGCGCTTGCCAGAGGGAGGACTCAATCTGTGGCTCCAACTTCCGAGTAACTTGGATATGCGTGAGTTGCATCATCAGTCACTTGCTGCAGGGGTCTCTTTCCTCCCTGGTTCAGCCTGTTATGTAGGGGAGATGGATACACCAAGTCTGCGTATCTGCTTCACGGTAACAAACGTTGAGCTTTTGTGTGAGGGACTTCGTGTACTGTGCCAAGTCATTGACAGAGTAACACCTGGGCAGGGTGGGACAGTGGCGGACAGGCTACCGCTCATATAATTTTTCGGACTATGGACATACATCCAATCCACTTTCGATCTGTTGCAATAGGTTATAGTATCACCAGAAAGGGAGTTGGTTTTGAAATGAACCATTACTGTCCACCGCTTTGCCCGATTGTTTGTGACCCGATCCAGGTTGTTGAGGATTATTACATCCCACAAATCGTGCCTGTAATCCACCCGATTGAAGTGATCAAAAAACATCACTGTGTTCCGATTCATCACCACATGTATCCTGTTGTTGTCAAAGAAGAAGACCCTTGCTATGTATCCAGCCATAATCCGAAGAAAAAATCCGTAAAAAAATCAAGCAAAGCCCGCACAACTTCTCGCAAACGCTAATCGCAGCGGGTGCCCCGGGGAATTGGATATAAACCAAAAAGAGCAGCGTACGCCCCGGGGCGCAGCTGCTTTTGTATTTTTTACAGATTATCCTCATTACGCTTACTGCGTATACTTTTTCATCGTATTATCCATTTGTTGTCTGACATGTTGCGGCCAGAACTGCAAAGGAGCGCTGTTGCCTGATGCGGCTTGCAGTGCCTTATAGACATCGATTTGACCATAGCCGAAATATTTGTCGTGACCTGGATCACCGAGGTCAATAACACTTTGGCGCATCAAATCCATCACTTCCGTGTTGGTCAAGTCCGGGTTCAACGAACGAATCAAACCTGCAAGTGCGGCTACATGAGGGCTAGCCATGGACGTTCCAGACAAGGCCGCATACTGATTATTTGGATAGGTACTGGCGATACTGGACCCTGGAGCCATCACATCAACATAGTCCCCGTAGTTGGAATAGGAAGCTTTGCTCATATCCGGGTCCGTAGCAGATACGGCAAATACTTCCGGATAAGCAGCAGGGTATCCTGGACGCTCTGTATTATCATTCCCCGTGGCTGCAATCAGGACGATATCCCGGTCAAAAGCGTATTTAATGGCATCATGAAGAAATTGCGCATCAGCATAATTGCCCAGACTCATGTTGATAACTTTGGCTCCATGATCGGCTGCCCAGATGATGCCTTCGGCAACGGCATATGTGGTACCAGAACCCGAGTTGTCGAGTACTTTAACCGGTAGTACCTTGTTATACCAGCTCATGCCTGCCACGCCTTCATTATTGTTGACAGTAGCGCCGATAATGCCTGCGACGTGTGTCCCATGTCCCACATCATCCATCGGTTGGCTTCCCGGCTCGACCACATTATAACCCTCAAGGAGCTTGCCCTTCAGGTCAGGATGATTCATATCAACCCCCGTATCAACTACTGCTACGATGACATCTTTGTTTCCCTTGGTAATATTCCAACCTCTGTTTGTCTCAATCGCAGGCAGGTTCCACTGATAATCGGAGAACAAAATGTCATTGGGTATCGTTACATCTGTTTGTTCAGTTACAGTATCATTGGTTAAATACATATAGTGGGGCTCCATATAAAGTGGATTCCATTTGCTTTCGAAATAACTATGCAATTGTTTGTAACTCATGTGTTCTGACCGAAAAACATACGTGTATCCCAGCTTGCGCGCAGATTGCGCTCTCAGATCGGATTTAATGATACGCATATCCCGTTCACCGGGATCTTGGCGAAAACGGATGACGATTTCATTTTCATAAAAATGACTGGCATTTGCATTATCATGTCCAGTTTTCACTGTGATTTCGTTAAGCGTATCCGGGTGAACAGACTCAATTTTGAATTTACCCTCTCGCGGATAAGGGATCATGCGCAGATTTTTGCGCTGATGTTGTTCAACAGCATTTAATACGTTCTGACTGAACAAGGCAATTACAGCTCTTTTGCCATCTTTGGAGGGTTGGCCCATAACAAAATATTTTTCTTTTCCCAAAGGAAAAGAAGAGGATTCAAAACTTTGACGTTTGTTTACCGCTTTTTTGGCAAGGTTGAGCGAATGTTGAAGCTTCTGTTGTTCCAACTTGCTTCCTTGTGTGGAGGCGTGATCAAAGGGCTTGTTAAAAGAGCCATTGGTATTCATCAGATGAATGGATCTGATATGTTCATGTGAACTTTGGAGATCATTCACATATCGGCTAACCTGAGCAGCATTCATTGTGGCGGTTTTCTCCAGCATGATACTGAGATGTTGCTTGGCATCCATACGGGTCAGAAGATCGGTTGCTTTGACATCCTGCACTTTCAGACGATGCTTACTCGTGTGCTCCTCATGAGCAGAGTCGGACAGGGCACTTGGCTTAGGTTCGGGACGATTGGATGTTGGGAGCAAAAGCGTCAGGGCGAGTGCTCCTGCACCAGCTGCAAGGGCCCAGTTAATCCATTTCGGTCTGGACATGGTGGATGGAACCTCCTTCGTTCATTTTGGACAATCATTAACAGTGCTTCGTCGTTGTCACTGGTTATATCTATCGTTAGAAAAAGCGGATATTTTTATGCAGGCGGGTTCGAGTCTAACTGCGTATAATAGGCATGTTTAACGGCAGAAGCGGAAAGCATGATTAAGGGATACCGCTCGTCATCTTTTTATGGTAGGATTATAGCTGAGAATTCAAAGGTCAGGGGAAAACCACCGTTGGCCGACCTATATGTAAGGACTTATTTAAGGGGGAGCTACCTTTATGTCAGCAGCCAATGTACAGAAAACATGTGAGTCAACTAGGGAAAAGTTAAAACCGGCTATCGATCGGATTGAAAATTTTTTGAATGAGAATGCTTTGCCTGAACTGGATCAGAATCAGACGGAAGAATCAACAGCCTTCTACAAAGGATTTCTTTCAGATCTCCGTCATTTGCTCGTTTTTTCTGAAGTTTCTTACGAAAAACTTGGCGTTGTGCTGCGTCGTGCCAACTTTGATGTCGATTTTGCCGAAAAGGCTCTTTATAATACGTATCACCAATGCGTAAACAGCTTTTTCTATCCCAAAAATGAATGTTATTCCGAAGACGGAAGATACGCTTACACAGGACAAGATGCCATTCGTTTCCGTGACAAGCCAATCCGTGCAGTACGGGATGTCATTCTTGAGGTTTCCAAAACGTACGAAGAATTGCGCGATGATCTGGCATATTATGAAAGTGATTACCTGACTCAGCGCCGTATGCAAAATCAACGGAATCACGCCTAATTAACGTTTAAACTTGAATATGAAATTGGACGAAACCGCCCTTGTGGCGGTTTTTTTGTGTTATTAGTGTGAATCGGACGAGGTGTAATCATGTCATCATCTGGCATTTTGACGGGGAATATCAGGTTTGTGGCGGGGAGACAATAGTAGTCGAGGTGATAAAAAATGAGCCAAGACAAACCAATTGTCAAATGCAGCGTCTCCAACTGCAACTTTTGGGGAGAGAACAACTTCTGCCACGCTGATGCCATCATGATTGACATCGACCAACATGCCACCCGTCGTCTGCATGAGGAATTTGCCGGTGAGACATTTGACTCCGATCACCATGATCATGCACGCACATCCTCTGCAACATGCTGTCACACGTTCAAACCCAAGTGAGCAGTCATCCCTATTCATAACGGAGGTGCTTCCCAATGAAAAATGACGATAATAAGTTTAATTTTCAGGATCGCCCTAAAATCAATGTTGACGGTGAAAAACAGCGTATGCGCGTCGATTATCCCAGAAAAGCACATCGGGAAGAATACGGGGCAGAGGTCGCTCCTCCGACTGTCGTAAGAACTGGAGGTACCGAACGGGCAGAACCTGTACCTGAGAAGCATGAGGCAGACCGGGTCATGGAATCAACAGGCAAGGTTGCGGGTTACATGGGACTTGCCTTCGGGATCGCGTCTTTGTTCATGTGGTCAATCGTACTTGGACCGGCCGCAGCCGTACTGGGTTACTATGCCTATGTGAATGGTCGTAAGACAGCGGGAGCCTGGTCCATTGGACTGGGTGTTGTAGCTACGCTGAGTTATTTTTTCATGATTCCATTCGCTCGCTAACGTGTAAAATGATTCATTCAAAAGCCTTCTGTTCTCACCCAAATGCGGTGAATTACAGAAGGTTTTTTTCGTATATGCGCAGGTTATGTGGAGAGATTCATATATTTTTTTGAAAACAATGGAACCTTGCTGTAAAACGATGTAGAATAAGGTCATAATACGCTTAATTATACGGGAGTGGGTATAACTCATGCAGATTGATCCAAGCGGATCGCGGCAGTTGTTGGAACTGCAATTGTCCAATGTGAATAACCAAACCAGTGGATCACAATCGGATGCTGGTTCAACAGTGGATTTCGCCAATGTGATGGACGGGCTGTTAGGTACGGGTGCCAATTCGACGAGCAATACAGATTCTACCGCTACGGTCTCCAAAAGATCCAGTGATGGTCTGTTGTGGCTGCAACTCGGAAGCACGTACAATCCAGATATAAATACGGCAGGATCGTCCTCTGTCTCCAATAACATCGTTGAGTCTTTATTATCTTCATCCAATACAGGAATCGTGGATTCAGATGCATCTGTACCTACGGATTATGAATCTTTGATTGCCGAGGCAAGTGCCAAATACGGTGTTCCTGAATCATTGATCAAGGCCGTCATTGACACAGAGTCCAATTTTAACCCAAATGTGGTGTCCTCTGCCGGTGCCAAAGGGCTCATGCAATTAATGGATGGCACGGCTGCAGGGCTGGGTGTGAGTAATTCATTTGATCCTGCCCAGAACATTGATGCGGGTACGAGGTATCTTTCCCTTCAGCTCCAGCGTTTCGGTGGAGAAGTGAAGATGGCACTTGCTGCATATAATGCAGGGCCAGGGCGTGTTTCACGTCTGGGCGTGTCGAGTGATAGCGAACTGATGAGTGTACTTAACCGTTTGCCTTCCGAAACTCAGAATTATATCTCCAAGGTGGAGAAGGCACAGTCGAAATATGTGATCTAAACTCACAGATAGACAGTTGTGAAAACACATGGTAGACAGGATGAGATCAAATGTGGGAGCAGAAGCGCTTGAAACGCCTGTTCCCGGTTGGTCTTTTTGTGTTGTATGGGTATCGTGTTACAATGCTCACTGTAGGTTCAAGAACGAAGAGATAAGGGAGGTCTAACCTCATTTGAAATATTTTGATTATGCTGCAACCACACCTCCCCATCCTGATGTGATTCGTACGATGGCCGAAATTATGGAGACACAATTCGGTAATCCGTCCTCCATCCATGGGTATGGAGAGCGTGCCGATCAGTTGCTGCGTCGTGCTCGATCTGGATGCGCTGCTGCAATCGGCGTTAAGCCTGAAGAGATTGTATTTACTTCCGGTGCCACCGAGAGTAACAATCTTGCGATAAAAGGTGCGGCATTACGTTATCAGTCACGAGGCAGACACATCATCACTACGGCTACCGAGCATGCCTCGGTGTACGAAAGTTTTATGCAATTGCAGCAGTGGGGATGGGAAGTGACATTAGTTCCCGTGAATTCCGATGGAGTGGTCAACGCTCAGCAGGTTGTAGACGCGATCAGGCCCGACACGGTGCTTGTAAGTCTGATGCATGTAAACAATGAAACAGGAGCCATCCATCCGATTGCAGAGATTGGCAAACAGCTCAAAAAGAAAGCACCACGGGTGCTTTTCCATGTGGATGGTGTTCAAGGCTTTGGAAAAATGAAGGCGACACCTGCCGTTTGGGGTGCAGATCTATACAGTCTGTCTGCTCACAAGATACGTGGACCGAAGGGAGCAGGTCTCCTGTATGTGCGAAGTGGAGTGGAGCTTACGCCACTATTGTCAGGAGGATCACAGGAGCAAGGCCTAAGAGCAGGCACAGAAAACGTGGCCTTGCTGGTAGGCATGGCAAAGGCTATGCGAATGGCAGCAGAAGATCAGGTTGATTTTGCCCGGCGTACAACGGTGCTCCGTGATCGATTGATGGAAACGATACGTGCCATTCCTGAATTTGAATTGAACAGTCGCCCAGAGGGTGCACCTCATATTGTACACTTCTCCTATCCCGGGATGAAGGCAGAAGTGGCGCTGCACACCTTGGAGCAACTTGGCGTAACCATATCGACCCAATCTGCCTGTTCTTCGCGTTCGGCTGAACCGAGTCGGGCTCTACTTGCGATGGGCAGAGATGCAGCTTGTGCTGTTGGCGGATTGCGTATTAGTCTTGGAGATGAACATACAGAAGAAGATGTAGCCTTGCTTGAACAGGCTTTACATCAGATGGTGGCGCAGTTGCGGCCCCTCGAAAGGCGGATGTAATGGATATGAAATATGATATGCTGCTTCTCCGTTTCGGAGAGTTTATGTTAAAAGGGAAAAATCGTGCCCGATTTGAGAAAACGATCATTACACAGGTGAAAGCTTTGCTTAAACCTTATCCAGGAGCGAGCCTTCGCAAAGAATATGGCCGTGTCTATGTGGATCTTGGCGGTGAATCACATACTGAACTGATTAAGGTGCTGAAGCGGGTATTCGGTGTGATGTCGATTAGTCCGGTTAAAGTTACTCCATCTGAGCTTGATGAGATTGTGAAAACCGCAGTTGCGTTTATGGACGAAAGGGAGGACGAATTCAAAGAAGGCACCACATTTAAGGTAAATGTAAGGCGGGTTTGGAAAGAGTTCCCGAACTCTTCCCATGAAATGAACCATTTGGTCGGTTCCCCGATCCTTCGGAAGTTTCAGCAATTAAGTGTTGATGTTCGTCAACCTGACATTGAACTGCGAGTGGAAATTCGGGATCAGGGCACCTATATTTTCAACGAAACCATTCCGGCAGTAGGTGGGTTTCCACTGGGTACGAATGGCAAAGCGATGGTACTGCTATCAGGAGGAATAGACAGCCCGGTGGCAGCCTGGTCTTCCATGCGCCGTGGACTGGAAGTGGAATGTGTACATTTTTACAGTTACCCGTTCACAAGCGAGCGCGCCAAAGAGAAAGTCATTGATTTGGCACGTGCCCTTGCTGATCATGCGGGAACAATCAAGCTGCATCTGGTTCCATTTACAGAGATTCAAACGGCATTTACCCAGCTGGGTCAGGATAATCTGATTATTACGCTGATGCGACGTTCAATGCTGCGAATTGCATCCAAACTTGCCGAGCGTGAGCGGGCACTCGCACTGATCACCGGGGATAGCCTGGGCCAAGTAGCGAGTCAGACTCTTCCGAGTATGAATGTCATTGGTCGTGCGACGGATCTGCCACTGTTGCGACCACTGGTTATGATGGATAAACAGGAGATCATTACCTTGTCCAAACGGATCGGAACGTATGACATTTCTATTTTG
Source organism: Paenibacillus sp. BGI2013 (assembly GCF_002843485.1). Classification (NCBI taxonomy): domain Bacteria; kingdom Bacillati; phylum Bacillota; class Bacilli; order Caryophanales; family Paenibacillaceae; genus Paenibacillus; species Paenibacillus sp. BGI2013. The sequence goes on from NZ_PJFA01000013.1 coordinate 81,197, forward strand.
CCATATGAGGATTGCTGCACTCTCTTTGTGCCAAAGTCACCTTCAACCAATCCAAATCTTCGAATTGTGGATAAAATAGAATCAACAATGAGCCATCTGTCAGAATGGGTGGATCAGGCGGTGGAACTAACTGAAACGATCACACTGCACGCCGGTGAAACTTCTGTGGTAACGAATCCAACAGGAGACAATGGCATGAAGGATGACTGGTTCTAAACTCAATAAAAATTAGCATGGCTGACATAATAAGGGCTATGTTAACTGCAAAAAAGGACTGTCCGATGAAATATCGTTCAGTCCTTTGCTGTATTCAGATGAAATTGTTAGTTTAAATTAGCCTACGAATAGGAGCGCTGTTGCTCCCCGCCAGATCCCTTGTGGCTGGAACTGCTGGAGCGTTTGCGATAACCTGCAAAGACTACACCTGCAATAACCACAACGATGAAGAGAATGCGTAATGCCGGATGTTCCGTAAAGTAAGGCAAGAGTCGCTGTTCCTCAGTGATCATATTGGAAGCCGTATACCCGAGAACAATGGCTCCGACATAGATGATCCAAGGAAAGTGATTAATTAGCTTGATAAACAGGGTACTGCCCCAGACGATAATAGGTACACTAATCAGGAGTCCAAGGATGACAAGCACGAGATGCTGCTGCGCTGCTCCAGCAACTGCAATCACGTTATCTAATCCCATGGCTGCATCCGCGATCACGATGGTACGAATAGCGGTCCACAAGGAAGTTCCCGCCTGAACATCATTGTGTTCATCTCCCTGATCCGCCAATAATTTATAGGCAATCCAGATCAGAAGTATGCCTCCCACAAGCAAGAGCCACGGAACTTTAAGCAACCATAAAACAACAACTGTTGCTAAAATTCGAATCAAAAGTGCGCCGCCAGTTCCATATAGAATCGCCTTTTTCTGCACGGAAGGGTGCAAGTTTCGAGCTGCGAGACCAATGACGATGGCATTATCCCCAGCCAGAATTAGATCAATAAAGACAACGTTCAGCAAAGCCAGCCAGAATGTGGGACTAAATAGCTCCATGATATATGTCACTCCTTATATACGGTTCAATCATTAAGAATAGCATGGACAACTCCGACATACAAGTTAATGTGGGGGGATGAGGACATGGATACACTATGGCTTTTAACTGAAATTTTAATGATCAATCTGGTATTAAGTGGAGATAATGCGGTTGTTATTGCGCTTGCCAGCAAGGATCTGCCACCAATACAACGCAAAAAAGCGGTATGGTGGGGAGCTTTTGGTGCGGTACTGCTGCGTTGTGTGTTAACCTTTGTAGCGGTATTATTGCTGGGAATTCCCTTTATCCAAGCGGCAGGTGGGCTGTTACTACTCTGGATTGCAGTAAAGCTGCTGCTTCAAAATGAGGATGAAGTACATATTCGAGAAGCTTCTACGACCTGGAAAGCCATTCAAACCATTCTGATTGCCGATTTTGTAATGAGTTTGGATAATGTTTTGGCCATAGCGGCTTTGGCAGATGGAGATTTGGCTCTGATCGTCATTGGTATTGCAATCAGTATCCCCATCGTCGTATGGGGGAGTGGGTTAATTGTTGGTTTGTTGAAGCGATTTCCGATTCTTATATTCGTCGGATCAGGCATCCTGGCCTTCACAGCAGGTGAGATGGTAATGAAAGACCCCAAGTTAGGAGAATGGCTGGGAGGTATGGCATCAGAGGTGCATACGCTGCTACCCGTAGCCATGGCTTGTCTTGTGGTTGCGATTGGAGGCGCACATAAATTTGTGCGGAAGAACGCATAGTTTAATTTTGGATAAAAGCTTGAACATATGACCGTCTGAACCGTCCGGTTTAGGCGGTTTTGTGGTGAGATAATACGCTTGTCAATATAACAATCATTGGGCTGGTCATAAGTTGCACATTTTAGGGTAATACAGGTAAAGGACGCACGCAAAGTGCGACATAAAGTATAGTTTTTTGCCGAAACATCGGATACACTAGAAGCATGATTAAAGGTTTGATTATCAACAGTCAGCATGGAATGCGTATCGTTTATGAAGAAATAAAGTACATAGCCATAGTATAAGAGGTGATTTTAGATGAGGATGAGAAATGAAAAAGCGATTGGACTATTTATTGCAGCTGCGGGAATTATTATTCTGCTTGGCAAGTTTGGCGTGTTTGGATTTATTGGTCGTAATTTCTGGCCTTTGCTGATCCTGCTGCCAGGCATCGCCCTTCATGCGTTATATTATGCGCGTATTTCACCATCGTGGTCACTCGTTCCTGCCGGCATACTAACGGTGTATGGTGTTTTATTTAGTATAACGAATACCTGGGGCGCTGGACTTATGAGCAGGCTGTGGCCAGCATTCTTGCTTGGGATCGCCATAGGGTTACTCGAATATGGAATGGCTGAACGGCGAAGACCGGAATATGTGTTACCTGCAGCTTTGATCCTTGGTGCGGTGTCCATCATATTATTCGGATTTACCTTGCTGCAAACGGGAATAATCTATGTACTTGCTGTCCTTTTGATCTTGGGTGGAGTCTGGTTATTACTTGGACGAGGACGTCAAGGGAGAGGCTGGTAACATTCCCAGTGGTCTTTTCGTGCGAAATATCTTGATTTTTACCTATAATAAACTATAATATAAGGGATATAGACATGCGTCGGGATATCACCGACGCTTATTTTGTGAGTAACCTGCGAAATTGCGGGAAGTTTAAGTAGATATGATTTGAAATTGGAAAGGATATGGATACAAAACATGCATTCAAGAGAACACATTCGCAATATTGCGATTATTGCCCACGTCGACCACGGAAAAACAACACTCGTTGACAAGTTGCTCCAGCAATCCGGTACTTACCGAGATCACGAAACGGTACAGGAGCGCGTAATGGACTCCAACGATTTGGAGCGTGAACGCGGTATTACGATTTTGGCCAAAAACACGGCTATAACTTATAAAGATTACTTGATTAATATTGTGGATACACCAGGACACGCCGACTTCGGTGGTGAAGTTGAACGTATCATGAAAATGGTTGACGGTGTATTGCTCGTTGTTGATGCTTATGAAGGCTGTATGCCACAAACGAAGTTTGTACTTCGTAAAGCACTTGAGCATAACCTGACACCAATCGTTGTTGTAAACAAAATTGACCGTCCAGCGGCTCGTCCGACTGAGGTTATTGATGAAGTATTGGACCTGTTCATTGAACTGGGTGCCAACGATCAACAACTCGAATTCCCTGTTGTATATGCTTCCGCATTGAACGGAACATCCAGCATGGATAATGATCCTGCCAAACAAGATGACAACATGATGGCGATCTACAATACCATCGTTAGTCATATCCCACACCCTACCGAAAATGTTGAAGAACCACTTCAATTCCTCGTTACTTTGATGGACTACAATGAATACCTTGGCCGTATTGCCATTGGTCGTGTTAACCGCGGTGTGATCCGTCAAGGACAATCGGTAACGGTTATTATGCGTGATGGTAAGAGTAAAACTGCACGTATCGAGAAACTGTTTGGTTTCCAAGGTCTCAAACGTATTGAGACGGAAGAAGCAGGAGCAGGCGACATCGTTGCCATTGCAGGGATCAAGGACATCAACATTGGTGAAACCATTGCCGACCCTAACAACCCGGAAGCTTTGCCAGTTCTGAAAATTGATGAGCCAACACTGCAAATGACGTTCCTCGTGAACAACAGTCCATTCGCAGGTCGTGAAGGTAAATGGGTAACTTCCCGTAAACTTCGTGAGCGTTTGTTGAAAGAGTTGGAAACAGATGTTTCCCTTCGTGTTGACGAAACGGATAGCCCTGATGCATTTATCGTTTCCGGACGTGGTGAGCTTCACTTGGGTATCCTGATTGAAAATATGCGTCGTGAAGGATATGAGCTTCAAGTATCCAAACCAGAAGTTATCGTAAGAGAAGTTGACGGTAAGAAAATGGAACCTGTTGAGCGCTTGTTGATTGATATCCCTGAAGAGAGCATGGGTTCCGTAATGGAGAGCCTGGGCGCACGTAAAGCAGAGATGGTTAACATGGTTAACACAGGTAGTGGTCAAGTTCGTCTGGAGTTCCTGATTCCAGCACGTGGTTTGATCGGATATAGCACAAACTTCCTGACATTGACTCGTGGTTACGGTGTAATGAACCATGCATTTGACAGCTACGCTCCAGTAGTATCCGGTCAAGTGGGTGGACGTCACCAAGGCGTGTTGATCTCAACTGAAACGGGTACATCTACGTTCTATGGCATGATGGGCGTTGAGGATCGCGGTACACTCTTCTTGGAGCCGGGTACTGAAATCTACGAAGGTATGATTGTTGGTGAACATACACGTGACAATGATATCGTTGTTAACATCTGCAAAGAAAAACAACTGACTAACGTTCGTTCTTCCGGTAAAGATGATACGGTTAAAATTAAAACTCCGATTATCTTCTCGTTGGAACAAGCGCTTGAATATCTGAATGAAGATGAATATTGTGAGATTACACCAAAATCTATTCGTCTTCGTAAAAAGATCCTGAACAAATCCGAGCGTGAGCGTGCAGAAAAACAACGCAAAATGGCTTCAAAAGCCTAATAACAACAAAATAAACTATATAAGTTAGCATTTGATGGGCCCGGCAAGTAACGAGAGGGTTGTACAGCTAAAGTAGTGTAGGGATCAGAATCGATTCTGAAGAAGCGAAGCGCTCGCCTTTATCCACGGATTTTACCATTGAAAAATGGATCAAAAAAATCTGGGGATAACAGCGATCAGAAGAACGAGCTGAGACCGAAACGGTCACGATGCACGTACTGGCTCTCTAAGTTGCTAAAGGGAATTCCATCAATCAGTTAACTTATCCTAGCATGAACACGAAAGGAGCTGGCTGTGCATGCAAGCATGGTTCGCATCACACCCGATCGTAGCCTACATCGTCATCTTTGTATTGATTACTTACGTATATAACAAGGTGTTTCGGGTACGTCAGAAATTGCCACTTGGTAAGGAAATCGTTCTCTATATTTTGATGGCGATGGGCACATTCATGCTTCTTATTTTTCAGATCGACAAGCTGCCCATCATTCAATGTTTGCTGGTGGCGGTTGGTTTGATGTTATTAGTGAGAGTGCGTTATTTTATTGAAGGTCGTCAAAAGAAAAAAGCGGAAGCTGCCGCTCGAAACTCATAAATCCTGTCTTGTACAGACCATCCGTTTTCCTTAGGGAAAGCGGTTGTCTTTTATTTAGACAAAAACAGATGTGATAAAGGTGTTGAAGATATGAACTCAAATTCGAACGGACTGCCTCCACGGAGACAGGCACCAACGCAATCCGGTGCTTCTGGATCGAAGAATGGCAAGGGCAAGCAGCCTAAGAAGAAAAAGAGAATGAATGCTTTTGGCAGAATCCTTTTAAGTCTATTGGTTATTGCCATTGTGGTAGGCGGTGGATATGCGTACTGGGTATACAATCAAGTCGTGGATACAGGCATCGATAAACCGGTACCTCCCGGGATGTCAGCCACAACCAAACCGATCACGATGCTGTTATTAGGCACAGATAACCGTCCTGAAACTGGCACACATCTCTCGGATGTTGTTATGGTGGCTTCGTTGAATCCGGAGACCAAGACGGCAACCATTGTATCTTTGCCTCGAGACACGCGTATTCAATTGGATGGGTACAAATCCAACAAGCTGAATTCCTATTATCCAAGATTCAAAGCACAGGAAAAAACCACTGGCAAAAATGCAGAGGATCAGATGAAAGAAATGATGGGCAAGTATTTGGATGTAGATATTAATTATACAACCGTCCTGAATTTCCAGGCATTCCGTGATGCTGTCAATGCCGTAGGTGGGGTGGATGTGACTGTGGATAAAAATATGTGTTATAGAGATACAGCCGATGGTACAGATATCAATCTGGTCGCAGGCGCACAACATCTCGATGGTAAAGCAGCACTAGATTTTGTTCGTTACCGCAAATCCAATTGTAATCCAAAGACTGATGAATCCAATGACTTTGATCGTAACAAACGTCAAAACCAAGTGCTGAACTCTATGCTGGATCAGATGAAATCTCTTGGGGGCATTACAAAGATCAGCAAAGTGATTGGTGCAGTTGACAAGAATATGACGACAGATGTGGAATCGGAACAAATGAAAAACTTTATCTCAACGTATTGGAACATTTCCACTTCGGATGTGCATTATACTCCGGTTACTGGAGAGTGGAGAAGTCCATATGTGTATATTAATGAAACGGAACTCGCCAATGCCAAGCAGGCATTACAAGATACACTTTCAGGTAAAGTAACGGCTTCACCTTCAAGTGAATAACCTTCATTCTTTTGGGATTGGAAGCACGTTAATCGGTATGCTATAATAACATAAACCAAGTACAAGAATTGCATAAAGAAGGTTAGGGGGCTGGTTGAATGTCCGAAGCCGTCACACAATTAACTGAATCTCTTTTACAGCAATTCAAGAATGAGACCTTTGTGCTTCTGAGCACAGTGGATGTAGAATCCGGAGGTCCGACTTCAACAGCCATCTCCTGGATTTATGCGGAGAATGCTTCTACTTTTCGTGTAGCGATCGATCATCGTTCACGTTTAGTGAATAACATGATTACTAATCCGCTCATTACGGTAACTGTCTTTGGAGAAGAGACGGTGTACGCAGTGAACGGACGTGCTGCGGTACGACAAGATCCGCTGCTGGACGTTCCATTTAATATGTGCTGTTTCGACATTACAATTGAAGCGGTGAGGAATGCTCTGTTTTACGGCGCTCAATTGTCCTCTGTGCCTCAATATGTCAAAATATATGATCAGCGTGCTGCTGAGAAATTAGATGAGCAGGTTTTTGCTGCCATGAAAAAAGCCTAGTGAGAGATCACTGGGCTTTTTGTTGTCTTTTGTCCGATGAATGCAGCTGCTGCATTTGTTGTTTTTGATTCATGTGTTCATCCGGATTTTGACGGACTTGGACGTCTTTCGGGAGTTGAGGGATAATTCGTCCCACCATGTCAGCGAGTTCTGAAGCAAAACCCGAAATTGGGTGCCCTTGACGAATATGTTCACCAATCTCTTTAATTCGTTCAGTGACATCTGCATCAGCAGTAACGATGGAATCTATACCTTCGGGGTCTTTGCGAAGTGCTTCGGCAACAGCGTACTTAATGGTACCCACCCGAGCACGTTCCAGTTCACCATCAACATCGATGCCAACTACAGCTGTATTACCGAGTATGACGCAGTTCGCATCTTCAACACCTTCTACTTGCTTGGCAAGGGCTTTAAGGTGATTGATTCGTTTTTCATTGGGCATCCGGCCACTCTGTGCATCATCCGCAATGTTGGTATCATGGACTTCACCTGTATTCTCATTGAGACGGTCCAAACGTGAAGGATTCATCCGATCTTCCTGTGCATTGAGCATGTGAGATCCTTTCCCTTGATCTTGCTGAGTTGTTACATTTCCTCCGTAACCTTTCGCATGTGTACCTTGATTCGGCGAAGCGCTGCGTGTGGAACTGTTGCAACCTGTAAGTATAAAGATCAGAAGCAGCGTGCAAACCCATATTTTCATAAATGTTCATCCTTTCTTGGAGTTTTTCAGAATGGTTGACAATTATTTTGCCCTAGTCGAATACATTTATGTATGGGATCATGATTGTCCATGCCGCTGCTGAAAGATCACACTATTCATGCCTTTAACGACGCCGCTTTGGAGGGGATTGAATGAAAAAGATTTTTGTATTGGATACCAACGTGCTTCTGCATGACCCCAATGCCATATTTGCCTTTGAGGAACATGAGGTAATCATTCCCGCGGTTGTACTGGAGGAGATCGACTCCAAAAAAAGAAATGCCGATGAAATTGGGCGTAATGCCCGTAATGTATCCAGACTGTTAGATGGATTACGAGAGCTGGGTCACTTGCACAGTGGGGTACCTTTGGCTAATGGAGGTAACCTGAAAGTAGAGCTGAATCATCGGAGTTTCGTGAAAGTTCAGGAAATGTTTGGTGAAGTGTCCAACGATAATCGCATTTTGGCTGTCGCACTGAATTATCAGATTGAGGAGAATGAAAAGGAAGTAGTCGAACGTCAGGTCGTGCTTGTCAGTAAAGATGTACTTGTGCGTATCAAAGCGGATGTACTTGGTCTGTTCACACAGGATTACTTATCAGATCGGACGGCAGGACTCAGTGAGTTATATCCAGGTTATACGGCCCTAAAAGTTCATCCGTCAGTGATTGATGAGTTTTACACATATCGTTTTTTACCAATCAAACCGTTACAGTTGTCTTATTCGTTGTATCCGAATGAATTTGTCATTCTCAAGGATGAGATGGGAACCAATAAATCGGCTTTGCTTAAAGTGAACACAGAGGGAACAAAGCTGGAGCCGCTTTTCCTCAGTAATGATAATGTCTGGGGTATTAGTGCACGTAACGCACAACAACGCATGGCACTGGAACTGCTTTTAAATGATGACATCCCGCTTGTTACTATCACCGGTAAAGCCGGAACAGGAAAAACCTTGCTGGCACTTGCAGCAGGTCTGCTTAAGGTAGAGGATGATCATAAATACAAAAAACTGTTGATCGCTCGCCCTGTCGTTCCAATGGGGAAAGATATCGGTTATTTGCCTGGTGAGAAGGAAGAAAAACTTCGCCCATGGATGCAGCCGATATATGATAATCTGGAGTTTTTGTTTGACACCAAAAAAGCCGGAGATATCGATAAAATCCTAATGGGGCTTGGCAGTATTCAGGTGGAGGCCTTAACGTATATTCGTGGAAGATCAATACCTGGACAGTTTATCATTATTGATGAAGCCCAGAACCTGTCGCGCCACGAAGTGAAGACCATTGTATCAAGGGTCGGTGAAGGCAGTAAGATTATTTTGATGGGAGACCCCGAACAGATAGACCACCCGTATCTTGATTCTGCCAGTAATGGTCTGACGTATATCGTGGAACGGTTCAAACAAGAGGGAATCAGCGGACACATCATGCTCGAAAAAGGAGAACGGTCCAAGCTGGCACAACTTGCAGCTGATTTATTGTAAAATTCAGGGGATTTATTTCCCGGAAAATGTTGTTATTGAAGCCGGCTCCTGGAGCCGGCTTTTTGCTGAAAAAATAAGTAAGCGTTATTACACAGAACTCGATATGCTCGTATTATGCAAAAATCCGAAAAAGTGTTTTTCGGCAGGGTAGGACAAGAGTACTACTTATTTGTTACAATAATTGCTGCAGGAAAAAACTAGGTGAACAGGGAGGGAAGTTAATGAAGCGTAGACATCAGGTTGTTTTATTCGCGGTATTGCTGCTTTCGTTAACGATCTTGTCACCGAGTTTTGACTTTAGAGGTTCGCAGCTCAATCAGGAACGCGATCAGGAGAAGGATGCTTTTCCTGGGTCTTCGTCCCGTAATGAAGATGCTCAAGCTCCGCTGGAGATTGTAGTGGCCATGTCGGATGAAGAGTTTCAAGCCTTTCAAAAGATAGCCAAAGAAGTTGCTGCCTCCCAGCTGGTAGAGATTAATCTTCGGAATGAGAAGCCGGATACATATAAGCATGTTTTGGATCTTGAATTTTCACTAGGGGAGAACGGTGATGTTGTTCTGCTTGATAGTGAGGAAGTGCAATACTATGCCCAAAAAGGGTACCTGTATCCGTTAAACGGAACAACATTATCGAAGTCGCTAGGAGATACGGTAGTTGGGTTACGGGGAATGACAGAGTGGAATGGTTATCAGTGGGGAATGCCTTTTGATTTTGATCCGTACATTCTGGCTACACAATCTTCATTTCTGAAGAGAGCTGGTCTGGAGTCATTACCCCGCAATAAAGATCAGTGGGTCAAACTTACTCAACAAGCCGTTGCGGAAGGCACCCCTTTAATTACAATGAACATCAATGATATGTACGGGACAAATGCGTGGCTGAATCATTTGGAACCGAAAATGGCACCAGACCAAGTTAAACGAACACAGATAGATTCGCAAACGGGGAATCTTCAGCAGGGGATTCAGTTGATGAATCAGATTCAGCCCCTTATTAAGCTGGAGTCTACCAATTCAGAGTTCTCTCCAACTGCTGACCAGAACGGCACACCGATGGTTGTATCATTGTTATCTCAATTATTAAGTGCGGATCAAGCGAGTGCAGTTGATAAAGATTCTTTGGAGCGGATTTCTTTCGAAACCTTGGAAACCGTAAACTCCAGAAGCCTTGTTATTACTGCGGGGTCGGTTGAGGCTGAGGAGGCCAGTAGATGGATTGAAGGAATGACGTCCGCTACGACACAGCTGAAATGGTACCAACAGGTTAACCGGTTGCCCGCAAAGCAACAGGAGCTGGATATGGAGTCTGAGAAACTCGTTGGACGTTATGACATGACAAAGGGACAATCCTGGTTCCCGACCACCCAAGATGTCCCTGCTGCAACGACCGAAAGTCATGCTCTAATAACTCGTTTTCATAAAAAAGTACAACAATTCTTAAAGGGTGAAATTACAGCGAATCAATACGTAGACAGTATTAAAACAACGAATTAACTTTAAGTTCGTGTTCAACCTCTTTAAAAGGATATAGCTAGTTTTACTTCCAGTATGCCTTCACTTGTCGAAACATCGGTTGCTTTCACAAACGAGAGGATTTTCTGTGGATAGAACCCAAGGTCAAATTCTCTTTCCAGCATTCGGCGAGTGGTGTCTGGTAATTCAAGCTGGTTGAATACAAGTTTGTCCACATGAAAACGAATGGAGTTTTGCGGTTCATTTTCAACCGTATAATGTCCTTCAATGCTTAATTGCAACTGATCCCGCTGACCGGAAGCTATAATCTTATCCTGATTAAACTGAAAGGCAAAGTCTTCAAAGATTGGATTTTGGGAACGTAGAAATGCATTAAGCTCATCCTGTCCAATTCGAATCGTATACGTTGTTCCAGTCGTGGATATTCCTCCGTTTTGTTTTTGGATAAAATCGGGCAGGTTCTGCATGGCAGATGCCAATGCTTTGAAATATCGTTTCACCTCATAGATGCCGATATTCTCCCAATAGAGGGTTAATTCATCCATCAGTTTCTGAATCGCTGCCGCATCTCCGCTGGTGGCTATTTGGGCATCCACTTCTTTTTCCAAGGCGACTACACGTTCCCGCTGGTTTTGAAGATTAGTCTTCATTTCGGTTAATTCTGTTGTAGTCTGACGAATCTGAGTGGAAGTCTGTTGCAGGGTGCGATAACGGTCCTGATACTTGTCCAGCACAGCCTGATCCCGTCCGATAATAATCTGGTAATAATCATACAGTACAAACAGGTCTTTGAATGACCTGGCTCCCAGGACCGTCATGAGGAGGCTGTCGCGTTCTCCTGTGTAGTAGGACCTCACTACAGCTCCGGCCCGATCTTGCTGAATATGTATCTGCTCTTCCTGTTCCTGCAGCTGGACGGATAATGTCTCGTGTTGTTGACCCAGCTGCTTCTGCCTTTCGGTGATGCGTTCGATTTCATGATCGATTTCAACGATGGATAGACTTTTTTGTAATATCTCACGTGTATCCTCAGGTGAAGACTCTCCATAGGCATAGGCTAAAGGTAGCTGGAGGAATAAAATGATGCATAATATAAAGGCGGAAATGCCGTGTTGATGTTTCACCGATCCATTCTCCTTTCCACTTCTTAAATGACAATCGTACAGGCTTGTTGTCTTCCAGACAATATATGAAACAAATACGTGAAATATCCTTAGTGGTTACATAACACCATGAGCATTCATTTAATCTGAACACAACAAAAAAGCAACCCGACAGATATCGGATCACTTTGATGCTGCAGGTGGATTAGAGCGGCAACCCCATTTCGAATACGGTCCAGTAGCTGAACCCCGTGAATGTTACGATCATATAACCCCAGAAGAGCAATATGTACGTTCGCTCGGTAAATTTCAAGTATCCCAAAATGACAAAAAACGCAGTCTGCAGGAAAAAAAGCAAAGCCATTTCGACCAGATCTCCTGCAAAAGCCATCAGGCCAATTGCAAGCGTGAAGAACCCGAGTACCCGAAACATGCGTGCCACGGTAAATCCTCCTCTCCTAAGTACGTTCATAGATTGTCTACACAACATTATACCGGGAAAGGAAAAACGTGTAAACAAATTTGGATATGAAAGCGAATTCTTTTTTTGCTCAAAGTAAGTATAGAAGGATATGTTTTACATATGTCACGTATGAGCAAGCCTGAATGTGGAAATACATTTTAGTATGAAATCAATTCTATGAACTCTATGAGAGGCATAAGAATGAATGAAGCAGCTTTTATACCTAATTCACATACCGGGCTTCCGGTAATGCGGACGGTTATTTTAGGATGTTGTTAGGAGGGTATTATAGCATGACTGCAGTGAGACAGGATGCTTGGAGTACAGAGGACGATTTGATATTGGCTGAGGTTACTTTGCGTCATATTCGGGAAGGCAGTACACAATTGGCCGCTTTTGAAGAGGTGGGCGAAAAAATAGGCAGAACATCTGCCGCATGCGGTTTTCGCTGGAACAGTTGTGTACGTAAAAAGTATGATTCTGCCATCAGTAACGCCAAGGCACAACGACAAAAACGAAGTTATCTCAGAAAGCAACCAGCTATGCTCGGACCGCAGGTTGCAGCACTGTCTACACTGGACACTGAAGAACATCTGTACAAATCAGATGGGATCTCAGACGATTCATTATCGATGGATGCAGTAATCCGCTTCCTGCGACAATGGAAGGGAACGGTGCAGGAGAGTAGTCGTCAACTCAAGATGCTGGAGAAGGAGCTTCGGGAGAAAGAAGATGAATTGCTTGAACTACGTCTTGAGAATGACCGTCTCTCCAAGGAAGTGAATGAAGTACAGACGGATTACCGTGTGGTGAATGACGACTACAAAGCTTTGATTCAGATTATGGATCGGGCTCGCAGACTCGCATTTTTGTCCGAAGAAGAAGAGGAACTTAAGACACGTTTCAAGATGGATGCCAACGGGAATCTGGAACGAATTGAATAACAAATTCAGACGTTTGATTTGTGAAAGTCAGGTATGAACCCGCCACACCTCCGTTACACAACGGCAGGTATGACGGGTTTTTAGTTTGGTGTTTTTGTTCTATTATAGATAATAGAAGGAGAAACTACTGAAGCGGAGAGGAGTGCATCATATGATCATTGACATCGTAGGAGCGGGGGCACTTGGTCTTTTGTATGGCGGGAAACTGCTGGCGTCAGGTAACCAGGTCAGATTTTGGACCAGAACAACAGCTCAGGCAGACCTCCTCAGCCATAATGGAGTAACCATTGTGGAACAAGACGAGGAGATACATATTCTACCGGATCAAATACAGGCGAAACCAATAAGTAAGCTGACTGACACATGGAAGAACACACAAGGAGAATGGTTACTGCTCATGGTTAAGCAGACAAGCATTGATGATTTCATTGATGAGATTAGTCCATTACAAGATCATGTGCTGAATGTCGCTTGTTTTCAGAATGGGATGGGCCATCTTACAAAACTTCAAGCAGCTTTGCCAAAGTCGTTTCTGTGTAGTGCGGTTACAACAGAAGGTGCGAAGCGAACACAAAGTCAGGTGACTCGTGCAGGTACAGGTGAAACTAGGCTGGGGAGGTACAACATACATATAGGAGCTTCTACCTCTATAGAGGAGCAGAGAACATTTACTCTGTCGGGATCGTTGCAGCAGGCAGGATTTGACTGTACAGTGTCGAATGAAATCGATAAGCTGATATACAGGAAACTATTGATTAATTCAGTCATTAACCCGCTCACGGCACTATGGCGAATCCCTAATGGAGAATTGATCGTCAAGGAAGAACGAAAGAGGCTAATGCGCCAGTTATATGATGAAGTATTGTTAATCTACTCTGCAAGTGGAATATGTTTGGATCAGGATATGTGGGATCAACTGATATCGGTTTGTCGTTCTACTGCCACGAATACTTCCTCCATGCTTGCAGATGTTCTCGCTGGACGTGGTACAGAAGTGAGGTCAATTAACGGTCATATTGTAAAGATGGCACAGAAGTTGGACCTTTTTGCACCTACACATGAAATACTGCTTCATCTGATTGAAGGAATGCAACCGGAAGGAGTGAATTAATGGGACTTTTTATTGTGTTGAGCATATTGCCCTTTTTTCCGTTCTTTCTTGTCTATTGGGGCATGTACGTATGGAAAAAAGACAAACGTAAAGCATTGCGAATGGCAATGGATGTAACCACTTTTTTTCTTGTATTTTCAGTTTCAGCGTTATTCAACTTAACATTTGATTCGAATTTTGGTTTTTATCTGACATTAATACTCATACTAGTAGCACTTGGATTCATCGGGGGTGCGCAAAATCGACTAAAAGGGAAGGTCGATAGGGGTAGAATGTTCCGGGCCGTATGGCGCATGTCTTTCGTTATCATGAGTTTCGGGTATGTTTTGTTTACTTTATTTGGATTATTTAGATACTTCATGCAACTGATGTAAGGTTACATAACGCAAAAGAGGCAAAAAATGTGTCGATTTTGTCGAAAACTGAAAAAAACATTACTTTCTGAAAAAGTAATGTAGATTTTTTTGACCGGTGGTTGTATAATCTATAAACATATAAACCATATCAATTTAGGGGGAACGTGTTAGATGAAAAGGAAAAGTCTATTAGTCCTTTTGACGCTGATTTTGGCGTTCGGTACCGTACTTGCAGCGTGCGGATCGAAAAACGAAGGCACAGGTAACACCGATACTGGTTCTGCAAACGAAGGAAATGGTCTTGCTAAAGATCAAATTCTGAAAATCAACCTGTCAGCTGAACCTCCTACGTTGGACCCGGCTCAAGCAAAAGACAGCCAAACCAACACAGTTCTGAAATTCTTGTACGAAGGTCTTGTACGCATTGATGCTGATGGTAAAGAACAAGCAGGCGTAGCTAAAGACTGGAAAATTTCCGAAGATGGTTTGAAATATGTTTTCAACCTGAACCCGGAAGCTAAATGGAGCAACGGTGATGCAATCACTGCCGAAGACTTTGTTCGTTCTTGGGAACGTGCTTTGAAACCGGAAACAGCTTCTCCATATGCATACCAATTGTACTACATTAAAGGTGCTGAAGGTTACAACCTCAGCAAAGATGAAACATACAAAGGTACTAAAGTCACAGATTTCTCACAAGTAGGCGTTAAAGCTAATGATGAGCACACATTGGAAGTAACGTTGGAAAACCCAACACCTTACTTCTTGGGTCTGACAGCATTCTACACGTACTACCCAGTACATGCATCTGCTGACACCAATGACAAATTCTTCACAGACTACAAAAACATGATCGTTAACGGACCATTTGTAATGGATCAATACTCTAAAGGTCAAAAAATTGTTGTGAAGAAAAACGATGGTTACCATGCAGCTGCCGATATTAAATTGGCTCAAATCGATATGTCTCTGACAAACAGCAGTGCTTCCGAACTGCAAGCTTACAAATCAGGACAATTGGACTACACTGGTGCACCTAACGGTGAAATTCCATCCGACCAAATTCCTTCTGTAAAAGCGGAATTGCCGGACGAGTTCAAAGCTACTGGTATTGCAAGTACGTACTACTATCAGTTCAACGTAAACGAAGCACCATTTAACAACGTAAAAATCCGTAAAGCATTTGCAATGGCAATTCAGCGTCAGCTGATTGTTGACAAAGTTACACAAGGTGGACAAATTCCAGCATTCGGCTTTGTACCTCCAGGTATCCGTGGTGAAAACGGCGAATTCCGTGATGAGCACAAAGACGATTACTTCACAGAAAATGTTGAAGAAGCTAAAGCATTGCTTGCTGAAGGTATGAAAGAAGAAGGTTACACAACATTGCCAGCTGTTACGTTGATCTACAACACTAGTGATGGTCACGCGAAAATCGCTTTGGCGGTTGCTGACATGTGGAAACAAAATCTTGGTGTTGATGTGAAAACAGAAAACCAAGAGTGGGGCGTATTCCTTGAGAACCGTCAAAACCAAAACTTCCAAGTAGCTCGTGCAGGTTGGTCTGCTGACTACAACGATCCATACAACTTCTTGGAAATGTGGACTACTGGAAACACAAACAATGATTCCAAATTCAGCAACGAACAGTATGACAAAGATGTTAAAGAAACTGTAAAATCTGCTGATCCAGCTGCACGTATGGCTGCATTTGCTGACGCTGAGAAAATCCTGATTCAAGATGAAATGGGCGTTATGCCAATCTATTATTACACTAACGTATCTTTGACTAAGCCTTACCTGAAAGGTGTACAACTTGATTTCAGTGGAGCTATTGACTACACTCGTGCATATCTGGAAGAGAAATAAGTTGTTCTGAAGTCTAATATGAATACTTCGGGATATATATGTGGAATTCCATATATATCCCGATTTTTTGTATGTGCACCGATTTTCCTTATAATTCTTGAAATTTCCGATAAATGGATTGGACTTTATTTCTGTCTAATTCTACAATCGATTTGTATACAAAATATTGTTTGTGGAGGTGTGCAAGGGTTGGTTAAGTATGTGTTGAAAAAACTATTATTTATGCTGCTATCGCTTTTCATACTCGCATCTGCAACCTTCTTCCTGATGAAGGCTATTCCGGGTGACCCTTTTACATCTGAGAAAAAAGTATCGCCTGAAATTCGGGTCTTGCTGGAACAGAAGTATGGATTGGACAAACCGATGTATGAACAATACCTGAAGTATATGGGTGGAATCATTAAGGGAGATTTCGGAGTCTCAATGAAATATCTCAATCGAGATGTAGCCGGAATGATCGGCGAAACATTCACCGCTTCGCTGAAGCTTGGAGTGTTTGCAATTGTTATCTCCATTATCGTGGGTGTTCTGCTGGGCCTTATTGCTGCAGTTTACCATCGTAAACTCATTGATGATATCACGATGATCCTGGCTGTCATAGGGATAGCTGTTCCGAGCTTCTTGCTTGCGTCACTATTGCAGTATCTCTTTGCTACTAAATTAGGCTGGTTTAACGTTATGGGCTTTGATGGTCCATTGGATTATGTTCTTCCGGTTGCAGCGCTATCTGCATCTCCGATTGCTTTTATCGCTCGTTTGACGCGTTCGAGCATGCTTGAAGTTTTACATGCAGATTATATCAAAACAGCTAAAGCCAAAGGTTTGAAATGGCCTGCAATCATGTTTAAACACGTTGTAAGAAACGGTATTCTACCAGTAGTAACTTATGTTGGTCCAATGACAGCGAATATCATCACAGGTTCCGTTGTAATTGAACAGATCTTTAACATCGGGGGAATTGGTAAAGTATTCGTAGAGAGTATCACAAACCGTGATTACACTATGATCATGGGGATTACGATTTTCTATGGTATCCTCCTGATGTTGGCTCGTTTCTTTACGGATATCGCTTACGTGCTGATTGATCCTAGAATTAAGCTGGAAAGCCGGAAGGGGGCATAACGTTGTCTGGCACGAATAATAAAAAGAATGAAACGGCGAACACGAACCTGACTAGTCAGGCAGCGGTTAAACCGCAAGAAAGTGTATCCCTTTTTAAAGATGCCATGTACAGACTTGCAACCAATAAGGCTGCAATGATCAGTCTGAGCGTGTTGGTTCTTGTCGTGATTTTCTCTTTGATTGGTCCAACTTCTTTGTTTACAAGTTATAATTATTATTCCAATGATTTGTTGAATGCCAATGCAGCACCGAGTGCGGAGCACTGGTTCGGTACGGACGAGCTTGGTCGCGACGTGTGGGTAAGAACTTGGGTAGGAGCACGTGTATCCCTTACTGTAGGTTTGGCCGCAGCCTTGATTGACCTTGTTATCGGGGTTATTTATGGAGCGATCATGGGTTTCTATGGTGGACGTGTAGATGGAATTATGAACAAGTTTTCCGAAATCCTCTACTCCTTGCCGTACATGCTTGTTGTAATTTTGTTGCTGGTTGTACTGGAACCAAGTCTGACAACGATTATCATTGCCCTCACCATCACAGGCTGGATCAGCATGTCATGGATTGTGCGTGGTGAAATTATGCAACTCAAAAACAGAGACTTTATTCTTGCTGCAAGGTCCATGGGAGCAAGCACAGGGCGTCAATTGTTCCGTCATTTGTTGCCCAATGCAATAGGACCGATTCTTGTAACATTGACGTTGTCCATTCCAAATGCAATCTTTGCTGAAGCGTTCCTGAGCTTCCTTGGATTGGGTGTATCAGCACCAAGATCTTCACTTGGTTCTATGATCAATGATGCACTTACAGGCTGGACGCTATTCCCGTGGCGGATGTGGTTCCCAGCAGGTCTGATGGTTCTTACAATGCTTGCATTTAACTTGCTCGGAGACGGTCTGCGTGACGCACTCGATCCGAAATTACGTAAATAGAAACAGGAGGTGGGATTATGGAGCCGATTTTAACTGTCAAAGACCTGAGTGTGTCGTTCTCAACACGTTCTGGTGAATTTGATGCCGTTAAACATGTGAGTTTTGAACTTGGCAAAGGAGAGACGCTGGGGATCGTAGGTGAATCGGGTAGTGGTAAGAGTGTTACCGCCCAAACCATCATGAAATTGATTCCCTCCCCGCCTTCGAAGGTCAAAAGCGGAGAAATTACTTTTCACGGGCAAGACCTGCTGAATAAGACAGACAAACAAATGGAAGCGATTCGTGGTAAAGATATCGGTATGATCTTCCAAGATCCAATGACTTCATTGAATCCTACCATTAAAATTGGTAAACAAATTACTGAAGTATTGCGCAAGCATCAAAACATGTCCAAACAAGCGGCGAATAAAGCGGCTTTGGAGATGCTGGAACTTGTAGGTATTAAAAATGCGGCTATTCGCATGAATCATTATCCTCACCAATTCTCTGGTGGTATGCGTCAGCGTGCCATGATTGCGATCGCGCTTGCATGTCGTCCATCCCTTCTGATTGCGGATGAGCCGACAACTGCACTTGACGTTACAATTCAGGCTCAAATTCTGGATGTCATGAAAGACATGCAGCAAAAGCTTGGAACATCGATCATGCTGATTACGCATGACCTTGGTGTCGTAGCGGGTATGTGTGACCGTGTTGTTGTTATGAAGGAAGGCGAAGTTGTTGAAACAGGAACAACTGCAGAAATCTTTAGTAACCCTCAACATCCATACACCATTAAATTGCTGAATGCCTTGCCACGTCTGGACGAGCCCAAAAAGGAAAAACCAGCTCCAGCTGGTATTATCAAAGGCAGCAATAAGCCTCTGGTACAAGTGAAAAACTTGAAACAGTACTTTAATTTGGGTAAAGGTAACATTCTCAAAGCGGTCAATGACGTAAGCTTTGATATCTTTGAAGGTGAAACACTTGGCGTTGTAGGCGAGTCTGGCTGTGGTAAATCCACAACAGGTCGTACCATTCTGCGTCTTTATGAGCCAACTGGCGGAAATGTTAACTTCAACGGAACGGATATCTACAAGTTGTCCCCGCGCAAAATGAAAGAAATGCGTAAAGATATGCAGATGATCTTCCAAGATCCATATGCATCTCTTAACCCGCGTTTCAATGTTATGGATATTATCGGGGAGTCACTCGATATTCATGGTCTGGCTTCCAGCTCTAAAGAGCGCAAGAGACGAGTGGAGGAACTGCTTGATCTGGTAGGTTTGAATCCAAGTCATGCACTTCGTTATCCACATGAATTCTCCGGTGGTCAAAGACAACGGATCGGGATTGCGCGTGCGCTTGCTGTAGACCCTAAATTCATCATCTGTGATGAGCCATTGTCTGCACTGGATGTATCCATTCAGGCGCAGGTCGTTAAATTGCTTGAAGAGCTTCAGCAACGTCTCGGCTTGACATACCTGTTTATTGCGCATGACTTGTCAATGGTTAAACATATCAGTGACCGTGTAGCTGTAATGTACATGGGTAAAGTGGTTGAGCTCGCAGAAAGTGAAGAACTATATGCGAACCCTGTCCACCCTTACACCAAAACATTGCTTTCCGCGATCCCTGTACCTGATCCGGAAGTGGAAGCGAACAAACGTCGCATCTTGCTGCCAGAAGAGCATATGAGCCCGATTCAGAACGGATCTGGCGGTCCTGCAAATGATCCGTACAACCTGGAAAATTCTCAATTGATTGAGGTTTCCAAAGGTCACTGGGTTGCAGAACCTTACGTATAATAGGAATATTAAAGCGATATGCTATTATTGATGTATTAAATGCCGCCGACTCGTTCGGCGGTTTTTTTCGTATTTTAATTACTTTCTTTTGACGAAGCGGCCCTGAATTCGGTACAATCAAGAAAGGCTCTTTGAAGCAGAATAGGAGGCAGACCTCATGAACGGTATTACCGAGGCACTCCGCAGCGGATCAAGACTTGCAGAAGATTATATCTGTTCAAGAGATGCTGCGCGTGGCCTTTACGAGTATGACATTCGCTGGGAATCAGGACTTCAGGCGCGTGCCGAGTGGCTGGACCAATCGGAAAACACACGTATTGATCGTCGTGATCTGGCAGAGTATTTACGTATATATAATAAGCGGGTGAACGACCATGGAGAGGTTCATGCGTCCATCACACGTCTTGCAGAACAAGATGCACTAGTGGTTACAGGAGGACAGCAGAGCGGTCTGCTCACCGGACCACTGTTCGTCATATACAAAGCCGCCAGCGTAGTGGCAGCTGCGCGTGAAGCGGAAGAAAGACTTCAACGCCCGGTAGTCCCAGTATTTTGGATTGCCGGTGAAGACCATGACTGGGATGAGGTTAACCACACATATCTACCTGATCGTCAGGGAGACATGAACAAGGTTAAGTTACAAGGACGATTCGCAGGAAGGGATTCTGTGAGTAATGTTCATGTGGATACGCAGCAGTGGATGAATGTACTCGAACAGGTGGAACATCTTTTACCTGATACGATACATAAACCAGGACTGATGAAATGCATCACAGAGATCCATCAATCCAGTTCAAATCTGAGTGATGCATTTGCCCGCATGATATCTGCTTTGTTTGCCAGCAGTGGACTTGTTCTAATGGATGCATCGGATCCAGATTTACGCAGGTTGGAACAGCCCGTGTTTGAGCGGTTGATACGAAAAAATGAAGTGCTGCGCAGCGCATACACTCAAGGTGCTTCGCTGGTACAACAAGCTGGTTATGCTATGCCTGCCGAAGTGGCGGAGGATGGAGCTAATCTGTTCTACATTCATGAAGGTACGCGTCTGCTCTTGTTGTTGAAGGACGGTTTATATAGTGATCGCAAAGGTTTGGTTTCTTTCTCAGAGGAACGTTTGCTTCAGGAACTGGGAGAACATCCGGAGCGCTTCAGTAACAACGTATTGACACGACCATTAATGCAAGATTCCGTGTTGCCTGTAGCCGCTGTTATTTTGGGGCAAGGTGAAATTGCATATTGGGGTTTGACTCGGGAAGCATTCCGTCAGTTCGGCCTGCAAATGCCCATTTTGTTGCCGCGGTTGTCTTTCACCATTATGGAAGATATTCATCACAAACATATGAAACAATATGGACTTTCTTTTCAGGATGTTCAATATCATATGGAAGAAAAGAAGGAGCAATGGCTCGCACAGCAGGAGACGTTCCAGGTAGATGAACAGTTTGACAAGGTTCAGGAAGCGTTTCTTGATCTGTATGGACCGTTGCTAGATGAGATCGCGGAGATTCATCCGGGGCTGGAACGAATTGGCGACACCAATTTGAGTAAAATCAACGAGCAAATGCAGTATCTGAAACAACAGACTCACAAAGCTATCGAAGATAAACACAATGTGAGTCTAAGGCACTGGAACGGCATTCAGAACTCCTTATTCCCAACGGGCAAACCACAGGAACGAGTACATAATGCACTCTTTTACCTGAATCGTTATGGCACCGAGTGGATCGATGAACTGATTAAGGCCTCAAGTGAATTCCTTGGAGAGCATAAGGTTATTGCACTGTAGAGCCCTTTATAATAGAAGAAACACATAAACGAGGAGGACGTGAAATGACTACACCTGCATTGCAAAACAGTATTGTTAAAGATATGGGACTCGCTTCAGAGGGTCACCTGAAAATTGATTGGGTAGAAGCGCATATGCCGGTACTGAACCGCATTCGTCGCCAGTTCGAACAGGATCTGCCCTTCAAAGGTTTGAAGGTTGCTATTTGTCTTCATCTGGAAGCGAAAACAGCTTACTTGGCAAAAGTGATCCAAGCCGGTGGAGCAGAAGTGACGATTACGCATAGCAATCCATTGTCTACACAAGATGATGTTTGCGCAGCATTGGTGGAAGACGGCGTTACGGTGTATGCGAAGTACAATCCGGAGCCTGCGGAATTCAAATCACTGCAACTGCGTGCGCTTGAGGTGAAGCCTGATCTCATTATTGATGATGGTGGAGACTTTGCAACCATTATTGCATCCGAGCGCCCTGACCTCGCAACAACCATTCGCGGAGGAGCAGAAGAAACGACAACGGGTATTATCCGTTTGAAAGCATTGGCGAAAGAAGGCCAATTGAAGTTTCCGATGGTTGCGGTTAATGACGCATACTGCAAGTATCTGTTTGACAATCGCTACGGTACTGGACAATCTGCATTCGACGGGATTATTCGTACAACTAACTTGGTTATCGCTGGTAAAAACGTAGTGGTAGCAGGTTATGGCTGGTGTGGTAAAGGTGTAGCGATGCGCGCCAAAGGTCTTGGTGCAAATGTGATCGTAACCGAGATCGATCCAATCAAAGCGGTAGAAGCACACATGGACGGGTTCCGGGTCATGACGATGGTGGAAGCTGCCAAATTGGGCGATTTCTTTATTGCAGTTACAGGCAATAAGGATGTTATCACAGGGGAGCATTACGATGTGATGAAGGATGGAGCGATCCTGAGTAATGCGGGTCACTTTGATGTTGAAGTGAATAAACCTGAACTGGCTAAACGTTCCGAATCGATTCGCACAGTTCGTCGCAACATTGAGGAATATCGTTTCAAAGATGGTCGTAAAATGTACCTTCTTGCTGAAGGTCGTCTTGTGAACCTGGGTGCAGCAGATGGTCACCCTGCCGAAATCATGGATACAACGTTTGCTCTGCAGGCGCTTGGTCTGCGTTATGTAAGTGAGAATTATGAAAACTTGGGTAAAAACGTTGTTAATGTACCTTATGATATTGACCAGCAGGTTGCCAGCTATAAACTTGAAAGCCTGAATATTGGCATCGACTCCTTGTCAGCTGAGCAAGAGAAATATCTGGATAGCTGGAAATTTTAAGCACTATCCAATAATTACAAGCTGATGAAATGATTCAATAGGTATAGAATGGTTTATTGATGATATGGCTCATGTGCGGGTAGACATACGATTGCCCGTTTAAGGGAAGCGTCTTTGATCCTGAGTTACAGGATCAAGGACGTTTTTTTATGCTGAAAAATTAAAAAATCAAGTCATGCAAGAAGGGTTTTGATTTTTTTGTGCGAATCTATTATGCTTAGGTGGTGGAAAGTGGGGCAAAGTGGGAGAAACGGGTGAGGAGTGAGTGGGCCAATGTTTATGGGGGAGTTCCAACATAGCATTGATGATAAGGGTCGGGTTATCATTCCGGCTAAATTCCGCGAATCTCTGGGACCGTCTTTCGTTGTCACACGGGGTTTGGACCAGTGTCTTTTCGTGTACCCCATGGAGGAGTGGGGGGTCATGGAACAGAAGCTCAAAGCACTGCCATTGATGAAATCTGATGCACGTGCGTTTACCCGGTTTTTTTTCTCGGGTGCAACCGAATGTGAACTGGACAAACAGGGCAGGGTAAATCTGCCGGGCAATTTAAGAGAGTATGCCAAGCTGGACAAGGATTGTGTTGTTCTTGGCGTGTCGAACCGGGTGGAGATTTGGAGCAAAGGCATATGGGAGAGTTATTTCAATCAATCCGAAGAAGCATTCAACGACATTGCCGAAAAGCTGGTCGATTTTAATTTTGATTTATAAAGTCAGGAGGGGTGCAGGTTGTTTCACCACATAACCGTACTCAAAGAAGAGGCAACAGAGGGATTAAACATCAAGCAGGACGGTATATACGTGGACTGCACTTTAGGCGGTGGCGGACATAGCTCCGTGATTGCTTCCAAGCTCGGTCCAGGGGGACGTCTGATCGCACTTGATCAGGATGATTGGGCTTTGGATAATGCTCGCGAGAAGCTCGCAGCTTATGGAGAACGTGTAACATTGGTGAAAACCAATTTTCGGGATCTGGAACAGGTACTCAAGGATCTGGATGTACCAATGAAGGATGGTGTACCACAGGTCGACGGTATTTTGTACGACTTGGGTGTGTCATCCCCGCAATTTGATGAAGGAGAACGTGGATTCAGCTACAATCACGATGCTCCGCTCGATATGCGAATGGACCAGGATGCAATGCTGACGGCCAAAGAGATTGTGAATGAGTGGCCAGAAGAAGAGATTGCTCGAATTTTGTATCGCTATGGTGAAGAGAAGTTTTCGAGAAGAATTGCCCGTGTTATCGTGGGAAAACGAGCGCAATCTACCATTGAGACGACAGGTGAACTCGTGGAACTGATCAAGGAAGGCATCCCGGCGGCAGCTCGCCGTACAGGTGGACATCCTGCCAAACGCAGCTTCCAGGCATTACGCATTGCCGTCAACGATGAGTTGGGTGCGTTTGAAGAAGGCTTACATCAGGCTGTTCGTTGTCTGGCACCAGGAGGACGTGTATCTGTTATTACCTTCCACTCCCTTGAGGATCGGATATGTAAACAGATTTTCAGCAGTTATCTGGAAAAATGTACATGTCCACCCGATTTTCCGTTGTGTGTATGCGGCGGCAAGGGGAGCCTGCGTTTAGTTAACAGAAAACCGTTGATTCCAACGGAAACGGAATTGACCGAAAATTCACGTGCTCGTTCAGCCAAACTGCGCGTAGCCGAGAAATTGTAGATCAAGAGTGGAGGAGAGAATCGGAGTATGGCATATACACGTGGTAATCTCGCTGTAAAAGAAAAAGCGTCCCAGGAACGTGTGACCCAGCAACGATACAAAGAAACCACCAAAGTGGTGACCCGTCGTACGGGTCTTCCGGCACGCGAGAAAATTTTGTATCTGATTACCCTGGTTGCAGTTATCCTTGTTGGAGGAGCCTTGATGTCTCGTTATGCTCATATCTATGATTTGAACAAGCAGGCGCAGTCCACTATTTCGGATATTAAGGGGTATGAAAAGACGATTGCAGACCTGCAGGTGGAAAAAGAAACATTGAACAACCAGGTCATCGAAAATGCAAAACAACTTGGTTACGTTGAAGCTTCCGGTAAGGATGTCATTTATGTACCTCGCTCAACAAGTACGAAATCAACTGGTACTGAGTCGTCCTCGAATACAGGAAGCAGTAAGTAAAGAGGTGTTCCGATGATAAAAAGAATAAAGATGCGCACGTTGCTTATAGGGGGATGTATTACCCTCTTTTTTCTTGTACTCGTAACCCGAATCTTTTTCATTCAAGTTGTGAATGGCGGTGTATGGCAGGAACGGGCAGCCGGTTTGGTAGAGCGGGAACAGACGATTAAGGCTGCACGTGGAACGATTACGGATCGAAATGGTAATATTTTGGCTACCGATGCCCCTGCGTATACGGTTTCCGTTAATCCCCTCTTGATCGATGAACTCGGCATACAGGATGTTGTTACGGAGAAGCTCTCTGCCCTTCTAGGGAAAAATGAGAGTGAGATGCGTACTCTAGTTACAGCGAAGAATAAAGATGGTGATTTTTTTCAACAACGTGAAGTACGCAGTGAAGGATATAAGATAAGTCCAGAGCTTGCGGAAAAAGTCAACGAACTGCGTGAGGAATTACAAGAAGAGTACAAGGCTCGTAATGCAATTGTGATGGCTCAGGAGTCGAAGCGTTTTTACCCTGAAGAAACACTTGCTTCTCACCTCTTGGGGTATATGAGCCGTGATGGGAAAGCTGTCAATGGACTTGAAGTCTCATATGATGAAGCACTGACAGGCACAGATGGATATCTGAATTATCAGAAGGATGCCAAAGGCATTAAACTTCCGGATTCACAGGATAACTATCTGCCACCTCAGAACGGTAAGAACCTTACGCTGACCATCGATGATACGATCCAGTTCTACATTGAGGATGCAATGAAAGAAGCCGTTGCCAAGTATAATCCACTGAGCATGACGGTCATTGCTGCGGACCCAAACACGATGGAGATTCTAGGGATGGCGAACTGGCCAACCTTTAACCCGAATACGTATGGGAGTACACCTGATCAAAAGAATTTTATCAACCATGCTACCCAATCCATCTATGAGCCAGGTAGTACATTCAAAATAGTTACTCTAGCAGGGGCTGTTGAAGAAAAACTCTTCGATCCCAATGCAAGTTTTGAATCCAAACGCATGTATATCGGTGGTTTCCCGATTAGTGATAATGGTCATTCCTATGGTTGGATCTCGTATCTCGAAGGTGTCAAACGGTCAAGTAACATTGCTTTTGTTAACTTGGGTTACAACATGCTTGGCGGTGAACGTCTGCGTCATTACATAGACGAATTCGGTTTCGGCAAAAAGACGGGTATTGATCTGCCAAATGAGGCAGCGTCCCCGATCAAGCCACTGGTTTACAAATCCGAGATTGCTACGGCAGCCTATGGGCATGGTCTTGTACAGGTAACACCAATTCAACAGGTCGCAGCCATCTCTGCGATTGCCAACGGCGGCAAATTGTTGGAGCCACATCTGGTGAAGGAGATCAAGAACCCGAATGATGGAACAACGGAAGTCATCAAACCTAAAGTTGTCCGTCAGGTGATTTCCAAGGAATCTTCCAAACTGGTGAGCGGTTATCTGGAACAAGTGGTTGCAGATCAGACGATTGGTACCGGTCGTAACGCCTATATTGAAGGTTACCGTGTAGCTGGTAAGACAGGTACAGCAAGAAAGGTTGTTAACGGAGCATACAGCAAGTCAAAAGACGTTGTATCGTTTATTGGATTCGCGCCCGTGAATAATCCGAAGATTGCTATACTTGTTGTCATTGACCAACCGGATGGAACCAACATTGGGGGAGGAACCGCAGCTGCGCCGGTGTTCAAAAAGATTGTCAGCCAGACTCTTCAATACATGGGAATACCCAAAGATACAGCCAAAACTCCTGACAAAAAGTCAAAAGAAGTCTCTGTCGTGCAAGCCAAGGCGCCTGACTTGAGTGGCAAGACAGCCAAACAGGCCAGAAGCCAGCTTCTAAGCGCAGGTATTGCTTATGTGACTCTTGGTCAAGGTGATAATGTAATTCGGCAGTATCCGGTTGCTGGCGCCTCTATGAATCCAGGCCAACGAATCTATCTGCTAACGGAAGAAAGCAGCAAGATGAAGATTCCCGATCTAACAGGTGAATCTCTCCGGGATGCCCTTGAAGTACTTTCTCTCATGAAAGTGGGGGTTACGGTCAAGGGCGAGGGTTATGTCATGAAGCAAACCGAGCAGGTTGCAGGTGAACAGAGAACTGTACAGCTGAACTTGCAAACTGCCAAAGCTGCAGTGACAGGTATAGCCGATGAAGCTCCAATCTCTTCTGATCCGTCATCAGAAGCTGAAGTGAAGGAACAAGAGGCTTCGGGCGGAGAAGCTAAAACCGACGAAACAGACGAAACAGATAACAACAAGGCTCCTACCAATGAATCCGAATCCTCTGACGATCCAGCAACAAACGGAGCTACACTTCCTTAGGGAGCTCTGACAGCTTGTTCTAACCCCCGGTTGTCCTGAATATTCATGAATGGAACGAATGTCATGATTTTGGGACGAGTGGGGGGATCTTTTAGTGAAGGGATCAAGCGTAAATCTGCGACGCAGGTTGCTATGGAGTTTAATGATTTTAGTTTTGTTATTTTCGGCCCTGATGATCAGGCTTGCTTATGTACAGCTCGGGGAAGGCCCTGAATTGTCAGCAAAAGCAGAAGAATCCTGGCGGCGTAATATTCCTTACTCAGCCAAGCGAGGGGAGATCCTGGATCGAAATGGAACCTCTCTGGCCTATAATGTGACAACACCAACCATTATGGCCATTCCGGCTCAGGTTAAAGAAGCTGAAACGACGGCTAAAGCGCTGGCCCCATTGCTTGGGATGACGGAAGAAAAAGTGCTCGCAACCATCAAGAAACGAGAACTCATTGTACGACTACAACCCGGCGGCCGCAAAATTACGATGGAGAAAGCTCAGCGCATCCGTGATTTGAAGCTTCCGGGTATCGTTGTTGCTGAAGACAATAAACGTTTTTATCCTTATGATGATTTGGCTGCCCATATTCTTGGTTTTACGGGCATTGATAATCAGGGCTTAACGGGTGTCGAGAAGAAATATGATGATAAGCTGAATGGTTTGAATGGCAGTGTGTCCTACTTGTCCGATGCGGCCGGAAGGCTAATGCCGGGCTCATCCGAGAAGTATGTGGAACCGAAGGACGGCCTTAACCTCAAGCTGACCATTGATAAATCCATTCAGTCCATCATGGAGAGAGAACTGGATCAGGCCATGGTGAAGTTCCAGGCGAACTCAGCATTGGCCATAGCGATGAATCCGAAAACGGGTGAAATTTTGGGGATGTCCAGCAGACCGGGATACGAACCTGCCGATTATCAGCAATATCCCGCGGAGATATACAATCGCAATTTACCGATCTGGATGACGTACGAACCGGGTTCTACGTTCAAGATTATTACCTTGGCAGCAGCGCTTGAAGAGAAAAAGGTCAATCTGCAACAGGATCAATTTTTTGATCCCGGATATGTTGAGGTGGGTGGAGCTCGTCTGCGTTGCTGGAAAAAGGGCGGCCACGGAAGTCAGACCTTTTTGCAAGTGGTGGAGAACTCATGCAACCCGGGATTTGTAGCTCTGGGGCAGAGGCTGGGCAAAGAATCGCTCTTCTCCTATATTAAAGACTTTGGCTTCGGTACCAAAACGGGAATTGACCTCAGTGGAGAAGCCAGTGGAATTCTATTCAAACTGTCGAGAGTAGGACCTGTCGAACTTGCAACAACTGCTTTTGGTCAAGGTGTATCGGTTACGCCTATTCAGCAAGTAGCAGCTGTGTCAGCGGCCATCAATGGGGGTAAACTTTACAAGCCATATGTTACGAAAGCGTGGGTCCATCCGGTAACGGGAGAAGTCATGGAAGAGGCCAAGCCGGAACTGGTTCGTCAGGTGATCTCGGAGAATACATCCAAACAAGTACGTGAAGCACTCGAGAGTGTTGTCGCAAAAGGTACCGGGCGTCCGGCATTCATTGATGGATACCGGGTCGGTGGCAAAACAGGTACAGCCCAGAAGGTTATCAACGGACGTTATTCCTCGACTGAGCATATCGTATCCTTTATCGGATTTGCACCGGCAGATGATCCACAGATTGTGGTCTATACCGCAGTTGATAATCCCAAAGGAATTCAGTTCGGAGGTGTGGTTGCCGCCCCGATTGTGCAGAACATCCTTGAAGATGCTTTGCATTATATGAAT
This sequence comes from Paenibacillus sp. BGI2013, assembly GCF_002843485.1. Taxonomy (NCBI): domain Bacteria; kingdom Bacillati; phylum Bacillota; class Bacilli; order Caryophanales; family Paenibacillaceae; genus Paenibacillus; species Paenibacillus sp. BGI2013. The sequence continues at coordinate 110,815 of NZ_PJFA01000013.1, forward strand.
GTACCTGTTCGGAAGGATCAGGTCGCCAAAGAATACAAGTATGGTGAAACCAAAATCGTGACAGTCCCAGACCTGACAGGAGCTACAGTTGAAGATCTGTACGAAGACCTGAACATGAATTTTATGCTGGCGAAGTCTGGCAGTGGTAAATACGTGATTAATCAGGCACCCAAACCTGGGGCGAGGGTAGATCAGGGATCAACCATCCGCATTTATATGGGGAACGTACTGAACGATGCACATGATCACACAAAGGATGAATAACAGGACTTAGGGGTAGTTTGAGGCTTCTAGCGCAACAAAATTCATCCAAGTGCGTTTCATTATTGGGTTGTATTGACGATATTAATAAATACAGACATATGTTAAAACAGAAGTATAATTGGAAAAGTGAGGTTATTCATGTGCTTTTAAAACAATTTGCATCGATGCTGACCACCGCCCGCCTCGTGGGCGAATCAAATACAGAATGCCAAAACCTTCAGACAGATTCCCGGCAGGTAAAACCGGGTGATCTGTTTATCTGTCTTCCGGGACATACGGTAGATGGTCATGATTATGCAGAAAAAGCTGTAAATGCCGGTGCAGTTGCATTGGTGGTTGAACGGCAGCTGGATCTGCCTGTACCACAATTGCTGGTGAAGGACAGCCGATTTGCGATGGCTGTGCTGGCAGATTTCTTTTTTGACTCTCCAAGCCAGAAGATGAATATGATTGGTGTAACGGGAACGAACGGAAAAACAACGACCACCTATTTGATTGAAAAAATCATGAGTGATTACGGGCGCAAGACGGGATTGATCGGTACTATTCAAATGCGGTATGACGGTCGCACCTACCCGATGTCAGGAACAACACCAGAGGCGCTTGATCTGCAGCGTAGTCTGCATGATATGGTTCAGAAGGGTACGGACTGCTGTGTTATGGAAGTTTCTTCTCACGCATTGGAACAAGGGCGAGTAAAGGGAACAAATTTCCGTACTGCGGTATTTACTAACCTGACGCAGGATCATTTGGACTACCACCATTCCATGGAGGAATATCGCGGGGCCAAAGGATTATTCTTTGCACGTCTGGGTAACGGTTATACGGAAGATGTCTCACAGCGTAAATTCGCTGTTATCAATGCAGATGACCCGGCAGCGGATTATTTCATCTCTGTGACTGCGGCTGAAGTGATTACATATGGCATGGGTGAAAAGGCGGATGTACGCGCATCCCAAATCTCAATCACGTCTCAGGGAACTTCTTTCCACGTGGATACATTTGCAGGCAGCACAGATATTCGCTTGCGCATGGTAGGCAAATTCAATGTATACAATGCAATGGCAGCAATCTCTGCAGCGCTGGTTGAAGGAATTCCGCTGGAAGAGATCAAGCGCAGTCTGGAGACGGTTCCGGGCGTGGATGGACGTGTTGAAGGAGTGGACGAAGGACAGCCATTTGCTGTTATTGTCGATTATGCCCATACACCGGATGGACTTGAGAATGTGTTGCGTACGGTGAAGGAATTTGCCGAAGGACGTGTGATCTGCGTGTTTGGCTGTGGTGGTGACAGGGACCGTACCAAACGCCCTCTCATGGGGAAAATTGCTGCGAATTATAGTGATTTTGTACTGGTTACTTCCGATAATCCACGGACAGAAGATCCGGATCTGATTCTTAAAGACATTGAACAGGGCCTGATTGAAGAATCCGTTCCTGCTGAACGTTATACGATGATTGTGGATCGACGCCAGGCGATTCATGAAGCTATTGAAATGGCAAGCCCAGCCGATGTAGTATTGATTGCGGGCAAGGGTCACGAGACCTATCAGATTATCGGCACAACCAAAACCGATTTTGATGACCGAATCATAGCTAAAGAAGCGATAAGGGGCAAATCCAATTGATAAAAAGAACATTGGCACAATTGGCCGAGATGTGTGGAGGGACATTAAGTGACGTTGCTGCTCATGGCAATGTAATGGTCGAAGGGGTGTTTACCGATTCGCGTAAACCTCTGGAAGGCAGTTTATTTATCCCGCTAGTGGGTGAAAGGTTTGACGGACACGAATTTGTGCAAGTCTGTCTAGAGAAGGGGGCTGCAGGCGCGATCTGGCAAAAGGATCATGGTATTCCGCCACAAGGAGCTGTCATTGTTGTTGACGACACACTTGTCGCGCTGCAAGCACTCGCATCTGCTTATCTAACGGAGAATAAAGCGGCTGTAGTCGGCATTACAGGCAGCAACGGCAAGACAACAACAAAGGACATCGTAGATACCATTCTCTCGACGACGTTCAAAGTGCATAAGACGCAAGGCAACTTCAATAATCACATTGGTTTACCACTGACTGTACTAAGCATGGACCCGGATACCGAGATTATCATTTTGGAGATGGGTATGAGTGGTCGCGGGGAAATTAACGATCTGTCGGTTATTGCGCAGCCTGATGTAGCGGTCATTACCAATATTGGTGAATCACATCTGCTTCAGCTGGGGTCCAGACTGGAGATTGCCAGAGCCAAAGCCGAGATTGCCGCGGGATTGAAGCCTGGCGGGTTACTGATCTACAACGGAGACGAGCCTTTAATTGCACAAGTCCTTGAAGAACCCGCAACGAAACAACCCGATGGATTGCAGCGGTTTACATTTGGTCTGCAAACCGATAATGATGACTATCCTACCGGACTTATGAATGCGCAGAACGGGGTAGTTTTCACCACCAAACAGTCTGGAGAACATGCATTTACGCTACCTCTGCTAGGAACGCATAATGTCGTTAACTGTCTGGCTGCTTTGGCAATAGCCCGTCATTTCAAAGTGACGACGGAGCAGATTGCCGCGGGATTGTCTCGCTTGAAACTGACAGGCATGCGTATTGAGGTTACGCAAGGCGTTAGTGGTCTAACCCTGCTGAATGATGCATACAATGCAAGTCCAACCTCCATGAAGGCCGCAATCGATGTACTAGAAGGTCTGAAAGGATACCGCATGAAAGTGGCTGTGCTTGGTGATATGCTTGAACTCGGTCCCCAAGAGCAGGATCTGCATTACGGAATCGGAGAGTATATCACATCGGCCAAAATGGACATGGTGCTGGTATATGGTCCGCTATCAGCTAAGATTGCTGAAGGAGCAAGCAAGCATATGCCTACAGAGGCTGTGCATGCTTTTATAGATAAAGAAGAAATGACCCGTTATCTACTGGATAAACTACATCCCAGAGACGTTGTTTTGTTCAAAGCTTCAAGAGGCATGAAGCTGGAGGACGTGGTCGAAGCACTACAAATAGCACCATTACAGAATCGAGTAGACTAGAGGGGTGAACCCATGGATTTTCAGGTATTACTGTTAACAATCGGCGTTTCATTTATTCTGGCGGTGATTGCCGCACCGCTCCTGATTCCGCTGTTACGTCGAATGAAATTCGGACAGCAAGTTAGGGAAGATGGGCCTCAGAGCCATTTGAAAAAAAGCGGAACACCTACAATGGGTGGAGTCGTCATTTTAGTTGCGTTCACATTGGCCTTTTTGAAATTTTCAGCAGTCAAGAATACAGACTTTTATGTCTTGCTCGTGGCTACGCTGGGATTCGGGCTGATTGGCTTCCTGGATGATTACATCAAAATTGTGTTCAAACGTTCGCTGGGACTGACAGCCAGACAAAAAATGCTGGGTCAATTGTTCTTCAGTGCAGTGATGTGTTTCTTGCTGATCCAGAATGGACACAGCACAGCCATCTCTATTCCGGGAACGTCATTCTCGTTTGACTGGACCGGATGGTTCTATTATCCTTTTGTCGTATTCATGATGCTTGCCATTACCAATGCGGTTAACTTTACCGACGGTCTGGATGGTTTGCTGTCAGGGGTAAGTGCAATTGCCTTTGGCGCGTTTGCCATTGTGGCGATGCAAGCCACGTCGATGCCGGCAGCAGTGTGTGCAGCAGCGATGATCGGAGCCGTACTTGGTTTTCTGGTATACAATGCACATCCGGCCAAAGTGTTTATGGGAGACACCGGTTCTCTGGGGATTGGCGGTGCGATTGGTGCGGTAGCGATTGTAACCAAGACAGAGCTTCTATTTGTCATCATTGGCGGTATTTTTGTTATCGAGATCCTGTCTGTCATTATTCAAGTGGTATCATTCAAGACTCGTGGCAAGCGTGTATTCAAAATGAGCCCCATTCACCATCACTTTGAATTAAGTGGTTGGTCAGAATGGCGGGTTGTTATTACCTTTTGGGCGGTAGGCGCAATTTTGGCCGCTCTTGGACTTTATCTCAACAAGGGGTTGTAGATCATGAACCATCCTGAATCATATCGCGGACAACAAGTAGTCGTGCTCGGATTGGCCAAAAGCGGCGTACAGGTCGCCAAGGTGCTGGATCGCGCCGGAGCGAAGGTTACAGTAAATGATAAAAAAGAGAGAGATCAATGTCCCGAAGCTTCCGAATTGGAGGCTTTGGGAATTTCTGTTGTATGCGGAGGGCATCCGGATGATCTGATTCACAGTGGTGTGAAGCTGGTTGTCAAAAACCCCGGTATCCCATACCATGCAGCTCCTGTGCAGCAAGCTTTGGCATTGGGCATTGAAGTGGTGACCGAAGTAGAGGTTGCTTATCATCTATGTGCTGCACCCATGATCGGGATTACGGGATCCAACGGCAAAACAACAACCACCACTTGGGTGGGTAAAATGTTGGAGCATGCTGGCCTCAAGCCGATCGTTGCCGGTAATATCGGAACACCTCTCTGTGAAGCGGCAGAGCAAGCTTCTCCAGATAACTGGATGGTTGTTGAGCTTAGTAGTTTCCAGCTCAAAGGAACGGTTGATTTCCGACCCCGGATTGCCAGCTTACTTAACGTTGCTGAGACACATCTGGATTATCACGGGAACATGGATGATTATGTGGCTTCCAAAGCCAAACTATTCGCCAATCAGCAGCCTGACGACGTAGCCATCCTGAATTGGGATGATGCGGTATGTCGTGGTCTGGTTCCTTACATCAAAGGCAGATTGATCCCCTTCTCCGTGACAGAGAAATTGGATACAGGTGTGTATGCAGATCCTCCTTATGTGGATGGAGAAGCGGATGATGTGAAGCGTCAGGTAATCTACGCGGATGAAAACGGAGATCACCACATCATTATCGACGTTGAGGACATTGGCCTTCCTGGGCGATTTAATGTGGAAAATGCACTGGCTGCTGTGGCTATCGCCGTAGCGGCAGGAGCTGATCCTGCGGTGCTGGCTGCTCCGCTTGCAGACTTCAAGGGAGTTGAACACCGACTTGAATATGTCCTGGAGCATAACGGCTCTGCATACTACAACAACTCCAAAGCGACCAATTCGAAAGCTACGGTTATGGCTCTGAATTCGTTCAAGGAACCGGTTGTATTAATTGCTGGAGGGTTGGATCGCGGGTCAGACATGATGGAGTTGTTACCCTTGTTCCAGGAACGGGTAAAAGCTGTCGTTGCAATTGGAGAAACACGGACAAAAATTGCCAAGGTCGCGGAACTTGCCGGATTAAAGCAAATTAAGGTCGTCGATAATGAGGAGGACGCTGCCCGGACGTTAACCGTTGCTGTGCAGGAAGCATCGAAGCTTGCCAGTGCCGGTGATGTCGTTTTGTTATCCCCGGCATGTGCAAGTTGGGACATGTTTGCTTCCTATGAAGAGCGGGGACGCATTTTTAAAGAGGCGGCGCATAACTTGTAAGTAGGGGGGTGGAAAAGCCCCTACTTCCATGCAAGGGGTGGCCTCCTGATGAAACAGACGCGACCGGCACCAGATATTTGGTTGCTGATTTGTATTTTGGCATTGCTTGCCATCGGCATTATTATGGTATATAGTGCGGGCTCGGTGCTTGCCTTTCATGACTATGGCGATTCATTTTATTTTGTAAAAAGACAGGCCCTGTTTGCGGTGCTTGGGCTTGTGGCCATGTTCGTAACTGCTAATGTAGACTACCGGGTGTGGAGGAAATATGCCAAGCCTATATTGATTGCCTGTTTTATTATGCTCATTGGGGTGCTCATTCCTGGAATTGGTGTAGTTCGCGGTGGTGCACGAAGTTGGCTGGGCATTGGTTCGTTCGGTATTCAGCCCTCAGAATTCATGAAGTTGGGCATGATTCTGTTTCTCGCTCACTGGCTGAGCAAGGAACCGGGCAAAATCAAAACCTTCACAACGGGGCTTCTGCCACCGCTGGGATTGATTGGTTTGGCTTTTGGGATTATTATGCTGCAACCTGATTTGGGGACTGGCACCGTGATGATGGGTGCATCGATGCTTATTATTTTCACAGCCGGAGCGCGAATGAAACATCTGAGCTTGCTTGCTCTTGGCGGCGTAGCAGGGTTTGCAACTTTGATTGCAGCAGCACCCTATCGGCTGCAGCGTATCACAGCGTTTTTGGACCCGTGGTCCGATCCGCTGGGTGCCGGATATCAGATCATTCAATCTTTATACGCGATTGGTCCTGGAGGACTGGCGGGATTGGGACTGGGTATGAGCCGGCAGAAGTACAGTTATGTACCTGAACCGCAAACGGACTTTATTTTTAGTATTTTGGCCGAAGAACTCGGCTTTATAGGTGGAATGATTGTATTATTGTTGTTTTTGGTGCTGGTGTGGAGAGGGATGCGTGTAGCCATGACCGTTCCGGATGCCTTCGGCAGTCTGCTTGGTGTTGGTATCGTAGGTATGGTCGCCGTACAGGTCATTATTAACATTGGTGTTGTCATTGGCATGATGCCTGTTACGGGCATTACATTGCCTCTGATCAGTTACGGCGGATCATCATTGACCCTCATGCTCACAGCACTGGGTATTTTAGTGAATTTATCCCGTTATGCGAGGTGACTATGCGATGCGAGTCGTTCTAAGCGGTGGCGGTACGGGTGGACATATCTATCCGGCCGTTGCCATAGCAAGACAATGCGAGGCGGAGAATCCGGACTCGACATTTCTATACATCGGAGGAACCAGAGGTCTGGAAAGTAAACTGGTTCCCCAAGAAAATATTCCTTTTAAATCCATTGATATTACGGGCTTTCGGCGGAAATTGTCCATCGACAACCTAAAAACGGTCATGCGTTTCATTCAAGGTGTACGCAAGTCCAAAAAAATGCTGAAGGAATTCAAACCGGATGTTGTGATTGGTACAGGTGGATATGTGTGTGGACCTGTGGTATATGCAGCAACAAAACTGGGAATTCCGAGTATAATTCATGAACAGAACGCCATCCCTGGTCTGACGAACAAATTTTTGATGCGTTATGTGGACACGGTTGCCGTTAGCTTTGAAGGTTCTGAAAAATCATTTTCCGGCGCAAAAAGGGTGATTTACACCGGTAATCCGCGAGCGACTACGGTAGCCCAGGCTAGCCGTGATCGTGGTTTTGCAACGTTAGGTGTACCGATGAACAGCCGTGTTGTTCTTGTGGTTGGTGGCAGTCGCGGGGCAAAAGCAATCAATCAGGCCATGGTGGACATGGCTCCAATGCTGGAACAACTGGACGATGTACATGTCGTTTACGTGACAGGCGATACCTATTTTGATGAAACGCGTGAAGCCATTCGCAGCTCATTGGGTACGATGCCAAACCACCTGCATGTCCTGCCTTACGTGCATAATATGCCTGAGGTGCTTGCCTGCACATCCTTGATTGTAAACCGCGCAGGTGCATCATTCCTTGCGGAGATTACATCACTGGGTATTCCTTCGATCCTGATTCCGTCACCTAACGTGACTAATAATCATCAGGAAGCCAATGCACGCACGCTTGAAGGTGGAGGCGCATCACTCACGATGCTGGAGAAGGATCTTACAGGCAAAGTCTTGTATCAAGCCATCGCCAAGATTATGAATGATGAATCGGGACGCAAACGAATGGCTGAAGCCTCCCGGAAACTGGGGAAACCCGATGCAGCTGAAGTGCTTGTTCATGAAATTCAGCGTCTTGCTGCACACCGATAAAGTGTGATTGTGGGCGATTGTCACACACAAGACGGGGCTGACATAAGATACCGTATAAATCGTGACCATCGTTCCATGGCGCCAGAACACGGTCTGTAATAACAGAACATACCGTGCTCATCGGTTTTGAAGCAAAGGAGGAAGCAAACATGCATCAGTGGATATCGTTACTATCCCAGAATAATGTTGGCAGAGTTCTTGAAAACGAATCGCTAGCCAAATACACCACATGGAAGATCGGCGGTCCTGCGGATGCACTGGTCATTCCCGAGAATAAAGAGCAGATGATGAATCTCGTTCAATTGCTTCACACGTATCAGATTCCGTGGATGCAACTAGGACGGGGCTCAAACATGCTGGTGTCAGACAAAGGAATACGTGGTGTTGTGGTGAAACCAGGCGAGGGCTTTGATTATGCCGAATTTCACGAAGGCGGTGTAACCGCCGGAGCGGCGCATTCTTTTGTTAAACTCAGTGTGGTTGCTGCCAAAAAGGAATGGACCGGTCTGGAATTCGGCAGCGGTATCCCCGGCACTGTCGGTGGAGCCGTATACATGAATGCAGGCGCGCATGGATCGGATGTGTCACGGATATTCAAATTCGCTGAGATTGTACTGGAGACAGGGGAATTGGTACGTTACAGCAAGGAGGACATGGATTTTGCCTATCGCCACTCTGTTCTGCATGATCGGAGAGGCATCGTGCTGGAAGCTACGTTTGAACTCCAGCATGGAGAGCGCAACGTCATTTCGGAAACGATGGCGGCTTACAAAGACCGCCGGCGCCGCACACAGCCACTGCAGATGGCATGTGCAGGTAGTGTATTCCGAAATCCACCGGGTGATCATGCAGCCCGCCTGATTGAAGCAGCAGGGCTGAAAGGAATGACCCAGGGAGGCGCACAGGTATCCACCATGCATGCCAATTTCATTGTTAATACAGGCCAAGCAACAGCAGAGGACGTTATCACCCTAATGCAGCAGATACAGAGCACTATATCATCTCAAAACGGTATTAACCTGGTACCGGAAGTCTTCGTAGTGGGTGAGCGGTAAACCCCGGAGGTGATACATTGGACAAATTGGTGATTGAAGGCGGGAAACCCCTCTCAGGATCCATACGCATCCATGGAGCAAAAAATGCCGCTTTACCGATTATGGCCGCAAGTTTGTTGGCAGATGGAGAAGTTACACTGCATAACGTTCCACACTTGCTGGACATTGAAGTGATGCTGTATATCCTGGAACGGCTTGGATGCACGTGTCGGCATGAACAGGGAACAGTGACGATTAATACCTCGTCTATCCGGTCATATGATGTGCCAGAAGATCTAATGAAGCAGATGCGCTCTTCCATTTTTTTGATGGGACCATTGCTGGCTAAGTTTGGGCAAGTGTCAGTGTATCAGCCAGGAGGCTGTGCCATTGGAGAACGCAAAATTGATCTTCACCTCCGGGGCCTGGAAGCGCTCGGAGCTTTGATTGAAGAGCAGGACCAACAGATTATCTGTCATGGGCACAATCTGGTGGGTACAGATATTCATTTGGATTTCCCAAGTGTGGGAGCGACCGAGAATATCATGATGGCAGCCGTTATGGCTAAAGGGACGACAACCATCTGCAACGCCGCAAGAGAACCTGAAATCCAGGACCTGCAACACTTTTTGAATGCTATGGGTGCAAGCATTATTGGTGCAGGAACGGACACAATCACGATCAATGGCGTTGAGAAACTGAAACCTTGTTCCTATGAGATTATACCGGATCGAATCGTTGCCGGAACCGTGATGATTGCAGCAGCAGCAACACGAGGCAATGTTACGCTTACACACTGCAATCCTGCTCATCTTACTTCACTTATACATGTATTGAAGCGCACTGGTGTTCAAATCACAGTCTGCAATGATATAATGACGGTGAGCTGTATGAGCCGTCCCAAATCAGTAGACCGTATTGTGACTTCTCCGTATCCTTCGTTTCCGACAGATTTGCAATCGCAAATCATGGTGCTGCTCAGTCTGGCAGACGGATTCAGTGTGATGAAGGAAACGGTATTCGAGGGCCGGTTCAAACATGTGGATGAACTGAATGTGATGGGGGCTGATATTTCAGTCGATCTGAACGCAGCATTTATCCGTGGTGTTCCCCGTCTGTACGGGGCTACAGTAGAAGCAACCGATCTTCGTGCAGGTGCAGCTCTGGTCATTGCTGGTCTGGCTGCTCAAGGCAAAACGGTTGTGGAGCAAGTGCATCATATTGACCGGGGCTACGATCAGATCGAGAAGTTATTCCAAAGTCTTGGAGCATCGGTTGAGCGACAGTCACCCGTTTCGAAACAGTTGGATTTTGCCAATTAACGTCCTTGGCGTCCCCTTCTTGAAGGGAGGGGACCTGAGGCTTTGTGGAGCGCTACTTATGCCTAAAAGTCAAATTCCGGTTCTGAAGAAGAATCGGCCAAAAGGAAACACAAGCCGCAAAATTGTAATTATTCTCTTATTATTATTTATTGTATTGCTGGCTGTATTATTCTTTCGTTCTTCCATGAGTCGGATTTCGGCAATTGAAATTACGGGTAATGTATATACAGCAACTTCAGAACTGCTGGAGAAAAGCGGACTGAAAGAAGGCGAACAATTTTTTGGGACAAGTACTGCCGAGGTTATTGAGCGTCTCAAGACCATCAAGGCGATTTCCACCGTTACCGTGGACAAAAAGTTTCCGGGGATTATCCATATCAAGGTTCAGGAATATGCCACGGTTGCTTATGAGCTTGGTTCTGACGGTACGCTAAAAGCGATATTAGCCAGTGGGACAAGCTTGACGGTTCCGGCAACAATTGGTGTTGCTGTGGAGAAGCCCATATTGACCCAATGGAAGGCTGATGATCCACTTAAAGCCAAGCTGAGCCAGACACTGGCTAAAATTCCGAATGAATTAACGACGGATATTTCGGAAATTATTCCGAATCCAACGCCTTCATTTCCGGATCAGATTCGGATGTATACCAAATCGCAGTTTGAAGTGATTACAACCGTCTCTCTTTTATCGGATAAAGTGGAGTATCTGAATCAGGTGATTGAGACCGAGCGGCCTGGGAAAATCACCATGCTTGAGGCAGATACCTATGTCCCTTTCATCCCGGATGACCCGGAAGATGATGCTGAACCAGGAGCAAGCCCCTGATCTTTGCCATCATGAGGCTGGACTGAATATGAAAGCCTAGGCAGGTCGGGGTTTGACCCCGTCAGAGCAATGAAACTTGTTCTTTCTGAGATGAAGAAAAAATGATACACTTGAACTTATGGCACATGAGTTGCCTCCTTCTTTTTTCTTCAATGTTTTATGTCTGGCAACCAGATTTTGACACCCAAAAACATTGTAGAAAAAAGAGGGAAAGCCTGAAGTGTGTTGAATATGTTTTAAGAGTGTTTAAATTCGAACGTAATTTACTATTGGAGTCAGGAGGTGCCACAGACTTGAGCAACAATGACATCATTGTTAGTTTGGACATCGGTACATCCAAAATTCGCGCTATTATTGGGGAAATGAATAATGGAACCTTTAATATTATAGGAGTTGGATCTGCCGACTCGGAGGGAATTCGCAAAGGTGTAATCGTAGATATCGATCAGACGGTGCAGTCGATTCGCAACGCAGTGGATCATGCAGAACGTATGGTAGGTATTCAAATATCCGAAGTGTATGTTGGAATCTCGGGAAATCATATCGGACTGATGAGCAGTCACGGCGTCGTGGCTGTGTCTAACGAGGATCGTGAAATCGGAGAAGAAGACATGGAACGGGTGTTGAAAGCAGCCGAAGTCATTGCAGTTCCGCCGGAACGGGAAATTATTGATGTTGTCGCCAAGCAATATGTTGTGGATGGCTTGGAGGGCATACAGGACCCCCGTGGTATGATTGGTGTTCGTCTGGAAGTTGAAGCAACGATCATAACGGGTGCAAAAACCGCGATACATAATCTTTTGCGCTGCGTGGAAAAAGCGGGTCTGAAAGTAAGCGATCTGGTTCTCATGTCGCTTGGAGCGGGTCAACTGGCTTTGTCCAAAGATGAAAAAACGATGGGTTCAGTGCTTGTTGATATTGGAGCAGGTGCAACAACCATCGCCATTTTTGAAGAAGACAGTCTTGTTGCAACATCAACGTTGCCTATAGGTGGGGAATTCGTAACAAATGATATCGCCTATGGCTTACGCACGTTAACGGATCAGGCAGAGAAAGTGAAACTGAAATATGGCTGCGCCTGGTTGGATGATGCTGCTGCGGATGTGATGTTCAAAGTCACCCGAATTGGCAGTAATGTAGACAAGGAGTTTTCACAGGAGGATCTGGCAGCAATTATTGAACCTAGGGTTCAAGAAATATTCCAGATGATATCCCAAGAAGTGAAACGTCTTGGTTACAACGAGCTTCCTGGAGGTTATATACTAACGGGAGGTACGGTCTCTATGCCGGGGGTTCTGCAGGTCGCTCAGCATGAGCTTGCTGCTTCGGTACGAGTTGCAGTTCCGGATTATATTGGTGTGCGTGACCCCGGGTTTACAAGCGGAGTCGGCATATTGCACAGTGTAATTCGCAGTTTGCGCATTCGTCCCTCGATCAATAACGGCGGTGGAAATAACAACAATAATAACAACAAGAAACCGACCAACCGTCCGAAGCCAAATGCGGCACAGGAATCGGAGCAAAAACCCGGTCTGTTCGAGCGGCTGAAGAATATGTTCAGCGAATTTATATAACAGGTTGGATCCATTTCATACATTCTTGAAGCCGTCTGAATGCGCCGGTACTAAAATAAACGCTTTCGTTCGTCGATATATGAAATTGATTCGGTTCAAATCAAAAATTGGACGGGCCATCCATGCACATTGAGGGGGAGATGGAATAATATGTTGGAATTTGATTTCGAGATGGAGAGCTTGGCTCAAATTAAAGTCATCGGTGTAGGCGGCGGCGGAAGCAATGCAGTCAACCGTATGATTGAAAATGGTGTACAAGGTGTTGAATTTATTACGGTGAATACGGATGCTCAGGCGTTACACCTGGCAAAATCCGAGCATAAATTGCAAATCGGTGATAAATTGACTCGTGGTCTTGGTGCTGGCGCCAACCCGGATGTAGGTAAAAAAGCAGCGGAAGAGTCCCGCGATCTGATCATGAACACGTTGAAAGGTGCAGACATGGTATTTGTTACAGCTGGTATGGGCGGTGGTACAGGTACAGGTGCGGCTCCGGTTATTGCCGAAATCGCTAAAGAGTGTGGTGCACTTACCGTTGGTGTCGTAACTCGTCCATTTACATTTGAAGGACGCAAGCGTTCCAGCCATGCAGAGCAAGGTATTGAAGCTCTCAAGGAAAAAGTCGACACACTGATCGTGATTCCTAATGATCGTTTGCTCGAAATCGTAGACAAAAAGACTCCTATGCTTGAAGCATTCCGTCAAGCGGATAACGTACTTCGTCAAGCGGTACAAGGTATCTCTGATTTGATCGCTGTACCTGGTCTGATCAACCTTGACTTTGCTGACGTCAAAACGATTATGCACGAACGTGGTTCAGCCCTTATGGGGATTGGTGAATCAACTGGTGAGAATCGTGCCGCAGAAGCAGCACGGAAAGCCATTATGAGTCCTTTGCTTGAAACTTCTATTGAAGGTGCTCGCGGCGTAATCATGAATATTACGGGTGGCGTTAATCTGTCCCTGTATGAAGTGAATGAAGCGGCAGAGATCGTAACGTCTGCTTCCGACCCGGAAGTGAATATGATCTTTGGTGCCATCATTGACGAAGACCTGAAAGAGGAGATTAAGGTTACGGTTATTGCAACCGGTTTTGAAGATAAACCTGCTCCACCACCACCAGGACGTAAGCCAGCTCCAGCAACAGCGGAGACGACGGATACGCGTTCGCCGAACCTGCGTCCTTTCGGAAATCAGCCGAGCAATGATCAGCTGGACATTCCGACATTTTTACGCAATCGTTCACGCAATAATAACAACGATTAATACGCAAATCAATTTATTGGAAACCCGGTACTCCTTATGGAGCGACCGGGTTTTTTCTGTTTATTTAGATATCATAGCATACAGTAATGAACAAATTCTGAACAAAGGGCCTGAGCAATTCCGACAAAAAAAGTTGGAACCACACCCCCATGATTAGACAGACTTTGAACAGGGGGCTCCGTATACTTGTGAATATGCTCATGAATATCAGGATATCGGGTACCGGTATTTCGATATGTTGCGCGCAGGCAGGTGAAGACTTTGGTTGTTTATGTGGATCTGATTTTTTTGACAAACCTGTGTATTGACGGTGCACTCATCGGAATGACCGCCTGGATGCGCAAGACAAAGCTGGTTTGGTGGCGATGGTTGCTGTCAGCCATTGTGGGTGCATTATACGTGGTCATGATGTTTGTACCGGAGTTTGATTTTATGTTCACCTTTCTGATCAAGTTCGGGTTCTCGCTGGTCATGCTTACGATTGCTTTTGGTTTTAAAGGTCTGCAGGCTTTTGCGAGGACGCTCGGTACCTTCTATGTGATTAATTTTGTCGCTGCCGGAGGTATTATGGGTGTGCATTACATGCTTCAGAGCTCCGGTGAGTTGTTTAACGGCATTTGGTTCACGGCTTCTGGCGGTATGTCATTTGATCTGAAAATTGCTTTCTGGTTCACGTTTATCGTATTTTTTGCTGTCCTGTTTTTATTCAAAGCTGTGCAGAGCTCAAAACGGAAAACGGATCGCATGACGACCTATTTGGGTAAAGTTGAGGTCTGCATCGATGAGGTAGTCATTTCTTGTACAGGCCTTCTGGATACGGGCAATCAACTCACAGATCCCTTATCGCGCATGCCGGTCATGGTAATGGAGGTTTCGTTATGGCAAGACATGTTACCCGCTTCATGGAAGGGTAGACTCAAGGACGAGGCGCCGGACAACCTTATTCTGGAGCTTGATCAGGAAAGTTTTCAGTGGCAGGATCGACTGCGGCTGGTGCCTTATCGGGGCATTAACAAAGGGACTGCGTTTATGCTGGCAATGAAGCCGGACCGGGTGAAGGTGACGATGGAGGAAACATGTTATGAGACGACAAGGGTACTTATTGGGCTGGATGGAGGTGTTTTGTCGTCGGATGGGAAATACCAGGCCGTGATTCATCCTGAACTTGTGCAAGACGCTGCTTCTGCGCAGTCTACGGCTCTCTCTGCGGGAGCAACAGAAAAGCCGCTGAATGTGGTATAGGAGGAACGTACATGCTTGTGAAATGGAAACTGGTGGCGCAGCTGCAATATTACCGTCTGTTATTTTTGTTGGGACTCAAAAGTGAAGAGATCTATTATATTGGGGGGAGTGAGGCACTTCCGCCGCCTTTGACAAGGGAAGAGGAAGAATTTTTGCTGCAAAAATTATCCTCGGGAGACTCGGCCATTCGCGCGATGCTTATTGAGCGCAACCTGCGTCTGGTGGTGTACATTGCACGAAAATTTGAAAACACAGGAATCAATATTGAGGATTTGGTCTCCATTGGAGCGATCGGATTGATCAAGGCAGTTAATACATTTGACCCGGAAAAGAAAATCAAACTGGCAACCTATGCTTCACGTTGTATCGAAAATGAAATTTTAATGTACCTGAGACGTAATAGTAAGATCCGAACTGAAGTTTCTTTTGATGAACCGCTCAACATTGATTGGGATGGAAATGAACTATTATTATCCGATGTATTGGGTACAGAAAACGATACAATCTATCGGAATATTGAAGAGCAGGTAGACCGGAAACTTTTGCACAAGGCACTGGAAAAATTAACGGAGCGCGAGCGAATGATTATGGAGCTTCGTTTTGGCCTGACGGATGGGGAAGAAAAGACACAAAAAGATGTAGCCGATCTTCTCGGAATCTCCCAATCCTACATCTCTCGACTCGAAAAAAGAATCATTAAAAGACTCCGCAAGGAGTTTAATAAAATGGTCTGAAATACATCATTGGTCAGAATGGGTATTACTGGCAAGGGTGCCAAGTACGAATAAAAAAGCCTGCCCCGGAGATAATGTACATTAATGTTTCTCCTTGGGAGGTAAATCACGATGACCCGAAACAAAGTCGAGATTTGTGGCGTGGACACCGCAAAATTGCCTGTCCTCACCAACACTGAAATGCGGGAATTGTTTCATTCCCTTCAGCAACACCATGATCGCTCAGCAAGAGAGAAATTAGTGAATGGCAACCTGCGTCTGGTACTCAGTGTCATTCAGCGTTTTAACAATCGGGGGGAGTTTGTCGATGATCTATTCCAGGTTGGTTGCATCGGCCTGATGAAAGCCATTGATAATTTTGATTTATCCCAGAATGTCAAATTTTCAACCTACGCGGTGCCGATGATTATCGGTGAAATCCGTCGATACCTGCGTGATAATAACCCAATTCGGGTATCTCGCTCCTTGAGGGACATTGCTTACAAAGCACTTCAGGTCCGTGACAGCCTGACGAATAAAAATTCCCGGGAACCGACGATATTCGAAATTGCGGAAGTACTGAATGTGCCGAAGGAAGATGTTGTTTTTGCATTGGACGCCATTCAGGACCCGGTCTCGCTCTTCGAACCGATTTATCATGATGGTGGAGATCCGATCTATGTTATGGATCAGATCAGCGATGACAGAAACAAAGATGTGTCATGGATCGAGGAAATTGCACTTCGTGAAGCGATGCATCGTCTTGGTCAGCGGGAAAAAATGATTCTGTCAATGCGGTTTTTCGAAGGGAAAACCCAGATGGAAGTGGCTGATGAAATTGGCATTTCCCAGGCTCAGGTATCACGTCTGGAGAAATCAGCGATACAGCAGATGCAAAAACATGTAAAGTCATAACACGATGCAAAGGCAGAAGGACGATCAATCGGGGCAGTGTATACCGTTGGTCGTCTTTTTGTTTTGGACCGTTTCCACATTTGATGAAAAACAGGACATTTTTCGCCCCCGAAACATATATTGTATAGAAGCGTGAAGAACGGGCAGAAGAGGAATAACAGGGGGCGGAAATGAATGAAAGTAAATACGAGCGAAGTAGCGGCACGAGGCATGAAAATCTCGGACTTTCAGACAAAGGATGTCATTAACATTACGGATGGTAAACGCCTCGGTCAGATCAGTGATTTGGAGCTGGATCTGAAGCAGGGACGAATTGAAGCGATTGTTGTGCCAGGGTACAGCCGTTTTATGGGTCTTTTTGGCGGGGGAACGGACCTGGTGATTCCCTGGAGAAACATTGTGAAGATTGGTTCAGATGTGATACTGGTGAAGATGGATGAGGTGAAGGAAAATACGTATGACGAGCGTGATCGCGAAGCGCGCCTGTATGATGAACAGCAGCATAACCGCACAGAGCGAGTGGAACGCATTGAACGGTCAGAACGTAATCAGCGTCGAACGATATAAATGAGACAGAATGTGGCTCATTTGGTACACTGGAAGTGGTGAGGTGAGATAATGGAACCCTTTGTATTGGATAAAGAATTACTTGAACGGACCAAGAACCCAAATTCAGATTTCGGTCCTGATCCGTTATTATTATATGTTGAGCCCTGGACACAGCAATTTGAACAGCTGTCAGTCGGGTTTACGACGAGGCATGGTGGAGTTGGAAAAGTTCCGTATGCTACGCTCAATTGTGCTTATCATGTGGGGGATGACCCTGAAGTTGTACTTAACAACCGTAGGCTTGTAACCGAGAAGCTTGGTTTTGCAGCAGAAGCATGGACCTGTGGAGAGCAGGTGCATGGCAAACATGTAGCTGTAATTACCGCTGAAGATCGGAGCAGAGGATTACTTGATCGTCAATCTGCGTTGCAGGATACGGATGGATTGGTCACGAATGTGCCTGGTGTGCTGCTGACTTCTTTCTACGCAGACTGTGTTCCGCTTTATTTCTATGACCCTGTGCAGCAGGCGGTAGGTCTTGCTCATGCCGGCTGGAAAGGTACAGTCGCGGGTATCGCTGTATCCATGGTGGAGACGATGGAACGGGAGTATGGCAGCCGTAGGCAGGACATTCGAGCTGCAATCGGTCCGTCGATTGGGGATTGCTGTTATGAAGTGGATGAGGCGGTCATGCAGCATGTACGGGTTTGGTTTGATGATTCCCCGGTTAATGATAAATACAAGGATTCTGCTTCTAAACAAGCATATCGAGCCGTGAATAACGGTAAAACGATGTTAAACTTGAAAGAATGTAATCGACACATTATGATGAAAGCAGGAATAATGCCGGATCATATCGAATGTACAACATGGTGTACAAGTTGTCATCCCGAACTATTTTTCTCCTATCGGAAGGAAAATGGTGTTACGGGGCGGATGGCGAGCTGGATTGGGCTGGAAGAGAGGTGACCCTCTGTGTCATTGGAGGAGCGTATTCAACAGGTAAATCAGAAGATCGAGGACGCATGTCGGCGCAGTAACCGTCATCGTGATGATGTGAATGTGATTGCGGTCACGAAATATGTCTCACTTGAAACAACGGGATCGGTGCTGGATCATGGTCTTGAGCATATCGGAGAAAACCGGTGGCAGGATGCACAGGCCAAATGGGAAGCTTTTGGTCAGCAGGGTACCTGGCACTTTATCGGTCATTTGCAGACAAACAAGGTGAAAGACGTGATTGGCAAGTTTCGTTACATCCATTCACTGGATCGTTTGTCATTGGCGAAGGAGTTGGATAAAAAAGCAGCTTCACTTGGCATCCAAGTGGAAACGTTTTTGCAGGTGAATATTTCGGGTGAAGAGAGCAAGTATGGCTTACAGCCTGAACAGGCAAGTTCTTTTTTGCGTGATATTCGTTCGTTCAACAATCTCAAGGTCGTTGGCCTGATGACCATGGCACCTCATGAGGAAGATCCGGAGCTGACGCGTCCCATATTTCGTGGATTGCGTGAGCTGAGAGATCAATTGAATGGACAAGCCCTTACAGCAGAGCCATTGACTGAGCTGTCGATGGGGATGTCCAATGATTTTGAAGTGGCCATTGAAGAAGGTGCAACCTGGGTACGGCTAGGATCGATTCTCGTAGGAAAAGAGGAGGGTTCACGATGGGCGTAATGAATAAATTTATGAATTTCCTCGGACTTCAGGAAGAGGAAGAGATTGTGGAACGTGAACGAATGGCTGCGCAGGAGGAAAATGAATCTGAACATCAGGAAGCTGAAACCTCCAGTCTCGATAAACGTAGAAACCAAAGGGGGAATAATGTGGTGAGCATTCATTCCCAGAAAAATGTTAAAGTTGTCCTGTATGAACCGCGTTCTTATGACGAGGCTCAGGAAATTGCCGACCATCTGCGTTCGCATCGTACCGTTGTGGTGAATCTGCAACGAATTCGCCAGGACCAAGCGCTGCGCGTTATTGATTTTTTGAGTGGCACGGTATATGCATTGGGTGGCGGTATTTCCAAAATCGGCGGAAACATTTTTCTCTGTACGCCAGATACGGTTGAAATTCAGGGATCAATTACGGAAATACTGGCTGACAGCGAGCAAGATTATAACAGAATGAGGTGAGCCACTTTTGTATCAGATTGAAAGCGTGTTGTACACGTTATACCAGATTTACTTTTACATGGTCATTGTCTACATATTGATGTCTTGGCTTCCCAATGCGCGGGAAAGCTTCATCGGTGAATGGCTGGGCAAATTAGTGGAACCATATTTAAGACCGTTTCGCCGATTTATACCGCCTTTGTTCGGTGTGCTGGATATTTCCCCGATTGTGGCGCTGATCGTTCTGCAACTTGCGCTTAATGGGCTAATCTCCATACTCCGGTATTTTGCATATTAGGGTAGGGTGACATAGATGAGCGGTGAAATTTACGAACATTTTAGCCATGATGAGCGGGATTTTGTAGATAAGGCTTCGGATTGGGTTGAGCAGGCGGGTAAGTATCATGACATGAAGCTAACTGACTTTCTTGATCCAAGACAGGTTTTTATATTACAGACTCTTGCCAATCGCCGTAACGACGTTCAGATTCGTCTGGATGGTGGTTACGAGGCTGCTGAACGCAAGCGTGCGCTGGTTGCACCTGATTATATGTATCTGGATGATGAGGATATGGGTATGCAGGTGCTCAGTATTACGTCTGATGATCAGAAAATCTCGGAGCTGGAGCATGGGGACTATATGGGTTCCCTGCTCGGGCTTGGGATGAAACGTGGAAAGATCGGGGATATCCAAGTGCTGGAGGACGGTTGCCATACAGTGGTGGCGGCGGAAACCGGCGCTTTTTTATCGCTTCAACTGAATCAGGTGCATCGGTTACATGTGTTCACAGAGTTACTTCCTTTGGATCAGATGCGATGGTCAGAGAGTAAACTGGAGACGATGGACATTACGGTCGCTTCGCTTCGTTTGGATGGAATCTGCGCAGATGTGTATCGGCTTAGTCGCAGTAAAGTGCTGGCTCCGATCAAAGCTGGTCGCTGCCGTGTGAACTGGAAAGTTGAGGAAGATCCCTCCAAATCGCTAAAAGCGGGTGATGTCGTATCCATTCAGGGATTTGGCCGCTTCAAGGTTATGGAACAGGATGGGATGACCAAAAAAGGGCGTTGCCGAGTGAAAATCGGCAAATTTGCCTGAGTCTGTTGCAGGAAAATCCGCTTTCTTGTCGAAATGTTTATCATAAAGGTGTAGAAAATACGCGGTGTATCCGATAAACATTAAGTCAAAGCTTTACATGAACGTTGGAGGATGCAATTCTGATCCTGCATTCCGTATACGTTGTCAAGGTTAGGCAACAACGATACGGCCCCTTGGGTGGTACCCATATGCTGCAAACCTTCTCTGGACGGGAAGGAACTTTAACAGGAGGTGGACAGCATGCCATTAACGCCGCTGGACATACACAACAAGGAATTTTCCCGACGTTTGCGCGGGTATGACGAGGATGAAGTCAATGAATTCCTGGATCAAGTCATCAAAGATTACGAAGGCGTCATTCGCGAGAACAAAGAGCTGAGCAATCAGTTGCTGTCCGTTCAGGAGAAACTGGATCATTTTTCTACAATTGAAGAGACGCTTAGCAAAACGATCATCATTGCGCAGGAAGCTGCTGATGATGTGAAGGGTAATGCGAAGAAAGAAGCGCAGTTGATCGTGAAGGAAGCAGAGAAAAATGCAGACCGGATCGTGAACGAATCGTTGGGCAAATCTCGCAAAATTGCTTTGGAAGTGGAAGAACTGAAAAAGCAGGCCTCGATTTATCGTGCCCGTTTCCGCACGCTTGTTGAAGCGCAGCTTGAACTGTTGACTCAGGATGGTTGGGAAGTGCTGGAGAGCCGGGAGCAGGAAGTGCGTGACCGTGAGCGGGAGATGAAAGAAATTTATTAGTCTGTCGCCTGGTTGACTTTTGTCTGCAAAGAGGCTATAACTATATTCATAATGAATAGTGATTCCATGACGGGTTCAGTACGTTATGATCTCATCCCTCAGAGAGTTGGTGGTTGGTGCAAACCAATGGATGAGTTATAGCCGAATATCTCCCCGGAGAAGTGACGCTGAAGCGGTGATTATGATTGCCGTGTGTAAGCCGAACCGTAAGCCGTACGTTATAACGGCACCCTGCGGTAGTATAGCGGGGCATAAGCGCTGTTGATGACAGAGCATACCCAGGCTTGCCTGGATGTGGTTTGTGATGAACAGAATTAGGGTGGTAACGCGAGTATAGCCTCGTCCCTTTCCAGGGACGGGGCTTTTTTGTGTCCAAAAAAGGCGAACGCCCATGAGGCCCGCAGGGACCTCAAGGAGAGAGCCGCCCGCCGGGAAAGCGAAGCACCCGGCACACGGGTTTCGCTAAGGCGAACGCCCATGAGGCCCGCAGGGACCTCAAGGAGAGAGCCACCCGCCGGGAAAGCGAAGCACCCGGCAACACCCGCCTCGCAGTAAGGCCATGCGGCGTTCACGCAGGGAACAGCCGCAAAATGGCCGCCATCACGCACATTAACCCTCGTCCATAAGCGCCAGCGCTCCCCAAACGTCAACCCATCCCGGGTGTCCAGAGGGCGGAGCGCCTATGGGGTCCCCCTTGGCAAGGGGGATTTAGGGGGATTGAAACGCTTTTTGTGGACGGTCCACAATCCAACCAAAGAAAGGGAAGATAATGATCATGCAACGAGTTGACGTTAAAGAGAAGGCACGTGCCAGAGAATTACGCGTGTTAGATAAATGGAAAACGGAGAATACATTCAAAAGATCCATCGAAAACCGTGAGGGCAAGCCAAACTTCGTATTTTATGAAGGGCCGCCTACAGCAAACGGTAAACCGCATATCGGTCACGTACTGGGACGGGTAATCAAGGATTTTGTTGGACGGTATAACACGATGAAGGGTTACCGTGTCGTTCGTAAAGCAGGTTGGGATACACATGGTCTGCCTGTAGAACTGGGTGTACAGAAGAAGCTTGGCATCTCCCACAAGTGGGAGATCGAAGATTACGGCGTGGAGAAATTCATTAACGAATGTAAAGCGAGCGTATTCGAATACGAGCAACAATGGCGTGATCTGACAGAAGGTATCGGATATTGGACAGACATGGATAACCCGTATATCACCCTTGATAACAACTACATCGAGAGTGTATGGAACATCCTGGCGACAATTCATGAGAAAGGCCTGTTGTATCGTGGTCACCGTGTGAGCCCGTATTGTCCTTCTTGTCAGACAACACTGAGTTCCCATGAAGTTGCACAAGGGTACAAAGACGTCAAAGATCTGAGTGCTACAGCGAAATTCAAACTGAATGACAGCGGAGAATTTGTACTGGCTTGGACGACAACACCTTGGACACTGCCTTCACACGTCGCACTTGCCGTGAATCCGGATATGGACTACTCCCGTGTTCGTCAAGGTGATGAAGTGTACATCATGGCAACCAATCTGGTTGAAAAAGTGATGAAAGATACCAAAGGTGAGTATGAGATCATTGGTGCACTGAAAGGTGCCGATTTGGTTGGCAAAACGTATGATCCTCCGTTCAACTACGTACAGGCTGAGAAAGCCAACATCATTCTGGGTGCAAGCTTTGTAACGGATGCAAGTGGTACGGGTATCGTACACATGGCTCCTGCCCATGGTGAAGATGACTACCGTGTATGCCGTGAGAATGGGATCAGCTTTGTGAACATGGTGGACTTGGAAGGTAAATTTGTCGCTGAGGTTACTGACTTTGCCGGACGTTTCGTGAAGGATTGTGATATTGATATCGTAAGATATCTGTCTGAGCATGGACGTTTGTTCAGCAAAGAAAAATATGAGCACAGCTATCCGTTCTGCTGGCGTTGTGATACACCGCTTCTGTACTATGCAATGGACAGCTGGTTTATCCAAACAACAGCCATCAAGGACCAATTGATTGCCAACAACAGTGAAGTGGATTGGTACCCAGGTCACGTTCGTGAAGGTCGCTTCGGGAAATTCCTTGAGGATCTGGTGGATTGGAATATCAGCCGTGATCGTTATTGGGGAACTCCGCTGAACATCTGGGTGTGTGAGGAGACTGGCGAACAATTTGCACCACACAGCATTGCAGAATTGCGTGCTCGTGCGGTAGGTGATGTGCCAGAGAATCTTGAATTGCATAAACCATATGTGGATGACGTTAAAGTCATGAGCTCTTGTGGCAAATATGAGATGAAACGTACACCGGAAGTAATCGATGTATGGTTCGACAGCGGCTCCATGCCGTTTGCGCAGCAGCACTATCCATTTGAAAATAAAGAAGTATTCGAACAGCAGTATCCTGCTGATATGATCTGTGAGGGAATTGACCAGACACGTGGCTGGTTCTACAGCTTGCTGGCGGTTTCCACCCTTTTGACAGGCAAAGCGCCTTACAAAGCGGTTATGGCTACAGGACACGTTCTTGACGAGAACGGACAGAAGATGTCCAAATCCAAAGGTAACGTTATCGATCCTTGGGAAGTAATTGAAGAATACGGTACAGATGCATTCCGCTGGGCTTTGTTGTCTGACAGTGCACCGTGGAACAGCAAACGTTTCTCCAAAGGTATCGTAGGCGAAGCAAAATCCAAAATGGTGGATACGCTGGTCAACACCCATGCATTCCTGACGCTTTATGCTACCATTGATGGATTTGATCCACAGGAGCACCCGTTCCAACTGTCCGCACACAAGCTGGATCGCTGGATTCTGTCGAGACTGAACAGTCTGATCCTGGTTGTAGAAAAAGCATTGCTGGTTAACGATTATCTGAACTCCTCCAAAGCGATTGAAGCATTTGTTGATGAGTTGAGTAACTGGTACATCCGTCGTTCCCGTGACCGGTTCTGGGGAAGTGGGCTGACAGAGGATAAACTGGACGCTTACCGTACATTGACTGAGGTACTGGTGACTACCGCGAAGTTGGTTGCTCCGTTCACACCGATGCTGGCAGAAGACATCTATTTGAACCTTGCAACAGGTGAGAGTGTGCACATGGAAGACTATCCGGTAGCTAACGAAGCGCTGATTGATGCAGGACTGGAACAGGATATGGAGACGGCTCGCCGCGTGGTTGAACTTGCCCGTAACGTTCGTAACGAAACAGGCATCAAGACACGTCAGCCGCTGTCTGAATTGATCGTTTCCCTGGATAAAGGCTTTGACCTGACAAGTTATGAAGAGATCATCAAAGAAGAGATCAATGTAAAAGGAATCCGTACGGAGCATAATGATGCGGAATTCGTTGACTTTACATTGAAGCTGAACCTGAAAGTTGCAGGTAAGAAATACGGTAAAAACGTAGGGTTCCTGCAAAACTTCTTCAAGGGAATGTCAGCCGATGAGACGCGTAAAGTGGTTTCGGAAGGTGTACTGAACATCGTTTCACCGGAAGGCGAAGAGCTGCAAGTAACGAGCGAAGAATTATTGGTTGATAAACAGGCCAAATCAGGTTTTGCTTCAGCATCAGGTTACGGTCTGACGGTTGCGCTGAATACCGAAATCACGGTAGCCTTGGAACAGGAAGGTTGGGTCCGTGAAGTGGTTCGTGCTGTGCAGGATACCCGGAAACGTCTGGACCTGCCGATTGAGAAAAGAGTACGTTTGACACTGGATGTGGATGCATCCCTTCAGGAAGCTATTCAGGCGTTTGATGATGTGTTGCGTGAAAATGTTCTCGTAACCGAAGTTACATTTGGCTCGAATGAGTCCATGGAACGCGTTGAAGCCGGAGGCAAATCGATCGGTATTTACATCGAAGCGTAATTCGGAGCATGTCCCATTCAATTAGGACAGAATATAGAGTATAAACAAACGAGCCGCAGAGGCAGGGACATATTCCCTGGTTCTGGGCTCGTTTGTTTTTTAGGTAATAAGGCAATGATTCTATAGTGCAGTCAATCTATATTGATCAAAGGAACTGACCAAAACATGAGCGAACATGACAAGCAAACCGCATCCACTTCACAACAATCAACATCAGATAATCTCAATTCCCATGACAAAATTGAAGAGTTACATACCCTGACGAACCGTCTGGCGAATGAACTGGAACGTTCACGAATAGCGCAATACACAGAATTGCTGAACAGACCATGGAAATTGATTGGACTTAACCTGTTGTCTGGAGCCGCACGAGGTGTGGGGATTGCGATTGGGTTTACCTTTTTCGCAGCAACGATCATTTACGTTTTGCAGCTACTTGGGGCGCTCAATCTTCCCATTGTTGGAGATTACATCGCTGATATTGTGCGCATTGTCCAGCGCCAACTTGATATGAACACATACTAAGCGATTAAGCGAAAAAAGCAAATGATATCAAAATGCAATTAATACGTGTCATCCGTCTCCATATCCGGTTCTAACAGACCCTCGCCCTCACGGTTCTCCAGGTACTGGCGATATTGCCGATTGCGCACGATGGAGACGTCATGACCATAGATGTCCGTGGCAACAAAGCTTTCGTACGCTTCAACGCAGCCTTCCACTTCATCGGTGGCTTCAATCGCCATAACATCATAGCTGTCGATATCGCGTCCTTCAGCCATGGCTGGTGAGTTCGATGTGCCCCAGCTTTCAACAATCTGCCAAGTGTCTTCACCATCGAAGCCATTTTGATCATCACGCTCGTCCAGACTGGTTCGACCAAATGCCGGGGCGAGGAATTCTTCCTCTACAGGACGGTTCTCAGAGACAACGGTTTCCGGTTGATGTTTTTTGCAGTATTTGGTGTAGGGGACAGCTTCCATGCGTTCATAAGGGATGGGTTGCTGGCAGACCGCACATGTACCGTAATGTCCTTCTTCGATGGAGTGCAGTGCAGAATCGATTCGTTCCAATTGGAATTCATCATGTTCCAGCAGGGAAATATCTTTCTCGCGTTCATACACCTCCGTGGCTATGTCACCAGGATGGTTATCAATTGGTGATAATTCACCTGTCTGTAGTTTAAGGGAGTCTCCAAGGCCATAATGCTCGTTTTCCGAAAGTCTATGTTCAATATCGCGCTTATCGGACATCAGTTGGGAACGTAGAAATTGTAGCTGTTCGTTAGTAAAATGTGACATGATTTTCCCCTTTCTGCTTTCATGCTGAAATCCGGATTTTGACTCTATTGTAGGATGTGCCATTGAGGGCAAGATTACAGAAGGGAAATGTTATCGTTTTTGCCATAAGCATTGCGATGTAGCGCGTCGTGGACGATTTCCAAACAGCTGTGCTACAATAAACAAGTCTGGCGTAAGCCTGGTATCGTTTGGAAAAGACAAGAACGGAGTGACAAACAAACGTGGTGTATTATATCCTCGCTTTTATCGTATTTTTATTGGATCAGGGAACCAAGTATCTGATTGCAACGCGGATGGAACTCAGAGAAGAAATTCCGGTCATTGGCAATTTCTTTGTCATCACATCACATCGTAACTCAGGAGCAGCATTTGGCATTCTGCAAGACCAGCGTTGGTTCTTTATCGTGGTTACGTTGATTGTGGTCGTTGCCTTGATTTGGTATTTGCAAAAGGTAAAAGATACCCCGCACAAATTGCTGCCTGTGGCGCTTAGTTTGGTGCTTGGTGGAGCAATTGGCAACTTCCTTGACCGGGCATTGACCGGAGAAGTTGTAGATTTTGTACAACTTAATTTTGGAAGTTATACGTTTCCCATTTTTAACATCGCCGATTCGGCAATCTGCATCGGTGTAGGGTTGATCATAGTGGAGACATTGCTTGAAGGACGGCGCGAAAAAGCAGCCGCGAAGATTGAAGGGAATGAACATCATGAGTAATCCGAATAAGGAACAGATTAACGACGAAGAACTAATGAATGGCAATGAACGTATGGAATGGACCGTTGCCGCTGAACATAAAAAAGAACGAATTGACAAATATATTACGGAAGCCGTGGATAACGTATCTCGCTCCCAAGTTCAATTGTGGATCGGAGACGGAATGGTTACGGTAAATGGTGCTGTAGTCAAAGCCAATGCCAAGTTATCCGAAGGGGATCTGGTTGAGTTACAGATTCCAGAACCAGCTGCTGTGGAGATCATTGCCGAAGATATTCTGCTGGAAGTGGTATATGAAGATAGCGACCTGATCGTGATCAACAAACAGCGTGGTCTTGTGGTGCATCCGGCACCAGGACACACGTCGGGTACCCTCGTTAATGCACTTATGCATCACTGCAAAGACCTCTCGGGTATTAATGGGGAGTTGCGTCCTGGTATTGTGCATCGTATCGATAAGGATACATCCGGCCTGATCATGGCTGCCAAGAACGATCGTGCTCATGCATCACTGGCTGCTCAGTTGAAGGAACATACGGTGAATAGACGGTATATTGCGCTTGTTCATGGTCATCTTAATCATGATCAAGGTACCATTGATGCACCGATTGGACGGGATACCAATGACCGCAAAATGTATACGGTCACAGAACGTAACAGTAAACATGCCGTTACGCATTTTACCGTTACAGAGCGGATTAATGATTACACCTTGCTGGAATTGAAACTGGAGACAGGACGTACTCACCAGATTCGGGTTCACATGAAATTTATTGGTCACCCGCTTGTAGGAGATCCAACTTATGGACGGAATAAAGGCATCAAAATGCAAGGACAGGCTCTTCATGCGGCCATTCTTGGATTTGTGCATCCAACAACGGGAGAATACCTTGAATTTTCAGCTCCGATTCCGCAAGATATGGAAGACGTGCTCGCCTCGCTACGCAGTCGTTAACAGCTCCAAGAAAGTACAAATGTTCGGATACTTTGTCCATGGCTTTGATCACGCAAATGCTTCATATTAAAGTGTAGAAATTTGCGTCAAATGAGGAGATGAACAACGTTATGAGTATCGATAAATACCAAGAAACTTACATTCAGACTAATTTTGCCGACCGTATCGGTGGCTCCAACTATGGTAAAGACACGAACATTTATAAATTCGAGAAAATCAAACGTGCCAAAGCTTCGGCCAAAAAAGATTTTCCCGATGTGGAACTGATTGACCTTGGTGTAGGTGAACCGGACGAAATGGCTGATGCAGGCATTGTAGCTGCACTTGCAGAAGAAGCTTCCAGACCTGAGAACCGTGGTTATGCTGACAATGGTATTCCTGAATTCAAAGCTGCTGCTGCTTCCTACCTGAAAAACGTATTCAACGTAGAAGGTATCGATGCAGATACTGAGATCGTACATTCCATTGGTTCCAAACCGGCTTTGGCGATGATGCCTTCATGCTTCATCAATCCAGGTGATGTGACAATCATGACCGTTCCAGGTTACCCGGTTATGGGTACACATACGAAGTATCTGGGTGGAGAAGTGTTCAACATCCAGTTGACGAAAGAGAACAACT
Organism: Paenibacillus sp. BGI2013; assembly: GCF_002843485.1. NCBI lineage: Bacteria > Bacillati > Bacillota > Bacilli > Caryophanales > Paenibacillaceae > Paenibacillus > Paenibacillus sp. BGI2013. The sequence continues at coordinate 139,656 of NZ_PJFA01000013.1, forward strand.
TCTTGCCTGATCTGACGGCTATCCCGGAAGACATCGCAAAACGTGCGAAGTTGCTCTACCTGAACTATCCGAACAACCCAACAGGCGCAAGCGCGACGGTGGAGTTCTTCACTGAAGTCGTTGAATGGGCTAAGAAATATAATGTTGTGGTTGTACATGATGCTCCATATGCAGCATTGACGTATGATGGCAAAAAACCATTCAGCTTTCTCTCGGTACCTGGTGCGAAGGATGTCGGCGTAGAGCTGCACTCTCTGTCCAAGTCTTACAACATGACAGGTTGGAGAATCGGATTTGTAGCGGGTAACCCGCTTGTAGTCAAAGCATTCAGCGACGTGAAGGACAACAATGACTCCGGTCAGTTCATCGCGATTCAAAAGGCTGCTGCTTATGGATTGAATCACCCTGAAATTACGGAAAAAATTGCAGAGAAATATTCCCGTCGTCATGACATGCTCGTTGCCGCATTGAACGATTTGGGCTTCCAGGCTGAAAAACCTAAAGGTTCATTCTTCCTGTATGTAGAAGCACCAAAAGGTGTGGTTGGCGGACGTCGCTTCGAATCCGGCGAAGATTTCTCCCAATTCCTGATTCGTGAGAAACTGATCTCATCCGTACCTTGGGATGATGCGGGTAACTTTGTTCGTTTCTCTGTAACCTTTGAAGCGAAGGGTGAAGAGGAAGAGAAACGTGTTATTGCTGAGATCAAACGTCGTCTGAGCGACGTACAATTTGAATTTTAATCGCATCACCCAATAGTTAAATCATGTACTAACGAAGAGACCGGAAACGGTCTCTTTTTTTATGCCCATATTAGATTTTTTTCATTTACTCCCTTTACAAAATTATACAAGCAACATATGATTAGATCTTTACGTTATTTGTTATATACAGAAGTTGTTGTTGAAGGGAGTTATTACAATTGTTATCATCACGAACAAGTACGGTGTCCTCACCGGCTACAGGAACAGGCAGTACAGTGTCAGGATTAATCAGATTGTTAAGACCCAAACAGTGGACTAAAAATCTGCTGTTATTTGCTGCGTTACTATTCTCTTTTGAGGAGATTCGGACTGAAACCATTCTTGCGACGTTGCTTGGTTTTATTCTATTTAGCCTTGTTGCAGGCTGTGTGTATATTTTAAATGACTTTGTAGACCGGGACAGGGATCGACAGCATCCGGTGAAAAAGTATCGTCCTATGGCTTCTGGGCAGGTGAATCCGAGTCATGCTTTGTTGTTTGGCATTATTCTATTAATCCTTTCCGTAGGAACGGCCTTCATGATGAACCCTCTATTCGGGGTGTTGTGTATCGTCTATTTCCTGTTGAATGTATCGTATTCATTTGTGCTGAAACATCTCGTTATCCTGGATATGATGACCATTGCAGCCGGTTTTGTACTTCGTGCCATTGCAGGTGGTGTGCTGATCCATGTGCCATTCACACCGTGGTTTTTGATCTGTACAATGCTGTTGTCGTTGTTTTTGGCCATTGGAAAACGCAGAAATGAACTCACGTTGCTTGAGGGAAATACGGGATCACATCGTAAGGTTTTGGATAACTACTCCATTACGTTACTGGATCAATTCAATACAATTGTGACGACAGCTACGATTATCAGTTATTCCCTGTTCACATTCACTTCAGATCGAACCATTCATCTCATGTGGACGATTCCATTGGTCATTTACGGCATGTTCCGTTACCTGTATCTGATCCACATGAAGAACCAGGGAGGTTCGCCCGATCGTGTGCTGTTTGAGGACAAGCCTATATTAATTACGGTTATGTTGTATGTGCTAAGTGTTGTTACAATCTTTGCAATCTTTGAATAAAGGCTGAGGGGGATCAGGGTGAAAAGCACGAAAGTCGCAATTTTTGATATTGATAAAACGATCATACGCAGTGATTCCATGTTTCAATTTGTGCATTACGGTGTTCGCCGTTACCCGTGGCAGGTATGGAGATTACCTGTCATTGCATTACATACCGTGTTATTCAAGGCAGGCTTCATGACGGTTGAACAAGTCAAACGATCCTACTTTCAAGAAATTGAGCGTATGTCTGAAAAAGATCTCGAACATTTCTTTGATACTCGCTTGCGTACGTCCATTTTTGCCGAGGCCAGTGTAGAGATGCAACATCGCAAAGAAGCAGGGTATCATGTCTTGCTAGTAACTGCATCTCCGCATGCCTATATGAAATACTTTAATAATTTTCCCTGGGTGGATCATGTAATTGGAACTGAACTTGTCCGTCATGAGAATGGTTACACATGCAGAGTTGATGGCAGCAATTGCAAAGGGGAAGAGAAGGTACGCCGAATTCAAGCTTATCTGAGTGAGAAGAATATGGTCATTGATTATGACCAGTCATGTTCCTACTCGGACTCCTTATCCGACCTTCCAGTCATGCAACTTGTAAGTCAACGATACTTTATTAACAAGCGTGTTCCGGACATGGAGGCATTAACGTGGGGGAAATAAAATCGCGTCATACTGGTAAATGGTTGATGCTCGTTTCCGCTTTTCTGACAGCAACGGGTCAATTGTTCTGGAAATGGGGACTAACCGAGTGGATTTACCTGGGTGTTGGTTTTCTGTGTTATGGACTTGGAGCGATTTTGATGATTAAAGCTTTTGCTCTGGAAAAACTCTCTGTTGCTTATCCTCTGATGTGTGCTAGTTACGTATTTGCCTTAATCTATGGATATTTTTTGCTTGGAGAAGAAATTACGGTGCAGAAGCTGGCAGCAGTTGTGTTGCTTGGAATCGGGGTGACATTAACCAGTGTTGATCGATAGCTGGATGGTTGCCGTATTAATTGTCATGACGTTGTGTGGTGCACTGGGTGGGGCCGGACTGAAAGCTTATGCTTCCAGTCGCAATCGTCTGCATGTACTCATGGGACTTGGATTCTACGGAACGGGTGCGTTGCTGAATATTGTATTGCTGAAGTTTCTTCCATTAACCGTAGTGTTGCCTGCAAACGCATTAACATATGTGTGGACTCTTATCATAGCTCGGCTGATATTTAAAGAGACCGTGGGCCCTTTACGCTGGATAGGTGTGGCATGTATTATGGGTGGCCTATGTTTATTGGTATTTTAGAACTTAATTAATCAGGATGTGAAATGAAAGCATGAACTTTTTAGATTACTTATTTTATAATCGCAGAGCCAACTGGACAGCTTTTTACCTGTTTGCGGGATTTGCTCTGTTCTATGGTTTAATGAACGGCTCGTATGTTCTGTACATTGAAAATAATGCAGAGGTGCTTGGGGCGTATACCCCATTTAATACAACGCTGTTTCCAATCAATTTATTCAACTTTGATCCTTCAATGTATTATGGGGACAACAGTTCTTCAGTGATCCATCCGCTGATTTCCTTTCTCGCTGTCACCCTTGCGGCTGTAGCGAAACTGCTGGGAGGCAACTGGTTCTTTCTAATCCTGCAATCGCTGGTGAATGCGGGTTCGGTGGTGCTGGCGTATCTGTTCCTGAGTCAAAAAGAAGATAAACCGACCATCGTACCGCTACTGTTTGCCTTATTGTTTGGTTTCAGTTCCTACTTAATGTTTACTGCATTGATCCCGGATTCGTATCCTTATGTACAGTTCGTTATTCTGTTGTCGGTGGTTTACATGCAGTATACTCGTGAGCGTCAGGACGTACGTTATGTACCCAATGCATTGCTTACATCGATTAACTTTGGACTAACCTCGACCAATATCGTACCATTTGCTGCTGCCACATTCTTCAATATGCATGCATGGCGCAATAAGGCGAATTTGAAAAAATACATCGGTATCATGGCATTAGCGGTTCTGATCATCGTCGTATTAACTGGCGTCCAGTACGTTGCCTTTGGAGGTCGCAGCTGGGTTAGTAACTGGCTGTTGGGCATTCAAAATGGTGGAACCAGCTATGCAACGCCATTCCAGTTCGCTGTTCACTGGAAAGCATTGAACATGTTAACGATTAATCCAATGCTGACACCGAAAATGCATTTACTGGACCCGGGCATGGCGGCCTTTGTTACGGATCTATCCCGTTCCAATCCAATCCATGTGCAGATGACAGGTATCTTTATTTTACTACTGGCATTCATGGGCTTCATTAAGGGCATTCGTGAACGAGAAGTGTGGACCCTTGTGCCATATATTCTGTTTGCCTTTTTGCTTCATGTCGTCGTGGGCTTTGGTCTGGCTGTATTTCAATATGATATGTACCTGTATGCGGGACATTATCTGTTTGCGTTCTTCCTGTTGGGTGGAGGTTTCGTCATCAGTCTTCGTCCGGGATTGGGGAAAAAAGTGGTTATAGGCTTGATCATGTTATGTGTTATCGTTACGGCAAGTAACAACATCTATCGCCATGTAGAAACATTAACAACAATCAAACAATCCTATAATCAGTTGGAACAGGAACGCTCAGTGAAATAGTCAAATAGTAAATGTATCGATTCATATAATGAAATAAGAAAAGGCCATTGGATGTAAAGTCCAATGGCCTTTTCTTAATTAGTGTTGAGCAAATGAGTTAAGCAATAATTTTGGTCTTCTTGGCATTCTCGGCTGAACGTTTGGTGAGACTGCTGAGTGGACGTTTCAAAGCGAGAGCAACAATGAGACTCAGCGCGATGAACATACACAACCACAGAATATCCTTGATGGCAGTAGACCACAATATGCCGCCGACCGACTCACGCAGCAGACTGATCGCATACGTGAAGGGCATGAACGGATTCAATGCTTGGAAAAAGGGTGATGTCATGCTGATTGGGAACGTACCGCCAGAGCTGGAGAACTGGAACACCATGAAGATAATGGCGATCCCTTTTCCGATATTTCCAAATACGGACAGCAGGGTGTACGTTATGGTGACAAATACGGCACTCACCAGCATGGCAAACAGGACAAACCACAGTTTATCTGCAACATAGGTACCCAGGATTAAGATATCTCCCAGGGTGACACATATCGCCTGAAGTAACCCAATGGTCAGAAAAGTAGCGAGACGTCCAAGATATAACTCATATCCCCGGAACTTGCCCCCTGGATTTTCAGCTTCGGCACGAAGCAGAGAAATCAACAGTGTTGAGCCAACCCACAGAGACAGCACGCCATAAAATGGTGACATGGCCGATCCATAATTCGGAATTGGGTAAAGCTGTTTTTCCTTAATTTGCACCGGACTTGCAAGGAAAGCACTCTCTTCTTCAATATCGCCGCGCAAAAGTTTGGCGAGCTCCGCAAACTGGTTATTACCTTCGACCTCCCGAAGTTTGTCAGCAGCCTTGCTGATGGCACTTTCCAATGCTGGCAGATCATCACGTACAAGCGCGGCAACACGGTGAACTCCTTTTTCGACCTCCGGCAGCTGATTCTGTACAAAATCGGATGCCTTGCCTATCTGTTTCTCGGCAGTAGGCAGATCATTACGAACAAAATCAGCTGCTTCGTTCAGTTTGTTTCCCAGCTTGGGCAGATCGTTTCGAATTAATGAAGACACTGTGTTCAGAGCTTGGATAAAACCTTCACTTTTGTTCGCGAGTGTTTCTGATATCTTATGGATCTTAGATTGTATTTGAGGCAGTTCGCTCTGGATTTTTGTCAACTCGGCCTGCCCAAACGTAATTCCTTCTTTGGCTGATGCAAGAATGTCCGCAATATCCGGAATACGATCTTTTGCTCCTTGCAGAGTTTCTGCTGAAGTGGAGAGGGTAGACCTGAGCTTATCCGCACCAGCTGCAAGTGCAGGCGATATTTCACTTTCATAGGTGTTTAAGATATTGCCAATCCCGCTGCTGATGTCCTTCGAGAGAGTATTTAACTGAGCGATGACCTCTGTTGGTGGAGTTGTATTACGACGCATGGCATCACTGATGATGCCAGCCAAGCGGATCTGCAACTGAAGTTTATCTGAAATGGAGTTCAGTTGTGTGATTTTATCGGCAAGTGGTTGGCTTGGAAGCAAGTTATTGATGTTGCCCAGTAGTTCTGCCATACTGTCCACGAGTTTTACCGCAACCCCTAAACGTGAAGCAATCCGGTCGAGATCTTCTACTGTAGGAAGGTTATTAAGATCCGAATTTTGCAATTGTGCAAATACGTCTCCTGCAGCGTTAGTAATCTGCTGCACCAGCAGCAGATTTTGGCGGATCGTCGGGCCAATTGTCTGAAACGCTTCTTCACTGGAATCCACGAACTGATTTAATCCCTCTGCAAGCTCAATCCCGTTGCCAGCGATTTGTGATACTTTGTCCAAATCTTGTTCTGCGGCCGTTACGATAGACAGAGCTTTGTTCGTTTTATCCAGCGCCGTTTGGATAACATCTGATACCTGTCCAAAGTTTTCATCCACTTCTCGAATGCGATCTACCGCTTTTTGTATATCCGGTATTCGCCCTTGAATAGCCAGCACTTCGGAAGCCGCATCATTAATTTGTGGCCAATACTCCTGCACCTTGAGCACATACTGTGCTGCTTCATTGATTTCAGGCAGTTTTTTCTCGATTTCAACGATCTTTTGAGCATCTTTTACAATCTCGGGCATGGCTTTTTCTACTTCCAGAACCTTTTGACCTGCGGCTTGAATAGCCGGAATATTTTTCTCCAGTGTAAAAATGCCTTTCTCCATTTTGCGTAATGTTGGAAGCTGGGAATTAATCTCAACCCCGGCTTCATTCAGCTTGGTTAGAACGGCCTCACTGACGGCTTCAGTGAAATTTTCATTGATTTGCGTTGTTATGGCAGATACACCAGAGCCTGTGATTTTAGGAGCAATGGCATTCACCTTCTCATTGACGGTATAGATTACTTCCGGTCGCTCCAGCTTCCCATCAACGATGCCTGTAATTTTGGATGAAAAGTCCCCCGGAATGAGCAGGCTTGCATAATACTCTCCAGTTTGCACACCCCGATTAGCCTCAGCCTGGTCCACAAAAGTCCAGCCCAGCTTTTCGTTGTGTTTAAGGCTGGATACCAGTTCGTCTCCGATATTAACATGGGGTTCCTTCAACAGTCGCACCCTTGTCCTCAGTTGTCACCGCAATTTTGATCCCCTGGGTATTACTGTATGGGTCCCAGACGGACTTCACGTTGACCCAGTCATACACCCCGGGCAGTAGAATAATAGCCACAATTAGAAATATACCTGTGGGAACCTTCAGAATATGCAACCAGTCTGTTTTGTAAACGTGCCAAATGTGACGCATGACTTCCTCCTAAATGTACATAAATGTAGGGCGTAACTTATTTCTATGTCGTAAATTTGTGAATCTTATGTATATCGGCATTATTGCAGTATCTAATAATGGGTTCATGTTTATAAACTGTACCCATTTCACTTGGTACTAATTCAGAGCCTTCATATATTGCGTAAAATGAAACTCACCGTTTGTTCTAAAAAGAAGTGTTTTGTCTCTACTTGAGTACAGTAAGAGGTTTATTTTGGTTATATCAAATTTCTCATTTGCCTATGGATAAATATGCAGAAATGTTGTATAATTATGAATAACCAATGAGATGTATTGTGCATGGATGTTTTTCAGCCTAACTGCTGATTCTAAGAAGAACGTAGCAGAGGGTTTTCACCTGCGATGGTGAGGTGTTGACAGGGGGTTGTCTTTCTGTCATAATTCATGAAGACAAACGGACATATTGATTACAGAACCCTGTGAGGTTCTGCAATATGAACGACATGAATAGCACCTTTAAATCAGTCCCGTGAGACTGGCAAGGTAACGTGAACGATACATCGTTTTTTTGCTGCGGCAAATGAAGCGATGCATCCCCGAGAGTAAACTTTCTTCAGAGCGGTCTGAAGTTCGGAGACTCCTTGCCAATAAACACGGCAAGGAGTCTTTTTTTTTCTCCTCGTCACGGGGCCATGATGCTGAAGGGAAATCCTGAGGAGGCTGAACGCATGAGCACAGAGACACATGTCATTATGGATGAGACGGCGATCCGCCGCGCATTAACACGGATTGCCCATGAGATATTGGAGAAAAACAAAGGAATCGACGATTGTGTGTTGGTTGGTATCCGTACACGCGGGGTTTACCTTGCAGAACGGATTGCCGCCAAGATTGAAGAAATCGAGGGCGCCAAAGTCCCCTGGGGAGAACTGGATGTGACTCCTTACCGCGATGACCGCTTGGACGAAAATAAAGCGAATCGCAAGGAAATGTTGATTATGACACCTGAATCACTTTCGATCCATAACAAAAAAGTGATTTTGTTCGATGATGTGCTCTATACCGGACGGACGATTCGCGCAGCGATGGATGCCCTGATGGACTGTGGAAGACCGCAGAACATTCAGCTGGCTGTACTCGCAGACCGCGGACACCGGGAACTTCCGATTCGACCTGATTTTATCGGCAAGAATGTGCCGACTTCCAAATCAGAGGAGATTGAAGTTGCACTCATGGAAACGGACGGACAGGACGAAGTCAAGATCACTCAGAACCGGGGGGAGCAAGCATAATGATTACACAGACAGCATTGAGAGACCGAAGCTTGCTTGGACTGAAGGAACTTAGTCGAGGAGAAATCGAGTCCATTCTGAACCGAGCGGCTCACTGGGAAGCGCAGAAAGAGAAACTGGTTCCTGTACTGGAATCACGCTTCGTTGCGAACATGTTCTTCGAGAACAGCACACGTACCCGCTTCTCCTTCGAAATGGCAGAGAAACGTCTGGGCGCACAAGTGCTGAACTTTACGGCAGCCGCATCCAGTGTGGAAAAAGGAGAGTCCATCTACGATACGGTACGAACACTTGAGTCGATGGGCATTGATGCAGGCGTGATCCGGTTGAAACCGGCAGGCGTTCTGCAACAACTGGCTCAGAAAGTGAATGTACCACTCGTGAACGCCGGAGACGGCAACAATGAGCATCCCACACAGGCGTTGCTGGATCTCTACACGATGAGGAAAGCATTTGGCGAACTGAAAGGCTTGCGTGTCTCCATCATTGGTGACATCCTGCATAGCCGTGTAGCTCGTTCCAACCTGTGGGCACTGCAAAAGTTTGGTGCGGATGTACGCTTCTGTGCACCGCAAACGATGCAGGCACCGGAACTCGCAGAGCATGCTCCTTATGTCGGTCTTGAAGAAGCGCTGGATGCAGATGTAGTCATGATGCTTCGTGTTCAACTGGAACGTCATCAACATGGCTTAATTACTTCAGCTGAGGATTATCGCGAACACTACGGATTGACGGAAGAACGGGCATCACGCCTAAAACCAAGCACCATTATCATGCACCCTGCTCCAGTGAATCGCAACGTCGAGGTAGATGACGCGGTTGTGGAAAGTGAAGCATCGCGGATCTTCCCGCAGATGGCAAACGGGGTTCCAATCCGCATGGCGGTTATGGAACGTGCGATGAAACTGTAACAGGGTCTGGCTGTGGGTCATAGGCTGACGGTACGGTAGTTCTTATAGAGCAATAAGAGAGTACACGATAAAGAAAATCATCCGGCTTGCCTGGTAAGCCGGACAGAACCGAAGCGGAGGGCAATTATGCTACAGATTATAAAAAACGCGAACGTCTTGAACCAACAAGGGGAACTTGAACGGAAAACCATCATTATAGATGAAGGTAAAATTAAAAAGATCGCTGGTCTGGAAGACCAAGCCGTACTGGATGCCGAAAAGTCAGCGCAAAGTGTGACAGACGCATCAGGCAAACTGGTCATTCCGGGATTGATCGATATGCATGTGCATCTGCGTGAACCTGGATTCGAACACAAAGAGACGATCGAGACAGGTGCCCGTTCAGCAGCACAAGGTGGTTTTACAACAATCGCTTGCATGCCGAACACAAGACCAGTTACAGATACAGCGGAAGTTGTGAAGCTGGTATTGGATAAAGCCAAAGAAGCTGATCTGGTTAAAGTGTTGCCTTATGCAGCCATTACAAAAAATGAACTGGGTCGTGAACTTACCGATTTTGCCGCATTAAAAGAAGCAGGCGCTATTGGATTCACAGATGACGGTGTAGGCGTACAAAACGCTCAAATGATGAAAGATGCCATGAGCCTCGCGGCAAGCATGGATATGCCCGTGATCGCACACTGTGAAGATGACTCACTGGTTGTTGGTGGATATGTGACAGAAGGTGAGTTTTCGAAACGTCACGGCATCAAAGGGATTCCGAATGAATCCGAAGCCATCCACGTTGGCCGTGATATCTTGCTCGCAGAAGCAACAGGAGTTCACTACCATGTCTGTCACGTAAGTACAGAGCAATCAGTTCGTCTGATTCGTCTAGCGAAGTCCATCGGCATTAAAGTAACTGCTGAGGTATGTCCACACCATCTGGTGTTGTCGGATGAAGATATCCCGGGCATGGACGCCAACTGGAAAATGAACCCGCCGCTACGCTCACCACGCGATGTGCAGGCTTGTATCGAAGGTTTGCTAGACGGCACGCTGGATATGATCGTAACTGATCACGCGCCACACAGTGAAGAAGAGAAAGCCAAAGGCATGGAGCTGGCACCTTTCGGAATCGTAGGATTCGAAACAGCCTTCCCGCTGCTGTACACCAAGTTTGTGGAAACAGGACTGTGGAGCTTGGAATTCCTGGTGAAACGCATGACAGCTGATCCGGCACGTGTATTCCGACTGGATACAGGCAAACTGGAAGAGGGAGCACCAGCCGATATCACGATGATTGACCTGAACGAGGAAAAAGCAGTTGATCCTGCAACGTTTGCAACCAAAGGAAGAAACACACCATTCACAGGCTGGAAGCTGAAAGGCTGGGCCACACAAACATGGGTGGATGGCAAAAGCGTGTGGCAAAACACGGTACAACAGTAAAACGGTAACTCAGCAAATTAATAAATCCAGTAACTCTATATCTTTAACTCAGTAACAGTAATTCTTAACTCTTAACTCTTTAATCAACAAGTCATTATAACTCTAAATTTACAACTTCTACACAGTAACATCTTTACAACTAACTCGAGGCAAATCATGCCGAGAGTCTAACATACGAAACAAAGCAAAGTTGAATGTCATGATTTTGAACTTGGACACCAACGTAACTGCGGAGTGGGCAGAAAGAACCCGAAGAAGCAAAGCGTTCGCCTTTATCACCGGATTACATCATTTGAAAAATGATAAAAAGTAATCCGGGGATAACAGCGATCAAAGGGTTTTCTGCCCACGGAGCCGCACCATACGTAACGTCCCCCATGTTCAACCCCAATGCATTCAACGTTGATAAACACAGAGGAGTGAAATGGGATGCAGGCACAGGCAAGATTATTGTTGGAAGACGGCACACTGTTCACCGGGAAAGCATTTGGTGCTGAAGGTGAAACTACAGGTGAGGTCGTTTTTAATACGGGAATTACAGGCTATCAAGAGGTGCTTTCGGATCCTTCCTATTGCGGTCAAATCGTAACCATGACGTATCCGCTGATCGGAAACTACGGCATTACGCGTGATGACTTTGAGTCGATTCGTCCATACGTGCACGGTTTCGTTGTGCGTCGTCATGAGCCAACGCCAAGCAACTGGCGTGCGGAATATAGCGTAGACAATCTGCTCAAAGAATACGGCATCGTAGGAATCAGCGAAATTGATACACGCATGTTGACTCGCCGGATTCGTCACCACGGCACAATGAAGGGAATTCTCACAACAGGATCGAAACCTGTGGAAGAACTGCTGGAGATGATGGGAGACACCACCATTGCTGAGCTGCGTAACCAGGTGCCAATGACTTCTACAGAGCATGTCTACAACAGCCCGGGAACGGCTGAGCGTATTGTGCTCGTGGATTACGGTGCAAAAACAGGGATTTTGCGCGAACTCAGCAAACGTGACTGTGACGTAGTTGTTGTTCCACACGATGTAACAGCAGACGAGATTCGTCGCCTGAACCCGGACGGAATTCAACTGTCCAACGGCCCTGGGGACCCGAAAGACGTACCTCACGCGGTTAACATGATCAGTGAACTGCTTGGCGAATACCCGATCTTCGGCATCTGCTTGGGTCACCAGTTGTTCGCACTTGCAGCAGGAGCAGACACCGAAAAGCTCAAGTTTGGACATCGCGGAGGAAACCACCCGGTGAAAGAACTGGAGAGCGGACGTTGCTTCATCACATCCCAGAACCATGGATTTACTGTAAACGAAGAGTCTGTGAAGAGCACGGACCTGGAAGTTACACATATCAACAATAACGATAAGACCATTGAAGGTCTGAAACATAAATCATTCCCGGCATTCTCGGTTCAATATCACCCTGAAGCAGCCCCGGGTCCTTACGACAACAGCTATCTGTTCGACCGCTTCATCGAGATGATTCGCGAGCACAAGATCACTAACCCGCAAAAGCCGCGTCAAGCCGTATTGGCAGCCGCAGTGAAAGGAGCACAATAACATGCCGATTAACAAAGATCTCAAAAAAATCCTGGTGATTGGTTCCGGTCCAATCGTCATCGGTCAAGCGGCCGAGTTCGACTATGCCGGTACACAAGCTTGCCAGGCTCTGAAAGAAGAAGGCGTGGAAGTTGTACTTATCAACAGCAACCCGGCGACCATTATGACGGATACAAACATGGCTGACAAAGTATACATCGAGCCTATCACCCTGGATTTCGTGACCCAAATCATTCGTCAGGAGCGTCCAGATGGCTTGTTGCCAACACTAGGTGGTCAGACAGGTCTGAACATGGCTGTGGAACTGGCACGTGCCGGAGTTTTGGAACGTGAAAATGTGAAATTGCTCGGAACACAGTTAACATCCATCGAGAAAGCGGAAGATCGTGATCTGTTCCGTGACCTGATGCGTGAATTGGAACAACCTGTACCAGAGAGTGTAATCGTAACGACACTTGAAGAATCACTTGAATTTGCGAATGAGATTGGTTATCCAATCATCGTGCGTCCAGCCTATACACTGGGCGGAACAGGCGGCGGAATCTGTGCGAACGAAGAAGAGCTGCGCGAGACGGTGGCAGCGGGAATTCGTTACAGCCCGATTGGGCAATGTCTGGTCGAGAAGAGCATTGCAGGCATGAAAGAAGTCGAGTATGAGGTTATGCGAGACAAAAACGATAACTGTATCGTTGTCTGCAACATGGAAAACTTTGACCCGGTAGGTATTCATACAGGTGACAGTATCGTCGTAGCACCAAGCCAAACATTGTCGGACCGTGAATATCAAATGCTGCGTTCAGCTTCCCTGAAAATCATCCGTGCCCTGAACATCGAGGGTGGATGTAACGTACAGTTTGCACTGGACCCACACAGCTTCCAATACTATGTTATCGAAGTAAATCCACGGGTAAGCCGTTCATCGGCTCTGGCTTCCAAAGCAACGGGTTATCCGATTGCAAAAATGGCTGCCAAAATTGCCATGGGTTACACGTTGGATGAAATCGTGAACCCGGTAACAGGCCAAACGTATGCTTGCTTTGAGCCTACACTGGATTACATCGTGAGCAAAATCCCACGCTGGCCGTTCGACAAGTTCATCTCGGCGAACCGTAAACTGGGAACTCAGATGAAAGCAACAGGCGAAGTAATGGCTATTGGCCGGACATTCGAAGAGTCGATTCACAAAGCAGTTCGTTCCCTGGAAATTGGCGTACATCGCCTCTACCTGAAGGATGCCGAAACGCTGGACGAAGCGACCTTGAACGAACGTCTGATCAAAGCAGATGATGAGCGTATCTTCCTGATTGCCGAAGCATTCCGCAGAGGTTATACGTTGCAACAGCTGCAGGATCTGACCAAGATTGACTGGTGGTTCCTGGACAAAATCGAAGGTTTGATTGCATTCGAAGATCGCATTCGCGAAGAATCCGAATTGTCTTCCGACATTCTGTATCAAGCGAAACGCCTTGGATTCACAGACCGTGCCATTGCTGAACTGCGTGCGCAAGGTCAACCAGGAGGCACATTAACAACTGAAGCGGAAGTTAGAACTCGTCGGGAAGCAGAGAACCTGCGCCCAGTGTACAAAATGGTAGATACATGTGCTGCTGAGTTTGAAGCAACAACGCCATATTACTACTCAACTTACGAGACAGAGAATGAAGTTATCCCTTCAGACAAGAAAAAAGTTGTGGTGCTGGGTTCAGGACCAATCCGGATCGGTCAAGGGATCGAGTTCGACTACTCAACTGTACACGCAGTATGGGCATTGCAAAAAGCAGGCTATGAAGCAGTCATTATCAACAATAACCCGGAGACGGTGTCTACGGACTTTAATACATCGGATCGCCTGTACTTTGAACCGCTCTTCTTCGAAGATGTCATGAACGTGATTGAACAGGAGAAACCAGTAGGGGTTATCGTACAGTTCGGCGGTCAAACGGCCATCAACCTGGCAGCACCACTGCGTAATGCAGGTGTAACGATTCTCGGAACGGATCTGGAAAGCATCGATGAGGCGGAGGACCGTAAGAAGTTCGAACGTCTGCTCTCCCGTCTGGAGATTGCACAGCCAAAAGGTAAAACAGTCATTTCCGTTGATGATGCGGTAGAAACAGCTCAAAGTCTGGGCTACCCTGTCTTGGTTCGTCCTTCTTATGTACTCGGCGGTCGTGCGATGGAGATTGTATACTCCGATGCTGAATTGCTAACATACATGGAACAGGCGGTTAAAATCAATCCAGAGCATCCGGTCCTGATCGACCGTTACATGATGGGTAAAGAAGTTGAGGTTGACGCCATCTGTGATGGTGAAACGGTATTGATTCCGGGAATCATGGAACATATCGAGCGTGCAGGGGTTCACTCTGGTGACTCCATCGCGGTATATCCTCCTCAACATCTGTCCCAGGATTTGAAAGAGAAAATTGTAGAGATTACAATCAAAATTGCGAAAGAACTGAAAACGGTAGGTTTGGTCAACATCCAGTTTGTTATCCATGATGGCCAAGTGTACATTATCGAGGTGAACCCGCGTTCATCCCGTACCGTACCATTCCTGAGTAAAGTAACCAACATTCCGATGGCGAACTTGGCAACACAAGCCATTCTGGGTGTGAAACTAAAAGATCTTGGTTATGTTGACGGGCTGTGGCCTGAATCGGATCATGTATCGGTTAAAGTTCCGGTCTTCTCCTTCGCGAAGCTGCGTCGTGTAGAACCAACCCTCGGACCTGAGATGAAGTCTACAGGTGAGGTTATGGGCCGTGACCCGAATTACGCTAAAGCGTTGTTCAAAGGTCTCATCGGCGCAGGAATGAAAATTCCGGCAACAGGAGCGATCGTAGTAACTGTAGCAGACAAAGACAAAGACGAAGCGGTTCCTTTGCTCGAAGGTTTCTACAGACTGGGTTACAAAATCATGGCTACCGGCGGAACAGCAGCTGCGCTTGAAGCAGCGAACATTCCGGTAACGACTGTGAACAAATTAAGTGAAGGTTCGCCGAACATTCTGGATATGATCCGTAGCGGCGAAGCAAACTTTGTCTTCAACACACTCACCAAAGGCAAAACACCGCAGCGTGATGGATTCCGTATCCGTCGTGAAGCGGTAGAAAACGGCATTGTATGTATGACTTCATTGGATACGATTCGTGCGCTGCTGATCATGCTGCAAACGATCAACTTCTCTTCGGAAGCAATGCCTGTCTTTGTAAAATAAATAACTCTCTGATGAAGGACATCAGTCAGCCTGCGGGCTGGCGGGATGTCCTTTATATCGGGCAAAAACGGAAAAAATGAGCAAGTGGAGGGGAGCGCTGGTGATGAATCAAGCGAGTTTCAATGAAATGGCTGGCCGTCTGATGGTGGCACTGGATTATCCTGGAGCGGAAGAAGCTCAAGAATTGGTACAAGCTCTTGAGGGCATTCCCTGTTATCTCAAGGTGGGTATGCAGCTGTTCTACGCAGCAGGACCTGACTTTATTCGGGAGCTGAAATCCAAAGGGTACTCCGTTTTTCTGGATGTGAAAATGCATGACATTCCCAACACCGTTCGTGGCGGAGCTGAGAGTATCACACGTCTTGGCGTAGACATGTTCAATGTACATGCAGCGGGTGGAGCCCTTATGATGCGTGCTGCACGTGAAGGTGCTGAGGCAGCAATCGCTGCCGATCCTTCCCTTAGCAAGCCCGAGATCATTGCAGTCACCCAACTCACCAGTACAAGTCTGGAAACGATGAATAACGAGATTGGCATCCCGGGAAGTGTGGAAGCTGCTGTGGTCCGTTATGCAGGACTAGCCCAAGAGGCCGGACTGGATGGAGTTGTTGCTTCTCCACTGGAAGTGCCCGCAATTCGGGCAACGTGTGGCAGTGCTTTTCACACCGTTACTCCAGGAATTCGTCCAGCGGGTAGTGGTCTGGGAGATCAGACACGCGTCTTGACCCCAGGTGAAGCCATCGCCAGAGGCAGTCATTACATTGTTGTAGGCAGACCCATTACAGGCGCTCCCAATCCGCGAGAAGCGGTAGAAACCATTTTGAAGGAGATGTTGAACGCATGATCGAACTGAATGAGATTCCGAATCATATTGCTTCCCAACTTTTGAAAATTAAAGCCGTGGCGTTACGTCCGCAGCAGCCATTTACATGGACATCCGGCATCAAATCACCAATATACTGTGATAACCGCTTAACGATGTCCTATCCGGAGATTCGCAACGATATCGCTGAAGCATTTGCAACAATCATTCGGAACCAGTACCCGGATGCAGAAGTCATCGCAGGTACAGCAACCGCAGGTATTCCGCATGCTGCCTGGGTGGCTCAGAAGCTGGATCTGCCGATGGCCTACATTCGTGATAAAGCGAAAGGACACGGCAAGGAGAACCTGATCGAAGGTCTGATTACCGAAGGACAGAAAGTGGTTGTCATCGAAGATCTGATCTCTACAGGTGGAAGCTCGATCAAAGCAGCCGAAGCCGTACGTGTAGCAGGCGCAACACCTCTCGCCGTACTTGCCATTTTCAGCTACCAGCTGGATAAAGGTGTTAAAGCATTTGAAGATGCTGGAATTCCACTTCAGACGTTGTCCAATTACACGGCGCTGATGGATGTGGCTTTGGCTCAGGGAACGATTCAGGAGAGTGACTTTGAGTTGCTTAAATCCTGGCGTGAAGATCCTTCTTCATTTGGTAAATAATATCATTGATACCTCAAAAAAATGTTCAGGAATGAACGGTATCAAAATTGTAATGATTGCCGTCATAGCGGCAAAACCATCGAATATGCAAGATGCATCCCGCACTTTGGGGTGCTTTTTTTGTTTGTTCATCAAAATATTAACTTTTTCTCTCTACCGTTGTAAAAAGCTTGTAACTTTTAGTTGTGATCGGTCGTTTATAATTCAGTGTAGGATGGAACAGATTTCTAATTTTAGGTTTTTTGAAGAAATGAACGGGATTTCAAGAAAGGATGAGCGTGATTGCTGGCATGAAGAATTTATTTCTCAGAAAAAGACCTGCCAAGAGCCAGTCAGGCGATGAACATCAACAGGGGGAAACACCGTTGGAGGCATCGACGGAGTCGGGGGAAAATACATACAACAATGAACACGATTACCCGACAAGTAAACCTCCGTTACCTGAAAGTGAAATCGCTTCAGATGAAGTGGCTGCAGCTGCTGTCACTACCGTTGATGAACCCCAGAAGAAGATCAAACCAAAGAAGGATATGCTGCCTCCATATGATGGACCTGTACTGGAGGTGCGTAACGTGCATCGCAGTTTCCAGACAGGCAGTCGCATTATCCATGTGCTCAAAGGCATTGATATGGAAGTGAATCCGCAACAACTGGTCATGCTGAAGGGGCGATCGGGCTCAGGCAAAACAACACTGCTGAATATGCTCGGTGGACTGGATCAGCCTTCAAGTGGAGACATTCTGTTCTCTGGTCAGCCTCTTCAGGATTGGGGAGACCGGCGGCGGACCGCTTTGCGGCGCAAAGAGATCGGTTTTATTTTCCAGGCGTATGCACTCATGCCCTTATTATCTGCTTGGGAAAATGTAGAACTGTCGCTGCGAATGGCGGACGTTCCGCGAGCGGAATGGAAGGACAGGGTTGGTCACTGTCTGGATCTGGTTGGATTATCCAAACGGGTGAAGCACCGACCTTTCGAGATGTCCGGGGGAGAGCAACAGCGGGTGGCTATAGCCAAGGCGATTGCCCATAGACCCAGATTGTTGCTTGCGGATGAGCCTACAGCGGAACTGGATTCCAAGATGGGCGCTCAGGTCATGGCCGTATTCCGCAATATTATTGAAGTAGAACAAGTAACAATATGTATGACTACACACGATCCTACAATTTTGGAGGTTGCGGACCATGTTTATGAAATGGCGGACGGCAGATTTATCAAGTAAAGGGGCCGCTCCGAAGAGGGGGAAACGCGCAGCGATTATTGTACTCGGTGCGATAATGGTTGCAACGATGTCCGGCTGCTCATTGCTGCCGTCAGAAACAGAGGAAGAAGTACTTCCGCCTATTACACCACCAACGATCTCCAAGAAACCGGAATATGAAGTCCGGACGGAAACGTTGGAGAAAAAAGTAAGTGGTAGCGGCAAGATGATGAGTCAGCGGGAAGAGAAGGTGTACTTCACGCTTGATGGCATGCATGTCAAAGAATTAAATGTTAAACCAGGGGATAAAGTGAAAAAGGGTCAACTTCTTGCTGTCCTCGATGTGGAGAGTGTAGAGAAGGAGATCCGTGGCAAGAAACTGGCTATTCGCAAATCCGAAGTTCAAATGAAGGAAACACTCCGCAAGAAGGATGAGATGGACCCGGTAGAGTTCGAAGAATCAACGATTGCGTTCGAAGAACTACGCCAGGAACTCGCTGATCTGGAGGAACAACTGGGCAAAGCCACGTTGACCGCTCCGTTTGGCGGCACCGTTATTGCTGTGCAGGTAGAGAAGGGTGCAACTGTGAAAGCGTATGATCCGATTGCTACGATTGCGGATACATCGAATCTGGTTGTGGCAGCTACCTTTGCCAAGGAAGATCTGGAGAAGTTCTCGGCCGGTATGAAGGCAGAAGTAGATATTAATGGAGCTGGTAAAGTCGCTGGCAAAATTAAAGTTATGCCTATCGCGGAAGCATCGGGAAGCGGCAGTGGCGAAGGGACGGGTGAAGGCGGTACGCCTCCAACCAAGGAAACGCTGGATAAGTATGTCATCGTTACACTTGCAAAAATGCCAAAAGGCGTCGAACGTGGCACACCACTATCGGTCTCGATTGTAACGCAGCGTACCGAGAACGCGATTGTGATTCCTGTATCCGCTTTACGCTCCATCGGTTCAAGAACGTATGTACAAGTGGTGGAGAGTGATGGCAGCAAGCGTGAAGTGGACGTTGAAGTTGGACAGCAGACATCGACAGATGTCGAGATTCTGAAAGGTCTGACCGTAGGTCAGAAAGTAGTGGGACGCTAATGGGGCTGCCATTGCTTCGGTTGCTGTTCCGCAAAATGTGGAACACGCGCTGGATGACCTTCAGCACACTGATCGGATTGATTGTGGCGGTAGCGTTCACCGTCAGTATTCCAATGTATGCCGATGGTGCGTTGAAACGGGTCGTCGCGCAAACGCTGCAGGATAACAGTGAAGGGTTGCCAGCCGGTTCGTTGCTGATGAGTTATCAGGCACCTGGTGGCGTGAAGACAGACACACGGGGTCTGGATGAAGTAGATCGTTATATTCGTGAGGATGTCCCTCGCGACATCGGGTTTCCTTTTCATACGTATGTGAATTCGAGATCCATTCGCAGCACAGAAGTGAGCCCGGAAGATCCAACCAAAGTGGATGCCAGCAGGGCGCGCAGTATGAGTCTGGGCACGATGAGTGGACTGGATGCACAGGTGAATTACTCTGCCGGGGTGAAACCTGGAAACCAGGTCAAAGATGACACGATCGAGGCAGTCATGTTGGAAGAGGGTATGTACCGTAACGACCTGCATATCGGTGACATTCTGGAATATCCAGTGTATAGCGGTCTTGATATCACGTTACGTGTGAAGATTACGGGTTCCTTCAAGGCAGATGATCCGAACAGCCCTTACTGGGTACAAGGATTTGACGGCATGATGAATGGACTATATGTGGATGAATCGGTTTTTAATGATGTTTTACTGAAGGAAAAAGGGATTCCACTTCAAAATTCACGTTGGTATTATGCCTTTGATCTGAAAGAAATTCAAACCAGCCAGTTATCAGGTCTGACTTCCATGCTGGAAAGGCTGGATATCGATCTGTACCAGCGGCTGAAAGATACAAAAGTGGACATCACCTTTGGTGATCTGCTTAAGCAGTTCCGCAGTCAGAGTCTGCAACTGCAGACCATGTTGTTTACCTTGGCAGCACCGATGATTGCGATGGTCTTTTATTTTATTGCGATGAACGCCAGACAGTCATTACAGAAGCAAGAGAGTGATATTGCGGTATTGCGTAGCCGTGGAGCTTCAGCTCGGCAGATCTTCTCTCTTTACTTGCTTGAAGGTATATTCCTGGGCGTTATTGCGTTGATTATTGGACCGTTTCTCGGTTGGTTTATGGCCAAGAGTATTGGTTCAGCAAGTGGCTTTCTCTCGTTCGTAGATCGGAAGTCTATTCCGATCGGTGTATCAAAAGAAGCTATTCTCCTGGGAGTAGCAGCGGTCCTTGTAGCGATCATCGCATCACTTATCCCTGCGATAACTTATGCACGGGCAACCATTGTATCTGCCAAACGGCGGCAAGCACGAACAGACCGTGCTCCAGTATGGCAGCGCTGGTTCCTGGACGTTGTGTTGCTGGGTCTGGCTGGATATGGATACTACCTGTTCTATGAACGTCAGATGTTGACCTTCCAGACCGGAATGACAACCGATCAGTTGCAGGTACAGCCGTTTCTATTCTTTGTACCCGCACTCGCGATCTTTGCGCTTGGACTATTCTTCCTGCGCTTGTTCCCGTGGATATTAAAGCTTATTCAGTTGATCGGTCGCAAGTTTCTCCCGGTCCCGTTGTATCTGACATTAACGCAGTTATCGCGTTCATCTTCTTCATATTATCCGCTGATGATCCTCCTTGTACTGACACTGGGACTTGGGGTGTACAACTCGGCTGCAGCTCGGACGATTGATCTGAATTCCACTGAGCGTACCTTGTACCGTTATGGTTCTGATGTGATTATGCAGACTGTATGGGAAGGAACACCTGAGGTTAAACCCGGTGGTTCCGGACAGAACGGCGGTACGGGTGGAGGTCAACAAGGTGGCGGTAATGGAGGAGGAGGTTCTGCTGGTGGTGGTTCCGGCGGAGGCAATGGCGGTGGAGGTGCTCCAGGTGGTGGTGGCGGTTCTTCGCAGCCATCCAAAGTCATCTACTCCGAACCTCCATTTGAAGTGTTCCGCAGATTAGACGGGGTTGAACATGCAGCACGCGTGCTACAGACCAAAGGCAATATTATCGTCTCTGGTAAATCGGGCGGACAGGGGATGCTGGTCGGAATTGATAATGTGGACTTTGCTCAAGTGGCATGGTTCCGCAACGATCTGTTCCCGGCACATCCCTACAAGTACCTTGACTTGCTTGGTAAATATGAAGGGGCTGTATTGATCTCTTCCAAATTTGCTGACAAGTTCAAACTCAAAACTGGAGACCTCGTCTCCATGGGTGTACAGGGACAGGCGATTGAATTCGTCGTGTTTGGGATCATACCTTACTGGCCAGCGCAGTATCCGGATCAGATGCCATTTTTCGTGGCGAATCTGGATTATATCTATGATCAGGTGCCTTTGATTCCTTATGAGGTGTGGCTGAAAATGGAACCGGATGCCAAAGTGGCTCCACTAATGGAGAAACTTGCAGCAGAAGGCATTGAGTTATCATCTGTACGTGACGTCCGCACAGAATTGGTATCTCAGGCTAAACATCCGTCTCGAGGTGGCGTATTCGGGATACTGAGCCTTGGATTCCTGGTATCGGTTATTATTTCGTTGATCGGATACGTGCTGTACTGGTTCTTCAACCTGTCCGGACGTGTTGTGCAGTTTGGTGTATTACGGGCCATGGGGTTATCCCGGGCACAACTAAGCGGCATGCTGCTGCTGGAGCAGGTGTTCACAGCAGGTCTATCGATCCTGCTAGGTATTGGGATTGGTCAGGTATCCAGTCGTTTATTCCTGCCATTCCTGCAAACGACGGATAATGTATCTGCTCAGGTACCTCCGTTCCGGATTGTGTTTGAACAGCAAGATATGTTGCAACTGTATGGGGTCACCGTAGTGATGCTGGTCATTGGTGCAACGATGTTGCTCTGGCAGATTCGCAGATTGCGAGTTCACCAGGCAGTCAAAATGGGAGAGGAGAGGTAAACGTGATCCAATGCGAAGGACTTGTCAAAATTTTTAAATCCAGCGATGTGGAAGTCGTTGCCCTTCAGGGTCTCAACCTGACTGTCAATCAAGGTGAAATGATGGCGATCATCGGTAACAGCGGTAGCGGTAAATCCACGCTGCTGAATATTCTAGGCGGACTTGATCGTCCTACGGCTGGTACGGCTGTTGTGGGAGACTGGGATTTGCTCAAGATGACAGATGCTCAATTGGTCGAATACAAACGTCATACGGTAGGTTTTATTTGGCAAAATAACGGTCGTAACTTGCTGCCTTATCTCACTGCACTGGAAAATGTGGAGACTCCCATGATACTGGGAGGCAAGCGTGATCGTGCTTACGCGAAACAGTTGCTCGAATGGGTAGGCCTTAAGGATCGGATGCATAACAAATTGCATCAATTGTCAGGGGGAGAGCAACAACGGGTAGCGATTGCGATCTCATTATCCAATCGTCCCAAAATTCTGCTTGCAGATGAACCTACCGGTTCGGTCGATTCCGAGACATGTGATACAATCATGGGCATTTTTCGAAGAATGAACAAGGAACTTGGCGTTACGATTGTCATCGTTACCCATGACTTGACGCTTGCTGGCAAGGTGGACCGGATCGTTGCGATTCGGGACGGCTTGACCAGCACCGAGTTTGTGAAGCGCAACCCGAATCTGGATGATGAGCATAACTTGTCCGAGGCGGGTATGCCAGATATCCATGAAGCATTTGTCATTATTGACCGTGCAGGGCGACTTCAGGTGCCTAAAGAGTATCTGGAGGCCTTATCCATTGATAACCGGGCGACATTGGAATTTGACGGTGAACGTATTGTCATTACACCGCCAAGATAATTAAGAGGGGGAACTGGGAAATGAAGAATAGTATGTGGGGAAAACGTGTGCTGGCTGTCATCGCTACTGCGACGCTAGCACTGCCGCTGATTGCCGGCTGTACGGCAAGTGAGGCGAAGGATACGGAGCAGCGCGTATTGCGTGTGGCTACGATGTGGGGCGGACAGGATGACAGTTACTTCCGTCAGCAATTTACCGATGCTTTTGAACTGACACACCCCAATGTAACGATCGAGATTGTGGCTGCCGTTGATCAGAGCAGCATGTATGGGTACGGTAACACAGAAGAACAGCAGGAAGCTCCGGATACGATGGAAAGTCTGAAGAAGATTATGACTGGGGATAATCCGGTTGACGTCATCGTGGCGGATACCTCTACAGTCAAATCATTAATTCAGGAGAATCTGGTCAAACAGCTGGACCCATTGATGCAGGAAGACAAGTTTGATACCAGTGATATCGTGCCTAGTGTGCTGGAGGGAATTAAGGACCTTGGGGACCAGAGCATCTATGCATTGACACCAACGTTTTCCTCCTCCGCTTTGTTCTATAACAAGGGTATGTTTGAAAAAGCAGGCGTGGAACCACCAACGGACAATATGACTTGGGATGATATTTTCAATCTGGGTACCCGTCTAACGAAAGGTGAAGGTAAAGATCATGTATTTGGTTTCTCCTTCACGACATATCAGGGTGGTCCGCCGTACTACTCCATGCAGCAGTACTACAGCTCGTTGCAGCTGAAGACGTTTGATGACAAAGCAGAGAAGATGACAGTAGATTCTCCTCAATGGGAGAAAGTGTGGAGCACCATCAGCAAACTTGCGATTGACAAAGTTATTCCTAAAGGCGACGAGCCACAGGATCAGAATCCGAGTGGGCGTTATGATCCGGTACAGGGTGACCTATTCCTGAGTGGCAAGTCAGCCATGGTTATTGGTGATTACAGCTATATTAATCAATTAATTGATGCCAATAAAAATGCGGATAAAATGAAAGACTTTACGAAAGTGGATTGGGATGTGGTAACACCTCCAGTTCACCCGGAAGCTCCTGAAATTGGAGGTAGCATCTACCTGAGCAACCTCATGGCGATTAATAGTGCGGCTCAGAACCCGGATGATGCGTGGGAACTGATCAAGTACATGAACAGTGAGGACTGGGCTAAGATTAAAGCACGCAGCAGCTATGAGATGGTATCACGGAAGAGTTTCATTAAGCCCAAAGACGGCCTGGATTATAACATTCAAGCATTCTATTCGCTGAAGCCGATTCCGCCAACAAATACCAATCTGGATAAAATGTATCAAAAATCCCCAGGTTTATGGCAAGTCAATGAAAAAGGTATGGAATATTTCAACCAGGTACTAGAGAACAAAAAGACACCAAAAGAAGCACTTGGTGAGTGGGCAGCTAAAGGAAACGAGATGCTGGAGAAATTGAAAAAGGATCCTAAAGCTACGTTTCAATGAGATTTGATGTAGTAGTCATATCATAAGTTAAGGATAGCCGCTGAAGATTTTAATCTTTGGCGGCTATTTTTATGAAAATGGGGTATTCTACAAAAAGCAGGAATAAATGACGACTCCGGAAAGGACGAGCGGTATGCACTGGGTATATTTCAGCAAGTTGTATGCAACCAAATTTCAGGCAGGGTGTCTGGCCAAACGTATGGAGCAGGATGGGTGGATTTACGGTCATAATGAACCAGCGGAAGTGGAAGTTTATCGATCACGTAAAGGACGTTACGGTGTACGTTTTATTCCCTGACATTACCCCTTGACTTATTGGGATAGAATGGTGTATATTAATTAAGTCGCTGTTTTAATATTTCTTACTGACGCGGGGTGGAGCAGCCCGGTAGCTCGTCGGGCTCATAACCCGAAGGCCGCAGGTTCAAATCCTGCCCCCGCAATTTAATTTCACTTGGATGATTCACAGCCATCATCTGCACGTTATACATTATGTCTAGGGCCCTTAGCTCAGTTGGTTAGAGCGGTCGGCTCATAACCGATTGGTCACAGGTTCGAGTCCTGTAGGGCCCATACTCTTAAAACCCTTGCCTAGCAAGGGTTTTTTTCTGTCTGCATGTAAGCTCTGAAGTAAAAGGTATCTTGTAAATGGTGTCTTTCTAGTATGCCCTTTTTTTCGAATCACGATGTATGTCCATGCCATATCTCAAATCTCGCATATACTACCTTATCCCAACCCATAGGAGGTAGATTTCATGAGTCAATTTCTTGATGCAAGAACATCTCAGAATGCGAGTTTGGCTAACTCTATTGCAATACCAATTCTGGTTATTAATACACCACAATTATTCGGTCAGATTGGTCTGCAAACAGCAGGAGCAGGGGCAAACCCACGGGTACAATTCAAAGGAACGGTGTCTGTGCAACTTCCTTTGGCACTCGTTGGTGTAACTATTACAATTGTTAGGGGGACTTTGGCTACGGACCCTGTGATCTATTCCGCAACGTCTACGTTTAGCTTGAGTGTCCTTGCACCTCAGATTATTACGTTCTCTGCAGATGACTTCAACCCGCCTATCACACCTCAATTGACGTACACTGCATTTATCAGTTCCAACTTGCTCGGTACGATCCGTGTAGGCCCTGAGAACTTTGATGGAGCTGTATATTCCGACTAATGTTGAGCGTCCTTGCCTAAGTAAACTAGATCAATAGTCTTCTTAATTGAAAGGCCTTAAGGACCTGCCCTCAAAAGCAGGTTTTTTTCCTGTTGAAGGGGAAAACTGAACTTCATCGAGTAGGTAGGGTTCTATGATATAATGCATTACAGAGATTGAATGGTATTGGACATCAAATAATACGTGAACATCTGAGAAACGTATGAAATTAGTGATAGAAAGCAGGTTTCCGTTTAATGACGTCAAATGAAAGTCAACGTTTTCGTTACAGTGAAGCTCCGGTATGGGATTGGCAGAGAGCTTATTATGAGCAGAAGGGGCTACAAGCTTGGACAGAGAACCAAGTCCCTCAATATATTACGAGTAATCCAATGATTGCCACGGCGTATGCAGAGATGATCTTTGGCTTTCTTCAGGACCTTTCGAACAAAGGAAAGATTAACGAGACCGTAACCATTCTTGAACTTGGAGCGGGTGTAGGGCGTTTGGCACATCAAGTTCTCCTGAAATTGCTTGAGTTAAAGGAATTTGCTGGAATACCTTTACCGCCTTTCAGATATGTGATGACGGATCTCGTAGCGGAGAATGTGCTGGGTTGGCAGGAGCATCCATCCATGCAATCCTTTATTCAACAAGGTATAGTGGATTTTGCACGTTTTGACGCTGTAGCGGATACGGAATTGAATCTGGTCGTTGCAGGAACGGTTATTCAGCCCGGTGATCTGAAACAACCGTTGTTGTTGATTGCTAATTACTTTTTTGACAGCATTCCACAGGAATTAATCTACATTGGGGATGGCGAGATCTATGAGTGTGATCTGCTTGTACAGTCTCCGGATCGTCGTCTTGATCTTGAGCCCGCTGAGATGCTGAAGAACATGACGCTGAGTTATGAGTATCGCCAAGCGCCCGAATACAGTGCGGATAACTATCCGTATCAGGAGCTTATCACATTGTACAAAGAGGAACTGGAGGATTCGCACATTCTGTTCCCTGCAATCGGGTTGTCCTGTCTCGAACGGTTGAACAAGCTGTCACAGTCAGGTTATGTGTTGATTACCGCTGATAAAGGGGATCATCGCCTGGATAACTGGAAGTTCGCAGAGCCACCTGAATTTGTTCTTCACGGGAGTTTTTCTCTAACGGCTAACTACCATGCGATTCAATATGTTCTTGAACAACAGGGCGCTCATACTCGATTCACAACACATCATTATAAAGATCTGAATGTTGGGTGTATGTTGATGGTTGAAGAACCCATTAGTTATGTGAACACACGTCTGGCCTACCATCGATTTGTTGAACGTTTTGGACCGGATGACTTTTTCAGCATGAAACAATGGGTAGACTCTCGAATAGAGAGTATGGAGTTAAAGCATATTTTGCCGTTTTGGCGTCTGGGTGGATATGATGCGGAGTTCTTGATTCACAGTGCTACCCACATTTCCAGTCTTCTTCCTGATGCAAGTGATGAGGAAATGCTCGATATTCAGTCTGGTATTCATACGATGTGGTCGTCCTACTATGTGATGGAGCAACAAGGAGGTCTCGCATTTCTGGCAGGGCAGCTGTTATATGAGATGTATATGTATGAGGATGCAAAACGGTTTCTGGAGATATCGTTGGTTGCAGATCCGAGTAACCATAATCCAGCCGTCTTATACGATTTGGCTGTGTGCTGTTATGAACTTGAACTGGAAGAAGAAACCCTGTCATATACGCATAAAGTATTGGCTCTGGAACCTGATCATGAAGAGGCAGCAGCGTTGCTCCAGAGTTTTGAATTGATCTGAACGGAACAATTTTAGTATGTCTCCTGTATGTAAAATGTTGGTTATGGTTGTATATAAAATTGAAACTTATTTGGGGTGTAATCGTATTAATGGAATATTCAACCAATCATCTGTTTAAACAGAAAAGGAGACAGAATTATGAAGAAAATGTTATCCGTTGCATTATATCCACTTGCTTGGGTGCTGGGGGCACTGAGTATCTTATCTGGAAATGAAAACAGCGCCCTCTTTGTGAAAGATATCGCTACAGATCGAAGCTATGATGGGCAGGCTATATATGATAGTATTGAACGTAGAAATGCCTAACTACATATCATTCAACTGTAAAGGTAATTGTGTCGTCGAGCAATAACATGAGAACCAATTACTCTTGAAGCGAAGTACGGTGAGCAGGAGTTCTGTTCTGTTCGTGCAACCTTTAAGCCGGTTTCGTACCTTATTCAGGTATGAACCGGCTTTTATTTATGACTGGGGGATACCAGATGAAAATTATCATTGGACAACCGAGGCTCGAACAGCATTTGCTACAGCTTGAAGCCGAACTCAAGCAACACCCTGATGCGGATATTTTGGTTTTTCCTGAAGGTTATCTGAACCAGAATGTTGAGGAAGCTTGCAGGTTGGCGGCTGAATATGGGACCATGATTGTCTCAGGTCATCGCAGACTGGACGAACGTCCAAAGGACCGATCAATTATCATCAGTAAGGCTGGAGAGATTGTATTGGAGAAAGCTAAATATACACCTGCTGAGACGGCTCAGGAACAGGGTTGGGTAATAAGCACTTTGTTGTGTGATGAGCTGGTCCTGCAAGGATTTCGCAATGAGAATATAGGGAATGTGGACATTGTGATGCATTCCATTGGTGTGGGCATGTTCAGTGAAGAACAGTACAGTGAGTGGGTCGAAGAGGCTCGGCAGATCGCACTGAAGCATCAATGTATTGTCATGGGGACAAGCCATGCGGATGGTTCGTACCGTGATAGCGAGATATCCATTCCAATCGCGTATTGTATAACACCTGATGGAGAGGTTGTTCTGGCATCCCGAAGTGATACACGTACTCTTACAATCCTTCTGGACAGAGGAAATACAGACCCTTCACCTCAGGAGTCACAAGAAAAACAACTGAAAATCTCCATCGCCCATTCGGTTAAATCAACGGGTATGAATCCCGGATGAATGGGCTGTTGAACTTGCCGATTCGCCCGGTCACTTGCGCGGAATACGCATATGTTATGGCATACCTTGAAATTCAAAGGAGGCCAATCAAATGAGTCAAGTTGGATACGGTTGTTGTAATGCTGGTGGCGGATGGACTTCTACAAGTGCAATTCTTGTGCTTTTTATCCTGCTCGTGATCATCACAAAATCTTTCTGGCTGTAAGTCACGTATAGAAACGTGCAAACAGTGGGCTCCGCTGAGACTTCAGCGGGGCTTTTCCTGTTTATAAGAAGCAACATATGCCATCCATGACATTTGACAACTGAAAACAATGTGCTTAAAATCACATAAGAGACTATTAACAGAGATTGAAGGGATAGCAATGCCGTTTATTCGCTTTAAAGGATTCACAGGTCCTCAGCTAGAGGAAGTTGTACCCCAAATTACAGAGCAGATGGCCCTAATTACTCATATTCCAAGGGAGAGAATGAAGGCAGAGCGTCATGATGTACAAGCGCTAACACCTTCTCCGGCTTCTATAGAGATTCTGATGTTTCAACGTGACCAGGAGATTCATAATCGGATTGCATCGTCGGTGCAAGCTATTTTGGAAGAAGCATATATGCCGGATGTGCACATTTTCTTCAATATATTGTCACCTACTTTGTATTATAAAAAAGGCAAGCCGCTTACAGATTATCGATTGGATTGAGATTGTGAGGGACGAGCAGAATGTTGCTCGTCTCTTTTGATTTACATATTTTTCGTATGTTTAGCAATGGGATGGTTTCTGTGAATTCTGCTCAACGATAATGAGCATATCGCAGATACAATAAACAAGGCTCCACCGATAAGGTATACCCACCGAACGCCCAGTTGATCGGCGACTAGACCAAAGATAACTATGGATACACTCATAACCGTGGATATCAGGACGCCATGGGTGGCGTATACCTTGGTTAGGGATTCGACAGGTACACTGTTCTGAAGCGCTGTCTGCTGAGCCACATCACGAATCTGATGAACTGGACCCATCAGTATGCATAACACCAGAGCGAGCCATGGCAGGTTGTTTAGACCATAAACGACGGTCAGCAGGCTGAAGAGAAGAGAACCCATGGTCATACTAGCGATTAGATGCTTCTGAATACGTTTGGCTAGTGCAAGAGCCAGAATACCTCCAAGCATGGTTCCAGCAGCGTAACTCGAGTTCATGAGTCCCCACCAACCTTCTCCTCGTCCCAGAGCTTCTTTTGCAAAGGCCAGCGTAACAGCTCCGATCCAGATGGAACCCGCAAGTGCTTGGGCAATGCCCATAAGCGTAATCAGCCGTAATGATGGATTCTTCCAAAGTATACTCCAACCTTCCCTCAATACATTCCGCGATACAGCAGATTTCTGAGGTTGTTCTACATTCCGTGTGAGCGAGCCCATGGCAATCATGAAGATCAGAACGGCCCAGGACAGGCTTGTAGCTGCCCAGAAGGTCTGTGACGCCCCCCAGTTCATCACGGCGAATCCCGTCATGGCGTAACCGACAATGGTTACAGTCTGATTGGAGAAAGATAGTAGGCTATTTGCTTTTATAAGGTCTTCACCTTGAACCAATCGTGGCGTTAAAGTCTTCAGTAACGGAGTTTCCCATCCGTCCAAGAAGGATAATGCAATCACTCCGAGCAATATAAGCGGCAGTTGTGAAATCAAGTGATTCAACGAAATGGCTATACAGGTCATGATTAATGTTTTGGCTATGGAAATGCTGATCAATAGTCTGGAGAATGGGAAACGGTTCACAAGTAATGGCAAAGTGAGACCGGCTATTATGCGTGCAATGATCTGAATAAGTGGAAACATTGCAGCAGAGAGTACCGATCCAGTGAGACCGTATATGAATGTAGTAATGACCATGATATATATGACATTAATAAGCGAGAGCAGCGTCTTGGCGGCCCAGTACGGATAAAATGCGATGTTCATGCCAATGATGTCCTTTCCGAAACGATATATCTATATTACGGGCATTGTCATCATTGCACCACAAACAAAGTTATCATTTTCCCGTCATTTCATCACAAAAAAACTGCCCAACAGGGCAGTCATCTTCTAATGCCTATAGTTCATGCCATAGCAAGTGTGAAGGCGATAAGCAACATCAG
This sequence comes from Paenibacillus sp. BGI2013, assembly GCF_002843485.1. Lineage (NCBI taxonomy): Bacteria > Bacillati > Bacillota > Bacilli > Caryophanales > Paenibacillaceae > Paenibacillus > Paenibacillus sp. BGI2013. Next base: position 170,610 of record NZ_PJFA01000013.1, read on the forward strand.
CAGGCTGGTCGTTCTGACCATAGTCATATAAGGCCTGCTGGGTTCGGCTTCGCCCCGGGAAATCCAGCCATAGCGCAGATACCAGCCGAATTTTGGGAAACAGAGATTGATGATACAGAGTACCATGAATATAAAAAAGAGGGTTCTCATACCCATCTTCCTTTCTCACTTACATAACGGATCTTATTTTAACGTTTGCGTCTGGTAAAAAAGACTACAATCAAAATAATAATGATGATAATTAACAGAAATTTCATGTATGTTCCTCCTGGTGAGTAGTTAGGTTATTGTGGAATGTTAGTTATCAACTATTACCCATAAACCACATGACTTGAATAACTATGTTACAATTAAAATATATTGATTTAATATCAACACATTCCGACTGGTTAGTTTTCTCTCCTTATAATGTACGATTGCAGAATATATAAACATTAATGTGTGTGAGATGAAGGAGGAAGGCATGAGCCAACATAATCAACTCTCATTACAATGGGAATTTATCATCTCGAAAGTGAAATCCTCCGTGACGGTGGTCGATGCTACCTTGCCTGAGCTTCCGCTCATGTATGTAAACGAACACTTTACCCAACTGACAGGATATACGTATGAAGAGTCTGTCGGACACAATTGCCGATTTTTGCAAGGGCAGGATACAGACCCGGAAACGATAATGCAGATTCGTGATGCAATAAAGAAACAACAATCCATTAAGATTGATATTTTAAATTATACAAAAAGTGGTCAGAAGTTCTGGAACGAATTGAATATCGATCCGATCTTTAATGAATCCGGAGAGTGTTTATATTTTGTAGGCATTCAATACGATATTTCAGAACGGAAGTATGCCGAACAGCAGTTGAAGTTTGCAACTTCCATGGCTGAGATGAACAGCAGAGGGCAATTGGAATTCATCGGCAAGCTGAATCACGAGCTTCGTACCCCGCTTAACGGCATTATGGGCATGATCGAACTTGCCAGTATGGGTGAAACTACGGATGAGCAGACAGAATATCTGGAGCTTGCACGTCAATCAGGTGAGGCGCTGCTGAACATCATTAACAATAGCCTGGATATGGCGAAACTGGGCAGAGGCAAAATGGATGTTGAAAACATTGAGTTTCAGCCGTTGAAGCTGATCCAACAGATTGTGAAGACACATGAACCTGCGGCACGGAATAAACAAATTCGTTTGCTCTGTCATGCTGATCTGAATGTTCCTGATGTGCTTATCGGTGATCCGCTAAGACTTCGGCAGGTACTGGATAATTTGCTGAGTAATGCAATTAAGTTCACGGAACAAGGTGAAGTGCAGTTACAGGTGGATGTGAGACAACAACTGATGGATACCGTTGTATTGGTATTTTCTGTGCGTGATACGGGAATTGGCATTCCTCAGCATCAGATCGAACCATTGTTTGATGCATTTACCCAGACCGACATCTCCCATGCGCGCCGATTTGGCGGAAGCGGTCTTGGTCTGACCATCTGCAAAGAACTGCTGGAACTGATGAATGGTCAGATTTCGGTGGAGAGTACAGAGGGGAAAGGTACACAGTTTGAGGTGACACTGCCCTTGCTGCGCCAACAGGCCATTCCCAATGTAGGATAATCAATCAAGCAGGACAGCCGGGCGGTCTCGGCTGTTTTTTTATTATATTGGATTGTTTTGCGAACGGGCGTTCTGTTATAATGCAAGTGTTGAATGGGGGAGACACAGCATGAGTAAGAGACGCACAAGAAGAAAGCGTAAAGGTAAACAAGGTTTCAAAAAGCAGGTTCTGACGCTGGTAGCGATGCTGCTGGTAGCCCTCTACGCCTGGGCTGGGGGAGAATGGCCCGAGGAGATACCTAATCCATTCGGTGGGACTAATAAGAGTGTAGACCATACCATTACGTTCCCTTCAGAGCGTTACCCCGAAACAGCCAACCATATTAAAGCTGCTATCAAGGCAGGGCATTCGGATGTATGCACCATTAATCGTAATGGAGCGGAAGGCAATCGGGATCTATCACTTAAGGGTGTTCCGGTCAAAAAAGGTAAGGATCGTGACGAGTGGCCCATGGCGATGTGTGCTGAGGGAGGAACAGGTGCAGATATCCAGTACATTACCCCGAAGGATAATCGTGGTGCAGGTTCATGGGTAGGGAATCAGTTAAGTACATATCCGGATGGAACACGAGTGAAGTTTGTAGTGAAGTAACAACAGGATATGGTTGGGCAGAAATAAGGATTGTAAGGCCTTTGTTGTGAGGTCAGTGGCAGCGTGGTACAGGATAAGTAGAAGAGAAAAACCAGACGTGCATGCGTCTGGTTTTTTGGTGTAAAGTGCTGGCATAAATAGATCTAGTTAACGTATCTATACGGGAACTGGAGTTTCTAGGATTACAGAGCCGACTAAACGAGTTGCATTCCGCTTAAATGATGAGACCGGATGCTTAACAGACGCGTAACATGTTCCACCTCATCAAACGGTATCCACAGACTGCCGTGGACCGTACGTAAGGAAAGAATGGATGTATCAGCGGTACGCTCGGGAAATCCGGTTACCGTCTGACCGCTTGTATTACGAACCATGATCTGTTGCTTGCGCCGGATGGCAATTTCTACCTCTTTTTTCATAAGTCATTGCTCCTGATTATGAGATGTTAAATCCATATGTCAATGTTTTCAATGGTTAATTTGTCTTCTTTATCTAGTCTATCAGAACTAGGTATAGATTTCCAGAAGAGAAATCAACATTCTTCTAGGTGATTTGTCTTAGCTGTGGACGAACCGTTTTTGAATGGGGATTAAGGGGTTATATTAGGGTAAAAGGAGGGGAACGGAATGACACAATTGATTATTGGGCTGGCCCGTACCGAGAACGAGGCTATAATTATGCTGAATAAGGTGAAAGAGGAAGGCGTCAAGGAGAAAAATTTAGGAGCGGTGGCCAAGGAGCAGCTTAATCTGGAGCTGGTGAGCGAAAAGACGGGGCTACCCAAACCTTTGAAGGGTGCCGGAACAGATGGTGCCTTTGGCGCTCTGAAAGGCATATTGGCTGGTCTGGGGAAGCGAATGGATCAGACGATGTCGATCGGAAATGCAGTGCGTAGACTCGCTGGTAATGAGATTGGAAGTGAGACCGATGATTTGGTGCTTACACTGACTGAAGCGGGAATCTCGGAGGAGGATGCGCGGTATTACGAAGATTGGCTGTTAAAGGACCATATCTTGGTTATCGTGGAGTGCAGTGAGGAAGAAGCGGCTCGTGTTCGACCTATTTTACTTTTTAGTTTAATTTAAGGCTGATTTTAGGTTTCTTTAATGTTGGGGAGGTATTCTTATCTCACACCTCCCTTAATATAGATTGGTTTACCGGAAGTCCGGGACCGCAACTCGGACTTCCTAGGCACTGTGAGCTGACGCTTGCAGTGCCTGTTTCATTTTTTTAAGTTGAACTAAAGATTATTTACACTGACACTCCGATGACAGAATAACCTTCTAATCGCTGTTATCCCCAGATTTTTTCGATTCCCTCTTCTCAAGGGGAAATCCGGTGATAAAGGCGAACGCTTCGCTTTTTCAGTTTTTTCTGTCCTCTCCGTTATCGTGTAAATCATTAGTTAAACTTATATAGTTAGATTATTTTATAAAAAAGTGTTGCAAAGTTAATTAGTTCATGGTAAGATATTTCTTGTCGCCAAGAAATACATAATCCTGCCGGGGTGGCGGAATTGGCAGACGCACAGGACTTAAAATCCTGCGGTAGGTGACTACCGTACCGGTTCGATCCCGGTCCTCGGCATCTTAAAAAGAAGATCGTATGACGCTTGTTAACCAAGCTGCATGCGATCTTTTTTTGTGTTCTTTAATATGATCGTCACTTCATTGCAGACCACATCACCATGCAGCTCATAAACATAAACCCTGCATAATACATATCAGAAGGGACATTTACCTGACTTTTATGAAGAGAGAGAACAATGGTGTATACTATCCGTAGGCATATATTACCTTTACCTTGCTGAACGATATAGGTTCAACTACACATGTACACGATAACGGAGAGGACAGATGTTGTTCTGTCATCGGAGTGCCCGTGTAAATAAACATATTTGAACTTATGTAGAGTCACAAAACCAATAAAACAATCTTATGGACGGAGGACTCAAGTTTATGTTGAAACAGCTTAAGCCATACAAGGTGTTACAGGAGCGCAGAATCGAAGAACTGAAATCGGATGCGTATCTATTGGAACATCAGAAATCCGGAGCCAAAATTGTACTTTTGTCCAATCAGGACGACAACAAAGTATTCAGTATCGGTTTCCGTACACCTCCGGAAGATGATACAGGGGTAGCCCATATCCTAGAACACTCCGTGCTCTGTGGGTCCAAGAAATTTCCGGCCAAGGATTCTTTTGTTGAGTTGCTGAAAGGTTCATTAAATACATTCCTTAACGCCATGACGTATCCCGATAAGACGATCTACCCGATCGCGAGTCGTAATGATCATGACTTCCATAACCTGATGGATATTTACCTAGATGCGGTATTGAATACAAATATTTATGAGAATGAAAAGATATTTTTGCAGGAAGGTTGGAACTACAACCTGGCCTCTGCAGATGATGAGTTAACCTACAACGGAGTTGTATATAACGAGATGAAGGGGGCCTTTTCTTCACCGGAACGAATGGTGCGCAGAGAAGTGCTGAACTCCCTTTTCCCGGATACCACATACTCCTCCGAGTCTGGCGGATTCCCGGAAGCTATTCTGGATTTAACGTATCAGGGGCTGCTGGATTTCCACACGAGATACTATCATCCTTCCAACAGTTACATCTATCTCTACGGGGATATGGATATGGAAGAGAAGCTGCAATGGCTGGATGAGAACTACCTGAGTGCATATGATCGAATCGAGATTGATTCGGTCATTCAACTTCAACCTGCCTTTGCAGAACGGGTAGACACAGTTAAGACTTACTCTGCGGGAAGTACGGAATCGGAAGTGGATAACAGCTTCTTGACCTATAACGCGGTGATCGGCACAAGTCTAGACAAGGAACTGAACATTTCGTTTCAAATTTTGTTATACGCCCTGCTGAACGCTCCGGGAGCGGTACTGAAGCAGGCGTTGCTGGATAAAGGAATCGCGAAGGACGTCTACGGTTCCTATGATGACAGTCTGTATCAGCCTGTGTTCACTGTGGGACTGAAGAAGAGCAATCTGGCGAGCAAAGAGGATTTCCTGGGAACGGTCAAAGAAGTGCTTGAGCGTGTGGTAAAAGAAGGTTTTGATCCAAAAGCGCTGCTTGCTGGAATTAACTCGTATGAGTTCAATCACAGGGAAGCGGACTATGGCAGAATGCCGAAGGGCTTGATCTACGGATTCTCCTCTCTGCAAAGCTGGTTGTACGATGAAGAAGCGCCTTTCACTCATTTAGAAGCCAATGACGTATTTGCTGAACTGCGGACAAAAATGAACGAAGGTTACTTCGAGCAACTGATTGAGAAATATATTTTGCAGAACACACATACTTCTTTTGTGGCGCTTACCCCGGATAAGGGGCTGAACTCACGCAAGGAGGAAGCGTTGAAAGAACGTCTGAAAACTATTCAGGCCGGTCTTAGTGAGGAAGAAGTTCAGACGTTGATTCAGAAAACAGAAGCGCTCGCCGAGTATCAGAATACACCTTCAACCAAAGAGCAGCAGCAGGTCATTCCGACGTTATCGATTGAAGATATTGAACCGAAGGCCTCTACGTTGCATCAAACGGTGAGCCAGGTCGATGGCACAACCATTCTCCATCATAACCTCTACACCAACGGAATTGGTTATCTGAGACTGTTGTTTGATATCAAAGAAGTGCCACGTCATCTCCTGCCGTATGCAGGGTTGCTGAAAAATGTACTGGGTTACGTGGATACTCAAAACTACTCGTTCAATGAACTGTCCAATGAAATCCATATCCATTCGGGTGGTATTCATAGCGGGATAGGATCTTATGCTAACGCGCATAAGCACAATGAATTCAAGGCTACCTATGAGTTCAACGCAAAAGTGTTGTATGACAAGCTTGGATTTGCCTTTGATATGATCAAAGAAATCGTGTTCACGTCCCAATTTGATAATTCGAAGCGGTTATATGAGATCATCTCTCAGATGAAAGGTAACCTGCAACGTAATCTGATCAATAGTGGACATTCAGCAGGAATTGGCCGGTCTTCGTCCAAACATTCAGCGGTTGCGGATTTCAGAGAAGCTGTGAGTGGTATCGCGTTTTACCAGTGGCTTGAGGATCTTCAGGAGAACTTTGAGGCGAGAAAAGAAGAGTTATCTTCCAGTCTGCAAGAGTTGACGGGGTATATTTTCAGACCGGAGAACTTGCTTGTTAGTTATACTGCCGATGAGCAGGGATATGAAGGACTGGAGCAACAGGTATCCGATCTGAAAGCGAAGCTGTTCACACATGAGGTTGCCAAGGAAGAATTTACATTCACACCGGCTACTCATAAGGAAGGATTCCGTTCTCCTTCAGAGGTGCAGTACGTGGTGCAAACGGGCAATTATATCGACAAAGGATATCAATACACCGGCTCACTACGGGTCTTGCAGGGAATCCTGTCTCTGGATTACTTGTGGACGAATATCCGGGCCAAAGGCGGAGCTTATGGCTGCATGTCAGGCTTCAGACGGAACGGAGACAGCTACGTTGCATCGTATCGTGATCCGAACCTGGATAAAACGTACAAAGTATATGAAGAAATACCGCAGTATTTGAACGAGTTCCGGGCAGACGAGCGGGAGATGACGCGTTATATCATTGGTGCGATTCAGGATCTCGATACGCCGAGAACACCTTATGGCGAAGGAGCATTCTCGCTGGAGTGTTATCTGTCGAATGTGACTGAAGCGGATCTGCAACAGGAACGTGACGAAGTGTTAAGCACGAAGGAAAGCGACATTATCGGTTTTGCTGAGCTTTTATCGGCCATACTTGAACAGCAACAGCGCTGCGTGATCGGTAATGAGAACAAGATTGAGGAACAGAAACAAATGTTTGACGAAACGCTGGATTTAATTAAAAACTAAGCGTTAGTCTCGTTTATTCCACGATCCAATAAGCGTCAAAGCGAAAGGCACTTTTATGAGCTGGTTTCAACAGCTTATAGAAGTGCCTTTTCTAATGGGGAGGGACTGTCTCCATCCCATATGAGAATGTGTGACACACTGCGTTGTTCAGGTGACAGCGAGCATGTTGTATATTTTCAGGGTCCGCAGATCTTCCTTTGAGATTTTTAATTCATTATATAACTCCTGATTCTCGGGCAGCGGGGTTCTGGAGAATAACATTTTGAGCGCGATAGGCATGAAAGGTCTGAAGGAGACACCAGCCATCAGTCCCCACTTTTTCTCCGATTCCTGAAAAGACGCCAGAATATTAATGTATAGATTCTCCAGCGGCGTGGCCTGATTTTTCAAAATCAGCGTGGTGAGTGTATCATAATGCTCGGTGTGGCCCCAATACATATTCTCGCACTCCTGGTAGTTCTCAAAATCCTTCACATTCATATACATCACGGTGCGATAACGGTTGGCATCCGATTGAGCCATCATGTCAATGACACAACGAATGAGACTGTTGTTACGCCCGTCATAGAAGTAAGAATAGAAACGTGTGGAGTTCTTGAAAAAGCTGGACGGGACCGCATTCATCAGGGGAGATGCATGCCTTGGTTCTTGGTACAAGAGTTGCTCCACCTGAATGTTGAGCGCGTTCGCAATATGATGTAACGTGACCAGATCAAGTGTAATATCTCCGCTCTCATATTTGGACAGAGTACCCTTGCTCTTGAAGATCTGATCCGCAAGCTGTTGAATGGTCAGTCCCCGCCACTTCCGAAAGTTTCGTATTTTCTTGCCAACTTCCTGATTGATATTGTTCATAACCGGTTCTCCTTATGCCAATGTTTCTTGAGAGTACGTGAAAATGATGAAAGTCATTCATAAAAATGATGGTATATGAGAAATATATCACTTTTTCACGGAAATACCTATTCTGGAGAAACAATTAACTTCATTTGTTTCGTCAGGATAGATTGTATTACATTTGATGCAATTCCTGCGTCATGAAATAATAGGTGTAATACGACATGAAACGACAATGAAAAAGTAAAGCAGATAGAGGAGCAGAAGCTATGAAATATAACTTTGATGAGATTATCGACCGCACAGGAACAAATGCGATGAATACGGATGGTTTCCGTCAATATATTTTTAACGCCACAGAGGACATGACTTTTCCATTCAAAGATGAAGAATTCATTCGCATGTGGATTGCAGATATGGAATTTGCCACACCTCCCGAGATTCTGGATGCAGTTAAGGAACGTCTGGACCGTAGAATCATGGGTTACTCTCAGGTATTTGATCCGGCATACTATGAAGCTGTCTCGAACTGGATGAAAAGATACTATGACTGGTCCTTCCCGAAGGAGCATTTGGAGACCTCAAACGGGATCATTCCCGCTTTGTATGAACTGGTGGAATATATCTGTCAGTCGGATGAGAAAGTACTGATCGTGACCCCATCCTATGGTTTCTTCAAGTCAGCTGCGGAGCATAATGATCTTGAACTGGTGTGTTCGGATATGCTCAATGAGCAGGGACGTTACTCGATTGATTATGAGGATTTTGAAGCTAAGGCCAAGGATGAGAAGGTAAGGGTATGTATTTTCTGCAACCCGCATAATCCGTCTGGACGTGTCTGGACAACGGAAGAGTTACAACGTGTGGGTGAGATCTGCCTGCGGAACAACGTATGGGTCATTTCGGATGAGATTCACTGTGATCTGCTGCGGACGGGTAAGAGACATACGCCACTTGCAAAGCTGTTCCCGGATATGGATCGAATCATTACATGTATGTCCCCGAGCAAAACATTCAACATGGCTGGTCTGATGTTCTCTAATGTCATCATTCCGAATAAGGCACTTCGAGACATCTGGCAGGCACGCCATTATGGTTTCAAAAACCCACTAAGCATTGCTGCCACTCAAGCGGCTTACGAAATGGGTGATGAATGGCTGAAACAATTAAAAGGGTATCTAGACGCCAATTTCGCCTGCGTAGAACAGTATGTGAAGCAGCATCTGCCACGGGCTGTTTTTCACATCCCGGAAGCCACGTATCTGGCCTGGATCGATATTTCGGCATATGCTCCCCAAAATGTAAGTTTACCTTTATTCTTCGCTGAGCAAGCGGGTGTATTGCTCGAAGATGGTCATATGTTTGTAGCCAATGGTGAGGGTTGCATTCGGTTGAATCTGGCTTGTCCCCGTTCTGTCCTTCAGGAAGGGTTACGAAGAATCAGTAGTGTGCTTGTGAAAGAAGTCGAAGAGGTGCCCGTTCAAGTATAAAGTCATCAAGTCATCACGCAATAGCGAGATGACTTTTTTGTATGAGGCGTGCCCAGAAAAGCACGCATCTTCTAGCCGGTGAAAGTCCGGTCGCAGGAGGGGCCAAGCCCCTGCGTAGCTAGGATACTTGCGTATGGCGAAATCTGTGCGTAAAAGCGTATCGACAAAAGTAC
>NZ_PJFA01000014.1:0-166892 GCF_002843485.1 Paenibacillus sp. BGI2013
TCAAGATGAGATTTCCCAGTATGTAAGACCCCTTGAAGACGACGAGGTAGATAGGCTGGGGGTGGAAGTGCAGCAATGCATGGAGCTGACCAGTACTAATCGGTCGAGGGCTTATCCAATAGCAAGTTGTAATTCGCGTGTTTCGTTTCGAATCTAGTTTTCAGGGAGCAATCCTTGAATGATGTTGATGATTGTTATTTGGAGAGATACCCAAGTGGCTATAAGGGGACCCTCTGCTAAGGGGTTAGACTGCGTAAGCGGTGCGAGGGTTCGAATCCCTCTCTCTCCGCCATCTTTACCTAAAGATGGACAAGCAATCAAGACACAATTAATATGGCGGTGTAGCTCAGCTGGCTAGAGCGTACGGTTCATACCCGTAAGGTCGGGGGTTCGATCCCCTCCGCCGCTACCATATTACCCAGGAGGCTTAGCTCAGCTGGGAGAGCATCTGCCTTACAAGCAGAGGGTCGGGGGTTCGATCCCCTCAGCCTCCACCATATACGCCGGTGTAGCTCAACTGGTAGAGCAACTGACTTGTAATCAGTAGGTTGGGGGTTCAAGTCCTCTCGCCGGCACCATTAATGCCTGGAACCGTGGTGTAGTTGGCCTAACATGCCTGCCTGTCACGCAGGAGATCGCGGGTTCGAATCCCGTCGGTTCCGCCATTAATCCTAAAAATTAAATATGGCTCGGTAGCTCAGTCGGTAGAGCAGAGGACTGAAAATCCTCGTGTCGGCGGTTCGATTCCGTCCCGAGCCACCTTTAATCCCTGGAGGATTAGCGAAGTGGCCAAACGCATCAGACTGTAAATCTGCTCCCGTACGGGTTCGGTGGTTCGAATCCATCATCCTCCACCAGTTTTATGAGTCATTAGCTCAGTTGGTAGAGCACCTGACTTTTAATCAGGGTGTCGAAGGTTCGAGCCCTTCATGACTCATCTTTAAGAAAAGAGTGATTAATCATTAATTTGATTAGTTGCTCTTTTTTTGTTATGTAATTTTAGCTCAATATGGATATTTATTAATGCTGGGCAAGATATGATAAACTAATAGAAAACATGCAGAGTGGTGACGTTCATTATATGAAGCTCATACCTGATCTAAAACAGCAAATTGAAGTCATTATAGGCACAAATTTGGACGAATATGAAATTACAATAGAAGAATGGATGCAATCCGTTGCGAATCTGGTTGGTCGACATGAAAATTCAGAGATCTTTGGTGATGAGGGTGAGCATCAGGAGTTATCTGATCAATCTGCATCTCCAATTTCATCCGATGTGATCAGTTTGAATACGGGAAAGCGTATATTTTTTAAGGTTCGGATGAATGAGCAAGAAGAGACTGTCGTGTGTTGGGGATGCCCTGCAAAATCTATTACCGTGGAGACACGACAATTGATTGAGCTTTTGATCCGTACTAACACGGCTCTACCCGATGAGGTACAACCTGTTGTATATGAGAATGATAGGGAGCAGTATTTGACTGAATTGGGTCTCTGGCTTAAAGAGCAGATCGAAGAACCAACCAAGCAGGAATCTGAAGTGGTTCCTGATCGCTTTGTGGTGCCCGCAGGATTAAATGCTGAGAAGATTCTCTTCTTGCTGCAAGGGGATACACCGGATGCACATCGTTTACGATCCAAGGAACTCAACAAGTTGCTTGAGAGTTACTTTGGCGAGGAGATAGTCTTGATTCCTTTGGGGGAGCAAGAGTGGATTTTCATGGGTGATAAAGAAATTGTTACAGAAGAAGCCGAGGAAGATACAACGGAAGCCAAAAAGGATTCACTGAACGCTTTTTGTCTGGGGTTACATGAATTGGTTGCCAGTGAGTGGGCTGGGGTGTTCCATCTGTCTGCATCTCTGCCATGCATTCCTGCGCAACAACTTGTATCGGTCACAGTTCTTCTTAAAGAAAGTGTTCACTTAGGGAGAGCATTCCATGTTACGCAGCATATTCATCTCTCATGGGATCTTCACCTGGAGAGGTTGGTAGCGAGCATTCCAGATGATCAACGTATACGTTTTATAAAGGAAACTGGTAAAGACACGGTAATCTTCAATGACAGTGAGACACTTGCTACGCTGGAGACCTTTTTTAGCCTGGACTGTAATGTCAGCGAGACAGCGAAACGACTTTTCATTCATCGTAATACGTTGGTTTATCGTCTGGACAAGATAAAACAGGAGATTGGTTACGATGTGAGGCACTTCGAAAGTGCTGTTCTAGTGCAGTTTTTACTACTAATGTACAAAGTGACGAAAAAGCATTGATATTTTTGTGCAGTTTGCGAATAGTCAAACCTCACGTTGATAGGGTATTATAAAAATACAAATTGTATTCGATTACAAAATGATCTCTGAGGAGGCAACAATCATGGCTGGAGTACGTTTAGAGCATATTTTCAAAAAATACCCGGGTTCTGATAAAGCAACTGTAGTTGACATTAACCTGGACATTAAAGATAAAGAATTTCTGGTACTGGTAGGTCCGTCCGGTTGTGGTAAATCAACAACACTTCGTATGATCGCAGGCCTTGAGGAAATTTCTGAAGGTAAACTCTATATCGGTGACCGTGTCGTTAATGATGTTGCACCTAAAGACCGCGATATCGCGATGGTATTCCAATCCTATGCCTTGTATCCGCATATGAGCGTATATCAAAACATGGCGTTTGGTTTGAAATTGCGTAAGGTTAAAAAAGATGAGATCGACAAACGTGTACGTGAAGCAGCTAAAATCCTGGATATCGAACATTTGCTTGAGCGTAAACCTAAGGCATTGTCCGGTGGTCAACGTCAACGTGTCGCTTTGGGACGTGCGATTGTCCGTGATCCACAAGTGTTCTTGATGGATGAGCCTCTCTCCAACTTGGATGCCAAACTGCGTGGTCAAATGCGTGCTGAGATCACTAAACTTGCGAAACGTTTGGAAACAACTGTTATCTACGTAACGCATGACCAGATCGAAGCTATGACGATGGGTGATCGGATCGTTGTTATGAAGGATGGTATCATCCAACAAGCAGCTTCTCCGGAAGAGTTGTACAACCTGCCGGCTAACCTGTTCGTAGCTGGTTTCATCGGTTCCCCGACAATGAACTTTATCTCGGGTAAACTCGCTGAGCAAGGTACTAGCATGCATTTCATAGCTCCTGGTGTGGATGTTGAAATCCCGCAAGGTAAAGCACAAGTGTTGAAATCTAGAGGATACATTGGTAAAGAAGTGATTCTGGGTGTTCGTCCAGAAGACATTCACGAAGAGCCAGTATTCCTGGAAGCATCCCCGAACTCTGTATTCTCTACACACGTAGATGTTACAGAGAACCTGGGTCACGAAATGCTCCTCTACTTGAGCGGTGTTGGTAATGATACAACGATCGCACGTGTAGACGGACGTTCTAACACTCGTGATGGTTCCACAGTTAAAATGGCCATCGACATGAACAAAGTTCATATCTTTGACAAAGAGACTGAAGTGAACGTACTTCTTCAAGACAAATAATACTGGGATTCCTCGGTGACGATGGAACCTGACAGTTAACGCAATTATACATTGTAATGAGAGCCCCTTCCGTTATTGCTGGAAGGGGCTTTTTTAAGATTAATGAATTTATAAGTTTCGACAGAGTTGAAGGATTAATAATCGTAAGAAAAACACCCCTTAAACTACGAATGTAGTATCCTAGAAGGTGCTTCGATCAGAAGACTTTTCTTACTAATGGTTGTCGGAGGCTGCGATTGCATTCATCCCGGAATTCATTTAAGATTATTTGAAGGTCTGTCTTCATATATTTGAGAGAATCGACTGTTGGAAGGGTATGCATTCTGTACCCCATGTTGTGAATGCGCTAATAATGGAAATAACTGATACACGATCTGATGTACATAGAGGGACAGCTAATGCTGAAAGGAAGAGACAAATGGCGAAAAAAGTGAAAGTATCTGAACTGGTGCAGCAATTTCAGTTGGAGGTTGTTTCTGGATCTCACGGATTGAAAAGAGTCATTACGGTAGATGACCTGAACCGTCCTGGTTTGGAAATGGCCGGTTATTTTGAATACCATCCACAAGAACGGGTACAGCTGCTTGGAAGAACGGAGTTAGCTTTCTTTGCAATGTTACCTGAGCAAGAGCGGCGTGATCGTATGCAACGTCTTTGTACGGAAGAGACACCTTGTATCGTTGTCACGCGTGGACTGGAAGTTCCGCAAGAGCTGATTGATATCAGTGAAGAGCAGAATCTGGCTGTACTTCGCAGCAATATGGCTACTACGATTCTATCCAGCCGGATCACAGGATTCCTGGAAAAGAAATTGGCACCAACAGCAACCATTCACGGTGTACTTTGTGATGTCTATGGCGTAGGTATGCTGATCACAGGTAGCAGCGGTATTGGTAAGAGTGAAACAGCGCTTGAACTGGTGAAACGTGGACACCGACTGATTGCCGATGATGCGGTAGAGATCCGCCAAACGTCAGATTTTCAGCTGCACGGTACTGCACCTGAATTGATCCGCCACTTGCTCGAAATTCGAGGTGTCGGTATTATCAACGTCATGACATTGTTCGGAGCCGGTGCGGTTCGGAATAACAAACGGATTACTTTGGTTGTGCGTCTGGAAGCATGGCAGCAGGATAAACAATATGATCGTCTGGGTCTGGATGAAGAGACTACACGTATCATTGATACGGATGTACCTCTTGTTACAATCCCTGTTCGTCCGGGACGGAACTTGGCGGTTATTATTGAAGTGGCAGGTATGAACTATCGTCTGAAACAGATGGGTCTGAATGCTGCGCTGCAATTCACGAACAAGCTGACAGCAACCATCTCGGAAGATATGGAAGACATGGATTAAGAAACATTTTATACAAGGAAATGAAGATAAATGGTTGACATGTACTGCTTCTCTTAAGGCGCAGTGTATGCCAACCATTCGTCATGCGTGCGATTGATTGAATAAATAGGAGTGTGAATGAATGGATACATTATTACTGTTGAACCCGATTGCGTTCTCTATTGGAGCGTTAAAGGTTCACTGGTACGGGCTTATTCTTGGTGCTGCGGCACTTATAGGACTCCTGCTCGTGATCCGGGAGGGCAAACGATACAATATTCCACAGGAAGTGTTCATGGACATGGTCCTGCTGGGTGTGCCTTCTGCCATCATTGGTGCCCGCATCTACTACGTAGCATTTAAATGGGAAGATTATAAGGATAATTTCTGGGATGTCTTTAAAATATGGAATGGCGGTATAGCCATCTATGGTGCACTTATTGGTGCTATTATCTGTGCAGTTATTTTCTTCCGTCGTAAAGGATATAACTTCTGGCGTATGGCCGATATCTGTGCGCCTGGACTGCTCGTTGGACAGTTGATCGGACGCTGGGGGAACTTTGTGAATCAGGAAGCCTACGGCGGTCCTGTAGAAGAATCATTTTTGACAGACAAGCTTCATCTGCCGGACTTTATTGTGAATCAAATGAACGTAGAAGGCGTATTCCACCACCCTGCGTTTTTGTATGAATCGATGTGGAGTCTCGTTGGTCTGGTCTTGCTGCTGGTTCTGCGTCGTCAGAAGTTTCTGCGTTCAGGTGAACTGTTCATGTCTTATTTCATTTGGTACTCTATCGGTCGCTTCTTTATTGAAGCTTTGCGTACGGACAGTCTGGGCTTCCAGGCTCCGCAGTGGGTTGCTTCACTAGTGAACGGGTTGTGGTCTCCAATGACTGCAATGGGCTTTGAACAAGGATATCTTGATCCTGCTTACGGTAACGTAAGAATCTCGCAACTGCTCGCGATTGGCATCATTATTGTTGCTGTTGTATTCATTGTGGTGAGAAGAGTGACAGGTAAAGCAGATGTTCGTTATAGTGATCCGATTGTATCGTCCAAAGTTACCTCAGATGATATGGAGCATACGGGAACAGTTGCTGGCAAAGAGAATAAGGTAACACCTCCAGCCAAAGATGAATCCAAGCAAGTTGATGATAAAAAGGAGTAATGCAACATGATTGACACGGTATTGTTTGATCTTGATGGAACGATTATTGATACCAATGAGTTGATTATCAGCTCATTCCAGCATGTCATGGGGGGATGGGAGCATTCAGCTCCATGGACACGGGAACAGATCATTCCACATATGGGTGGCACACTGGAGCAGCAAATGCGCACTTTCTCTGGCCAGGAGGAAGTCTCCGAGTACGTGAAAGGTTACCGTGCTTATAATGATATCCATCATGAAGCGATGGTTAGACCATTTCCACATGTTATTGAGGTAGTAGAGGCGCTGCATCAGGCTGGCATTGTTATGGGTGTGGTCACAACCAAGATTCGTCCATCTACATTAAAGGTGTTGGAGCGTTTTGACCTATTGAAGTATATGAAGACGATTGTAACAGTGACCGATGTGACGAATCCGAAGCCGCACGCTGAACCGGTACTGAAAGCGATGACGGAACTGGGTGCAGATCCTGCCAAAACGTTAATGGTGGGTGACAGTCCAGTGGATATCCAATCGGCACAAAATGCGGGCGCACTCTCGGCGGGGGTTGCATGGTCTCTTAAAGGAGAAACAATCCTGAACGGATATGGACCCGACTATATGTTGCATGACATGAGAGACTTGTTGAAACTCATCCGTATTGAAACGGGACGTTCATGAGAAAAGTAACCCGCTATCCGGTAGAGGACCAGAATGCACTTTGGCATATCTACAAGACAGTGAGTCCGTGGAAGGGCGTTCGTAATTTTATCTGGATCCAGTTGTCACGTTATTGTCCAATCCTATCGGTGAAGAACTGGATTTACCGCCGAATGCTCGGTATGAAGGTGGGAAAACACACAGCCTTTGGCCTGATGGTGATGGTGGATGTGTTTTTTCCGGAGAAAATAACGGTCGGCGAAAACTCGGTCATCGGTTACAACACAACGATTCTCGCTCATGAGTATCTTATTAAGGAGTACAGACTCGGTGAGGTGATTATCGGGGAAAATGTACTGATTGGTGCTAACACAACGATTCTGCCCGGGGTAACCATAGGGGATGGAGCCGTTGTAGCTGCTGGAGCAGTCGTACATAAGGATGTTGCACCAGGAGCTTTTGTTGGAGGCAATCCACTTCGTGATTTATCCCGCGCGGCAGCTTCTACGGAAGAAACAGTCTTTAACACGGATGATTCTTCTCAGGGTAGTGTGCATTGAGTCAATAAAGTAATGAATGAAGATGGGTTGAAGTAAAAAGCTGCTTATGGCAGCTTTTTTCGTATATAAATACCGATTGGCGAGCGTAATGGTGTGCATATAAAACGATATGTCGATCCAAGGGCAATCAAGCTTTGGTATTGTTGACGGTAGTGCGGATTTCATGTTATCATATCCCATATCCTTTAGTTTGTTAGCACTTTACCATGTGAAAGTATTCTTGGAGAAATGAAGCATGATAAAGATTGAACTAAACCAATAGTTGAAGGCTTATGCGATAATACTGTGATTCAGGTTTATAAGATAGAATGGGGATTTACACTACATAAATCCTGTTGAAATAGAACGAGTGCAACTCTTAAATTACTGACTCGGGGTGAATATTACCAATGTCCAAACCAAAAGGTTTTGAAAAACCGACCGGATTCCGCGACTATACACCACATGTAGTATCCAAGCTGCGGACGATTGAACGCAATGTACTGGAATGTATGGAACGCTGGGGTTACCGTCAGATCATCACACCAACGATTGAATATTACGATACGGTAGGTGTGGCAAGCTCTACATCAGATCGTAAATTATTTAAATTGCTAAACAGCAGGGGAACTACACTGGTACTTAGATCGGATCTAACGGCTCCGATTGCACGCGTAGTTTCATCCATGCTCAAAGATGAGCAGTTGCCACTGCGTCTGTCCTATCATGCGAACGTATTCCGTTCTATTGAAGAGGAAGCTGGGCGTGAGGCTGAATTCTTTCAGACGGGCGTGGAACTGGTTGGGGACGACTCGCCTGAAGCGGATGCAGAAGTTGTTGCGCTTGCGATCGCCTCTTTGCAGGCAGCGGGAGTGTCTTCTTTTAAAATAGCAATGGGTCATATGGGATTCCTGAACGGATTACTGGAGGAAGTGATTCCAGGCCAGACCGCTGAGCAGGAGCAATTGAAGGAAGGGTTGCTCGGACGTGATTATGTCGGCTATCGCCAGTCAATTGAAGCATTGAATCTGGAGCCGAAGTTGAAAGAACAGCTTGAAGCGATCCTGCGTCTGCGTGGTGGTAAGGAAGTATGCACACATGCGGTAGAGCTAAGTTCAAGTGCTGAAGCAGCACAGTCGATTGCACATCTGTGTGCTGTATTCGAAGTGTTGGAAGCGTACGGTGTATCCGAGCATGTGCTGATTGATCTGACGATGATCGGTGATTTCTCCTATTATACGGGCATGACCTTTGAAGGGTATGCAGCCGAACTGGGATCTCCGGTATGTAGCGGCGGACGGTATGATAATCTGTTACAACAGTTTGGTCGTTCATTGCCAGCTACAGGATTTGCACTGAAAACGAACCGTATTATTGATGGTGTTCATGGCATTACCATTGAAGAGAAAAAACCGGTACTTATCCAATATACCCCGAAGCGTCGGGCCGAGGCACTAACAGAAGCGGCAAGATTACGCAGTATGGGACAAAATGTAGTGACACTCCTTCTTCCTGAAGGTGGGGCAAGTGCCGTATCGGTTGAAGCAAGAACCGTTCAAGCGGAGCAGGTTATTACTTACGGATCTGAAGAAGGAGGACGCTGAGATGTCGGATATTCTGAAGGTGGCCATGCCGAAGGGCCGAATCTATAAAAAAGCCTCCAAATTGTTCCGTGAAGCGGGGCTGGATATTCCAGAAGACGTGGACGATACACGCAGATTGGTCATTGAAGTACCGGAAGCGGGAATGGAATTCATTATGGCGAAGCCAGTAGATGTTCCAACGTATGTGGAGTACGGTGTTGCTGATATCGGAATTGTTGGTAAAGACGTGCTGCTGGAGGAAGATCGGGACGTGTACGAACTATTGAATCTGGGAATCGCCCAGTGCCGTATGTCTGTGATCGGACTTCCAGACTGGAAGCCAGGCATCCAGCAACGTGTTGCAACGAAGTATCCAAGGATTGCTTCACAGTATTTCCGGGAGCAGGGGCAGCAGGTCGAGGTGATCAAGCTGAATGGTTCCATTGAGCTAGCGCCCCTGATTGGTCTGGCAGACCGGATTGTCGATCTGGTGGAGACAGGTCAGACACTGCGCGAGAACGGATTGGTGGAGATGACAAGCATTTTGGACATCACCAGCCGTCTTATCGCCAATCGGGTAAGTTATCGGATGAAAAATGCACGAATCCAGGCTTTGTGTGATGCACTTCAGCAGGTCATACCGGCATCGAATGAGATTTCTGCGGGAAGCCTTCGGGGATAAACTACTGCGTCAGAAATATAGATGAGAAACATGTAAAGCAGAAGCAGAAGCAGAAGCAAAATTAAGAGTAAGAGACAAAATAAAGAAGCAAATCGGCCACAAGAAGGCAGGTATTACAGAGGATGAGGAGGTTGTACGTATGAAAATTGTACCTGCATGGGAGTTTGATCTGAAGCGGGAAGTGGAGTATGGCACGCCGGAGCAAAATGAAACGGTACGGCGTATTGTCAGCGACATTCGCCGTGAGGGTGATACGGCACTGTTGCGTTACACGGAGCAGCTGGACCGCACGAAGCTGACGGCCGCAGAATTGCGCGTGCCGCAGGAAGAGCTGCAGGCGGCTTATGCAGCCGTGGAGCCATCCTTTGTGACGGCGATCCGGCAAGCCGCCGCCAACATTCGTGCGTTTCATGAGAAACAGAAACGCAACTCGTGGATGGATTGGCAGCCTGACGGCAGCCTGCTGGGCCAGGTCATCCGACCGCTGAAGCGGGTCGGCGTTTATGTACCTGGCGGCAAAGCAGCGTATCCATCGTCTGTGCTGATGAATGTGATTCCGGCACAGGTGGCAGGCGTGCCGGAGATTGTTCTTGTGACGCCGCCGTCAACGAACGGTGGCGAAGGTATTAACCCGTACATCCTCGTTGCTGCTGCGGAAGCAGGCGTGAGCGAGATGTACCGGGTTGGCGGCGCTCAAGCTATCGCCGCCCTGGCTTACGGCACGGAGAGTATTGCACCGGTCGACAAGATCTGTGGACCGGGCAATATTTACGTGGCGCTCGCGAAGCGCGAGGTGTACGGGGCGGTCGATATCGATAGTATCGCCGGGCCGAGTGAGATTGTGGTGCTCGCCGATGATACGGCGAATCCGGTGTACGTCGCCGCCGACCTGTTGTCGCAGGCGGAACATGACGAGATGGCATCGGCCATTCTCGTCACGAATTCGGCCACGCTTGCGGAAGCCGTGCAGGGCGAAGTGCAGCGGCAGCTTGAAGTGCTGCCGCGGCGGGATATCGCTGCTGCTTCCGTGGAGCAGTATGGCGCGATTATTGTGGTCGATTCCATCGATGAAGGGATCGACGTGGTGAACCGGCTTGCACCGGAGCATCTGGAGATCATGGTGCAGGAGCCGATGGCTTACGCTGGCCGGATCGAAAATGCCGGTGCGATCTTCCTCGGCCCATACAGCTCGGAGCCGGTAGGGGATTACTTTGCCGGACCGAATCATATTATTCCAACCAATGGAACCGCGCGATTCAGTTCACCGGTGGATGTGGATGATTTTATCAAGAAATCGAGTCTGATCTATTATAGTAAAGAAGCGCTGCTGCAGAACGGAGCGGCTATTATAGAGTTGGCCCGCCATGAGGGTCTTGAAGGGCATGCCCGTGCAATTGCTGTACGGTTAGAACAGGAAGGAAAGGCGGAATCGGAAAATGGATAAGCAAAATAATGGTGTGGAACTTGAAAACAAAGGTGCAGTGCGCCAAGCAGAGGTTGACCGCAAAACAAACGAGACCAATATCCAATTGGCCTTTAATGTAGATGGAACAGGACAATCCACGATTGAAACGGATGTACCCTTCCTGAACCATATGCTGGATCTGTTCACCAAGCACGGACAATTCGATCTGAACGTGCAGGCCCGTGGAGATATTGATATCGACGATCATCACACGGTTGAAGACATCGGAATCTGTCTGGGACAGACGTTGCGAGAAGCGTTGGGTGACAAACGCGGTATTAAGCGTTACGCCAGTGTTTTTGTACCGATGGACGAGGCGCTCGCCCAGGTCATTATTGATGTGAGTAACCGACCTCACTTTGAATACCGTGCAGAATACCCATCCCAACAGGTAGGCAGTTTCTCCACGGAGCTGGTACATGAATTCCTGTGGAAATTGGCGCTGGAAGCTCGGATTACGTTACATGTTATTGTGCACTATGGTCAGAACACCCACCACATGATTGAAGCGATCTTTAAGGCACTGGGACGTGCACTGGATGAAGCAACGATGATTGATCCACGTGTAACGGGTGTGCCTTCTACGAAGGGAGTGCTGTAGACGATGGCGATTGCAATTGTCGATTACGGTATGGGTAACCTGCACAGCGTCGGCAAAGCGGTCGAACGTCTTGGCTACGAAGCGCTGGTCACGGGTGACCGGGAAGAGATTCTTGGCGCAGATGGTGTCATTCTGCCAGGCGTAGGTGCTTTTGGTGATGCGATGGTTCATCTGCGGGAGAGTGGACTGGATACGGTGGTGAAGGAAGCCGCTGCCGGGTCCAAGCCACTGCTCGGTATCTGTTTGGGCATGCAATTGTTGTTCAGCTCAAGTGAAGAGCATGGCGAGCATGAAGGACTGGATATTTTGCCAGGTAAAGTGGTGCGATTCGCACCAGGAGAGTTGAAAGTTCCTCATATGGGATGGAACCGTTTGGAATTCCTGCACGCGGAAAACCCGCTATTTACGGGGCTTGAAGCAGGTCACGTCTATTTTGTCCATTCCTATCATGCGCTTACTGAAAACAGGGACGATCTGCTGGCGGTAACGGATTACGGACATCCGGTGACAGCCATTGTAGGCAGAGGATCCAACTTCGGCATGCAATTCCACCCGGAGAAAAGTGGAGAGCTTGGTATAAAGCTGCTCGGTAACTTTTTGGCTCTGACAGGAGCACCTGTACAAAGGTAAAACATCATCTCTTCTTAACTATAGAAAGCGTACAAATCTAATTCATATTCAGGAGGCCTTGTATGTCATCTTTTATCCTATATCCGGCGATTGATATCCGGGACGGCAAATGTGTAAGACTGGTGCAGGGAGATTATAATCAGGAGACCGTGTATAACGATGACCCGGTTCAAGTGGCTCTATCCTGGGAGAAGCAAGGCGGTACATACGTTCATCTGGTGGATCTGGATGGTGCGAAAGCAGGGCACCCTGTTAACGATGAGCTGATCGGGCGGATTGCCTCGGCTGTGAACGTACCTGTTCAGGTGGGCGGCGGACTTCGTACGGTAGCGGATGTAGAACGTTTGCTGGGTCTGGGTGTTAGCCGGCTGATCATTGGAACAGCAGCGATTGAGGATCGTGCTTTTACAGAGGAAGTACTGGGACGTTACGGCGACAAAGTGGCAATTGGCATCGACGCTCGTAATGGTTACGTGGCAACCCGCGGATGGCTTGAAACATCGGAAGTACAGGCAGAGGTGCTCGCGAAGGAACTGGCGGCATATGGCGCAGAAACGTTTATCTTTACGGATATATCCCGTGATGGCATGATGCAGGGTCCTAACGTAGAAGCGATTGTATCTCTTGCCAAGGCGAGCGGACGGACGGTTATTGCTTCCGGTGGTGTAAGTGTGATGGATGATCTGCTTCGTCTGAGTCGTCATGCAGATGATGGTGTTGGTGGAGCGATCGTGGGTAAAGCGCTGTATACTGGGAGTATCGATCTGTCTGAAGCAGTACGTGCGGTAAACAAGTAAAGGATATTCGGGTAGAGAGGAAGAGGTAGCATGCTGGCAAAAAGAATCATCCCCTGTCTGGACGTGAAGGACGGCCGGGTCGTCAAAGGCGTCAACTTCGTTAATCTCCGCGATGCGGGTGATCCGGTAGAGCTGGCGGCGCTATATGACCGCGAGGGCGCGGACGAATTGGTCTTTCTCGATATCTCCGCTTCAGTGGAAGGTCGCGAAACGATGGAAGAAGTCGTGCGGCAGACAGCAGGCGAGATCGCTATTCCCTTTACGGTAGGTGGTGGCATCTCCAAGGTAGAGGACATGAAGCGGATTCTCCGTGCAGGAGCGGATAAAATTGCAGTGAATACAGCCGCGGTACTTAATCCGCAGTTGATTGCAGATGGTGCACGTCGCTTTGGCTCGCAGTGTATCGTGGTAGCGATCGATGCCAAGTATAACGAAGCTTGGGGCGAATGGGAAGTCTATACCCATGGTGGACGGAAACCCTCCGGGATCAAGGCGCTGGAATGGGTTAAACAGGCTGAGAGCTTGGGCGCGGGGGAGATTCTTCTCACAAGTATGGACGCGGACGGAACAAAAGATGGCTTTGATCTGAAGCTGACGGCAGCGGTATCCGAATCTGTGCGTATTCCAGTCATCGCATCGGGCGGTGCGGGTAAGGAATCTCATTTCTATGATGTATTTACCACAGGCAAAGCGGACGCAGGGCTGGCCGCAACGATTTTCCATTACAAAGAAATCGCCGTACCGGCGTTAAAACAACATTTGAGAGAACAAGGGGTGGAGATCCGTGACTAAAGTAAGTGATGAAATCAAGGAACAGTTGTCCTTGGAACAGGTTGTGGAGCACATTCGTTGGAGTGAAGGATTGGTTCCTGCCATTGTGCAGGATGTAGATACTCGGGAAGTCTTGATGATGGCTTATATGAATCGCGAATCTCTGAAGTTGTCGCTTGAATCCGGTGAGACGTGGTTCTGGTCACGCTCGCGTCAGGAGTTGTGGCATAAAGGGGCAACATCTGGCAACGTGCAGACGATTACTTCCCTAAAATATGATTGTGACGGCGATACCTTGTTGGTTGAGGTGAAACCGAACGGTCCGGCTTGCCATACAGGGGCAGTAACTTGTTTCCATAATGAAATCATTGGTTTGCCAGAGAAATCGGCAGACAAGGCTTCGGATGAAGCGGGTGCGGCATCTGCTTCTGCAAATTCCGGTTCCGAAAGTCGCTTTGAGGTATTGGCTGAACTGGAATCCGTTATTGCAGAGCGTGAACGTGAGCGTCCTGAGGGTGCATATACAACGTATCTGTTTGATAAAGGTGTAGACAAAATACTGAAAAAAATCGGTGAAGAAGCGTCCGAGACGATCATCGCCGCCAAAAATAAAGATAATGACGAGCTTCGTCTGGAAGTCAGTGACCTGATGTATCACCTGCTCGTCCTGTTACAAGAGCGCAAGCTACCGCTGGACGACATTATGTCAGAGCTGAGCCGCCGTCATGAACGGCCTCGCCGCGATTAGGAGGCGAGTTTCGTGCGTATAGACTATCATACACACCATGAGCGGTGTGGACATGCCGTTGGCAAACTGGAAGAGTACGTACAGCGTGGTGTGGAGATCGGACTATCCCAGATTGGATTGTCCGATCACATACCATTGTTGCATGTCGATCCGGCTCAATATTATCCGGAAATGGCGATGCCTATGGATGAGCTGCCGCGTTACGTAGAGGAGTGTTTCTCCCTGAAAGAACGTTACCGCGGGCAGATTGACGTACGTGTTGGTCTGGAAGGTGACTATATTGAAGGCTGGGAAACAGAGATCCGTGCGATCATTGAGCGTTATCCATGGGATTATGTGATTGGCTCTGTTCATTTCCTCGGGGAATGGGACATTACGGATTTCCGCCAGACCCATCACTGGGAGGGCAAAGACATCCTTGAGGTATATCGTCAGTACTACGATGCCGTAAGCAAGGCAGCCGCCACGGGCATGTACGATATTATGGGTCATACGGATGTCATTAAACGGTTTGGCTTTGTTCCTTCAACGGAGCAGACAGAAGAACGTATCTCACTGGAGAACGCAGCGCTGCAGGCTATTGCCAAAAGTGGTTGCGCCATGGAGCTGAATGCTTCCGGGATATCGAAGCCTTGTGCCGAGATGTTCCCTAGTCGCAGAATGCTGACAGAAGCCATTCGCTTGGGTATTCCATTAACCATGGGCTCTGATGCACATGACCCACTGAAGCTGGGCGATTATTTGCCTGAAGCTGAAGCACTTTTACATGAGTTGGGCTGTACGGAAGTCGCTGTTTTTGAAGGCCGTCATCGCTCGTTCATTCCTTTAAATGTATAAGCCATTGGAGTATAATGAGGGTAGGAAATAACCTTTTAGAGGTAGTTCAAAAATTCCGCCTTTGATTACGAAGGATGCCTAATGGCATCTTCAGCATCGAAGCTGGAATTCAGCCGAAATGTCCGTTGCTCACGTAGTTTTGCCTACGCTCCGCTACTCCATTTCTAGCTTTATCCCATCTTCTCGGTACTGAAAACCGGTCTTTTTGAACACTCGCTTTTAGATAAGGGATTATATAGGGACTTCAACCCTCGGGAGGGCATTATGCAGCATTCGTTACGTATTTTTTCCGGTTCATCGAACCCTAAGCTGGCAGAACAGGTATGTGACAAGCTGGGTGTACAACTGGGCAAGATCAAGCTGTCCAGGTTCAAGAGCGGAGAAATATACGTTCATTATGAAGAAACGATTCGTAATTGTGATGTGTTTCTGGTACAGTCGTTGTCTCATCCGATCAACGAGCTGTTTGTCGAGTTGCTTGTGATGATTGATGCTGCAAAGAGGGCTTCAGCGCGCACTGTTAACATCATTGTTCCGTATTACGGTTATGCTCGTCAAGAGCGCAAATCCGCACCACGGGAACCGATCTCGGCCAAGATGGTAGCAGATGTATTAACTACGGCTGGCGCCAATCGAGTGGTAACGATTGACCTGCACGCAGCGGCCATTCAGGGATTTTTCAACATTCCGGTTGACCATATGACATCACTGGATCTGATTAGTGATTATCTGTTAAGCAAAGGAATCGAGAACCCTGTTGTCGTCTCCCCGGATGCGGGACGAGCATCGATGGCAGAGAAGCTGGCGAACCGTCTGGATTCTCCATTTGCCATTATGATCAAGAAACGTCCAAGCCATAATGAATCGGTGATTACCCATGTCATTGGTGATGTAGAAGGACGGACACCTATTATTATTGAGGATCTGATCGACACTGGAACAACCATTCTGAATGTCGTGGAAGGGTTGAAGGAACGTGGCTCCAAAAATGTATATGTATGTGCAACACACGGATTGTTCTCGGATGGGGCAGTAAGTAAATTGAATCACCCGTCAATTGAAGAGGTGGTCGTTACGGACTCGATCGCACTGCCAGATGACCACCCTGAATGCTTCAAAGTGTTACCTGTTGCGCCAATGCTGGCCCGCGCTGTACGCATTATTGTGGATGGTGGCTCCATGGCCACATTGTTTAAGGATTCTGGCATTTAGAGCATCGAAGATATAACGGTGTGCTGCCAGATGAATTGTTCCGTGTCTGAGTTGTTATCTGCTCAGCACGGTTTTTTTTGTTTTGGCTCTTTGAATTCAATTCTTGCTTTGCTGCTCAGAGGCTTGTGCTATAATAACATAAAATCAGTTATGATAGCGTTATCATATAGTATTCAGCCCCTAAGGTGAGATGGATGCTGAACAGTAGAACCACGGCTGAGAACATTGGCATCGTGGAGTGAGGAGTGGGGTCTATTGTCTCGTAATTGGTACTATCGGTTATTGTTCTCGTACTTCCCAATTTTTTTTCTTACGGTGACCATACTCATTTTCATCGCGTTTGTTTTCATCAATGACATCTCTAAAGAGGAAACAAAAAAAGCAGACCGGATTTCCTCCAGTTATATGATAGACACGGTGGATCGCACAATCAGGGATATTGAACTATCCATCCTGGAAACGGTACAGAGTCAGCAGGCATACAAACTCTATTTTAATAACACAAACCTGACCAGCTCGGACACGGTGTATGCAATTGCGCAGAATTTACGTGAGCTATCCAATTCGTCCTCATGGATTCAGTCCATCTATCTATATGACAAGCGAAATAAACATGTTCTGACCGTAAGTGGTTCCAGAGAAGTGGAAGGTTTCTCGGATAAGGCATGGATTGATCAGATGGGTACCGGGTCGATCGGTTCAGGCTGGCAGCCGGTCCGGGAATTCGATGCGGACTCTGTTCAACGTACCCCTATTCGCGTATTAACCGTGAACAAGGACATGCCTTTGCCTTTTGGCTCTCAGGGCACATTGGTCATTAATATCAAGATGAGCAGCATTGAACAGAGTGTAGATAGTATGGTTAATGGTCAGCTCTCATTCCTGACGATTACGGATCGGGACGGTAAGGTTGTGTATAACGCACATTCGGACCAAGAGGGCTCGATAGACGGTCAGGAACTGAATAGGCTAGCGCTAGAAAGACTGGGCTGGACAATATCCAGTGGAATTAAGGCTGGCAACTTATTTGGCTGGGTATCGGTCATATCTTATGTATGGGTGATCATTGCTATTGTGACTGTCATCTGTGCGATTGTATATATCGTGTATATTACTCGCCGTAACTATAAACCCATTCAGATCATCATGAACCGGATTGAGTCTCATCAGATTCGGGCGTTCGAACACTCAGGTGCTCGCACGGATGAGATGAAGATGATTGACGGTGTGCTTGAGAATCTGATTAATCATATGATGGATTATGACAAGAAAAGCAGGGAAAATGTACTTATGCAGCGCAGCAAGTTGTTCAATGCCCTGTTGCATGGTGAACACATGGAAAATGCAGCAGAGCAATTAAAAGAGCTTTCTCCATTGAATGACGTGCATGACTCGTCGCGTTTTGTCGTTGTTGTTGGAGAGATTAACCGTTATGAGAAGGGATTTCAGGAGAGGTACACGAGAGGTGAACAAAATACGCTGAAATTTGCCTTGATGAACGTTTTGCAAGAGCTGTCACGTAATACGGGAGTCCAATGCTGGACGGAATGGATTAGTGTGGATCGAATTGCAATCCTTTTTGTGTTCAAAGAACAGAATGATAACAACTTGGATATGTCTGGGCAGATTCGTGTTGTAGCTGAGGAATGCAAATCTTGGGTAGAACAAAATCTACGCATTTCCTTAAGCTTTGGCATTGGACCTATCGCTCAGGGAATCGGTACAATACGAGATTCCTATGCGGCCGCAGAAGCGGTAATGCAACGTAAACTGTTGATGACTGGAGATGTCGGCCAAGCCGACTGCGGTGAAACGCAGCATCCTTTGCTGGATACCTATACCTATCTGCAGATGATTGCGGACTTTGTTAAGCGGTTCCGGATGTCGAGTGGACAGTGGCGGGAACAGTTGGAGGAGATCTTTACAGCGTTTGAACAGAACAAACTGCCGGATGATGAGATTCGTTCTCTGATTCAGGCCATGTTACAGATGCTCAGCCGAGAGGTGGCCATGATGTCGGAAGGACTCCAGGAAGAGCTGTCCGAAGAAAACATCAACAGATGGTTGAGTGCTGTAGAAGAGGCAGAGACGCTTGCGGATGTGAAAAGTCTTTTGTTTGATGGTCTGACGGACTTGTTCAGAACGTATGTAGCGGTAACGGAAACCAAGAGCTACAAAGCCATGGTCAACGAAATGAAAAATTATATCGAAGAACAGTTTGCGAATCCTGATCTTTCATTGAAACATCTGAGCGATCGATTCCAGATTACGGGCAAACATGCGAGTTATTTGTTCAAGACAGAATTCAACATGAAGTTTGTTGATTTTGTTACAGAGCTTCGCATGAAGGAGACGGAGCAGCTTCTGCTCAATACCGATTACTCTTTGCAGGATATTGCCCTGAAGGTGGGGTATGCAAATGGAATTACGTTGGGACGTGTATTTAAGCGGGTAACGGGTATTACACCAGGAGATTATCGTCGTTTGAAACGTGAACATCGAGAACCCGAAGAGTAAAGCAAAAGTGATCCTATTCTGAGATCTGTACATCAGGATAACACAGGGTGAATTTCATGTAGTCACTTTCCACTTAGGAGAGAGGCTTGCAGAGGTTCGCCCTGTTTTCGTTGAACAATACTCTTATACTAAATCGGATGCAACTGTTTTCGCAGGATAACAAGCTAATATTCCTGTTTTTTTCCCGTTTACGAATATAGGCAGTGTGTGAAAATGGTTTATCCGACTTGGGACAGGCAGTTCTGATCCTTGAGGCGAAGAGTGCCGTCAAAGCCTAGAGCAGCGCAGCTTTGGGAAAAGAATCAGTCTGCGAAAATAGGCTTAACATATAAACCATAATCCGTTTGTAAGCGCTTCCGAAAGAGGTTTATTGCAGGATGACGGAAAAATGTGAAATACTCTGGGCAAGCTTTAAACATTCACGCAAAGCCAAAGGGGATGACAAAATGAGAAGCAAAGCAACCAAAGGGAGTCTAAAGAAATGGATGGGTTTGGCGCTTACGATGGTAATGGGCGTTTCTTTACTTGCGGGATGCTCATCAGCATCAGAAGAATCAGCTGAAGGCGGAACATCAGGCAATGGCGAGCGCGTTACCTTAAAGGTGGAGATTTTTGACCGTGGTAACAGTCCTTCACCGTACACAATTACGAACAACTATCTATCTAAAATGATTCAGGAGAAGTTCGGTGATCCCAACAATATTGACGTACAGTTTGTACCCGTTCAGCGTTCTGAGGAAGTTACCAAGCTGAACGTCCTGATGGCTAGCAATACGGATGTCCCTGATATTGTCTTTGTTTATGACTCAAGCGTGTTTTATCGGTATGCCCAGCAGGGTGGTTTGACTGATGTTGGAGAGTTGATTGATCAGCACGGTCCGAACCTGAAGAAGTTCCTGGGTGAAGATACTTTGAAGTTTGGGCAAGTGGAAGGACAACAGTTTGCTGTTCCGGGTAAACGTGCTATCACAGGCCGATACAGTTCTTACATCCGTCAGGATTGGCTCGATAAGCTGGGATTGCCAGCGCCGAAGACCACGGATGAATTATATACAACTTTGAAAGCGTTCAAGGATAAAGATCCTGGTGGTCTCGGAAGCAAAAACATCCCAATGGGTATGGCTCTTGCACCAGCTCAATTCGAAACGCTCATCTACTCATTCATCAAGCCAGTTAGTGGCGACCTGACCTATGGTCAACGGTATGAATTGCCACTGCATGAAGGATTCAAAGAATCGATGCAGTTCCTGAACAAACTGTACAACGAAGGTCTGATCAGCAAAGACTTCAGTTTGGATGAAGACAAAACGCAGTTAGGGAAAGACATTCAAAACGGTAACGTAGGTTACTGGTCTGAAGATGTGGATGCCATGTTCTACGGAGATGGCACACTGGATAATTTGCATAAAAATGTGAGTGGCAGTGAAGTGTTGCCGGTTGATGTGTACACCAATCCAAATGCAGACAACAAACACATCAAGTCACGCTACGGAACAAATGGTATGTACATTATGATTCCGAAGAGCAGCAAACGTTCTGTCGAAGCGATCAAATATCTCGACTGGATGGCATCTGACAACAATCTGATTGATATCTACAGTGGTGTGGAAGGCGAGAACTATGATTTGGTAGACGGCATTCCAGTAGTGAAAGAGGATGCATCCCAGGAAGCGCAGGATCGTCTGTTTAACGCAGGGGATACAGCCATTATCTCGAACGGTAAAAACATTGGTGATCAAGCGACGAATGAAAAGGCATGGATTATGGGCTTCCCGCAAAATAATCAGGAGATGCTGAAACAATCCATTGATATTGCTAACACCGATACGGTAGGACCAATCATTTTCGACAAACCGATTGAAGCAGAGATGAAGTACAGCACAGCTCTCAAAGACAAATTAAATGTCATTATCGTAAAAACAGCGATGGCTAAGCCAGCAGAATTCGATGCGGTATATGAAAAAGAAATGGCTGATTTCATGTCTCTGGGTGGTACTGAACTGAAAAAAGAACTTGAAGAAGCAGTTCAGGCACTTCCTGCAAATTAAGTAGCTCCACATTTCAATCTCCAAGACAGATACCCATACTACTGCTTAACTAGAAAGGAACGTGTGCCGCCGGACTGGCGGCACAGCCGTTTCCTTGTTGATAGGAGGAAACCGACTTGACCACCACATACTTGAAGAGGTATTGGCAATTATACGCTCTGATTTCACTGCCCATTATCTACTTTTTAATCTTTCGTTATGGACCGATGTACGGTGTACAGATCGCCTTTAAGGACTTTAACCTGTTTCAGGGAATCAGCGGCAGTGAGTGGATCGGTTTTGATGCTTTTCGCGAAGTATTTGGAATGCGGGACTTCTACACGACATTGCGCAACACCTTTATGCTGAATTTTCTTGATCTGGTCGTTTCATTTCCAGCTCCTATTATTCTGGCGATCATGCTTTATGAAGTTCGATTCAAATGGTTCAAAAAAATCTCACAAACGATATTGTACATTCCTCACTTTATCTCATGGGTAATCATCGGGGGAATTGTGTACCAATTGTTCGGTAATCAATCCGGTATGGTTAACGGTGTACTGGAAAGCATGGGCTTAAATTCAATACCATTTTTGACAGAAAAAAATCCATGGCTTGTGACGTATCTCTTCACAGGTGTCTGGCAAAGTGCAGGATGGGGAACCATTCTATATCTGGCCGCATTAACCGGCGTCAACAAGGAATTGTTTGAAGCAGCTGAGATCGATGGAGCATCGCGGCTGAAGAGAATCTGGCATATTACATTGCCAAGTATTAAACCAACCATCGTGACCTTGCTTATTCTCAATCTTGGACATATGGTCAGCATCGGTTTTGATCGGCCTTATATCATTGGTAATACGGCCGTGCGTGAATATTCCGATGTACTCAGTACCTTTGTATACAGAGTTGGTCTTGAATCAGGACAATACACGCTGGCAACTGTCGTCGGACTGTTCCAGGCAGTGGTGGGACTCATATTCGTGCTAGGATCTAACTATATTTCGAAGAAAGCAACCGGTGAAGGTATTTTGTAGGTTGTGGATGAACGGAAGAGACGCCAATCGGCTTGTTTGTATAGACCATCAGTAAAGGAGCTGTGCGCATATGAGTGAACGCACCTCAAACCGGATTTTTGATATCGTTAATATCTCCTTTATCACCTTGTTTGTTATATTCTGCCTGGCTCCATTTCTGCACACGATCGCGATCTCATTCAGTTCTAACCGTGCGATTACGTCAGGAGAAGTGACCATATTCCCGAAAGAATTCAATTGGGATGCGTATATCCAGGTGTTCTCTGATCAGTCGATGATCTATTCACTGGGTTACACGACAGTTCTGACCATTGCTACTACTGTGCTGTGCATGGTGTTCACACTGGCAGCTGCATACCCGTTAACTAAGAAAAAATTGAAAGGGCGCAAGCTCTTCATGTATGTCATCATCATTACGATGTTCTTCAGTGGCGGGATCATTCCCGAGTACTTGCTCATTCGTGACTTGAACTTGCTTAATTCCGTGTGGGCACTGATTCTGCCAGGACTGGTCAGTCCGTTTAACCTGATTATCCTGATTTCCTTCTTCAGAGGTATTCCTGAAAGTCTGGAAGAATCCGCTGAGATTGACGGCAGTTCCCATGTACACACGCTCTTCAAAATTATATTGCCACTATCCATGCCAGTACTGGCTACACTAGCGCTATTCTATGCGGTTGGACGCTGGAATGGATTCCAGGATTCCCTGATGTATATTAATGATCCGAAGCTGTACCCGCTTCAACTGAAGTTATTCCAAATGGTACAGAACAATATGGTCAGCGAGCTTACCCAGATGGAGGGTGCTAACCGTACGCCATTGACTCCCGAGAGTCTCAAGGCCGCAACCGTTATTTTCGCAACCGTTCCGATTCTACTCGTTTATCCGTGGCTGCAAAAGTATTTTGTCAGTGGTGCGATGCTTGGCGCGGTAAAAGGTTGAGTTAAGGCTGATGTAAAAAGTTTAGCCAGAGGGAGGAGAAGGAAAACAGATGCAGCACATAGACAAGGGCGAATACTCATTCTCAACATGTTGGAACATCAGGAAACATCCCATAGGGGAAGATATGATTCGGGAGATTGCGGATCTCGGCTTTCGTCGGGTGGAGCTCAATTATAATGTGACGAAGGAGATGCTCACGACGATTGAGCCCATGATTGAGCGTGGAGAGATCGGAATTTCTAGTGTCCACAACACCTTTCCACATGACCCTGATCCAGACTACGGTACGGATTCCATCTTGCTCGGCTTCGAAGATGAAGTGAAACGCAAGCGGGCGATCGAACTGCTGGTAGAGTCGGCTGAATATGCCCAACGTTATGGGGGAGAAGCTGTTGTTGTACACCCGGGAGAGGTACCTTTTCCTGAGGATATCAGCAAAGACCTTGGAAAGATCTATAACGAGGAAGGTCCGGATTCACCGAAGTATCACAGCAAATGGGCTGAATTGATGGAGCGGCGGGAAGCTCTCAGTTCAGGGTATGTAGAGAAAATTATCGCCAGTCTCGATGAGGTATGCAATCGGGCGGCAGCTAAAGGTCTGGATGTTCGTTTTGGTATCGAGACGAGATCCCGACCACAACAGATTCCTACCCTTTCCGAAGCCAAGACCATCATCACAGCTCTCAAAGGGGCTCCGGTTGGTATCTGGTACGATACCGGTCATGCCATCATGATGGACCGAATGGGCCTTTATGACAGTGTGGGAGAAATGCAAGGCCTGATGGATGATATCGTAGGGGTCCATATCCATGAGACACTTGGTCTCTCGGATCACTGGTGCCCGTATGTACACAGTAAGGATATGAACTTCTATGATGCCTATCTGCCGATGATTCGTCGCGCACAGGTGAAGGTGTATGAGTTGAAGTCTGCCTGTAAGGCAGAAGAGATTCATGAGAGTCATGACTTGCTAATGAAGAAGCTTGGAGTGACAGAGTAGGCGCGGTGAAGTGGGGAACAGTTTGCATGTTCACAGCCTGTGTTCAACGACTGTTTCCTCAGTGACGGAGACACATGAGTATTTAGTAAAACAAGCACAGATTTTCTGGCGACTTTTGTAGAAATATGATATATACTGACGAGAAAAATGAACTCACCTACGGGCGGTATGAGTAGGCTTCCGGTCTGAATTGAAGGCACTGAAGCAACATACTCCGCACATCGGGAGAATGCATTGGTATGGAGGGGACTGCACATGTACAAACAACTGGTGGACAGTAATGACAGAGCGGTAGAAAGAGGCATATCCCGGCAGATGCTTGACCCGGAAAGCCGTTACTATGGAGGGACAATTGATCCCTTCACAGGTGTTGCCTGGGTCAACCATACGACTGGAACGCCCACGGATATGTGTTACTGGGGAGCTGCGCTCTCCAATCCGGACTCTATCTATTACCGGGATGAATCGTTGTTAAATCGACTGCTGTTAGCTACGGAATTTGTACTCCGCTTCCAGCATGAAGATGGTTCAATATCGCCTGGCTGGACCAATTACCATTCCCCTCCGGATACTGCATTTGTCGTTGTAGGGTATTCACAGTTGTATCAGCTTCTTCAGCAGCAAGAATGGGAGCCGCTTCAACCTGTATTGAACAATATGAGGCTGTTTCTGGAACGTACAATCCCAACCATGCTTACAGGAGGTTGTCATACGCCTAATCATCGCTGGGTGCTATGCGCGGCGCTTGGTTTCCTGCATGAAATATTTGATCTGGAGGAAGCTGTGCAGCGCGCAGAGCAGTGGATGGATGAAGGCATGGATATTACACCCGATGGGGAGTGGACAGAACGGAGCAATGGGATATACAGCGCAGTTAGCGACATCATGTTAATTCATGCTGCGCGCCTGCTCAATCGTCCTGAATTGCTGGAACCAGTGAGGCTTAATCTCCGCATGATGGTGTATCTGGTCCATCCAACGGGTGAAATTGTTACGGATTATTCAGGGCGACAGGATCTGGGCAGTGTTCATGATCTGTCACCTTATTATCTGCCTTATGCCATTTTGGCTCGGCTGGACGGTGATCCACTCTTAGCCGGTATGGCAGCCTGGGCTGGAGATACATTGACAGATCCGGGAGTATGTTCGGTGAATACGCTCATTCGATTAATGCTTGAGCCGGAGCTTCAGCAGACGAATGATACACGTGATGCATTACCGGAACAGTATGAGGTCATGCTGAATGAACATTTTGTACGGGGAGAATATCTGGAGCAGATGGACTCAGTAGGGCATCACGGACGGATCTCTCACAGTCGGATGCATACGGATTTTGGTGCTCCAGTAGCCCGAATTCGGGATGGCGCTACAAGTGTGACTGTGATGACAGAAGTTCCTTCTTTCTTCGCTCTTCGTCATGGCAAGGTGCGCCTGCTGGCTGTGCAACTGGCCTCTTACTTTAATCCAGGGTATGTACCTATGCAGCAAATGACGAGGCTGTCCGAAGGCTATCGACTAACTGGTGAGCAGAAAAAAGGTTATTACGGCCCAATCCCTGCGAACCTGCTGCCAGAATCGGCTGCATCAGATATAAGTCCATGGTATTTGTTACCTCATCAGAGTCGTCAGCTTACTCATGAGCAGACATTCCGTGTAGGAGCAAAATTACAGCCAACGGAAAACGGATGGAACATGCATCTATCTGGACAGGAACCGGAGGACATTATGATGCAGTTATCCTTTGTATTCGGAAGCGAAGGTGAGCTGACCTGTGAGGACGCGATTGAAACGAGTGAGGGTCATTATTTGTGGAAAGGCGGTACATTACGCTATACCTGCGGAGAAGACTGGCTGGAGATCACCGGAGGCGAGCTGGGGCATCTGGCGGCAACGGTACGTGAGGCAAAACTGCCGGACAAGTGTAAGGTTGTGCTGGTCAATTTCATGACACCGTTTGATAAAACCGTTCATATTTCACTTTCACCTTCGATGGCGTCGAAGATCTAGATTTATTAAATATTTAAGCCATAATAGTTAGAAGACCGAGCCCAAATGCTCGGTCTTCTTTTTTTACGAACGACGAATGACTGCAATTAACGTTCTAAAATGATATTCCCACTGTCCAGCTCAGTCCAGTAATGTATGAACTATGATCATTTCAGTTGCTCTAACGCAGTTTCGATGGGTTTAGTGAACAGAGGATCATCTTTGGTTTTGCTCCAGTAAACGATAAGAACATTTCCTTTCTCATATAGAAAAGGGAATGTTGTAAATTGGGCGCTTTCCATGTGTTTATTGAATTCTTTTGTCCCGTTGATGCGACCCTTTTCTGAATTGAAAATATAAAAATGTATAAATTCAGGGCTATATGGTTCTTCTTCCACGGGCACTTCAACGGAGTACACCTCAGGTACAACATCATTTAATTTCAAAGGATACCCGGTGATACCAAAGGACACTAAATCCAGTTCTTGAGACTCGAGCGCGCTCAGTACATCCTCTAATGTGAACTTATTTTCTATGTTTTCTATATCTTTTGAACATCCATTCAAAGCAAACAAGCATATTAAGATGAATATAAGTGGTTTTATCTTTGAGATCCTCAATATAACATCCCCTTAAAATATTTATTTTTTATTACATACGCGAAAAAGAGGCTGAGAGACAGAGCTAATATACGTTGTTTAATTTTTAATGGAGATAAACCACTAAAAAGGACAATAAGGATAATAATACCATATACTACACTCGTATTAGTATAACCGGACCGAATCCAGTTAGATGCCGCGTAACCGACAAGAATAGACTAATGCAATACTGCAAAGAGAGCCTATGGTAAGTGAGTGTAGGAGTCTCTAGGTAAACATGGTTTTCCTTTGAATAAACAACGCTCCAAGGTGATAGGTTTCCGCAAAATGGAATATCATCTTCTTTTGCATTTTTTTCATAAACGACATGAAACTACATATTGAGAAGTGGGCCTTAAGATGTGGTATACTGAAGAGTATGAATGAAATGCAAAGAGGAGGTGCCTTGGAAGATGAAGGGCAAGCTAGTGCGGGCTGAGGGACACCTTGCCAATATTATACCGATTCACTTGGATGCTTCTTTCTTCTTTGAAAGAGCTGTCCGCTCGCTGGACCGTAATCATGTCGACAAGGCATTAAAATATTTTCGCAAAGCTGTTGAATACGAACCGGAAAATCCGGTAAATCATTGTAATATGGCGGGTATATTATCGGAGAAGGGGGATTACGAAGCCTCCAATGCCATTCTGGCTAACGTGCTGGAAGTGGTAGATCCGTCGATGACGGAATGTTATTTTTATATGGCGAACAATTATGCAAATATGGATCGGTTTGAGGAAGCCGAGCAAGCACTTGTTACCTATCTGGAGGAGGACACTCAAGGTCAGTTCATGACGGAAGCCGAAGAGATGATGGAGCTTCTGTATTATGAGCTGGATCGTCCGACTAAACTGAATCGAATCAAATCACGCAAAGGTGTAGTGGAGCACGATCAGGCACGGGAACTGCTGGAAGAAGGAAAATTTGCACAGGCTGCTGAATTGCTCGAAGGCATGTCTTCTGATTATCCTGATTACTTGGCTGCCCGTAACAATCTGGCACTCGCCTACTATTATATGGGTCTGTTTCCCAAAGCAAAAGAGACCATTGCCGAAGTGCTTGAACAGGAACCAGGTAATCTGCATGCACTCTGTAATTTGGCCATTTTCCATCAAAATGAGAACCGGGCTGATCAAGTGCTGCTTCTGATCAAAAAATTGCGGGTCATCGTGCCCTTCCAGCACGAACAAGTCTACAAACTGGCGACAACGATGGGAATTCTGGGCCAACACGATACGGCTTATGTTCACTTCCGGCGTTTGCTCAAGGACGAAGAGACAGCTGCTGATCCGGCACTTGCTCACTATGCAGCAGTGGCGGCTTATAATACAGAACGTTATGATGCTGCTGAGCGTTTATGGCATCATGTGTCCAAGCTTGATCCAGGTTCCGAAGTATCCCGGTATTATCTGTCAGGTCTTGAGGCTGTAAAACAAGGCGAGCAAGAGCCAGAGAAGCTGAGCTATCACTATCATCTGCCATTTGATGAGCAATTCAGACAGTGGGAGAACTACGGTAGTGGCATACCTGAAGAAATGAAGAATGATCCACTGATTCGCTCATCCTTCTTCTGGGCATTGCGTCATGGTGATCGGGCAACCAAGCTACAGGTTATTCATGCGCTTGGGATGATTGGTGACTATGAGGTGCAACAGGCTCTGCAATCCTTTATTGAAGAGCCTGGAGAAGAACAGGATCTGCTTGAGGCAGCACAAACTGTACTGAACGGATTGAAATCGGCTGAACATGAGGATCGGAATACTCAGGTGGTTCGACCCTTTTCTCCTGTAGCCTTGAAGTCTATTGGGAAGGTTCAATCCACATCAGAACAATCGGACACTGGTTCAACCTCCCATTGGCAGGCGGTTGTTGATCGTGCGTTACAGATGTCTGAAGCAAAGGCTGAGTTGCAGCAAGAGATGGAACGGCTCTGGACGGATTATGTATCCCGGGTACATCCGGAAGTTCCGGGTACGAAGCAGATTGAGGGTTGGGCTGCAGGACTTGAATATTTGGCAGCGAAGAATCACAGTCGGCCCGTTACCTATCAAAGCATTGCTGAGCGGTATGGGATATCGGCATCAACGGTTAGCAAGTATGCTAAACAGATTCATTCGGTTTGTAACAGCAAGCCACCACTAGTATAGAAAGTTCGCTTCAACTCGTTTTCAGAAAGACATCATCAGGTGAAGGATACAACAACCGGGAAAACGGGTAAACTTAACGAATGGGCTTCGTAAACGCCTGTAGGATATCATCTTGGCAAGTTCATCGCTAGTACAACACATTCTCACCTTAATTAAGGAGGCTGTATCTATATGTCTAAATACAGAACGATTGTGATCGGAACGGGACCTGCGGGTCTGACAGCAGCGATATATCTGGCTCGTGCTAATCTGAAACCACTGGTTATCGAAGGTCTTCAGCCGGGTGGTCAATTGACGACGACAACGGAAGTTGAGAATTTCCCCGGTTTCCCGCAAGGTATCATGGGTCCGGAACTGATGGACAACATGCGTAAGCAAGCTGAACGTTTTGGAGCGGAATTCAAAAACGGTTGGGTGGAAGAGGTTGATTTCAGCAAACCGCCCTTCAAGGTCAAAGTTGGAGGAATCGGTGAACTGGAAGCTGAATCGATCATTATCTCCACAGGTGCTTCCGCTCGTTATCTCGGTATTCCGGGCGAGCAGGAAAATGTGGGACGTGGTGTAAGTACATGCGCGACATGTGACGGTTTCTTCTTCCGTGGCAAAAAAATCGTGGTCGTGGGCGGTGGAGACTCCGCGATGGAGGAAGCGAGTTTCCTGACTCGTTTTGCAACAGACGTGACATTGGTTCACCGCCGGGATGAATTACGTGCATCCAAGATTATGCAGGATCGGGCTCGCAGCAATGAAAAGGTGAAGTGGGCGCTGAACCGTACTCCACTCGAAGTCGTACCAGAAGCTTTGGGTGTCAAAGGGCTGAAAGTGCGCAACAACGAGACGGGGCAGGAAGAGTTGCTTGAAGCAGATGGCGTATTCGTTGCCATTGGTCACACACCGAATACCGGATTCCTGGGTAATGCGATTGCACTGGACGAACATGGCTATGTTGTCGTTAAACCCGGAACAACGGAGACCAATATTCCAGGTGTATTTGCCTGTGGCGATGTTCAAGATACGAAGTATCGTCAAGCTATTACGGCTGCAGGATCAGGATGTATGGCGGCAATGGATTGTGAGAAGTTCCTTGAAGGAAGCATTGTCCATGATTGGAGCGAAACGTTGGATAAATAAGCATTACATGCGTGAGGTTAGGCATATGCTGGGAATAAGAGACAACGGGAAGTCTCATGAAATGAGAGAAGCCGGAAGGCTTCTCTTTTTTTGAAACTACAGTGGGCATGAGATCGTATACATATAGGGCATATTAGCTGTGAGGTGAAGATTTTGGGGGAAATGATAAAAGATTGGTTACAGAATGCGACAGTGAGACGATTTTTAATCCTGCTCTTGTTCTGTTTAATTTTGTTCAGTATGGGGAGTATGCTGCACATGATTCTGCTGTTGTTCCTGGTGACGTATGTCATGAACAGGTTACAGCATTTCATTACAGGTGGTTTAAATCGGTTGTTTCCAATCAATTATAAAGTTGTAGTCATCCTACTCTATATGATTGTGATTGCAGTCATTGTGCTTGGCATTTCCAGATATTCACCACGGATCGTGGATCAGGTCGTCCAGTTGACAAACGAGATTATGAAATTTCTGGATAGTGCAGACGGTGATAATTTTGCGTCCAAAATTGCGGGTTATCTTCAATCCTTCGATATTAAAAATTACACCAATGATGCATTGAAATATATTTTCGCTTTGAGCAAATGGCTGGAGTTTATTCTGCTCGTCATCATTCTGAGTCTGTTCTTCTTGTTGCAGAAGCAGGAGATATCCAAGTTCACGTCCAAGTTCAAAACAAGTAAAATTGGATGGTTCTACAATGAAGTTGCTTATCTGGGAGACAAGTTCGTATCTTCTTTTGGTAAAGTCATTGAGGCACAGCTTCTTATTGCGGTGTTTAATACGGTACTGACGATACTGGGCTTATGGATTCTGGGTTTCCCGTATCTGTTCGCTCTGACCATTCTGGTGTTCATGCTCAGTCTGGTTCCCGTTGCGGGGGTTATCATCTCACTTGTACCGCTCTGTCTGATTGGGTATCAGATGGGTGGACTGAAATTAAGCATTATTGTGATCATCATGATTATTGTTATTCATGCTTTGGAGACGTACTTCCTGAATCCAAAACTGATGGCACACAAGACCAAATTGCCAATGTTCTACACCTTTATCGTACTAATTCTGTCGCAACACTTTCTGGGGATCTGGGGACTGATCATTGGTATTCCGATCTTTGTCTTCCTGCTCGATATTCTGGATGTGAACAAGATGGAGAAGACGGAAGAGCCGGTACGTGTGGAAACGAAGTTATAACGTAGAAAAATCAACTGAGTCAGCCCAATTTCTACAATTTTAGATTTTCATAAAAGTAAGGGAGCCTTCCTGTGGATGGAAGGCTCTTTTTTTGTTGGCAATACCGTCATTAGATAGCTTTCTGCGTAAAAATGACAGGTGGCGGGGTGCATAAGATGAGTCACCTATATGAGGGGACGATGTTGATCTTTTATGAATGGAACGAGTGAAGATGCAATATCATGAGTTGAGGCTTCCTCTGTTATGGGGAGGAAGGAATAAAGCGTGCGTTTATAAATGAAGGTAATGAGGATGTATACGTATTCAAAAACGGTGCGTGATGTGGTTCACAACCCCGGCGGAGCAGGAGGTACTAGAGGTCTTCTCGTCTTGACCCAGGCGTATCCTTCAATTATAGTTGGTACGTAGGACTTAAACTATTTTAGATAGATAAAGGTGGCTTGCAGCATGTCTGAGAAAATCTACGTTGGGGTCGATCTCGGCGGAACAGCAATCAAGGTCGGTATATGCGATGAACAAGGTCAGCTAATGCATACGTATGAAGGACCGACTGAAGTGGATAAGGGCGTAGACACGGTCATCGCCAACATCGAGAAGTATGTCCGACATATCGTAGCCGAATCACCGTACAGTTGGGAACAGCTTGAGGGTGTAGGTGCTGGAGTGGCCGGTTTCACGAATGTACGCGAGGGAATTATCGTTCATGCCCCTAACATCGGATTTCGGAATGTGGCCATTCGTTCGATTCTGGAAGAACGTCTGGGCAAGCCAATCAAAATAGATAACGATGCAAACGTGGCTGCACTGGGTGAAGTCTGGGCAGGTGCGGGTAAAGGCGTAGACAACTGCGTATGTTATACACTCGGTACGGGTGTTGGCGGAGGCTTGATCCTGAATGGTAACATTTATCAGGGTTTCTCCGGTATGGCGGGAGAACTGGGTCATATCAGTGTTGTACCTGATCTGGAAGCCATCAAATGCGGTTGTGGTAAAATGGGATGTGTAGAAACAGTATCGTCTGCAACGGGTATTATCCGTATGGCAAAGGATGCCGTAGAGCGCGGGGATCATACGTCACTGGCACTCGTCGACAAGATTGCAGCCAAAGAAGTATTTGATGCTGCCAAGGCAGGCGATGAAGTGGCACAGCGCATTGTGAATCGTGCGGCCTTTTACCTGGGCAAGTCCATGGCTACTGTAGCAGCTGTCATTAACCCGGAGATGTTCATCATCGGTGGCGGCGTATCCAAAGCGGGCAATTTCTTGTTTGATGAAATCCGTACTGTGTTTGCTAAGCTGACGCCAGAACCGTTGCAAGATGGGGTTCAGATTCTGGAAGCTACACTTGGTAATAATGCAGGTATTGTGGGTGCAGCAGGTCTTCTCTTGCGTTCCTAGTATCCTCGTAACAATATATGAAGACAGCAATATGATAAGGAGGGGACATTTATGCTTGAAGGTGAAGGATCACCAGGCACAGGCGCCACGCTCATTATCATTACGGGCATGTCCGGAGCAGGTAAAACCATTGCAGTACAAAGCCTGGAGGATCTGGGTTTCTTCTGTGTGGATAATCTGCCGCCGGTATTGATTCCAAAATTTGCGGAACTAATTGAACAGTCAAACGGCAAGATTGGTAAGGTTGCATTGGTTATCGATCTGCGCGGGCGTGAATTCTTTACGGCTCTGTCCGAGTCTTTGAACTATATTAAAGATCATTTTACCATTCATTGCGAGATTTTATTCCTGGATGCTACAGA
Organism: Paenibacillus sp. BGI2013; assembly: GCF_002843485.1. Lineage (NCBI taxonomy): Bacteria > Bacillati > Bacillota > Bacilli > Caryophanales > Paenibacillaceae > Paenibacillus > Paenibacillus sp. BGI2013. The sequence goes on from NZ_PJFA01000014.1 coordinate 32,901, forward strand.
TTCTGTACTTGTTCAGCGTTACAAAGAAAGCAGGCGCAGACATCCTCTGGCTCCTGAGGGCATGCCGCTGGATGGCATCCGACTGGAACGCAAGATGTTGGAGGAACTCAAAAACTCTGCGACTCAGGTACTGAATACAAGTACAATGAAGCCTGCTCAACTGAAAGAACGTATCATATCCCGTTTTTCTCATCTCGAGAGCCAAATGCTGTCGGTGAATATTACGTCGTTTGGATTCAAGTATGGGATTCCGATTGATGCTGATCTGGTGTTTGATGTACGTTTTTTACCGAATCCACATTATATTGATCATTTGCGACCGAATACGGGACAGAATAGTGATGTGTACGAATATGTTATGAAGTGGCCAGAGACACAGGCGTTTCTGACCAAGCTGCTGGATATGCTGCATTTCCTGATTCCGCAATACCGGAAGGAAGGCAAAAGCCAGGTTATTATTGGAATCGGCTGTACCGGAGGCAAGCATCGTTCGGTAGCAATATCGGAATATTTGGGCAAGATGTTGGGAAGCAGCGAGACAGAAGCTGTTACCGTGAGCCATCGCGACGCTGACCGGGACCGTCATTGAAGAGGGTGAAGGGATGAAAGAGGCCGGACCACGAAGAGAACGTCCGAGAATAGTTGTAATGGGCGGCGGAACCGGATTATCCGTGATGCTGCGCGGTTTGAAAGAGAAGCCGCTGGATATCACGGCCATCGTCACAGTTGCAGATGACGGTGGAAGTTCAGGCATCCTGCGCAATGAGCTACAGATGCCGCCTCCGGGCGACATTCGCAACGTGCTTACGGCACTGGCTGATGTAGAACCATTGCTTTCAGATATGTTGAAGTACCGTTTCAATACAGGCGCGGGGCTTGCAGGCCACAGCTTGGGAAATTTGATTTTGGCTGCAATGACGGATATTTCGGGCGACTTTGTGACCGCAGTGCGGGAGCTTAGCCGCGTGTTTGCCGTTCGAGGTGAGGTATTGCCAGCCGCAGGCCAGGCCGTTGTGTTGCATGCCGAGATGGAAGATGGGACAATTATTACAGGTGAGTCCAAAATCCCTGAGGCGGGTGGACGCATCAAACGTGTTTTCCTTGAACCGGATCACGTGGAGCCGTTGCCAGAGGCAGTAGAGGCCATTCGTCAAGCTGATGCTATTCTGATCGGGCCAGGCAGCCTCTATACAAGCATCCTTCCCAATTTACTCGTACCTAAGCTTGCAGAAGCTGTGGTAGAGGCTGATGCGGTGAAGATGTTTATCTGTAATGTGATGACACAGCCGGGAGAAACAGATAACTATACGGTAAGTGACCACCTTAAGGCGGTACACGAGCATATAGGTCATCAGCTCTTCGACTATGTTATCGTAAATAATGGTGATATTCCGCTGCAAGTGCAAAATAAGTATGCGGAAAAAGGAGCAAAACCGGTTGTACTGGATATGAATGTACTCGAAAGTGCCGGTTATCAGGTGGTTGCAGATACCCTTGTTCTGTTCAAAACCTATCTGCGTCATGATGCTGACAAGTTAAGTCATCACATCTACCAACTGGTACAAAATTGGATGTTACGGAAGAGGTGAAGTCCCATGTCGTTTGCAGCACAGACCAAAAAAGAATTAACCATGATCGAGAGCGAACCGTGCTGCGAAAAGGCGGAACTTTCAGCCCTCATCCGTATGCTTGGTGCAGTGCAGTTATCGAATAAAAAAGTGATCTTGGATATTTCGACGGAGAATGCCGCGATTGCAAGACGGGCATACTCTCTGCTTAAAAAGCATTTTCAAGTGCATACGGAATTACTGGTCCGCAAAAAAATGCGGCTGAAAAAGAACAATGTATATATTGTTCGTATTCCAACCATGGTACAGGAGATTCTCAATAGTCTTCATATTGTATCTGAGGGCTTTCTCTTTACCCCAGGGATTAGTACGGAATTGTTTCAGCAAAACTGTTGTAAACGAGCCTATCTTCGCGGTGCATTTCTCGCAGGTGGATCGGTTAATAATCCGGAAGGTTCCTCGTACCATCTGGAGATTTCGTCTATGTATGAAGAGCACTGTCAGGCACTGGTTGATCTGGCCAATGAATTTCATCTGAATGCCCGGTGTATAGAACGGAAAAAAGGATTCATCCTATACATTAAGGAAGGCGAGAAAATCATTGAGCTGCTCAGCATCATTGGTGCTCATCAGGCCTTGTTCAAGTTTGAAGATGTACGAATTATGCGCGACATGCGTAACTCCGTTAATCGGATTGTCAATTGTGAGACCGCCAACCTGAACAAAACGATTGGAGCGGCGGTAAGACAAATCGATAATATTCGGTTGTTACAAAAGGAAGTTGGTCTGGAATCTTTGCCTGAGAAACTTCGCGAAGTGGCGGAGGTTCGACTCGCTCATCCGGATATCAACTTGAAGGAAGTTGGCGAGCTCCTTAAAGGTACAGTCAGCAAGTCGGGAGTGAACCATCGGCTTCGTAAAATTGATGAGCTGGCTGAGAAAGTACGCACGGAACGTTATGGTTAAGACGGAGTAGGGTAAAGTAACAAGGTCGGGAAAGTCAACCGTTAAGGATCTAGGGGACTTACTTAGGTCATTGGATGCGCGCTGTGCAAAAGATGAAATAGGGCAAGATAATGCCCGTCAAAGCACCCTGAGTTTTTTCTTCTAGTGTCCTGCACGGGTTAATGGTATAATGTTGTTTAAATATAATTGTGTATTTAATGTCCAGATTTCATAATAGGGGGTAAGTTTCCATGACAAAGCACCCGGTAGTTGTCCGTTTGAAAACGGGTCTCCATGCCAGACCTGCGGCACTGTTCGTTCAAGAAGCGAATAAGTACTCGTCTGAAGTGTTCGTCGAGAAGGACGACAAAAAAGTTAATGCAAAAAGTATCATGGGGATCATGAGCCTTGCAATTAGCACAGGTACGGAAATCCAGATTAGTGCAGAAGGCGCGGATGCCGAACAGGCTGTAAACGCTTTAGTTAGTCTGGTAAGCAAGGAAGAGCTCGAAAACCAATAAGATATGATCAATCCAATGAAGAAGTCCCGAAAGGGGCTTTTTTGCGTTTTTCAAGTTTATGCTATCGTCAAGTGCAACATTATGGAATTTGTCCCGTCTGTTAAGGTATCAAATCGTTTAAAGTTTGAGATGTTAACACATAAGGAGGCTATCGTGATGGGTAAACAATGGATGAAACCGTTTGGTGCGGTGCTGGTGGCAAGTACGTTGCTTGTTGGAGGAACAGCATGGGTTGCACCAGGTAACTATGCTTACGCTGCAGAGGTTCAGGGAGTACAGCAGAATGTGATTAATGTTGTGGGTAAAGGTGAGATTCAGGTGAAGCCTGATATCGCGTATCTGTCCATTGGTGTGAACAGTACTGCAGAGACAGCAGCATCTGCTCAAAAAGCGAATGCTGCCAAGGTTCAAAAGGTATCCAACTTGCTGAAGAATACGTGGAAGATCAGTGCAGACGACATTCAAACGAGTCAGTTCTCTGTACAACCCAACTATACGTATAGCGAAAAAGACGGACAACAAATTAAAGGATATACAGCGCATCATACGCTGACAGTCACATATCGTCAGATGGATAAGATTGGCGAGTTGCTCGATGCTGCTTCGGGTGCGGGTGCCAACAATATTGAAAACGTGCGCTTTACTGTAGAAAATCCGGAAAGTTATGAGTCCCAAGTGATTGAAAAAGCTGTTGCCAATGCAGATGTGAAAGCGGGCGCCATTGCAAAAGCAGTTAAACGTCAACTGGGTGCTGTTCTTTCCGTGAGCCAAGGTGATGCCAATGTGCCTGTATTCTATGCAAGCGAGGCGTTGATGTCCAAAGCACAAGATACAGCAGGTGGCACTGAGATTGAAACAGGCCAGGTTAAAGTAAGCACAATCCTGAATATCACGTATGAAATGAAATAAACAAGAGTGAACTAAGGATTGTAAGCTCAAGTAACCTTTATAAGTGTCATTTGAAGGGTACAACGAAATAATGACAAAGACTTTGTCCTGTGGACAGAGTCTTTTTTTGTTGGAAAAGCAAACTTTGATGAAGTTAGATAGGAGGGAACTTTATTCGAAGCAACATGAAATGTTGTATATTGGTATCTTTTTTGTATAGTTGTTCGTGACAAAAAGGTCATATCCCCATATATTTTCCTACTGATATTCATCAACATTGTAACTCGAGCTGTAAACCTTTCCGAAATCGGGTTAATTATAATAGAGAGGTGAGCGTATGAGATATGCGATCAGGTCAGGATTACATACGCAATGATCCCTAATTGTGAATTCGGAGAGGAGTTTTATATATGACATCATGGAAAAAATGGACAAGTGCATTGCTCGCAGCAGGAATTATTGTAGGTAGCGGTTCGGTGTGGCAGGACAGTTCGGTTCAGGCGGCATCGGTATCCTCGAAAGTGACAACCACAGCTGAGGTGACCCTGAAGTCGGGTGGAAAAACACTGACTCAAAAAGGACTTCTTCAAGGTGGTTCAACTTGGGTATCTCTTACGGCAGTTAAAGATGTGGCAGGTGGAACGCTGAAATATGATGCGAAAACCAAAGAGTACGCTTTGACAGCAGCCAATAACACAATGACGATCAGCCTATTGGATGGCGAGCCGAGTGTTCGAATTAACAACTATTATCCTCAAGTGGAAGCAAAATTGATTCAGGGTCGATTATATATCCCATTCTCGGCAATGAGAGATTATCTGGGTGTACAGGGGAATTGGGATGGCAAAACCAAAACGTTGACACTCAGCAAGGTGAAACAAAATAACGTTAAAATTAAAGCGGCAACAGTTAATGTTACTGTAAAAAATGCTGAAGTAGATGTTCAATATCCGCAAGTGAGTGGACTTGCCAGCAAAGAAGCTGAAGCGGCGATCAACAAAGTGCTGAAAGACGAAGTGGATGCTTATGTAGCTGACTTCAAGAAACAGACATCTGAATTCGGCGGTGCAACAGCCAACCGTCCATATGCATTTGAGAGCTCCTATGTAGTGACGTACAACGAAAAAGGCGTGCTGGGACTCATTACACAACGATATGAGGATTATGCTGGCGCTCATGGCATGACATACCGTACGGGACACACCTTTGCACTGGACACAGGCAAGGAGCTTACGTTAGATGATGTGCTGCAAAATAACAAAACGATGCGCGAGACGTTGAGTAAAAAAGTGGGTGAGCAACTGAAAGCCCGCGGTGGATACCTCGACGGTTATAAAGGGTTGAATAAAGATCAAGATTTCTATGTGACACCAACGGGTGTAGTTGTGTTCTTCCAGTTGTATGAATATACGGCGTACGCAGAGGGATTCCCTGAAATGCCATTTACGTATAAAGAGCTTCTCCCTAAAGGTACAGAACCTTTCAGTAATGTATCTGGAACCAAATAAAGAAATCATTATTATGCACTCTTAAGTTTTCTTCCTTATAAAATGAAAAAAGAAGCCCCCATCATAATTATGATGAGGGCTTCTTCTCGTATAGACAACACAATTATATGTTGCTGATTACGTTAGGTGTTGATTATGTTAACGCGTAGACCGTGGTCTACGTCACACTTAGATGCCTTGTGATCCTACGTTTTCGATAACTTTATCAATGATACCGTAATCGGCGGCTTCAGCAGCACTCATGAAGTAGTCACGATCTGTATCTTTCTCAATCCGCTCCAGCGGTTGACCTGAACGCTCAGAGATGATGCGGTTCAACGTATCACGCATTTTCAAAATGCGACGAGCACGGATTTCGATGTCAGAAGCCTGACCTTGTGCACCACCAAGTGGTTGGTGAATCATAATTTCACTGTTTGGTAATGCAAAACGTTTACCTTTTGCACCGGCATTCAACAAGAATGCACCCATGGAAGCCGCCATACCTACACAGATGGTAGATACATCCGGTTTGATGAATTGCATTGTATCGTAAATCGCCATACCGGCTGTAATCGATCCGCCTGGGCTGTTGATGTATAAGTGAATGTCTTTCTCCGGATCTTCCGCAGCCAGGAACAACATCTGTGCCATAATGGCATTAGCCACTACGTCATTAACATCGCTACCAAGGAAAATAATACGATCCTTCAGCAATCTGGAGTAGATGTCGTAGGCGCGCTCACCCCGGTTGCTCTGTTCAACGACCATTGGAATAAAACTCACGTGAAAAACCTCCTTGGAATGTAAATGTTATTGGTGTTTATACTTAAACTGTTACCGTATTACCCACATAATAAACAATTCCAAACAAAAAGTCAAAGAAAGTCAAACTAACTTGCAAAAAAAAGAAACCTTTCCGGTTTCATTGGTTAAATGGGTTATGAGCTGTTAAATAAAAATGGCGCGCCCGCCAAGAATCGAACTTGGATCTCAGGCTTCGGAGGCCTACGTCATATCCATTGGACCACGGGCGCACATTATGTGACAGCAATAATGATTATAGCTCATGAAATATTTAATTGCAAGCAGTTCGTTGTGGTATTGGTTTGGATTAACCTAAAAATGATCATGATGAAGAAGAGTGGATAAAGAGTACATTTAAGTAAATGCTATTAGAGGTTTTGGACATGCCGTATGAAATGTGATTCTGAGCGATATGTAGATTGAATTCATTTGTTTCTTCTATATATGGTATGCGTGAGCTAGTCCTAGATCATGGAAGTCTAAGATTGTGAAAATAGGCGCGTACAAACGCTGAATGCGTGTCGAAATAACACGTTGAAACACTTGCATGTCGCGTCAGTTTTAGGTAGAATAGACGTGGGACTTAAAAAGTTAACCCGGGACGTTTTAGGGCCACGAAAGAGAGCTTAGAACGAGAACTTGCGGGAGTGGAAAGCATGCGAACGATTTTAGAAGTACAAAAGCAGCTTCTGCCTGATCTCATGGATATCTTGAAAAAGAGGTATACGATTCTGCAACAGATCATGTTATCGGATGTGATCGGACGGAGAACGTTAGCTAATTCCATGCAGATGACCGAGCGGGTTCTGAGGGCTGAGACCGATCTGTTAAAGGCTCAGGGACTTATTGAAATTGACAGTGCAGGAATGAAGATCAGCGAGGCAGGGTATGATTTGCTGCAGCAGTTAGAGCCCGTAGCCAAAGAGCTGTTCGGATTATCCGAGCTGGAAGAGCGCATCAAGCAAGCCTACGGTCTGCAAAAGGTAGTTGTGGTTCCTGGCGATTCGGACGTTTCTCCATTTGCCAAAAGGGAACTGGGCAGAGCCGGAGCGAAGGCTCTCGGCAATATCATGAGTGACAACGACGTTGTCGCCGTTACTGGCGGTTCAACAACGGCCGAAGTCGCAGAACAACTAAATCCGCCAACATCGCTCAAAGGTGTCTGGTTCGTACCGGCACGCGGTGGACTTGGAGAAAGCCTTGAAATTCAGGCTAATACGATCGCATCCACAATGGCAAAACGGGTAGGGGCGCAATACAAACTCCTGCATGTACCGGATTTGCTCAGTGATCATGCCTATGAATCATTAATCCAGGACCCTAGTGTTCAGGAGATTCTGCAGCTGATCAGGCAATCACGGATTGTTATTCATGGAATTGGTGATGCCGTAGAGATGGCCAAAAGACGCAAACTTGCGACGGAGATTATAGATGAACTTCAGGAGCAAGGGGCCGTATCTGAATCTTTCGGTTATTACTTTAATGATCAGGGTAAGGTGGTACATACCATGCTTACACTGGGTATGCGACTTCAGGATATTGAACGAACCGATGTTGTGATTGGAATTGCAGGTGGCAAAAGCAAAGCTGCTGCTATACATTCCGTGTTACGATTTGGTCAGGAAGATATTCTGATTATTGATGAGGCTGCTGCCGAAGTCATCGTTGCTGAAATGGAATAAGGTTTTACTTTGTATCACAACTATTGTTGTCTTGACGGACTTCACCGTCTGTCTTGAATATATAAGTTTCATAAAAAATTAATCAAAACTTGGGAGGAACTTACTCATGATTAAAGTAGGTATTAACGGTTTTGGACGTATTGGACGCTTGGCATTCCGCCGTATTCAAAATGTAGCAGGCATCGAGGTAGTAGCAATCAACGACTTGACTGACGCTAAAATGCTCGCTCATTTGCTCAAATATGATACAACTCAAGGTCGCTTCGATGGCGATGTTGAAGTACACGATGGCTTCTTCAAAGTGAACGGCAAAGAAGTTAAAGTATTGGCTAACCGTAACCCGGAAGAACTTCCTTGGGGCGACCTGGGCGTAGATATCGTTCTGGAATGTACTGGTTTCTTCACAACTAAAGAAGCAGCTGAGAAACACTTGAAAGGTGGAGCTAAGAAAGTTGTTATCTCCGCACCAGCTACTGGCGACATGAAAACCATCGTTTACAACGTAAACCATGAAATCCTCGACGGTACTGAAACTGTAATCTCCGGCGCATCTTGCACAACAAACTGCCTGGCACCTATGGCAAAAACACTGCAAGACAAATTCGGAATCGTTCAAGGTTTGATGACTACAATTCACGCTTACACTGGCGACCAAAACACGTTGGATGCTCCACACCCTAAAGGTGACTTCCGTCGTGCTCGCGCAGCAGCTGAAAACATCATCCCTAACACAACTGGTGCTGCTAAAGCAATCGGTCTGGTAATCCCAGAACTGCAAGGCATCCTTGATGGTGCAGCTCAACGTGTACCAGTAGCTACTGGTTCCCTGACTGAGCTCGTAACTGTTCTGAACAAAAAAGTAACTGCTGAAGAAGTTAACGCAGCTATGCAAGAAGCTTCCGATCCAGAAACTTTCGGATACACAGAAGACGAAATCGTATCTTCCGATATCCAAGGAATCACTTTCGGTTCCCTGTTTGATGCAACTCAAACTAAAGTTCTGACTGTTGGCGACCAACAATTGGTTAAAACTGTAGCTTGGTATGACAATGAAATGTCCTACACTGCACAATTGGTTCGCACTTTGGAGCACTTTGCAAAAATGATTAAGTAATATCTGTAATAACATAGAGCGGAAACAGATGCTATATTGTTTCCGCTCTTTATATATCTACATTTTGCAAATTTCTCAAAAACACCAGGATTGACGAGGGATTTTAGCTCTTGATTGGTCCACCAAATACATGGGTGCGGAGGAAATACAGATGAACAAAAAAAGTGTACGCGATATCGAATTGACAGGGAAACGGGCTTTTGTCCGTGTAGATTTCAATGTGCCGCTCGAAGATGGTAAAATTACAGATGACAAACGTATTCGTGCAACGCTTCCTACAATCAACTTCTTGATTGAAAAAGGCGCTAAAGTCATTTTGGCAAGCCACATGGGTCGTCCTAACGGCGAAGTGGTTGAATCTTTGCGTTTGACTCCAGCAGCTGAGCGTTTGTCTGAATTGCTTGGTAAAACAGTTGTTAAAGCTGACGGTTCTGTTGGTGACGCTGTTAAAGCTCAAATCGCTGAACTGAACAACGGCGACGTATTGTTGCTTGAAAACGTTCGTTTCCACGCAGGCGAAGAGAAAAACGATCCGGAACTGGCAAAACAATTTGCTGAACTGGCTGACGTTTTCGTTAACGATGCGTTTGGCGCGGCTCACAGAGCACACGCTTCGACTGAAGGAATCGCTCACTTGCTTCCAGCAGTGTCCGGTTTGTTGATGGAGAAAGAACTTGAAGTGTTGGGTAAAGCAATTTCCAACCCTGAGCGTCCTTTCACAGCTATCATTGGTGGATCCAAAGTTAAGGACAAAATCGATGTAATCGACAACCTGCTGAACATTGCAGACAACGTAATCATCGGTGGCGGTCTGACTTACACGTTCTTCAAAGCACAAGGACATGAAATTGGACAATCCTTGCTGGATGATTCCAAACTTGATGTTGCTCTCGGTTTTATCGAAAAAGCGAAAAAATTGGGCAAAAACTTCTACCTGCCGGTAGATATCGTAGTGTCTGACGATTTCAGTGCGAAAGCAAACACACAAATCGTTGACATCGATGGTATCCCAGCAGATTGGGAAGGTATCGACATCGGTCCTAAAACACGTGAGATCTATGCTGATGTAATCAAAAACTCCAAATTGGTTGTGTGGAACGGACCAATGGGCGTATTTGAAATCGAGCCATTCTCCCACGGTACTCGTGCAGTAGCGGAAGCTTGCGCTGAGACAGAAGCTTACACTGTAATTGGTGGCGGTGACTCCGCAGCAGCAGCTGAGAAGTTCAAATTGGCTGACAAAATGAACCACATCTCTACAGGTGGCGGTGCATCGCTCGAGTTCATGGAAGGTAAAGTACTTCCAGGCGTAGTGGCATTGAACGACAAGTAAGTTTTAGTAGTCTATAGCATGAAGGAGTTGAAACCCATGAGAACACCGATTATCGCAGGTAACTGGAAAATGTTCAAAACGGTTTCCGAATCCAATGACTTCATTCAGGAAGTTAAAGGAAAAGCGGAAGTTGAAGGCGTGGAAACTGTAATCTGCGCACCGTTTACAAATCTGCCATCCCTGGTAGAAGCTGTTAAAGGCACAAACATCAAAATTGGTGCACAAAATCTTCATTTTGAAGATAACGGTGCATTCACAGGTGAAATCAGCGGCGTGATGCTGAAAGACCTGGGTGTGGATTATGTCATTATTGGTCACTCGGAGCGCCGTCAATATTTTGCGGAAACCGATGAGACTGTCAATAAAAAGTTGCATGCAGCATTCCGTCACGGATTGACTCCAATCTTCTGCCTTGGTGAGACGCTTGAAGAGCGTGAAGCGAACCAAACAAAAGATGTATGCAAAGTGCAAACAGTAGCTGCTTTTGCAGGTCTGTCTGCAGAGCAAGCGGCACAAGTTGTTATCGCTTATGAGCCAATCTGGGCGATTGGTACAGGCAAATCCTCCACTTCCCAAGATGCGAATGAAGTTATTGCTTACATTCGTACGCTGGTGAAGGATCTGTACAACGAGACGGTTGCGAATGCAGTTCGTATTCAATACGGCGGCAGTGTTAAACCAGAGAACGTAACAGAATACCTCGGACAAAGCGACATCGACGGCGCACTTGTTGGCGGTGCCAGCTTGCAGCCGGCTTCGTTCATCGCGCTTGTTGAGGGGGCGAAGTAAGATGACAGCTCCAAAACCTGTAGCACTGATCATCATGGATGGCTTTGGTCTGCGTAACACGGTGGAAGGCAATGCGGTAGCGCAAGCCAAGAAACCGAACTACGACCGTTTCATGAGCCAATTCCCACATACAACGCTCACTGCTTGCGGTGAAGCTGTAGGTTTGCCAGAAGGGCAAATGGGAAATTCCGAGGTAGGTCACCTGAACATTGGTGCCGGCCGGATCGTATACCAGGATTTGACCCGTATCTCCAAATCCATTCGTGACGGCGAGTTCTACGACAATGAAACACTTGTCAAAGCCGTTCGCGAAGCGAAACAAAGCGGCAAAAAACTTCATCTCTACGGCTTGTTGTCTGATGGCGGCGTACATAGTCACATCGACCACCTGTTTGCTATGCTAGATCTGGCCAAAAAAGAAGGAATGAATGATGTATATATTCATGCTTTCATGGATGGCCGTGATGTTATGCCAGACAGTGGTAAAGACTTCATGCAGAAACTGATCGCCAAGATTGAAGAAGTCGGTGTAGGTAAAATCGCTACGGTTCAAGGTCGCTATTACGCGATGGACCGTGACAAACGTTGGGAACGGGTTGAGAAATCATACCGTGCCATCGTTTATGGAGATGGACCAAAATACACTGACCCACTCAAAGCGGTTGAAGAATCGTATGAGAAATCCGTATTTGATGAATTCGTTGAACCAACGGTTATCGTCAAAGCGGATGGTGAGCCGGTAGGTTTGGTTGAGAGCGGCGATTCCGTTATCTTCCTCAACTTCCGTCCTGACCGTGCGATCCAGTTGTCGCAAGTATTCACGAACCAGGATTTCCGCGGTTTCGAGCGTGGTCCGAAGTTCCCTGTGGGCTTGCACTTTGTATGCTTGACTTTGTTCAGCGAGACGGTTGAAGGTTATGTGGCTTATTCGCCGAAGAACCTCGACAACACCCTGGGTGAAGTTCTGGTACAGAACAATAAAAAACAACTGCGTATTGCAGAAACTGAGAAATACCCGCACGTTACCTTCTTCTTCAGCGGCGGTCGTGATGTGGAGCTTCCGGGCGAAACTCGTGTACTGATCAACTCACCAAAAGTTGCAACGTATGATCTGCAACCAGAGATGAGCGCTTATGAAGTAGCTGACGCATGTGTTCGCGAGATCGAAGCAGACAAACATGACGCCATCATTCTGAACTTTGCTAACCCTGATATGGTTGGACACTCCGGCATGCTGGAGCCTACCATCAAAGCGGTTGAAGTAACAGATGAGTGCATGGGCCGTGTTGTGGATGCAGTACTTGCCAAAGGCGGCGTTGTACTGATCACGGCGGATCATGGTAACGCGGATATGGTGTTCGATGAGAAAGGACGTCCGTTCACAGCTCATACAACGAACCCGGTTCCATTCATCGTTACTGATGCAAATGTAACGCTGCGTGAAGGCGGAATCCTGGCAGATATCGCGCCAACGATCCTTGACCTGATGCAATTGCCTAAACCGGCTGAGATGACAGGTACATCCGTTATCTCTACCCGTAAATAAGTTGCGCAACAACATATATAATTGGACGGTTTGGCGTTTGCACATTGAACGAAGACAGCAGAAATAGTCTGAAGAAGCAAAGCGCTCGCCTTTATCACATGATTTCAACTTATGAAAGTAAGTTCATAGAAATCAGGGGATAACAGCGATCAGAAGACGATTCTGCTGACGTAGTGAAATAAGGGCAAACACAAGTTGGTCCCAAAATTAAATCCCAACTATAAAGGAGATTATCACAAATGACTATTATTTCTGACGTGTACGCTCGCGAAGTCCTCGACTCCCGCGGTAACCCTACAGTAGAAGTTGAAGTATACCTGGAGTCCGGCGCAATCGGACGCGCAATCGTTCCATCTGGTGCATCCACTGGTGCCCACGAAGCAGTTGAGCTTCGCGATGGTGACAAATCCCGTTACCTCGGTAAAGGCGTTCTGCAAGCTGTTAAAAACGTAAACGAAACAATCGCTCCAGAAGTTATCGGTATGGATGCATTGGATCAACTGGGTATCGACAAATTGATGATCACTTTGGATGGTACGCCAAACAAAGGTAAACTGGGCGCTAACGCAATCCTGGCTGTATCCATGGCAGTAGCTCGCGCAGCTGCTGACGCTCTGGACCTGCCATTGTACGTTTACCTGGGCGGATTCAACGCTAAAGCATTGCCAGTACCAATGATGAACATCATCAACGGTGGTGAGCATGCTGACAACAACATCGACGTTCAAGAGTTCATGGTTCTTCCAGTTGGAGCACCAAGCTTCAAAGAAGCTCTTCGCGTAGGTGCAGAGATCTTCCACAACTTGAAATCCGTATTGAGCTCCAAAGGCTTGAACACAGCTGTAGGTGACGAAGGTGGTTTCGCACCGAACCTTGGTTCGAACGAAGAAGCAATCACTACAATCATCGAAGCAATTGAAAAAGCTGGTTACAAACCAGGCGTTGACGTATTCTTGGGTATGGACGTTGCTTCCACTGAGTTCTACAAAGATGGTAAGTACACACTTGCTGGCGAAGGTAAATCTTACACTTCCGCTGAGTATGTTGACCTTCTGGCTTCATGGGTTGAGAAATACCCAATCATCACAATCGAAGACGGTATGTCCGAAGATGACTGGGATGGTTGGAAATTGCTCACTGAGAAATTGGGAGACAAAGTACAACTCGTTGGTGATGACCTGTTCGTAACAAACACTGAGCGTCTGGGCAGAGGTATCAACGAAGGTATCGGTAACTCCATCCTGATCAAAGTTAACCAAATCGGTACATTGACTGAAACATTTGATGCAATCGAAATGGCTAAACGCGCAGGATACACAGCTGTAATCTCTCACCGTTCCGGTGAGTCCGAAGACAGCACAATTGCTGATATCGCTGTTGCAACTAACGCTGGTCAAATCAAAACGGGTGCTCCTTCCCGTACTGACCGTATCGCGAAGTACAACCAATTGCTCCGCATTGAGGATCAACTGGGTGAACTGGCTCAATACAATGGTCTTAAAGGATTCTACAACCTTAAAAAATAAGCTGGATATCCAGCTTTTACGGGCAAGCCGGGTAACCGGCTTGTCTTTTTTATTGCAACGAAGTAATGGTATAACGTAAGGATCACGCAGATGGTGAAATTTAGGGCATTGTATAAACTGTACTACTTGTAGTACAACCATAGCTATGTTACAATTAAAGTAACTGTTTTTATGGTGAGATGTATGCCCACATGGGTAGGAGGTGGAAAGAATGGATATTGCTTTGAAATTGCTGCTCGTTGTTTTCTCGATCGGTCTAATCACTGTAGTATTGCTGCAGCACGGGAAAAGCGCTGGTTTGGCGGGTGCCATCTCCGGTGGTGCGGAACATCTTTTCGGTAAAACGAAAGCGCGCGGATTGGATCTCTTCCTGCAACGTGCAACGGTGGTACTGGGTGCAGGATTTATGATTTTGTCTATTGTTGTTACGGTGGTTTCCAAGTAAGATTCGGAACTGCTGTTCAATGAATAGCTTAAGCTAATGGCTTAATTGATGAACCTTCGTTTCGTGAAGAAACGGGGGTTTTTTAATAAATTCTTACGCGTCCAAACTTTTCCAACAATTTAATCTATAGACTCCATGATTTTCGGTCTTCTTCTCACTTCTGTTTGGTTTTCCTTCCTTAACATGCAACACACCCCTATCATGTATGGTATGTCCCTCGCTTATTCGTTACGCGAACTCACTCCCTATAATGAATGTCATGTGTACAGAAAATTTTCGGATGTAGTCCTTTTCCAGATGCGCACAGCACGTGTATCGCATAAAATGCTGTAGAGATACGTGAAAGCGTGATTTTAGAGGAGCGCCCGGCAACTGTGGTTTTTTTGCGAGGTACGGATGGGCCGGATTGAATTCGTGTATACTAGGGTATGAGATAGTAGGGATGCACTACTACACTCTTCACGACAGTGACATGGTATTGCATGAAAATGGTAAGTATTCCGATACATAAAGAGATGAGACTTGATTACACTTTTATGTTTCCCGAGGTGAATATATTAATGATAACAGAACAACAATTGCTCGACTTTATGCGGGAAACCGCTTATAAACCAATGACTTATCAGGAGTTGGAACAGCACTTCGCGATCGAAGATGCAGCTGATTTCAAAGCCTTTTTGATTATGCTTAATACGCTGGAGGAATCCGGCAAAGTTTTGTTGACCCGTAACAATCGCTATGGCATGCCAGAGCGCATGGATTTGGTACGCGGACGTTTACAAGCTCACGCCAAAGGGTTTGCTTTCCTCATTCCTGAGGATCGGGAGCACCCGGATGTGTACATTCATGCCAATGATATGAAGAGTGCGATGAATGGTGACACGGTATTCGTTAAAGTAACATCGCAAGGACCATCTGGCGGTCGCCTGGAGGGTGAGATTGTTCGTATTGTTAATCGCGCTGTGACACAAGTGGTTGGTGTATTCCAAAGCCATGAAGTGTACGGCTTCGTCATTCCCGATGACAAACGGATTAATCGCGATATTTTCATCCCGCGTACCAACTTTGCAGGGGCTGTTGATGGACAGAAGGTCGTAGCAAAGATCGTCAGCTACCCAGAGGGTCGTGCTGCAGCTGAAGGTGAAGTGATCGAGATTCTCGGTCATAAGGATGAGCCGGGTATTGATATTTTGTCCGTTATTCGCAAGCATCAGCTGCCTGAAGCTTTCCCGGATGAAGTAGTAGAAGAGGCGGAGAAAGCACCAGACTCCATCACGGATGAAGAGATTGTACAACAGGGTCGTCGTGATCTGCGTGGACTTAACATTGTTACGATTGATGGCGAAGATGCAAAGGATCTGGATGATGCTGTAAATGTAGAGAAGCTGCCTAACGGTAACTATCGTCTGGGTGTTCATATTGCCGACGTTGGCTATTATGTGCAGGAAAATTCCAAGCTGGATCAGGAAGCCTACAACCGTGGATGCAGTGTGTATCTGGTGGACCGGGTTATTCCGATGTTGCCACAGCGTCTGTCCAACGGGATCTGTAGTTTGAACCCGCAGGTAGACCGCTTGACTTTGTCTTGTGAGATGGAGTTTAACGACCAGATGAAGGTTGTGAAACATGACATTTTCACGAGTGTAATCAAAACCAAAGAGCGGATGACGTATTCCAACGTTCGCAAAATCCTTGAAGGTGAAGAGCCGGAATTGCTCGAGCGTTATAAGGATCTGGTGGATGATTTCCATTTGATGAAAGAGATCGCCTTGAAGCTGCGTGCCATGCGTATGCGCCGTGGTGCGGTTGACTTTGACTTTGAAGAATCCAAAATCATTGTGGACGCAGAATGTAAACCGGTAGATATCGTGAAACGGGAGCGTTCTATAGCGGAGCAAATCATTGAGGAGTTCATGTTGGCAGCGAACGAGACAGTGGCAGAGCATTTCCATTGGTTGAAGGTTCCGTTCATTTATCGTGTGCACGAAGACCCGGATCAGGAAAAACTGCAAAATTTCCTCGCCTTTGCGGCGAATTTCGGACACCAAGTCAAAGGACGTGGCAACGCAATTCATCCACGTGCACTGCAATCGTTGCTTGAGGATATTAGCGGTACGAAGGAACAGACCGTGATCAGTACGATGATGCTGCGTTCCATGAAACAGGCGAAGTATGATTCCGAAATGTCGGGTCACTTTGGCCTGGCGGCAGAATTCTATAGTCACTTTACGTCTCCAATTCGTCGTTATCCCGATCTCGTCATTCACCGAGTGATTCGCGAAGTGATCGAGAACAAAGGCGCTTTGCCGGAGAACCGTCAGGAGTACCTGGCTGGACGCATGGCCGATATTGCGCAGCAATCTTCGGAACGTGAACGTGTGGCGGTAGAAGCTGAGCGGGATACAGAGAAGATGAAGAAAGCCGAGTACATGCTCGATAAAGTAGGCGAAGAGTTCGAAGGCATGATCAGCAGCGTGACCAGCTTCGGTATGTTCATTGAACTGGAGAACACCGTTGAAGGTCTGATTCGCCTGAGCGCGCTTACGGACGACTATTACCATTTTGACGATCAGCATATGGCTCTGATTGGTGAACGTACCTCGAAAGTCTTCCGCATCGGTGATGAAGTGAAGATCCGTGTGGCACGTGTAAGCATGGAAGAGTATACGATTGATTTTGAAATGGTAGATATGAAACCTCGCGGTGAACGTCCTGGCGGCTTCGGTGGCGGACGTGGCGGTAAAGGTGGACGCCCAGCAAGTGGTGGCGGTCGCGGCGGTGTCAAGGGTGGACCGGGTGGTTTCAGCGGTTCACGTGGCGGCAAAGGAGGCTCATCCGCTGCTGGAGCCAGCCGTGGTGGCAGATCAACGGAAGAAAGCAGCAAAGGTGGACGTGGCGGTCGCGGTGGAGCAGCGAGTGCAGGCGCGGGCGCAGGCTCATCTGGTGGCTACGCAGGTAAAGGCGGCGGCAAACCAAAAGGTGAGCGTCGTGCTGGTGATGCTGGAGGATCAACTGGCCGAGGCAAAGGTGCGGTGAGCTTTGGTTTTGGCTCAGGTAAAGGCGGATATAGCTCTACATCGGGTGGATCGGACAGTAGTTCAACCGATGGACAAGGAAGTGGCCTGAACAGCGGCAGCGGTCGCGGTGAAGGAAGCTTTAAATCCGGCAAGGGCGGCAATAAAGGTGGCAAAGGCGGAAGTGGACGCAAAAACACTTCGCCAAGCGGCGTATTTATTGGAGAGAATGCAACTCCTGGTGGCGCTCAGGAAGGCGGAGCACCACGACGCAAGCGGAAGAAGAGCAAAGGTGCAGCTGGTAACGGCACGGCAGCTTTTGTACGGAAAAAGAAAAAATAAAGCTAACGTAACTTGGAGAAACGGATTACAAGTCGTTCCTCCAGGTTAAGCGTTGGAGAAAATAGTCACTTTAGCCGGTGTGTTGTTTCGCACAGTCTGAAAGTGGTGTAATGAGGAGGGGCGGCAGAGGTCGCCTCTTTCTTGATTTTAACAGCCGTACTTGCTACAATTAGGGTCTGGCACGTGGTACCTTGGTGCAACATTGGGTGCGCTGCTATAGAGCATGGTACCGGCTTATTTTACGGAGAAGGAGTGAGGACATGGGTAAGAATGATGGACAGAGTAAAGTGCTCGCACAGAATAAAAAGGCTTCCCATGACTACTTCATTGAAGATACGTATGAAGCGGGCATGGTGCTTACCGGAACGGAGATCAAATCTCTTCGTAACGGCCGTGCGAATATTGGTGATGCATTTGCCACGATTCGGAACGGTGAGATTCATATTCACAATATGCATATTAGTCCTTTTGAACAAGGGAACCGAAATAATCCGCTTGATCCAACACGTACGCGCAAGTTGTTGATGCATAAAGTGCAGATTCACAAGCTGCTCGGGCTGTCGAAACAGGATGGGTACAGCATTGTTCCGCTGAAAATCTATATCCGCAATGGTTATGCAAAGCTTTTGCTCGGACTGGGTAAAGGTAAGAAGCAGTATGATAAACGTGAAACTGCCGCGAAGCGCGATGCACAACGTGATATCCAACGGGTACTGCGCGAGAAGCAGAAGGTTGCGCGTTAAGTGGAGCGCTGGGCGTAAATGCTTTACTTTTAAGTGTATAAGATAGTTTTTTATGATGAAGCTAGGAAGATTGATGTATGAGTTAAGGAGTCTCAAGGTTTGTCCTGCAATGGGCAAGATTGAGGCTTTTTTTATTTGTGTTTGGGGAAGGTGATTTGATGTGAATAGCCGAAGTGTGCAGTTGGCTGATTTTTGTTGTGTGTGACTAAGAAAATTGCCAGGAGCATGGAGAGTGCGGTGATGAATTTAAATTATCAGCTGTTGCGTAGTTTATCAGGCGCGTGGGTAAAATACTAAGGTACAGTTGTTCGTGAGCCGATCTGGGTAAACTTTACTTCCGATTGGCGACGCGGTATAATATGTAGACGATTGAGCCTGTTGTATTGGATAACCTTGTACACATGCTCAGCCTGCTGGAATGTCTTCCAGCAATCTGTACTATTTCGGTGATGTGTCCTGTGTTATGATTACTCATGTAGCAGACTGGAATGCCGAGTTTGAAAGAAGCATCTTTTTACCTTGGAGGAAAAAGATGTGCAGCACCTTTGCTCCGTATTCACGGATTAATCCTGGAGCCCTTCTTCATTGAGGGGGCGTTTATGGATTCGACGGGGATAGTTCGAGCATGGGTAGCGGGTAGTGGGGACGCGTCCGCTTTATCAACGCTAAAGCCTATTAAACGGCAAACAACAAACAAACTACGCTTTCGCAGCCTAAGAAACTGTGTGCGTGCTTCTACCCTGCATCGCCCATGTGACAGGGATAGGGGCTAACTAGTAGTGGGATACGCTGTCACATCTCCGCCTGGGGTGTGCTGAAGAAGACAATCAGGCTGACCCAACGTATAGCCGGTTACGGGGCGATACTCGGGTGACATCAAAACTGTGACTACACCCGTAGAAGCTTATGTGCCGTTATCTTCGGACAGGGGTTCGACTCCCCTCGCCTCCATTAGAGTCAAGAAACCATCAACCAGTAATCTGGTTGGTGGTTTCTATGTTTATGATATAATAAGCATAAATTTAGATTGGGGGACTCAAGATGTTGGAAAATCGAGAACAGCTCCAAGAAATTTTAAATAAAGCCAATCAACATGCACGGAAACAAGCTAAAGAATCAGGTGCCTCTATTTATTATATAAAGAACAACAAACGCGTTCGTGAGGATGCTGAAGGAAATAAATTTGAAATTATATTTGATGCTACTGGGAAACGCCAGGAGTTTGAGTATCATGAGTGAAATCAGACCAGTTATGACTGTGTTTGCTGGAACCAATGGAGCAGGGAAAAGTACACTCAGTATGCAAATGAGAGAGTGGCTTGGTGAACTGGTTGATCCGGATCAAATTGCAAGAGAGTTGAAGCCAGAGAATCCGCGCAGTGCTGATCTGTCTGCTGGCAGGGAAGCTGTGAAAAGAATCAGAACTCTCATTAAAAGTGGTGTAAACTTCGCTATTGAAACGACATTGTCCGGATCATTTGTTTTAAAACATATGGAAATTGCTAAAGAAAAAAGTTGCGAAATCGTCGTATACTATATCGGCCTTGAGGATGTTCAAATGCATATAGATCGTGTAGCCTCTCGTGTTGAACAAGGCGGACATTGGATCGCAGAAGAAGACATTCGTTATCGATATGGTCAGTCATTGAAGAACCTTAAACCGGCTCTAGCCATCGCAGATCGGGTTATCATCATTGATAATACATACGAGCCTTTAATTGTTGCAGAAATCATACAGGGTGATTTGATCTACTGTGTTGAGTCCATACCTGCTTGGGCTAATCCTGTTCTTGTGGGTTACTGACACTCGGGTGACATCAAAACTGTGACTATACCCGTAGAAGCTCTTGTGCCGTTATCTTCGGGTCAAAGGCTCGATACCCCCTCACCTCCATTAAAGTAAGCAAAATCCACCAACCATTGTTCTGGTTGGTGGATTTTTATTTTATGATATAATAACCTAAATTATATAAATGGAGGAAATAGAGGTATATATAGGTCGAAAGCAGCTTCCAGAAAGTATATCAGGTACATTTAGGTTCTGAAACGTATATAGGTATCTATAGCCTGCTTTAGCTAGACCAGATTATGATAATAGAAAATACATACGGACCATCCATTGTTATAAGGATTTTTAATAGCTTGTGGATCCCACTTTTGTGGAGCAGATGCTGGCTTGGTACGCGAATTTAGATCTAAGAAAGTAGATTGGATACATCCAAACGGAGACTACTCCCTGCAGACCTTTGGAAAAGGTTCGACTCTCAGGGTCTTTTATATGAAAAAATAATTTATAATATTTAACATTAAATACAATATTTATAATAATAGAGTAAAGGAGTAGGTATTTTGGATCCGTACTTATATTTGTTGTTTCATCTTCTATCACATGCTCTTCTTGGGGCGGTAATTGCATACTGCTTTTTGCCAAGGGATACATGGAAAAATCTTATAATATGTATATGTTCGGGTGCTCTGTGTGGAATAATTCCTGATATTTTTGGGGATAGAAGTGTAGCTCCGTGGTCCCATTCTATATTGTTTACACCCCTTTTAGCTTTAGGAATAGCATATTTGACAAAACTGTTCTATAAAAAGACAAGTTTCAAATTAATCTGGGGATCTTCTATTTTGTCTGTCTTGTTTGGACACTTATTTTTAGACTATATGGGACATGATTTACCAGCATTCTATCCCTTTAGCGATAAATCATATATTATGGGGGCCATTACATTGGGAGATCCATGGATTTGGTTTCCGTTAATTATTGGTCTTGGATTGAGTATTTTTTTGAGGAACAAGCCTAAATTACCCGTAATTATTTCGATACTATTTATAGTGGTATATTTAGTTTTTCGAGTAATATCCAAAGAAATAATCGAGCACAAAGTTCAAGTTCAACACCCGGTTCCTGAAAAGTCATATATTATAGTGGAGCCCAATAGTCATTACGAATTTCCTTTAGATCCCAGAAAGTGGTTGGAGTTCAGGTTTCGAGTCATCAGTCCTCATTTCTCTAAAGTTGGTGATGCGGGTATACTGGGAGAGAAATCAGACAATCTATTCTGGTACGATTTTTATCCAGTAGCCTTTGAGATTAATTTATCAAGAGGGAAATACGTTTTAATAAATTCACAGAATTCTAAAGTTGTCCTATCTGTTACTAAGGAATGGAAAGAAGCGGGTTCTAACTTTATTCAGGGAAAGTATGATGGAAACATTTTTACCTACAAAGAAACCACCAATGGTCAGTGGGAAGAAGTTATACCACAATAGTTTTCTACAGTTTCTATCCACCATCAACCAGCGTTCTGGTTGGTGGTTTTTCTGTTTATGATATAATCTTTGTAAAATAAGCTGAAGCAAGCCCAATTTACTCCGTAATCTCCCAAAGGAGGCAAAAAAACATGAGCCAAACGCAGCAACAGATCCGCGAGTTTGTTGCAGGGATACAAGCATATGCGTCGCCAGTAAATGTGATTAATCCCTGGAGAGATTATGTGACGGGCTATGATATCGGCCCCGAAGCGGTGAAAATTCGTTCGGAACATTTGGTCAGGTATTTGGAACCGAGAATGTCCAAGGCTCGGTACATTTTTATTGCTGAAGCTGTGGGATATCAAGGGGCGAGGTTCTCCGGCGTACCCTTGACGTCCGAGCGAATGGTTACCGGGAATCACTCGCTGGTGAATCACCAGATGATTTTTTCAGGTGAGCCGGGTGTCCGAACAAGCCTGCCCAATATCGTCAAATCTAACCGGAGTCAGGCACTGTATGGATTTGCAGAACCGACAGCATCCATCATATGGGGCGAAGTGTTATCCAGTTCAAGGTGGAAACCAACGGACTTTATATTTTGGAACATCTATCCCTTTCATCCTTATCAATCTTCTGAAAAAAAGATGACGAATCGAACGCCGACTTTGGCAGAGTTGGAGGATGGTGTGGTATTCGCCAGACAGCTTATGCAACTGAATCCTGATGCTCAGATCGTGGCTATTGGCAGAAAGTCAGCAGACATGTTAAGCTCCCATCTCATTAAACATCACCATGTTCCTCATCCTGCAAATGGAAGGGCAGTACAATTCCAAAAAGCAGTAAGGTCAATGATCTAGCCCATTTTGAACTGGAGGAATGTAAGGCTAACATATGCATTTTTATCGTTCAAATGCCCTACACATAATGTAATGTCCTATCATATAAAGATTGGTTGGTGAAGCTAAATGAGTGAAAAATACTGGCTTGTGGTGCAATATCCACTGAAGAGCGCGCAGGGCGGCAAACGAGATCATTGGTTGAAGGAAAAGGTGATGGAATATCTGGAAACTGTTCTGACCCAGGCGGAGTTGGGAGAGGTGGATGGATGTGACCTGGGCAGCCGTGTGGCTGATCCGAAGGAATATGTAATGAACATTTTCTGTGTGGTAGCGGACGAAGATCGGAGCATAGCGCTAGTTAAAAAAGTGCTGAGAGAGAGTCGGTTGGATTATACCCGCATCCAAATCGCTACGATGCCATATGGCACAGAAGGAAGCTACACGCTGAAATATGCCTCCAAAAAAGGCGTTACCGAATTCTCGCTTTGATCACGATTCGCTGTTTCTTACCATAATGAACTCTTTACTTGTCCTGCCCGAGGGCAGTTTTCCCCCGACACTTTCCCTACTTAAATTCATCATACGAGAAAACGATAATTGGATTTTCCCAACCTTAACCACTCGATCAACACTCTGTAAGTAGTAAGAATGATGCCCGTAGATATCGTAATCTTGCTCAAAAGTATGCCATATCAAGGTAGACGTTTATCATCGTCTTTTGTGTATTCAGATCCTCTGCCCCTCCCCCCCGCTTCACTCTCCATCCGGCAAAACCACAACTTATTATCTGTACCTCCAAAATTTTATAAAGCAGTGCTCCTTGCGGCTCCAATTACGGGGCCCCCACCCACAGCATTCACAGCGTTCACAACAATCGTCTTCCCAAAGCCTCATTCTACTTCACTCAGTCAAGCCATCCCCAAGCGATAAAAAGAGTTGAGCCTCCTCCATACACAGTCCTATAATATACAATTGTATAAAATCCGAGAGAGTGGTGGATATCACAACAGGTCATCCGATCCCAGCCGATAAACCCATCACACCTCGGAAACAAAGGAGGGTCACAGTGAATCAAAGAGCAAAAGATGCAACAACAGATGAAGGAGCAGTAACAGAGGGAGATGAAAAATAGAAGTGAAAGCAACGACCCAATCAGATATTGAGACCGATGCAAAAGTAAACGCAAATGCAAAAGCGAACACCAGTGCAATGAAGAACAATTGGACGCCCCGTTTCAAAGAGTTTATCCAACGCAAGCCCAAGACGCTGGCTTTTAAAATCCCGTTTGCCTACTTTGTCATTATTCTGCTAACGGTGGCGTTTAGTGCGTTGGTTTTAAATCGAATCTCGGAGAATGACGCGCAACGAAAGATCAATGAAGCATCACTACAGACGATTACATCCATTGAAACCAACGTTAATCTGATGATCGAGAACGTGAACAATTATTCGAAAATGATTTTCTCCGATCCCAACTTGCAGAACCTGCTGCGGCAGGGCAACGTGTACTCCAATTTACAGACACAGTCCAAGGTCAGCGCGTATTTGACCAATCTTATGCAAGCGGTTCCAATTATCGATTCAGTATATATTTACGATAATTCGGGGCACCGATTCTCGGTTGGTACACAGGAATGGCCCACGTTTATGGAAGCGAATGTGAAGGAAGCGCCGTGGTACGAACAGGCACTGAAGCATAACGGAAGATATCTGCTCAGGCTGAATGGTGGCAACAACGACAGCGGAGTCTCGGCGACGGGGGAGAATGATGGGCAAGAGGTGGTGTCGTTTATTCGCCTCATTCGGGATTTGGATGATACGTCTCCGCTTGGATTTCTGGTCATGAACATCAAAGGCAAATCAATCGCTCAGGCCTATGCCAACCTGTCTGCACCGGATTCATTTCAGGTGGCCATCCTGGATGAGCATCAGCGGGTGATTGCAACCAACGCTACCGATGGAAAGAAGGCCGTGCCTGCTGTATCCGGCGAATCCATATCTGCGGCTTCTGGACAGGAAGGGATGTACGAGATGTTAGAGGCCAATCAGGCCAAGTTAAAACAAACATTTCAAGAGCAATCTTCCGGCTTCATCACATTGCAATCGGGTGGTCAGGAATATGCGGTTACCTATCGTTCGGCTGGTGATGATCAGTGGAAATTCATCAGCATGAGCCCATACCGGGCTACGGATACCCGTAATAAATCCATGGTGCTGCTTGCGTTGATTCTACTGGCAGTGAATGGAACGGTCTTTTTCGTCAGTTCGTTCATCATCTCACGCAGCATCATTAAGCCGATTCACAAGCTGCTTCGTTCCATGCAGAAAGCGCCAAGTGGGAACTTCCGCAAAGTGACGGTTGAGCTGAACAGTTACGAGTTCGCACAGCTATATGGAGGATACAACCAGATGATTGAGCAGATTGACCAGATGCTGAAACGCATCATTCAGGAGCAGCAGACGATCCGCCGAGCAGAGCTGAATACACTTCAGGCGCAGATCAAGCCGCATTTTCTATATAACACACTTGATTCCATTACCTCCCTGGCGATGTCCGGCATGAACGAAAAGGTATGTGAGCTGTTAGAAGCGCTCGGAAGTTATTATCGGCTGAGTGTCAGCAAAGGGCGTGAACTGATTACACTGCACGAGGAGGTTGAGATTGTACGCAATTATCTGACGATCCAGCAGGTGCGATACCCCGGTGTATTTGAGGTGCAGTACGATATCGATTCAGGCTGTAAACGAGTGATGATTCCCAAGCTTGTGCTCCAGCCGTTGGTGGAAAATTCGCTGTATCACGGTATTCGTCCCAAAGGCAGCCCGGGCACGATACGCATCCAAGCTTGTCGATCCAAGGAGGGAGTACTTCTAACGATCACTGACGACGGAGTCGGCATGTCCGAGGAAGAAGTACAGCAGGTTCAACGCACAGAAATGAACATGTTTAACCGTTCTAACTCATCTAATCGCTCAAACTCATCTAATATTTCTAATCCTACCTATAACTCTAAACACAATCCAAGCTTTGGCTTGTGGGGAACGATGGAGCGGCTTCGCATTTTCTATGACAGAGAAGATGGACTCAAGCTGCAGAGCGAAGTTGGAAAAGGAACAACCATTATCATAACGATCCTGAAGGGAGCCGATGAATCATGGAATTAACTGTGGAACCATTAAAGGTATTGATTGTGGATGACGAGTACCTCATCCGAAATCTGCTGCGCATGCGTATCGATTGGGAGCAGCAAGGCATGACCATCATTGGCGAGGCCTCCGATGCTGCAGAGGCTTTGAATCAGGTTGAGTTGTTGCGTCCAGACATCGTGTTCACGGATATATACATGCCAAAGATGGACGGCATTGAACTAAGTGGCATCCTCATGGAGCGTTACCCGAACATAAAAATCGTGGTTGTGACGGGACATGATGAATTTGAATATGCTCGTCAGAGTGTGAAGCTGGGCATATCCGATTTTATTTTGAAACCCATCCGTGCTTCTGAGTTATTACAGGTTACGACGAAGCTGCGAGTGGCAATCGAGCAGGAGATGGGGCGTGAGTACGAGCTGATGAAGCTGCGGGAGGAGATGAAGCAGAGTTTGCCTTATCTCAGGGAGAGGTTTGTAAATCAATGGTTAAGTGATGTGATACCTGAGGATGAACTACAAGAGAAGGGGCGTTTCTTCGGCATTCCTATCTCGTCTGGCGAACCAGGATTGCGCATCGCAGTAATGGAGGTGGAGGTTGCTGTACCGCAAGCGAAGATAGCTGCACCAGAGGTATATCCACATCTGTCCGAACCATATCACCAAACACGCCAAACACACCAAACACATGAAGCACATCGAGGACCCCAACAACAACATGGTCAGCCCCAATTAAGCCAGCATCAAACAGAAGCCCATCGACAACCCGCTGAGGAAATACATATTTTGCTGCGAATGGTAGGCATGAAGCAGGTGCAGGCATTTTATCCGCAGGATTTACAAACCATTATCGTCATGGACCCGCATAACCGGATAGTTGTGCTCTCACTTGGTGCGGATACGGAATTTACCAATCAGGTACAGCAGCTTCAGGAAGAACTTCAACATACACTTAAGCTCGAAGGGTGTGAAGTTGATGTGACCGTAGGGATTGGGCAATGGCAATCAGGATGGGGAAGGGCCTGTGTGGGATACCGGGAAGCTTGTCGTGCACTCGATTATCAGGCGTTTGTGGGGAAAAATCAGGTTATTTGCTTCGAGGATCTGGTCATCGAAAACGGTAAGAGGCCCTACCACTCGGATGCTCAGTTGCTCCAACAACTGCAATTTTACGTCAGTGTTGGTGCGGGGGAAGAAGCCGTATTGTTGCTGGAGCGTATGCTGTCTGTGCCGTTTTCGGACGTTTCACAGTTTCGGATGGCAGCCATGGACGTGGTTACGGAGTGCCAGCGTGCTGCCATAGAGCAGCAGATTGAGGGAGAGCACGCATTGAACAAAGAGGCCGTTGCGGCCATTTTTACAGCAGATCATTTGCCCGAACTAAAAAGCATGCTGGAGCAGCATGTCCGCACCGTATCGGATGTCATACAAGCCAAGCGACAGGCCAAGGAAGGCAATCTGATCGACCGGGTGATGGCTTATCTTGAAGAGAACATGGGCAATGCGGAAGTGGGACTTTCCAGCACCGCGGCTGCTTTTTACGTAAGTTCGGGCCATCTGGGACGGCTGATGAAAAAAGAGACCGGGCAGACATTTGTGGAATATATGACGCAGCTTCGTATGAGAAAGGCCGAAACGTTGCTGAAGCAGACCGATTTAAAGGGGTATGAGATCGGGCAGCAGGTAGGCATCCCGGACCCGCATTATTTCAGCGTCTTGTTCAAAAAACATATCGGTCGGTCCATGAACGAATATCGGAATGTAAAAACCTGAAAAACGAGAATGTACCCCCCACACTACCAGTTCCAATTCCACATATGTTCGAATATTACAAATCGATGCCTGTTTTCTAAATGGAGAACAACGCACAGTTCGCCTAAAATATGGGCTAGAACGAACTAAAACACATAGGGAGGTCCATAGAGATGAAAGCGCTATTAAAAAAATCAGCAAGTCTAATTCTGACTCTGGGAATTGTAAGCAGTCTGGCGGCATGTTCATCCGGTTCGTCCAGTGGTACACAGGGGGAGAGCGATGGAAAGATCAAGCTGACGCTATGGGATCAATCAGTTGGCAATACCGATCCTTCGGCCAAACTGCTGCCCGAGATTGTTGAGAAATGGAACAGCGAGCATCCGGACATCCAGGTTGAACGTACGGGCACGACAGGAGAACAGTATAAAACCAAAGTCAAAACATCGATTGCGGCTGGTGAGGCGCCAGACCTGTTCTATGGCATGGGTGGCGGGAGTTTCATGCAGCCGTACATCAAATCCGGCAATGTGCTGGAAATCTCAAGTTACCTGACGGACGATATCAAAGAACGAATGGGTCCGGGAATGGCTGAGGCGATCAATATGGACGGCAAAATCTACACATTGCCCGTGTACACACATATCGCCAACCTTTACGTGAATACGGAACTGTTCGAGCAGGCGGGTGCCAAGATTCCGACCACCTATAACGAACTGCTGGATGCAGTCTCCAAGCTGAAAGCGGCGGGGATCACCCCGGCTGTGATTGGGGAAAAGGACCGCTGGCCGGGCATGTACTGGTACGACATTATTGCGATGCGTCAGGCAGGCAATGCTGCGGTGATGGAAGCCTTTAAAGATCCGTCGAAGTGGGATTCGCCCGACTTTGTAGCCGCCGCGACTAAAATGCAGCAGCTTGCGCAAGCAGGAGCGTTCAACAGCAGCATGTTCAGTATGAGCTATGACGAGATGCTTGGGGCATTTAATGCAGGTAACGGGGCGATGATGTTCCAGGCCAACTGGGTGAATGCTGGAATTGAGGACCCGTCCTCCGCAGTCAAAGGCAAAGTGAAAGTGATTCCGTTCCCGGTGTTTGAAGATGGCAAAGGCACAAATACCGAAATCTTCGGCGGAGCCGTCGATGGTTTCTACATCAACCAGAATACCAAACATTCGAAGGAAGCCGTGGAATTCCTCATGTATCTGAGCGAACAGCTTGGTACACAAGGTTTCCTGGCTGGAGCCGGCCTGCCAAGCTGGAAGACAGATGCACTCGACACATCCAGCCTGTCCTCCCTTGATCTGTCTGCGGCAGATATTATGAAAACGGCGACCTCATTCATCGCGTGGTGGGATAACATTCTGCCAGCGGAGTCTGCCGAAGCGCACAAAAACCTGATTGCCCAGCTGCTTGCCGGCGATGTAACACCGGAGGAGTTCTGCAAACAGATGGCACAGCTCAAACCAACAGAGCTGAGCCTGTAGGTCGCGCAGGCTAATATGCGCGCAGTGCTTACATGTGTACGCTCGTGAGCTTGACAAGCTGAAGCTTGCTAACAATGAAGATGAACCCAAACGAGGCGTGGTCCGGTGTATCCCGGTCACGCCTTTGAGAGGAGAACAACAATGAACTCTGTATTTTCCAATAAAGGCACGATAGCCGTCTTTGTACTGCCCACACTGACTCTCTTCTGCGGAATTGTGCTTATTCCCATCTTTGTCTCAAGTTATTACAGTCTGCTGGACTGGAACGGCGTGGGCAGGGGTACATTTATCGGCTTGGACAACTATGTGGAGATGTTTAAGGATACCCGGGTGCTGAATTCGGTCAAGAACTCCCTGTTATTCGCGGGTGCTTCGGTGTTCATTCAACTGCCGATCTCGCTGGTGCTCGCACTGATTCTGGCGTCCAACGTCAAGGGGGAAGGTTTCTACCGGACCGTGTATTTCATCCCGGTGTTGATCTCGACGGTGGTTATTGCCCAGTTGTGGTCAAAAATCTACAATGCCGATTACGGCCTGCTGAACGTGCTGCTGCAAAGTATCGGTTTATCCAGCCTGGCGCAGGACTGGCTGGGGCAGAAGGACACCGCGCTGGCGGCATCTTTTATTCCAACCTTGTGGCAGTACGTGGGGTATCACATGCTGCTGATGTATGCAGGTGCGAAGTCCGTGTCTCAGGATGTGCTCGAAGCGGCTCGAATGGATGGTGCTTCCCGTATTCGGACGGCGTGGTCCATTATGATCCCGCTGATGAAGCCAATTCTGAAGGTAAGCCTTGTTTTTTCGGTCATTGGTGCATTCAAAGTGTTTGACCTGATCTATGTGCTGACTGGCGGCGGGCCGTTCTACACCACTGAAGTGCCGAGCACGCTGATGTACGCTACCATTTTTGATACGTTCCGGTATGGATATGGCAGTGCGATCTCGGTCTTTATCATTGTGGAATGTCTGGTGTGTACGATCCTCATTAATTCATTGTTCAAAACGGAGTAGAGGGAGGCATAAGGCATGAGTACCGTAGAAGTCATGTTGCAAAAAAAGCCCAAGCCGAGGTCCATCTCCGGACCGATCGGGAAAGTGTTCCTGCAAGCGTTTCTGATCCTCGTTGCGATTGTACAGATCTACCCGCTCATCTGGCTGGCGCTGTTTTCCCTGAAGGATAACAGTGAGATCTTCAGCGGTGATGTGGCCGGGTTACCCAAAACGTTTTTGTGGAGCAACTACACCAAAGCAATGTCCGACGGCCATGTGCTGACCTATTTTATGAATAGTGTGTTGGTTACTGCAGCCTCCATTGTCTTGGTACTGATCTTGTCCTCCATGACGGGATACGCAATCACGAGAATGAATTGGAAGCTCAGCGGGTTGACGATGACAATCATTTTGCTGGGCATGATGGTGCCGATTCATGCGGCGTTGCTGCCATTGTTTATTATTTTGAAGAATCTGAGCCTGCTCAACAGCTACTGGTCTCTGATCATTCCTTATGTGGCATTTGGCATTCCGATGGCTGTATTCATTCTGGGCAGTTTTTTCAAAGGTATCCCAAGAGAGATGGAGGAGTCGGCGGTTATCGACGGCTGCGGCATATACCGGACGTTTTTCTCCATTATCCTGCCTCTGGTAACCCCGGCTATATCAACGGTAGCCATCTTCACATTTCTGTCATGCTGGAATGAGCTGATGTTTGCAGTAACGTTTATCAATAACACGGCTTACCAGACATTGACGGTGGGCATGATGTCGATGGTGGGAACGTACATTACGCAATGGGGTATCATTGGTGCTGGACTGATGATTACGACGGTGCCGACGGTGGTCATCTATCTGCTGCTGAACAAACAGGTGCAAAAGAGTATGATCGCAGGTGCGATCAAAGGTTAGCTGGAGGCTGGGCTGGACTGGAGGGCGTGGCGGTAGAAGGGCTTGCTGCTCGCTCGCTTGCTTGTACTATCTTTCTGGTAGATATCGACTTGATTCGGGATTTCGCAAGGTGTGATCTCTGGACTAGACCGGAGCCTGTGGTCATGGAATAATAAGGGGTATATAGCCAGTCAGTTTCAGAGAGGGGTCATTATAGTATGGTCAATATCGTGATGGTAGAGCAGGAGTCTGTTCGGGAAAAGGTTGTGGCGTTCACGTTTGATGATGGGCCACATCCGGTCTATACACCTCAAGTGCTTGAGATTTTCCGGCGTGCCGGTGGGCAGGCGACGTTTTTCATGATTGGCCAAGAGATAGAGAACCACCCGGAGATTGCGGCGGAGGTGCACCGTGAAGGGCATGAGATCGCCAACCATACGTACACGCATCCGGATCTGACCAAGTTGACGCTGGAGGAAGCCGGAGAGGAGCTGCAACGTGCAGAAAATCTTGTTCAAAAAGTTACGGGGCAACCTGCCCGCTGCTTCCGACCGCCGTATTTTGGCGTAAACGATGATATATTGTCTCTGGCGGCGGAGCGTGGATATCGTACGATTGGTGCGGTGAACGGTGATGCGAGAGATTGGGACAATCCCGGCGTTGAGCACATTCTGGAGCATACCCGGTCTGCGGTGAAACCCGGCAGCGTGCTCATATTCCATGACGGGTACGGGGATCGTTCCCAGACGGTGGAGGCGGTTCGTGTGCTGGTGGATGAACTGGTCGCGGAAGGGTACCGTCTGGTGACGGTGAGTGAGTTGCTGGACATTTCTCGTGATCATGATGCAAAGACGACATAATCAAGTGGACCCATCATTCTTTGAATGACAGGGTCCTTTTTTAATATATATAATACATAGGAAGAACGGAGCGGGAGCACAAACTTTGCTTGCCCTCTCAAACTACTTTATAATAATAGGCTAAACTAGATTATGTCAGGAGGAAACAATGGACTTTATCAGAAATCAACTAGAAGAACTCGGCATGAGTGGACCCTCCATTGGTTATCTTTCAAACATCATTATGATTATTTTTATAGCAGTGATCTCGATATTGGCGAATGTGATTGCCAAGCGAGTGGTACTGAAGACGGTCCATCGTATCGTAAGTAACAACCGTTTCAAGTGGGGCCATATTGTGGTTCAGAAAAATTTATTTCAGAAGCTGTCGCATCTTGTGCCAGCCATTATAATCTATTATTCTGCTTATATTTTCTCGCCCTATCAGGCCATAATTGAAAAATCAGCAATGACCTATATGATTGTTATCATGATTACGGTTCTGAATGCTCTGCTGAATGTGTTCGATGATATCTATCGTACCTATGAGGTGTCGAAGATTCGCCCAATCAAGAGTTACATTCAGGTAGCCAAGATTGTCCTGTTCATTATCGGGGGCATTATCGTCATCTCCAGCCTGATCGGACAGAACCCGCTCATTATCCTTAGTGGACTTGGGGCGTTATCGGCGGTATTAATGCTCGTATTCAAAGACTCGATCCTGGGCCTCGTGGCGGGTGTACAGCTATCGTCGAACGATATGGTGCGCGTTGGTGACTGGATCGAGATGCCAAAGTATAATGCGGACGGTGATGTCATCGACATTACATTGAATACGGTAAAGGTTATGAATTTTGATAAAACGATTACGATGATTCCCAGCTACGCCCTCATTTCGGACTCGTTCCGTAACTGGAGAGGGATGCAGGTGTCCGGTGGCAGAAGGATTAAGCGGAGTATCTATATTGATATCAGCAGTATCCGTTTTTGTACGGAAGAGATGGTGGCTGAATTTGAGAAAATCCACTACCTGACTGATTATGTCACGGAAAAATTAAAGGAAATTCAAGCGTACAACATGGAGCACGAGGTGAATACCGAAAGCAACGTGAACGGCAGACAACTGACAAATGTCGGTGTATTCCGGGAATATATCCATCAATATTTGAGGAATCATCCAAAAATCAATAAAGATATGACGATGATTGTGCGACAATTAGCACCGGAAGATCGCGGGCTGCCTCTGGAAATCTATGCATTCAGCAATGATATCAACTGGGGTGTATATGAGAACGTTCAGGCGGATATCTTTGACCATATCTTCGCGGTGGCGTCAACATTTGGACTACGGGCCTTCCAGAATCCAACTGGACATGACATTGTGCAGCTGAAAGAGGATAAGCAATATGCGCGAGAGTATTAAGAAGATTTATCAAAATAGATGTGACGGCCACCATATTGGTGGTCGTTTTTACGTTTGGATGCACCTCCATTTCGGCCACGGGTGAGGATATGTGGAGTCCTAACAAGTTGGCTAATTTTAAAATCACAGGAACACATCCAAGTGCTTTATTTATGAGACTGACGGTCAGTTCATGGGATAGGGTTCAGTGCAAGATAACAAAACAGAATGTCTGCAAAAACAAGTAGACAATATGTATTTCTTTACATTATAATCTAATTAATTCCATATTTTGAAAGGGGTGATTTGGAGCTTTTTCTGATCAGGCGTGTCTATGAACGAGGGAAAAGCATGAAGTCTCTTTGGCGTGCTAACTTTTCAAAAGAAATGGAGGGAGAATGAAATGAAGAAAACATTGTATTCTGCTATTATGATAACGCTTTTATCAGGATCGATTGTGGGTACGGCCTTGGCGGATAATTACGAGTCGAATGACACTTTGAGCAGCGCGTATAAAATCCCAACGCAAACGGTGGCCACTCCCTACGGTCCGGCTTACTGGGGTGGAAGTGCTTGGTCTTATCTATCATCCCCGACAGATGTAGACTACTTTACATTCAGAGGGCATGGCAAATCTGTCGTGCTGGGTTCTCCTTCCGGCTATGATTACGATCTGTACGCCTATGACAGCGCTGGAAATTTGGTTGCTTCTTCTACGAATACGTCAGGAGCGGATACGGTTCTTGTCGACTACAATAATGTATATTTTAAAGTGATAAGCAAAGATGGACGATACAGCGATACCGATGCTTACAGCGTAACCTTTTATAAAAGGGATGTCTGGGTGCCGTGACCAGCTCGTGAGAGTAAAAAACGTTAGGTA
The DNA here is from genome assembly GCF_002843485.1 of Paenibacillus sp. BGI2013. Classification (NCBI taxonomy): domain Bacteria; kingdom Bacillati; phylum Bacillota; class Bacilli; order Caryophanales; family Paenibacillaceae; genus Paenibacillus; species Paenibacillus sp. BGI2013. The sequence goes on from NZ_PJFA01000014.1 coordinate 67,141, forward strand.
TCGTAGACTTTAATGCTTCCGTCTCATGAATAGGAACTCTACCGCCTCAATGAGGTAGTAGAGTTTTATTTATTCAAGCCAATGGTCTGGAAGAATGGGTTACCATATCCCCCACTTGAGTGCATTGGAAAATTTAATGGAGGTGAGTGCCGTGGCACGTGTATTAGTTGTGATGATCCCTGCAGAAGGCCATATCAATCCGTCGCTTGGATTAATCAAGGAACTGGTAGAGAACGGTGATGAAGTGGTTTACTGTTGTACCGAAAAATACCGGACGAAGATTGAAGCGTTAGGCGCACAATTTAAGGCCTATTCCTTCAACGAGGCAACCCTGCTCAACAACCCCGGTATGAAGCCATTTGAACTCAAGCATCCTTACCAATTTTTATATATGATATTGGCAAAAGTTATTCAACGCTTTATACCAGATGTTCTGAATCTGATCAAAAATGATGAAACCTACGATTATATCATTTTTGACTCCATCATAGGCTGGGGAGGACAAATTCTAGGTGAGAAGCTAGGTATACCAACGGTATGCTCAACCAGCACCTTTGTTTTTGTGGAGCCTCTTGGGTCAGACAATCAACTGAATGATGATACGGAGGAGGTCAAGGAGCTATATAACAGCATCGTGGAAGTGTCCCAGCAAATAGCTTCCCAGTTCGATGTGGCTGTACCTTCCCTGGCGGAACTTTTAGAGCATTCAGGACAACTGAAGATTGTGTATACAAGTCGTTATTTTCAACCCATGGGGGAGAAGCTGGATGACAGCTTTGTATTCACTGGCCCATCTATTATCCCCCGAAAGGATGCGCCAGGCTTTGCAAACGAATCTCTGTATGCTCTTTACAAACAGGCAGTTTATATTTCGATGGGAACCATTTTAAATAAGGATCTTGATTTTTATAAGCTTTGCTTTACGGCCTTTCGTGATTTGCCTGTGCAGTTTATCTTGTCTTCTGGGAAGGATACCGATATAGAGCCCATTGCTGATCTCATTCCTGACAATTTCATCATAAGACCCTATGTCCCTCAACTGGAAGTGTTGCAGTGTGTAGATGCTTTTCTGACCCATGCAGGCATGAACAGTACCAGCGAAGCTTTGTATTACAATGTACCATTAATCATGCTTCCATTAACATCGGATCAGCCGCGTGTAGCAGGCCGGGTACAGGAGTTGGGAGCAGGGGTCATCGTGGACAAAAATAACCTTACACCCGATGTGCTTAGAAACGCAGTATTAGAAGTGCTCGGTAATGCCTCCTACAAGGAGCATGCTGAGGTTATTGGGAAAACGTTACGCGATGCTGGCGGGTATAAGCAGGCTGCTATGGCTATTAAGAACTTTATAGGCAATCAACGGTTATCGGCCACGCCCATCTCTTCGTTTGAATGAAAAGGAGACCGTTCTTCATGAGAGCTAGAAGAGGAAGCCGTCACCCGACTAAAATGGAGTGGTGACTTCCAATTGATTCAAGCGCCTATGGAGGGGTAGATAAACGGAGAGGGGCATTATTTTTACCATATTGTTCGTATACCTTTTGCAAAGGAGAGTCTTCAGATGAATCATCAAATTCCGGAATATACATTGAACGATGGCTTGAAAGTGCCTGCAATTGGATTTGGTACCTATAGTTTAAAAGGTGAAGAAGGCGTTAAATCGATCGCGTCCGCAATGGATGCGGGTTATCGATTAATTGATACGGCGTATAACTATGAGAATGAGGCAACGGTGGGCAGAGCAATCAAACAAAGCTCCATCGCCAGAGAAGAACTACTCATTTCCTCGAAGTTGCCGGGGCGTTATCACGCTCATGATAAAGCACTTGTGGCGATCCAGGAATCCCTGTACAGAGCGGATCTGGATTATTACGACCTGTATCTGATTCACTGGCCCAATCCGAAAAAGGACATATATGTCGAGGCATGGCAAGCACTGATCGAAGCCAAAAAACGTGGATATATCCGATCCATTGGAGTCAGCAACTTCCTGCCTGAGCACAATGATCGGCTGATTAAGGAAACGGGGATAGCGCCGAGTCTGAATCAGATTGAGCTGCATCCGTTCTTTGACCAAGCCGATCAGCGGGAACAGGATACAAAGCATGGCATCGTGAACGAATCCTGGAGTCCGATTGGACGTGGCAATGATGCCGTACAGGATATTCTGAAGGATGAGAACATTCTTCGGATTGCGGAAACGCATGGCAAAACGCCAACCCAGATTATTCTGCGCTGGCATGTTCAGCTGGGTTCCATTCCCATTCCGAAAGCCGGCTCCTTGCAGCATCAACAGGAAAATATCGATATATTCGATTTTGAGTTGAGCACAGAAGAGATGCAGGTCATCTCTGCATTTAATCGTCCAGATGGACGTTTGTGGGATCAGGACCCAAGCGAGTACGAAGAATTTTAAAGAACGACAAATGAAGGGCTGCTCTCATGTCAGATATGACAGGTGGCAGCCCTTTATTGCTTTATTGTTGAAGCATATTAAGCAATGTTGCAGTTTTTCATGTTGCGTAATTTCTGTTTACTGTTCAGCAGGGATACGGAAGGTCAGAATCTCATACGGTTTGATATCAAAAGAAATTCGACCATTTTCCACGGCGCATTCCGCTTCGTTATTCTCGAGCAAATCACACGCGTACGCCGTAGCACCTGCTCCCTCAGGCAATTGCAGGGAAGCACGGCTGCGGCGGCCATGTGCTTCGTAGACTCGGATGATCATATCATCGTTGTTCTCGGCTTTTTTGATAACCTCCAGCACGACATTATCCTGATCGACCGATGCAATTGACCATGTTCCCGGCAACGTACCGGTTTGCGGACTTACTTCACGGGCAACCAGCGGACGGTTGAGATCATAAGCAACTTGGATGACACGTCCTTCACGGAAGTCGCCCTGATGCGGATAGAGCGCGTAGGTGAATACGTGCTGCTCTTTGTCGGCATTTTCATTCGGGTACGTTGCGCTCTTGATCAGCGACAGTCGCATCACCGAGTTATGAATATCATATCCGTATTTGCAGTCGTTCAGCAGAGCAGCACCGTACCCGTTCTCCGCCAGATCGGCCCACTTCTGCCCGCACACTTCAAACCGGGCTTGATCCCAGCTGGTATTACGGTGGGTAGCACGCTCAACGTTGCCGTACTGGATTTCGTAGACGGCCTTTTCACTCCAGATATCCAGCGGGAAAGCGGCTTTCAGCAGCAAATGCTCCTGCTTCCAATCCACAAACGTACGGAAATCAATCCGGCGCGTGTGCGCATAGAAGATGATCGTTTGCTCAATGACCGAGTCCAGGAACTGTCGCTTCACTTGAAGCACGGAACGTACCGGCCCACTTTCAACCCACTCCAGCGACTGCAGGTCATTAATCTCCCACATATGCTGTTCATAATAATCGTCAATGTTCCATGCCTCGTATTCCGCAGGTCGATCCTCGAACACTTGCAGCACGTTACCACGCTTGCCAGACTGGAGCAGCTCACGGCCCTCCAGCTTGTCCCATACGGATGTGAACTCGGCACTTTCATTCAGGTGAATATCGTACCAAGGTGTGTGGATATGGCGCCGATCTGCTTCCCACTGTGCAACCGAAACTCCCGCGACAAGCTCGTCTGTTAGATCTGGTGTGATTCGGAAAGATTTATACCCGGATGCAGGCACGTTCTCTGCAAGGAACACGAGGCCTCCCTCGGGAGTCCGCTGGCTTGGTACAGGGCGATCTCCATCATAGACGGTTACTTTTCTCGCAAAAGCAGGCAGTTCAACCACATCCGTCCGTACAAATCCGGTCGTGTTGAATACTACAATGGCTTCGCCATCAGATGTAATTTGGCTTGCAATGCCGTTCAGCGCACTGTCTTTCAGCTCATCCGTGACACGTAGCACTTCTTCATATTGCTCCTTGGAATCCACATATACCTGCTCAATGGAGCTGCCCGGGAGAATATCATGGAACTGGTTCAGCATCGTCAGCTTCCATGCATGCTCCAGTGCATCGGTTGGATAGGCCGCCTGTGCATTCGCCTGACGATGAATCATGGCATACAGCTCGGCATCAGCCAGCGCAAATTCGCTATGACGGTTGTACCGTTTGTTACGCGCCATGGAAGTATAGGTACCCCGGTGATACTCCAGATACAGCTCACCCGACCAGCGAGGAACGGAAGGAACATCAGCCAGATTTTGCTCCAGCTTCTCGAAAAACTCGCGTACAAAGGTGCGTTTCACTGCGGGTACACCCGGCAGTCCAATATCAAGTCGTCTGCCATGCTCCAGCATCTCTTCGGTTGGTCCACCGCCGCCATCTCCGAATCCGAAACATTGCAGGACATCTGCATTGATGTTTTTGTTCTGGTATCGCTGCCACGTACCTTTTACTTGCGAAGCATTAAACCGACCATTATAGGTCGTTTCGAAGCGACGCTGCCTGAAATCAGGGTGTTTGTCATAGTCTGTTGCTGTGATGAAATGGGTCAGGACCTCTGATCCGTCGATTCCTCGCCAGTACATCGTGTCGTTTGGAATCTGGTTTGTATCATTCCAGGCAATTTTGGTTGTCATAAAATAATCAATGCCGCTCTTGCGCATAATCTGCGGCATCGCTGCACTATAACCAAATACATCCGGCAGCCAGAGCACACGGTTCTCTACGCCGAATTCTTCCTTGAAGAAACGTTTCCCGTATATAATCTGACGGATCATGGATTCACCCGAGATCAAGTTACAATCAGCCTCCAGCCACATTGAACCTTCCGCTTCCCAGCGGCCTTCGGCCACCTTTTCCTTAATTTTCTCATATAGGGATGGGTAGTCTGCTTTCAAGTACGCATACAGCTGGGGCTGAGAGGACATGAAGGTATACTCTGGGAACTTGTCCATCAGATACAATACACTCGCGAAGCTACGAATGACCTTCTCCCGAGTCTGATCCAGCGTCCACAGCCATGCCACATCGATATGCGTGTGTCCGATACAGTGCACGGTAGGGATGTGATCACCGGCAGGGCGGATATCACCATAGACATGATCTTGCAGATATCGGCGCGCTTCCAGTACCGATGCATGGAATTCTGAGCTGTTTTCCTGGCGCAAATCCAGCAGATTCACGGCTTTATTCAGATGTTCGACCAACTTCAGGCGCTCCAGATCATCCTCACGCAGTAGATCCGCAGCATCCAGCGCAGCCTTGAGATCGTAATACAAATCGGAGACTTGCTGATGATGCTCGGCGATATATACATTTAGAAAAACATCCGCGGCAGACGTACTGCAATACGCATATAATGCCAGTTCGAATTCATCACCTTTTGCCGCAGCGGGTGTCAGGTCAATTTCCGTATGGTTCACGTCTAGACCGCAGATCAGTTCCCCATTGAGGAATGCTAAGAATTGCGGATTATCGTAATTCCAGATGTCATCAGCACCAGTAACGATGGTACACACGACCTTTTTTCCTTCCAGATGATCCGGAATTCGAATGCGGGTTTTAAAGCAGCTGTGTACATCTTTGCCACCCCAGCCATCACCCTTACGGAATACGTTCCAGGAGGAAGGGTCCTCATGTACCAGTTCCCAGGAGTGGTAACCACTTTCTTTATGATAAAGCTCAGGGATATATGTTTTTGAGGTCAGTCGTGCACGTTCCAAGTGTTTCACAATGGTATGGATCCGAGTATACAAGGAATTCATTTTCATGTTGGTTTCCCACCTTGGTTTGTAGTAAGTACAGGCTGTAGTCGTTGTTGGAGTGATAATACTGCAAGCGCTAACATATCAACTCTATCATAACAAAAGAGAAATGGGCGAAACTATGTATTGTATGCTGAAAATAACGTCTTTTTATTGCATTTCATGCTAAAATAAAATCATTAGAATCAGGATAGGGGGCATGTCCATGACACCATCGGTTTTGGCATACGAGCAAGGATATGCGATCCATGTGAACCAGCCTGGAGATTCACTTTTTTATCATCTGGATTATGACGAGCGCTCCCATGAACTGAATATGGAATTTCAGCATTTCCATGATTTCTATGAAATCTGTATCCTTCTTGATCGAACAGCTGCGCACATCATTGAAGGTAGTTTATATGAGATCCAGCCTCTGGATATCGTTCTGTTGCGGCCTTCATTGCTGCATAAAACGCAATATCCGAAGGGTGCTCCGCCGAAACGATTGATGATCACCTTTGCCATGCCACGTAATACACCTGGTCTTGAGAGCGGTTACACAGAGTTGTTCTCGATTTTTGATAAACCGGTCCCTATATTCCGATTTACAGAAGAACGGCGCCAGGCGGTATTGAACCCTTTAAATGAAATCTATGCTCTATCACAGGATCCCTCCGCACTTCATTCAGTCGCGATCCATAGCAAGTTTGTTGAGTTTCTGTGTGCGATCCATCGATACTCGGCTGAGAATAGCTACGTTCGTGAAGAGACAGGTTCGTCTATGTCGCAGCGGATGTATGCCATTGCATCGTATATTCACAGTCATTATCAGAATGAACTGTCGCTCGAAGAGATCTCCAAACGGTTTTTCGTGAGTGCTCATCATCTATCCCGTCAGTTTAACAAAGTCACAGGTTTTACGTTTACCGAGTATATTCAGATGACCCGAATACGTAACGCCCAACAGATGCTCCTGAACTCTAACCAAAAAATCACCGAAATTGCTGCACAGTGTGGCTTCGCCAGCTTCTCTCAATTCAATCGCATTTTCAATAAACTGAATGGCATGTCACCGAGCGCATATCGCCGTAGCAGACATTCACAGAGTGAGCGTGAACTGATATCTTTGGGTAGTCCTGAGCGCTGATTGAAGACAGAGATAATCTGGGGATGTCAGTGGAGATGTGTTGCATAAATCGCGACAGCCAAGAATGTATAGAGGACTAATAAAAAAGGCAAACCCTCTAAGTTACAAGGGAATGCCTTTTTCTTTTTCCTTCTATATAAAGATACGTCTACCTGGAGATGGTCCTCCTGACCAGACTCACTCTCTCACTCATGTCCCCGTATGACGGCTACTCTTAAACTTGATCCTTCGGCGCCAGCTCAATAGCGGAGCGGATGGCAGCCAGCATGCTTTTATCATCTGCGATATTTTTGCCAGCGATATCAAAGGCCGTACCGTGGTCAACAGACGTACGGATGATACCGCCTTTCAGACCAACGGTGATGTTCACGCCTTCCTCAATGCCCATTACCTTGATCGGTGCATGGCCTTGGTCATGGTAGCAAGCTACGACGATATCGAAGTCACCGCGACCAGCGCGGAAGAAGAGTGTGTCCGCCGGGAGTGGACCAACGACGTTAATGCCTTCCTGCTGTGCACGCTCAATGCCGGGCTGCAGTTTCTCTTCTTCTTCTCCATTACCGAACAAGCCGTTCTCCCCGGCATGAGGATTGATTCCGCATACGGCAACGCGCGGATTCTCAAAGCCTGCTTTTTTCAACGTATCATGAGCAAGCTTCACGACGGTGTAGGTTCTTTCCGGGTTAATACTTGCAATGGCATCGATCAGACCCATGTGTGTTGTCAGGTGAATAACGCGCAGATTAGGCGTGGTCAGCATCATCGAGAAGTCCTGCGTATCCGTCAGGTCAGCCAGAATCTCGGTGTGCCCCGGATACAGGTGCCCCCCTTGATGGAGAGCTTCTTTATTCAAAGGCGCGGTGCAGATGGAGTGAATCTGCTGTTTTTTGGCAAGATCAATGGCCTTGGCGAGAAACTGGAATGCTGCATCTCCAGCCACGGCAGATACTTTACCGTATTCCAGATCCGCAGGAACGAGGTTCAGATCAATCACATCCACAGTACCGAATTCATACTTGGCTTCAGAAGGCTCTTGAATCGCGTTAACGATCAGACTTGAACCGATGACAGGCAACACACGCTCCAGAATCTTCGCATCACCGATAACGAGTGGATTGCACTGATTGTACATCTCTTGATGACCCAGTGCTTTCATAATAATCTCCGGTCCAATACCTGCTGCGTCGCCCATCGTAATTCCAATTGTAGGTTTCATACAAGAATACCCCCTTTTAATTTTTGAATCGCATGGATAAAGACATCCGGTTTACCGAATCCGCCTGCTTTGGTAATCACATGCAGATCATCAATCCCGATAAACTTGGAGATCGGCACGCCGATTTCAAGCTCATCCAGCAACTCGAAGCCGCTAATATTCCATTTCAGACAGATTTGTTTTGCTGTATCGCCACCGGTCATGGATACCCCTTTGAACAATCCCTCTTCCAGCAGTCTGGCACAGATCTCACCCATCGCAAGTACAATCTCGTTGCTGACTTCCGTGTGATTGAGACCACGAATTTCGCCCGTTGCTCGTGCCAGTTCGATATCCACCTGTTCAGCGGTGGAGTAGAGGACAACATCTTGTCCTTCCAGCGCTTTGTCTCGAACCTCGTTATAGACACGTTCCATCTCTTCCGCGCGGTCTGCGGTCGCGGATACCGCTTTGAAGGAATGGAAGGAGACTGAAGCTACGCGGGACTTGCGCATCAAGCGATGCAGCTGCTCGCGGGAGTTTTTGTTCACGCTGCCAACCACCGTTAGGATTGGACCGGGATTCTCCGGGATATCAAGTGACGCAGCCCTGGATTCCAACTCGTAATGTGCGGGGAGGTAATTGGCAATGCCCGCCGAACCTGCCCAAGTAAAGGTATACTCCAACTCACGAGTCATCTGCAGAATCAGTTCCAGATGTCTTTCTTCGGTGGAGTCCACCATTACATACGGAATGTTATTTGTTTTCAACTGTTCTAGCTTGGTGCGAATATGATTCTGCCCGGCTTCCAGATCGGCGACGGTGATCTCGCCAACTTCGTACTTGGTCTGTTGTTTCAACAAGTCCGGAAGGTAGGAAATCGTTACAGGTGTCTTCGGATCATGGGCAATTTCAGTATCTGCCAGCGGAACGCCGTTCAGGTAATGAATTCCTTCCAATATCGTCCGGTTATTTTTTGGATATCCCGGGGCAATCATCATAAAGTCCGGCTTTACGACATCATATACAGCATCAATCTCGATGCCGATATTACCACGCATGGTGGAGTCCATTTTTTTGAAAATCGTCTCAAATCCGTTGTTCGTCAGCAATTCAGCAGCCTGGTATACACGGTCATACGCTTCCTGCGAGGATATGGAACGACTATCTGTATCAAAGACGACGGCATCGTAACGTGTAAGAGGGCCTTCATCTACATTAAAAAGAACACTGGTCTTCAAGCCATGACGGGCAAGCTGCACCCCGCTGTCATTGGCACCGGTCAAATCATCTGCAATAATGGCTAATTTCATGCAGTCATCCCTCCTTGTAAGCACATTTTAATAAAAAGTCCGTTCAGATCATCCATTAAGCACAGATTAAGCACATTAAATCAGGTGATACCCATTTATGTGGTTGGTCGTTGATTGTATTTCTCGACTCCACCTGATTTCTCTAATCGTTTGGAGAGGAACCCGATGAAGATCGGCAACAGGATGGCTGTTGTTACAACGCTCGCTGCAATTTGCACCGTAGCAATCTCGGCAATTGGGCCAAATGAAGCATTAGCAGCCACGATGGCAGCAGGTGTACCTACGGCATTCCCGGCAGTTGAACCTTCGGAAGCACCAACGATAGGGTTCCAGCCGATGGCTTTAAAGAGCAGGAAACCGATTCCACCCGTTAATAACACGGTTAACACACCCAGTAAAATTCCGCTAAGACCACCTTGAATGATGGAGGAGAAGCTAATGTTCATACCCAGAGCAAATGCAAAGAACGGAACAAGTTTGTCACTGCCTTTATGCAGCCATTCCCCCAGATTGCGGTCCAGATTACCAATAATGACACCAACGATGAGCGGAAGCAATACCGCGACAAAGGCCATAGGGGAAAACATACCGTTTGCAAAACCCATCGCACCAAAGATGGAGAGCGCTGCCATGGTCAGGAAAGGACCATCACTGAGAGCGAGGAAAGGGTAGGCTGCTTTGTCATCTTCTTTCCCGTATTGGCCGGCGAGAGCAATGTACAAACCGCCATTAGAGTTAGTCATCGCAGCAATAATGGCAAGCGGGGCCAGGCCGAGAAATAACCCGTTTGAATCCGCGAACAATATAGCGATAAAACCAAGGGCTGCACCAATCACCCATTTGAACGTAAGCAAGGTCAAACCTTTGCCGACAGAGGAACCTGCTGTTTTAAACGTAATCTGTGTACCCGCAATGAACAGGAACAGGGCAATCAAAGTACTGGCACTGTTAACAAAAAGTGCTTCCGTGAATCCGCCAATGCGCAGGGCATTTGGGAAGAATGTATTAATGGTTGCACCAAGTAACAGGGGAACGACCATCATACCGCCAGGGATGCGATCTAAAGTTGCTTTAATGTTCATAGTAGTAGCTCCTTATGAAGTAATCGTTTTTATGAAGCGCTTGCAGGGATTATATTATCCCATATCGTTTAATATAGCAACAATAAATTATTGTAAATTTTAAATGCTTGGTTAACTGTTTAAAAATGCAACACATAAAAGCGATAAAAAAGACGCAAACTTAAAGTTAATCTTTAAGTTTACGCCATAATGTGGCCCGGTTAATCCCCAGACGCTCTGCGGCCTTTGATTGATTGTTATTTTCCTCCTGAAGCACGAACTGAATAACTTCTTTCTCAATCTCCTTCAGCGTACCGTTCAACTTCATTGGGCTTGAAGAAGGTTGCTGATCCAGCAAGCGGGACAAGGTAGCCGTGGTGATTACATAATCTTGTTCGTTGAGTGCAGCCTGCTTGATCAGATGTTTCAGCTGGTTGACATTCATATGTGTGATCTGATCTTGGATCAGCTGTAGAGCATCTTCTTTGATTCTCACCGCAGTAGTTCCGTATTTGTGGTAGTAATCCGTCAGGAAATGCTGCATCAGTGGAGCCAGATCCTCCGGTCTATCCGCAAGATTTGGCATCATGATTGTATTAAGCTCCAGATCAAGTGACCACTGCGGGTTCAATATCTGTTCCCCGAGTATAAACACACCTATTTGGTTTTGAAGGCAGCTCTGGATAAAGGCGAGCAACTCTGGATCTTCCATACGTGTTTCCATGTGGTTAATCTCTACATTTCTAACCTTGGCGAGTGGTATCTTGTGCAAATGACCGGGCGGAACTTGCGAGAGATCCATCTGTAATAAGAGTCCGCCACCTGAGTACATCTGATGAATATGTTTGACCAGAAAAGATTTACCGGAATCTGCTTCACCCCGCAGATAGATCGGTTCATGATTCTCGTAGAGTGCCCGAATGTTCTGTAATACCGCCTGCATGGCAGGGGATTCGGCAACGATAGGCTCCATCGATGCGTCCGTAAACGTTGTTATGCCGAATTGTGCAAAGGCATAGGGTTGTCCTTTTTCCAGCATATATACCTTGTAGTTCTTGTTGTCCAGGGTCGTTTCATAGGCGTTAACCGTGAGCTGGTAATCGTCCACCATGAACACATTTTGGATCTGGGATTGATGGAACTCCAGACTGGTATTGGTCAGATATATGTGATTATCGGTCAGCGGATTTTTCCCAAAATCGGTCAGGTTCTCAAATACAACCTCATTCCGTTCATTTAAAATAACTAAATTGGGATGTTCCCGTGTAACCAGGTCATTCAGGATGATCGATATCGCATGATTTTTGCTCAAATAACGATAGACCAACTGCGCATCCTCCATCGCTCTAAGGATGGATTCCTGGCCGGATTGGATCAACAATCCCTCCAGACCATAAGTCTTCGCGGTGTTGACGGTGATCACATCTCCGACAATCTGTCGGTACCCGGAAGCTTTCAACTCCAAGAGTAATCGTGCCACATCTTCCGAGCTATGTATGGTATAGACCTTGAGGGGCAGATCCATCAGATCAATAATCGATTGTGCACCAGAGGTGATGTTGGAGAAGCCAACAATAGCTGTTTGGCCGTTAAACTGGCTTGCTAGTGTAAGTGAACGAATCATATCATAGCCCGATAACTGCACATCAATGACGGGAATGGTCACTGCTTTTTTAATGAGTTGGGCGGTTCCGCCGCGGCTGATGATAATCTCTGCACCGTTTTTCTCAGCTTGAGTTGCTAATTCCACACCGTTTGCCAAGTCGCCCACGTCCGTCTGAATGGTTAACTGGGGAAAGCGAGGAATGCACTCTTGTATAATAGGAATCATCGATTCGTAGGGAGCAATAAAGTGAACTCGTGTACGCATAATTTTCCTGCCTTTATAGAAAACTTTGATCCCCTTATTATAGCCAACTTGCGAAGGAATGGCACCTATGGGGGAACCAGCCCTGTTGTATCTGCAAAATGCCTGTGTGTTATGCCTTCATAACTCTCCGAGTGGAATGTGATGAAGTACACTGAATCGAATCGTTATGTATTTCAAAATTAATGCATAATTGCACACGATAAGTATAGAGAAATGAGGAGATTACATATGGGAGACATTCATAAAGTGGCTGAGCCGGATCACATCATTAAGGATGTTGTTGGGAAGTTCCCGTGCAGGGTGCTGTGGAGTGAAGGCCGTCCATGTCTGGAGTATCAGAGGGAAGAGGATGTGGCGTTACCGATCCAAATCGGATTGCAGAGGAAAGTGTGCTGTTCATTAAAGGACTGTGAACTAGGAAGAAAGATACTGAGAATTAGGAGAGGATTTTTTGATTATAAGGCGACACTATAAAGTGCTCGTCTTTTCTTATATTACGTTTTATAGTACGTATTTGGATCATAGTAACTCCACTTGCCATCGTGAAATGTGAAACGTATGTCTCCGTATTCATGTATTATAGTATACATATGAACTTTTCGGAGGAGGAACAAGTAATGGGAATCTTATCGAGGTTTAGAGACGTGATGAAGGCCAATGTGAACCACATGTTGTCTCGGGCGGAAGACCCGGAGAAGAGTGTGAATGAATATATGCGAAGCCTGAGCAGTGATCTGGGTCAGGTGAAGGCTGAAACGACAGCGGTGCTGTCGGATGAGAGCCGGGCGAAGCGAGCATTGGATGAGTGTAGCGCCGAGGTCAAGAAATTACAGCGGTATGCGGAAAAATCAGCGGAGTCTGGAGACGAAGACAAGGCACGTGGTTTTCTGGAGAAGAAAGTGAAGCTGGCTGACAAATTGAATGAATTACAAGCCGCCTATGAACGTGCTTCCGCCAAAGCCAAGATGATGAAGCATATGAACGATAAACTGGTTGCAGATCTGGGGCAACTGGAAGCGCGACATGCAGAACTGAAAGGTCGCATGGCAGATGCAAAGGCGCAGCAACAGACCAACGAACGGAATGCATCTGCGGGCAGAGCTGATGCTGCATTGAAGGCCATGGAAGACAAGGCGAATCAGGCGCTGAACGAAGCAGAGGCTTTGGCAGAACTTCGTGCTGGGACACAGGAAGATGATTTGGACGAATTAATTGCCCGGTTGGAGAGGGACATGAACGCAGATGCGGGTAATAATGAGAATGCGTCGCCAAGTGCAGAGGAAGAACTCGCAGCGATTCAGGAAAAGCTGAATAATAAGTAATACGTTACACCATTTCGTTAACATTGAGGTGAGCAGATGCCGGTTATTGAATATAAATGTCCAAACTGCGGCAGTGGTATGATCTTTGACAGTGTGTCAGGTGCATTATCCTGTCCCAGCTGCGGCCGCCAGGACAACATAGAGCAGATCCCCGATCCCTTGAAAAGACAAGTATTCACCGAAAACGAGGTCAAAGAATACCACTGTAACAGCTGCGGAGCTGACATTGTGACAGAACCGGAGACCAGTGCGACGACATGTAGTTTCTGCGGTGCAGCGGTTGTACTCAGTGATCGGCTGACGGGCAATCTGGCCCCTGCGATGGTGATTCCCTTTTCGATCAACAAGGATCAAGCCAAGCAGGCTTTCAAAAAGTGGTGCAAAAACGGCCTTTTAACGCCAAGTGGCTTCATGTCCGCCGATCGGATTCAGAGCATTACCGGCATGTACGTGCCGTTCTGGTTGTACGAGTTACATAACAAAATCGAAGTGCATGGTCGTGGCACCAAGGTCAGATCCTACACACAGGGCGACTACCATTACACAGAAACACAGCATTTCGATATATACCGCCGGATTCGGCTGAATTACGTGAATCTGCCCATTGATGCATCGGAGAAAATGAAGGATGAACTGATGGATAAGCTGGAGCCGTTCCCATATAACCAGCTGAAATTGTTCAAGACCCCGTATCTGGCGGGGTACATTGCGGAAAAATACAGTTATACAGATGAGGAACTTTTCCCACGGGCGAAGGATAAAACAAGATCGTACATTGATTCTTATATTGCCTCAACCGTATCCGGTTATAGCAGTGTGAGCTACACGGACAAACAGATTGATACTACGCTCAAAAACGCGGACTATGTGTTGCTCCCGGTTTGGATGGTCAACTATGACTATAATCGGGCACAGTATACCTTTGCCATGAATGGTCAGACAGGTAAAGTGGTCGGTAAACCGCCGATCAGCAAAGCCAAAGTGGCTGGATGGTTCGCAGGGGTATCTGCGGTCTCGTTACTGTCACTGAAGCTGGTTTCCTGGATGATGGGAGGTGGATTCTTATGAGAAAAAGAACCCCTCTGGCCGTGATGGCTACGCTCATTTTACTTATGATCACCCTTGTTGCTCCGTTGATTCCCATGTCATCGGCATCCGCAGCGGAGAGCAAAAATCTCATCTACGATGAGGCCGACCTGCTGAGTGAGCAGGAAATAAGTGAACTGAATCTACTTGCGAATCAGTATGGCGCGGAACGGCAGACAGACTTTGTAATCTATACCTCCAATAACGAGGAGCATAAAAGTGAAAAACTGCTTACCGAAGACTTTTATGACGATCAGGGATTTGGTTACGATAAAACGCATGGAAACGCAGTTATTCTTACAATAGACATGTACAATCGGAAGATGTATCTGGCTGGTTTTTACAAAGGGGAAGAGTACATCGATAATGGCAGAGCCGATAAAATTACGGCCAAAATTGCCCCAGATGTATCGGATGGAAATTATAGATTGGCTTTTGAAAAATATCTGGAGCTCTCCTACGAATATATGGATCTTAAGCCCGGGGTAAACCCGGATAATATCCTCTTCAATACGTGGTTTCAACTTGCTGTATCCGTGGCAATCGGAGGAATTGTAGTTGGTATAATGACCCATCGTTCTGGCGGGCGAGTTACTGTCAATCGTGCAACATATGAGGATTCCAGTAATTCCAGTGTAATTGATCGTCAGGATCGGTACATTCGTACAACTGTCACCAAACGCAAGATTGAGAAGAACAATAACAACGGTGGCGGAGGCGGCGGTGGAGGCACCACTCGAGGTGGCCATTCCCATAGCGGTAGCAGCCGATCGTTCTAACATCACGGACACTCGTAATAACTTAACGCAGGCATGATGGCACACAATGCTTACTATAGAAGGGATGGGAATTAGTATGGGATTTTTCAGAAATCAATTTTCGAATGTGGTGGAATGGGAAGAGTTCAGAGATGACATGATATTTTGGAAGTGGAGCAACCGAGAGATCAAGAAGGGGAGTAAACTGATCATCCGTTCGGGTCAGGACGCCATTTTCCTGAATAACGGTAAAGTGGAAGGCATTTTCGAGGACGAAGGATCATTTAATATCGATTCCGAGATCATTCCATTCCTTTCTACATTAAAAGGATTCAAATTTGGATTCAACAGTGGCATGCGGGTCGAAGTCTTGTTTGTAAATACAAAAGAGTTCACCGTGCGGTGGGGCACACAAAGTCCGGTGTTGATTCCAACACCACAACTCCCGGGCGGGATGCCAATTCGGGCCAACGGAACATTTAATTTCAAAGTAAGTGACTATGTTACCCTGATTGATAAGATTGCAGGCATTAAGCAGAGTTATCTGGTCGAGGATGTCAAAATCCGAATCACTTCTGTGCTGGATCAGCTTCTAATGAAGTGGATTAGCCGCGAAGGGAAGGATATGTTCAACCTGCAGGCCAACGCATCGGATATTGCCAAAGGGATTCAGGAAGATCTGGATATGCAGATGATGGACATCGGCATTGGAATTACCGGTTTCCAAGTGATGAGCTTCAACTATCCAAAAGAGATTCAGGATATGATTACAAAGACCGCTTCGCATGAGATGATTGGTAATCTGCAAAAGTATCAGCAGGTCAGCATGACAGACGGCATCTCATCCGGTAAAGTACAGGGCGGCGGCGCGGCTTCGGATATGGCGGGCATGATGATGGGCATGAACATGGCCAATGAAATGATGAAAAACATGAACCAGAATCAAGGCCAAAACCAGAACAATAATTCCAATTCGTCTCAGAATCAGAATAGCGATCAGAAACCAGTGGGAAATAGCAACGGTGATTCAGGTAACTCTTCATCTACAGAAGGCAACAAGAAGCCAAACTTCTGCCCGAACTGTGGAGCCAAAAATGAAGGAGCCAACTTCTGTCCGAATTGTGGTCAAAAGCTGGGCTAATCAAATCAATACATGTAGGGCTAGGTTCGTAGTAAGTGAAATTACTGCGGAGCTAGCCCTTTTTTGTTTGGATTCATATATTTAATTTTGATAAAAGAGTTGACAACCGATCACAAATCATTTATCTTTAACTTAAGATATTTAATTTAAATATAAATAACAACCCAAACAAATATCTTTAATCCATTACATGAGGAGAGATCAAGATGATGATCCCAACATTGACCAGAATAAATGAACTTTCAAGAAAAGCTAAAGAGGGCGGATTGACGGAGATGGAAAAAGAGGAACAGGTTCGTCTTCGCCAGGAATATCTGCAAACTTTTCGCGGTTCGGTCAACGACATTCTGCTGAATGCAACCATCTATGATCCAAACGGCGATGACGTGACTCCTGATAAATTGAAACAAGAACAGGCCAATCAAAATAACAATTAAAATATAATTCGCTAGATCATATATCTTAATTTAAAGATAATACAAACTTACTATAAATCACTTACCAAACCAAGGAGGAATTAATCATGACTATTCAAACAGCAGGTATTCACCATATTACAGCTTTCGCAGGAGATCCACAGGCCAACGTTGATTTTTATGCCGGAGTTCTGGGACTTCGTCTGGTGAAAAAAACAATCAACTTCGATGCACCTGATGTATATCATCTGTATTTTGGAGATGAACACGGAAGCCCAGGTACCATCATTACCTTCTTCCCATCGGCTGGATCACCACGGGGCAAAATTGGCGGAGGTCAGGTCGGCATCACTTCCTATGTCATTCCTCCTGGGTCGATTGGCTTCTGGCAGAATCGGCTGGAACAGTATAACATTGAGGTAACCAAAACAAGTCGCTTCAATGAAGACCTGCTTCAATTCGAAGATGGCGAAGGCCTGCGGCTTGAGCTTGTTGAACGGGAAGAGGGAGCAATCAGCACTTGGGCGCATGAAGGGATTCCGACCGATAAAGCGATTAAAGGCTTCGGTGGTGCTGTCCTGTTCAGTGTTAACCCGCAAAGAACGATGGATGCTCTTGAGAAAATTTTGGGATTTGTCAGAGTGAGTGAAAATGAAGAGTATGCTCGTTTCCGGTCCAGCGGGGATATCGGTAATGTCGTAGATGTTCCAGTGACCCGTATGGCTCTGGGTATGGGCGGCGCAGGAACCGTGCACCATATTGCATGGCGCGCCAAAGACGATGAAGAGCATGCACAGTGGAGTGAAGCTGTACGTGATTACGGGTACCAACCGACTCCAGTGCGGGATCGTCAGTACTTTAACGCAATCTACTTCAGAGAAGCTGGCGGCATTCTATTTGAAATTGCTACAGATCCTCCGGGCTTTGCCAAAGATGAACCTGCTGATTCGCTTGGACAAAAATTGATGCTGCCTGAATGGTTTGAGAAATACCGCCCTCAAATTGAGGACAATCTGCAACCGATTGTGGTAAGAACGCTCGTACCTGCTACAGCTGCGAATTAATAAGAGTTCTAGAAAAAACCTGAAAAAGCGAAGCGTTCGCCTAAAAGCTTTCTGAAAGAAAGCTACATCGGAAGTATACGCTATCCCCGGATTTTCCCTTAGGAAAAGGGAATCAAAAAAATCTGGGGGTAACAGCGATTGAAGGGTTACTCGTCATCGAAGTGTATGTGTAATGAAAAACCTAAAGGAGCAACGAAGGATGATGGAGAAAAAGGTTACCTGGCTGGAGCTGTTTTACGATCTGCTCTTTGTAGCAGCGGTCTCCAAAGCAGGTCATGTCCTGTTACATGCCGAACATGGAGTAATTACGTTTGAATATTTAATGAAGTTTGTGCTTATTTTTATCCCTGTTTGGTGGGCATGGGTCGGTCAGACCTTGTTTATTAACCGCTATGGTCAAGATATCCTGATCCATCGAATATTCCTCATCCTTCAGCTTCTGTCCGTTATGGTCATGACGGCAAGCCTCTCTACCCATTTTGACCAATACTACCTGTCCTTCTTCATTGGATATATCGGCTCACGGGCATTTACGGCGATTCAGTATCTGACGGCTCACAAGTCAAAAGGCGAGCATCAGCAGCAAGCGGCTCGTTACTTGGGTACCTGTTTCCTCATTGGGATTTTGATCTCATCAGGTTCATTGTTCTTCGATTCCTGGTTACGCTACGTGATTTTGTATGCGGGGATTGCTGTGGACATCGTACTTCCGTTGATCGGACGCAAAAATCTGGTGAAGGTACCGGTTCAGACCCATCACTTGTTGGAACGTTTCGCGCTCTTTACACTCATCCTGCTGGGTGAATCGGTGGTAAGCATTATCGCTGTGCTGCAAGCCGATCATTGGGATATGAAATCCATTCTGTTTGCCGCCTTTACGTCCATCTTTGTCATTGCGATATGGTGGCAATACTTCGACAACGTGGAGAAAAAAGTCAGCAAAGAGATTCAGACTGCCGGGCAAGCGATCATATACGGCCATCTGTTCATCTACATCTCTATGAGTATGATCGCTGCCTCAATTCAGCTGTTATATCAGAATCAGTTAAACTATGTGTTCATGCTGGGGTTTGTATTTGGATCAGCGTTACTGTATTTCTTGTCGACATCACTTGTGTTCCACCGTTACAGACACGCACATCTACGACTCCGGCCACGTCATCTGGCAGTCATGGTGGGGTTACTGGTGGCATTTGTCCTTGTTGATCTGGTCTACCAGGTTCCGGGTTATGTCATCATGGGCGAAGACATGTTATTCTTCCTGGTGTATGCGAAACTTACGACTTAATATATCAAAGAATTCTATAGCCTTCTAGGTAGCAAAACAAACTAAATAACCGTTTTCCAGTAGTATACCGGAGAACGGTTATTTAGTTTGTACCTGAAATCGATTCCAGATGAGACACCATTAATAGTTATCTGATGATTCAGAGATGTTGATAGCAGTAGAGGCTACTTGTGTATCGGGTCTTAACATTTTTAAGGTCTTAACAATGGGTATGGGTCCTTTTTGACCATCAATGAACGTAGTGCCCGAATTTATTTGTGTTATCGGTTCGATAAGAAACGTTCTTGCTACATATGTTCCTTCCACTATTTTATCTATTCCAAGATGGATGTAAGCATTGTGATACACATCAAATATTAATAGGGCACAATTAATACTATTAACAGGTTGAGTGTAGTAAACGACTTGTGTTGAAGACATAAGTAGCTTGGGAATGAGATGGAAATTAACTAATTTACTTTTTACACTATTGAATCCACCCTTGTTTTTCTTTTTTAAATCTTCAAACGTAATTATACCGTTCATAACACCATTGAAACCTGGCATGCCCTTATATTTTGAAGCTGCGCGTTCCTTCAAAGTTTTATTGACAATACTTTGTAAGCCTACAAGATGACAAAAGTTTTCTTTGTTAAAATCTAAGTGAAGTACGGAGCCGTCTCCCAAGTTGTATGTAAATCGATATGGTAATAGATAGCTGATGTAGTAGTCGAGGAGCAATTTTAGGTTAATCTGATCTATTCTTGGTTTTACATCTAGTGAGTGTAAGTCGTGGACATGTGATATCCTTTCGAGCATATAGGTTCCCTCACAGTTTCTATTTACAAACTAAAAAAGACGCTAGGTAGATAGAACCAGCGCCTTCACAATTATAATATGGTGGCGACTAAAAGCTCTGTTCCGCGTCTTATTTAAAGTCCACCGCGGAGTGGAACTAGGGGTCGCCTTCCCCAGTGACCCTAAGGGTCCAAATATAGTATATTCCGTATTACCGTGTGTTATGCAACTAATTACTCTATTCCGCATCTTATTTAAAGTCCACTGCGGAGTGGAACCAAGGGTTGCAACCCTGGTGAGCACAGTACGCTCCTAATTTGTTGATATCACTAGTATACCACAAAAGCCTTTTAGTTCAACGAAATAGGAGGTATTATCCATACGTTTATCGGAATTAATTCCCTAAATATTATCCTTGAATCATTGTATTCTTAACGAATAATTGATTGAATGAGCGTGTTCTTACATCGTGGAACGGCGTAATTGTGTCTGCAACTTTTGACGTTAGGGTAATTTCTTCTCAAAAGCACAAATCTAATTTAATTTCTTCTATAGAATCTGTTAATATGAGACTATGTACAAGTGAATCTACCAGATCATAGAATATCTTTTATATAAAATGAGCGTAAGAAACAAACATGAAAACGGAGAGGACAGAAATAACCTGAAGAAGCATAAGCGTTCGCCTTTATCAACGGATTTCTCCCTTTAGGAAAAGGGAATCAAGAAATCGGGGGATAAGAGTGATCGAAGGGTTGTTCTGTCCTAGTAGTGGCCGAATGTACGTTTTGTTAGTTCATTTTATATATAGCGATTCGTAGATATGGGGATGACAATCAGGAGGGAAATCATTGAGCACACATCAAATCGGAGTTCCATTGGAAGGGTTTGCAGAGTTTAGTCGTACGGTTGCCGCTGAAGGAGCCGTTTTACTCAGAAATGAAGGCCAAGTGCTTCCACTTCGTGAAAACGAAAACGTTTCAGTTTTTGGTCGCATTCAAGTCAATTATTATCGGAGCGGCACGGGTTCAGGCGGTAGTGTTCATGTAGCTTATACAACGAATCTGTTAGATGGTCTTCGCAGCAAAAAGAATATTACTGTTAATGAAGAGCTGGCAGCTGTCTATGAGAAGTGGATTGAGGAAAATCCATTTGATGATGGCGGAAAAGTATGGGCGGCTGAGCCATGGAATCAGAAAGAAATGCCTTTGACGGATGAACTGGTTGCACAGGCCAGAAGCAAGTCTAGCAAAGCCATTATCGTTATTGGACGTACAGCAGGAGAAGACCAGGATAATGCGGATGCGCCAGGAAGTTACCAACTGACAGAAGATGAGAAAGCGATGTTGAAGCAAGTTACGTCGCAGTTTGAACACACAATCGTTGTGTTGAATGTCTCAAATATCA
This sequence comes from Paenibacillus sp. BGI2013, assembly GCF_002843485.1. Taxonomy (NCBI): domain Bacteria; kingdom Bacillati; phylum Bacillota; class Bacilli; order Caryophanales; family Paenibacillaceae; genus Paenibacillus; species Paenibacillus sp. BGI2013. Next base: position 88,672 of record NZ_PJFA01000014.1, read on the forward strand.
TCGACATGAGCTGGTTAAACGAAACGTATCTACATCCGATCCAAGGCGTAATTTACTCCTGGCATGGCGGTATGGAGGGTGGTAATGCGATTGCCGATGTGCTGGCGGGGGACGTTACACCAAGCGGTAAACTGACAGATACGATTGCATATTCCATCGAAGATTACCCTTCGACAAGCAACTACGGCAATGAGTTCAAGAACCTGTATCAGGAAGATATCTATGTAGGTTATCGTTATTTCGAAACGTTTCGACCTGAGCGCGTTCAGTTTGAATTCGGTTACGGCCTGTCTTATACGACGTTTTTGGCCCAACACGAAGAAGCAAAATCAGTGTCCAAAGACGGCGAAACCTACATTGAAGTTCGTGTAAATGTGACCAACTCAGGTACAACATATGCGGGCAAAGAGGTTGTGCAAGTTTATTATGAAGCACCACAAGGCAAACTGGGACAACCGGTGAAGGCTTTGGTGGCTTTTGGCAAAACAGGATTGTTGCAGCCGGGCGAGTCAGAACTTCTGACGATCAGCTTCCCGATCCATGCCATGGCATCTTACGATGATGCAGGTGTTACAGGTCTTGCTTCCGCGTACGTATTGGAAGAAGGCACATACCGACTGCATGTAGGAACCAGTGTGAAACAAGTGCAGCATATCAGCATTGATGGCCAGGATGGATATGTGATTGAATCCCTTCAATTGGTGGAGCAACTGCAAGAAGCGATGGCCCCAACTGAAGATTTTACACGGATGAAACCAGGTACGCGCAAGGAAGATGGATCTTATGAACTGACTTATGCAGAAGTACCGAAACGTAAGATATCCATGGCAAACCGGATCGAGCAGAATCTCCCGCAAACGCTGGAGCAGACAGGTAACCAGGGCCACAAGCTGAGTGACGTTAAGGCTGGCAAAGTGAGTCTGGAAACCTTCATCGCTCAACTGAGTGATCAGGATCTGGCGGCGATTGTCCGTGGCGAAGGCATGAGCAGTCCGCTCGTTACTTCGGGAACAGCATCTGCATTTGGTGGTGTCAGCGACAGCCTGTTTAACTACGGTATTCCGGTAGCATGTACGGCAGATGGCCCGTCCGGTATTCGTATGGATAGTGGCGAAAAGGCAACACAGGTATCCATTGGTACGTTGCTTGCGGCGACATGGAACAAGGATCTTGTTGAAGAGTTGTATGTGATGGAAGGACAGGAATTGCTAAGAAATCAGGTGGATACCCTGCTCGGACCTGGACTCAATATCCGCCGGAGCCCGCTTAATGGCCGGAACTTTGAGTACTTCTCCGAAGATCCACTGATCTCGGGTGTATTTGCGGCAGCATGTACGAAAGGTATCATGAAGGGTGGTTCCAATGCCACACTGAAACACTTTGCCTGCAACAACCAGGAGAAGCACCGCAGTAAAGTAGATGCTGTTGTCTCCGAACGTGCACTGCGTGAAATTTACCTGAAAGGGTTCGAAATCGCTGTAAAAGAAGGCGGAGCAAACTCCATCATGACCTCCTACAACCCGGTTAACGGACACTGGGCGGCATCCAACTACGACCTGAACACCACGATTTTGCGTGGCGAATGGAATTTCGACGGAATCGTAATGACCGACTGGTGGGCGATTATGAATGATGTGACCGAAGGTGGAGAGGCTGATCGCAAATACACCAACTGGATGATTCGTGCGCAGAATGATCTCTACATGGTTGTACCGAACTACGGCGCAGAGATCAATGGCTGGGACGACAACACGATTGAATCCTTGGAAAATGGAACATTGACTCGCGGAGAGCTGCAACGCTCGGCGATTAATATCTGCAAGTTCATCATGAATGCACCGGTGTCCGGCAGAAAACATGAGATCGTGGAGAATGTCGCTTCGTTCCAAGCGAATGCCTCCCTATCTGCTGCACAAGCTCAGGATCTGGTTGAGAACGCACAGGTGAAACCTGCAGTAGCTGAACCCGTCTACATGAAAGTGAGCGAGGCCGGCCATTATCGGATTATCGTACAGATCATGTCCCCTGAGCCGGAACTCGCTCAAAGTGCATGTAACCTGCTCCTGAATGACCAGTTGGTAACCACCATCCAAACAAATGGTACGGAAGGCAAATGGATCAGACAGAAACTTGTCAAAATAGATCTTGAAGCAGGACTGTATGAATTGAAACTGGACTTCACCAAACCAGGTCTCCAGATTGATTGGATCGAATTCAAGCAGGTGTAGAAGATAATCGGAAATATCAGGTGATAAGAGCAATCGAAAGGTTGTTCTGTCATCGAAAGCAGAATACGTGGGTATATGACAAAGGACACTGTACGCAGGTGTCCTTTGTTGTAACACAGAATAGCTACTGTTATGATAGTGTTATGAGATTCGTAGTTCTGAACAATGGGGTCAGGGGTGTTGCGAGGAATGAGAAATTATAATTTTTTGAGTCCAATCCTGCTGGTTGTGGTGGCGCTGATTGTGAGAGGCCTGGTGACTAACCTGGGAGTTCTTTTCGGATTATCACAAGAAGTGGCGAGTAATATTGCCATGATAGCCATGATCATTGCTGCACTGATTATGTTTAATCGAATGACGAAGGCTCGGCGTAGAAAATAGAAAAAGCTCGGATAACCAGAAGGTTATCCAAGACACGAAGACACCCTCGGGGTGTCTTTTTTGTATTGACGTTCTGATCCTAACGTTTTAGACTATTGCTAATTGATAATAACATTATAAATAACAAAAATAACAAAACTCATCAAACAAAGTATATGATGTCCGTTGCACTCTCTATTTGCTAGCCCATTCCGGTCCCCAAAGGAGAATCCAATCATGAAGATCATTGCCGACAAACCATATATCGTTCAGGACGGTCAGCCTTTGCAAATTGGGATCTGGAAGCTGACCGTCGCCCATAATGATGAAGAAGGACCGCAGGAGCGCTGATGAAGCGTTCAGTCGGTCCTTTATGTCATGGATCAGGCTGTGTGCAGTTCGAGTGATGTCTATCGATACGGGTTAACGGTTCTAGAATAATCTACGATGAAGTGAAGGGAGCGATCCTTATGGAAAGACAGCCTGTATTGGAAGTCATTGCTGTGGATGCGGCAGATGCCAAAGCAGCTGAGGAGGGAGGGGCTGATCGGATTGAGCTGGTGTCTGCGATGTCTGAAGGAGGACTTACCCCCGGTTATGGTGTCATGGAGCATGCGGTATCCCGAGTATCCATTCCGGTGTATGTCATGATCCGTCCGCATAGCCGCTCGTTCCGCTATAGCGCAGATGACATCCGCGTTATGACCCAGGATGTACGCGTGGCGAGGGAACTTGGAGCCGCTGGCATCGTGATCGGCGCCCTCACCGGAAATGGTGAAGTCGACCTCATATCCTTGCAATCATGTATGGCCGAAGCTCAGGGTTTGGGCGTTACGTTTCATCGTGCTATTGATGTGAGCACAAGCCTGACTGAGGCGCTCAAGGCCATTAACACATTGGGCAACGTGGGGCGTGTACTTACATCGGGAGGAAAACAGACAGCACCTGAAGCGATGCAAGAACTGAAACAGCTTCAGCAATTGGGGCAAATCTTGAACATCGCTGTCATGGCAGGGTCGGGGGTCACCATAGAGGGAATTCAAACGCTAGTGAGTCAGACGGGTATCACGGAAATCCATATGGGATCAGGCGTGAGGTACAAAGGCAGCTTTAATTATCCCATGGATCCACATTTGGTTGAAGAAGCCAAGCAGCAGTTATTGCTTGCATCAAGGCCATTCATGGACAGTAGTGCACTGAGTAGTGGTCCAAGCAAGGGTGGTCCAATGGTATAGGGATGCGCTAAATAAAAGGAGTGATACGCCATGAATTATGAACTGCAACCAGCCGAATGGATTAAGTCCGCAGCACAGGTCAGCCCGTCCGAACGCCAGCTGAGGTGGCAGGAGATGGAGTTCTACGCGTTTATTCATTTTACGGTAAATACATTTACGGATCAGGAATGGGGCACTGGGGAGGAAGACCCGGCGATTTTCAATCCTTCTGAACTGAGTGCAACGCAATGGGTGCAGGCGTGCAAGGCTGCGGGGATGAAGGGGCTGATTCTGACATGTAAGCATCATGATGGATTTTGTTTGTGGCCCAGTGAGTATACACCGCATACGGTCGCGGCTAGTTCGTGGAGGAATGGTACGGGGGATTTGGTTCGGGAAGTCGCCGATGCCTGCCGTGAGGGCGGGTTGAAGTTTGGCGTGTACCTGTCTCCTTGGGATCGTCATGAAGCCTCCTACGGAGATTCGGAGAGGTATAACGAGTTTTTCCTCCAACAGTTACGCGAGCTGCTTACGAATTATGGCGACATCTTCTGTGTATGGTTTGATGGTGCATGTGGTGAGGGTCCGAATGGCAAAAGGCAGGTCTATGACTGGGACGTCTATTATGCGCTTATTCGTGAACTTCAGCCCGAAGCTGTCATCTCGGTATGTGGCCCGGATGTTCGCTGGTGCGGCAATGAGGCGGGGCATACGCGGGAATCGGAATGGAGCGTTGTGCCAGCGCATATGCAGGATAATGAGAAAATTCAGGAGCAATCGCAACAGGTGGATGATGGTGAGTTTGCCACAAGGATCAATACGCAGGACAGTGATTTGGGAAGCCGAGAGGTTATTCGTTCCCAAGGTGACCAACTGATCTGGTACCCTGCCGAGGTGAATACCTCGATTCGCCCAGGATGGTTCTATCATGCCAGTGAAGATGATCAGGTCAAAACACTGGAAGAACTGCTCGCCGTCTATTACGGCGCAGTGGGGGGCAACGCCACCTTTTTACTCAATCTGCCACCGGATATGCGTGGTCTCATTCACGAGCGGGATGTGGAGCGACTACAGGAATTGGGAGATTCACTGCGCACCATTTTTCAGGAAAATTTCGCCTTGCAGGCGCTGGTAAAAGCATCGGAGACGATGGATGAACAACATGCCGTATCGGAAGTGCTGACGGAACGCCGGGATACGTATTGGTGTCCTCACGAAGGAACAGAGCAGGCTTGGATTGAGCTGGATTTGCGGGAGGAACGATCGTTTGATCGGTTGGTGCTGATGGAACATATCCAGACAGGCCAACGGATTGAACGTTTTACACTGGAGTCGCAGAGGGCAGATGGTGGTTGGGAAGAGTTTTACAAGGGGACGGTGGTGGGGCATAAGCGAATTTGCTGTTTCTCACAGGTCACATCGAGAAAGATGCGTTTAAGCATTCATGAATCCAGATGGTGCCCTACGTTGTCCGGAATAGGCATATATCTGAGCGAGCGGGGAGGGTTGTAACATGGCGGTGCTGACGTATAAAGGTTCACAATTTATGTATGATGGCGAGCCCATTCGGATTTTGTCGGGTGCCATCCATTATTTCAGAGTGGTCCCCGACTATTGGGAGGATCGGTTACTCAAGTTGAAAGCCTGCGGTTTCAATACGGTGGAAACGTATGTGCCGTGGAATGTCCATGAGCCGCAGCCGGGTCGGTATTGTTTTGAAGGGATGGCTGATCTGGAACGTTTTATTCACATTGCGGGAGATGTGGGTCTGCATGTGATTGTTCGTCCAAGTCCTTATATATGTGCCGAGTGGGAGTTTGGCGGATTACCTGCCTGGCTGCTTGCTGATGATGATATCCGTCTTCGGTGTAATAATGCAAAATTTCTGGCGAATGTGGATCGTTATTATGATGTGCTTTTGCCCAAATTAAAACCCCTTCTTAGTACCAATGGCGGACCGATCATCGCAATGCAGATTGAAAATGAGTACGGCAGCTTCGGAAATGACGCCAGTTACCTGCGATATTTACGTGATGGCATGGTGGAACGCGGTATGGATGTGTTGTTATTTACCTCGGACGGACCGACCGATCACATGTTACAGGCAGGATCGGTACCGGGGCATCTGGCTACGGTCAATTTTGGATCAGGTACGGAGGGAGCGTTCGCCAAGTTGCGTGAATATCAGGCGGACGAACCTTTAATGTGCATGGAGTATTGGAACGGCTGGTTCGATCACTGGGGTGAGTCGCATCATACCCGGGAAGCCTCAGATGTGGCTGGTGTGTTTGAAGAGATGCTTCGAGCAGGAGCCTCAGTCAACTTTTATATGTTCCACGGTGGAACAAACTTTGGATTTTACAACGGGGCGAACTGTCAGCAGAAGGATCAATATGAACCCACAATTACAAGTTACGACTACGATTCACTGCTCAGCGAATCAGGGGAGCCGACAGCGAAATTCCATGCGGTGAGGGACCTTATTGCTCGGTATAGCGATGAAGGTCTGGGTGAGATTGTGCTGCCAGAATCGAAGGGGACCATCGCCTATGGGCGGGTGGAGTTGACCCAACAGGCGTCATTACTGGCGCAGATGGACCGGATATCAGTCCCGGTACAACGCATGAATCCGGAACCGATGGAGAAGCTGGGTCAGGATTATGGCTTTATTTGTTATCAGACCCGAATATCCGGGCCAAGGGAGCGACAGGAACTGGTGGTTCAGGAGGTTCGTGACCGTGCGCTTGTGTTTGTTGATGGGCAATTTCAAGGTGTGCTCGAACGGGGCAATACGGAATTATCGGTATCCTTTGAAGTGCCGCCAGAGGGCGCAGAACTATTGATCCTTGTCGAAAATATGGGGCGAATCAACTATGGCCCATACCTGAGAGATCCGAAGGGGATTACGGAGGGGGTGCGACATGGCTTTCAATTTTTATATGATTGGACGATTCATTGTCTGCCATTAACCGATCTGTCGGATTTAAAATTCAGCGATGTGATTAGCGAAGCAATTAACGAAACAATTAATGAAGCACAGGGGCCTGCTTTTTATAGGGGGAATTTTCATATCAAGGATGTAAGAGATACTTTTCTGCGACTGGATAGCTGGACCAAAGGGGTTGTATTTGTAAACGGAATCAATCTGGGACGCTACTGGAATAAAGGACCGCAAAAAACACTGTATGTACCTGCTCCGCTCCTACATGAAGGTGAGAATGAAATCATGGTATTTGAGCTACATCAGACGGCTGATCTGGCCGTAATGTTCGTGGATACACCGGATTTGGGCTAGAAAAGGAAAATAGGTGAGCCAAACGATTATTGGCAATTGTCGTGTCCGCCAGAAAAAGGTATACGTTGGGTATGGACATCGACTAGGGCGTGTCTGAAAACTCCGAAGGACGCAGATTTTGCCGAATTTTCGTTCCAAGCAAGGAGATTTTCCGCAGGCGTGCCGGGGCACGTCAAGGGAAAGTGACGCAGCAGGGGGCGAAAAGGCGGTAAAAGATGCACTTCAGTGAGTTTTGAGACACGTCCTACAGGAGAGGATGAGGAAAAATGAAAGTTGGACTCAGCACCTACAGTCTGCAACAAGCATTGGATCGCAAAGAATTGACCGTACCGGATGCCATTCGTTGGATCGCCGATCAGGGTGGGGAACATGTGGAGATTGTGCCGATGGGGTTCAGTCTGATCGATAACCCGAAGTTGATTGATGAGATTAAAGCTGTGGCAAAAGAGGTAGGGATCGATATTTCCAATTACGCCATCGGCGCAAACTTCGCTGTTCAGGAGGACGCCGAAGCGTTGGAGCAAGAGATCCAGAATGTGATGCGACATGTGGATGTGGCTGATGCGCTCGGCGTGAAGCTGATGCGTCATGACGTGGCTTTCCGCCCTGCACCAGAGGGAACTGTAGCACAGTTCGAGATCGACCTACCGGTACTGGTGAAAGCCTGTCAGCGGATAGCCGATTATGCAGCGGGTTTTGGAATTACAACAAGCGTGGAGAACCATGGGTACTATGTGCAGTCGAGTGAGCGAATTCAGCGTTTGTTACACGAAACGGCGCGGTGTAACTTTAAGACCACGCTGGATGTCGGCAATTTCCTCTGTGTGGATGAAGACCCGGTGAGTGCCGTGAAAAATAACATTCCGTACGCGTCGATCGTGCACGCCAAAGACTTCTACTGGAGACCTTCCTACCGAAATCCCGGTGAAGGCTGGTTCCAAACCTCGCATGGCAATTACCTGCGCGGTGCCATTGTGGGCCATGGCGATATCGACATGCTTGAGGTATTCCGTGTGTTGAAACAATCCGGGTATGACGGATATATCTCGGTTGAATTTGAAGGCATGGAGAATTGCAAAACCGCCTCACGCATTGCCATGGATAACGTCCGCCGCCTATGGGAAGAGGCATAGGGCTGAGTACTTGTTTTAAATGAATAAAATTGAATCAAATGTTAAAGAAGGCGTGAGTAACAGAGGGGAAGCTTGGAACTGTAGGAGCGTTAGCGACCGCCTTTGTCTGCGGATTTCAACCGCTAGAGCGGTCAATAAAAGAAATTTGCAGACAACAGCGGCCGAAAGTCCAAGCATTCACCGTCGTTACGTTAAGCCGAGTATAATTTCTTGAGTCAATTCATATGAAAACGATGGAGGAATCAGCACTATGCCCAAATTGAAAGTCGCCGTTATCGGTGCCGGATCCATATCCGATTGCCATTTGCAAGCGTACGCCAGTAACCCGGAGGTTGAAATATACGCCATCTGTGACCTGAATGCAGTACGTGCCACTGAAGTCGCGAAGCAATATAATGCACCTCATGTGTTTACCGATTATAAGGAACTGCTCGCAATGCCCGAAATTCATTCCGTCAGCATCTGTACATGGAACGATTCCCATGCGGAGATTAGTATTGCTGCTCTGGACGCGGGCAAAAACGTGCTGTGTGAGAAACCACTATGCCAAACCGTTGAGGATGCGCTCGAAGTAGAGAAGGCCGTTCACCGCAGCGGAAAGCTGCTTCAGGTCGGTTTTGTTCGCCGCTATAGCGACAATGCACAGATTCTGAAGAAGTTTATCGACGAGGGTGAACTGGGCGAGATCTATTATGCCAAAGCCTCCAGTCTGCGTCGTCTGGGCAATCCGGGTGGCTGGTTCTCGGATATCAACCGCTCCGGCGGCGGCCCGCTGATCGATATCGGGGTACATGTGATCGACATATGCTGGTATCTGATGGGCAGACCGAAGGTGAAATCCGTCTCCGCTAACGTATCCAATCGATTAGGAAACCGCTCGAACATTAACAATCTATCGTTCTACAAAGCAGCGGACTATGATGCAGAACAGAACACCGTTGAGGATATGGCAAATGCCCTGATTCGTTTCGAGAACGGCGCAAGCCTACTCGTGGATGTCAGTTTCACGCTCCATGCCAAAGCGGATGAGACTTCGGTCAAACTATATGGCGACAAAGGCGGTGCCGAGCTGGAGCCGGAAATTTCGATCATTGGCGAGAAATTCAACACCATTTTGAACATGACCCCACAGGTCGATTTCAAATCATTCGATTTTATGGGCTCGTTCCGCAATGAAATCAACCATTTTATCGATAGTACCCAGGGCCGCAAAGAAACACTTAGCCCCGTCGAAGACGGCGTCGAAGTGATGAAAATGCTCTGTGCCATCTATGAATCAGCCCGTCAGGGCCGCGAAATCACGCTGTAAAGGTAGGATTGTATTGCGTTGTTACGCTACGTTGATACTTTACTACTCCCGTGGCATTAAAAGTTATGAGCACTTCGCTCCTTTTCAATGAAAAGCTCTGCTCGGGGCGGGATTCGGAGTCGGCTTCTTGGCCCGCGGTTGGAGTAGAGCAGGGAGCGAGTACTAACGAATCTGAGGCGTCTTATTTAAGGATTCGGAGCGCTAGCCGAAATCTAAGGAATCTGACACATGCTATATCAGAATAAGCAGCAGTATACAGCGTTTTTACCACCTAATTTCGGGAAATAACGTGTCTGATGTTCCTTACAATTTAAAAAGAGGAACAAAAGGCTAAATAAGACGCCCTGTGTTCCTTAGAAAATTCTCTACCTATTCACCAGGATAAACGGGCTTGGATTTCAAGACGTTATAAACGCACTGACATCCATCATCGTAAATCTTCCCTGAACTGAAGTTGAAGGCATACCCTATATAAACTAATCGTTACGCCAAAACGGAGAACACAAAACCAATCCAAAACAACGAATCGCACTCTCTCTGATCTTGTATTCCCTATAGAAACGAGGGAAATAAGGGGTCCATAGTGATTGGAGAGGGCACCGCACTCGAAATAACAGAATTACTGTGCCCCTCACAGTTAAACTAAGCGTTTACGCCAAAACAGAGAACGCAAAACCAATCCAAAACAACGGAACGCACTCTCTCTGCCCTTGGATTTCCCTATAGAAACAAGGGAAATAAGGGGTTCCATAGTAATTGGAGAGGGCACCGTACTCAAAATAACAAAGTTACTACGCCCCTTAATAGTTAAACTAGCGTTTACGCCAAAACGGAGAGTGCAGAACCAATCTGAAGAAGCGAAGCGCTCGCCTTTATCACCGTATTTCCAACAATTATAAAGTGAAATAAAAGAAATCCGGGGATAACAGCGATCGAAAGATGGTACTGCAATCGGAGTGACCAGGCGTAACATGCATGGTTTATCTTTTATCTAATCCAAAGGAGATGAAACAGGATGAGCGAAACCAAAGAAACCGTACTGGAGCAGGAAGAGAAGATCGTCGAAGCCGGGGTGCACAATTTTAGCAAAGAGGATGAGTGGATCAAACCGGAAGATCCGCTGCTGAATGAGCGGCTGGAGTGGTTCAAGGATCAGAAGCTGGGGTTGATGATGCACTGGGGGCCGTATTCCCAGCTTGGTCTTGTGGAATCCTGGGCGCTGAGCGACGAGGATGGCGATTGGTCGCGCGATGACATCGACTGGACGGATGACATGGAAGATTTCAAACGGGAATATTTCGATCTGAACAAAACCTTCAATCCGATTCGTTTCCAGCCCGAGGAGTGGGCACAGATGGCGGCAGATAACGGGTTCAAATACTTCCTGTTCACCACCAAGCACCATGACGGTTTCTGCATGTGGGATACCAAGACGACGGATTACCGGATTACGGGCAAGGACACGCCTTTTCATACCCATAAGTATGCGGACATCTGTCGAGCACTGTTTGACGCTTTTCGGGCCAAAGGACTGGGTATCTCAGCGTATTTCTCCAAAGCGGACTGGCATACCCCGTATTACTGGGCACCGGGCATGGAGCGTGGACGTCATATGTGGCGCGGCCCTTCGTATGATCCCCATAAGTATCCGTGGCTGTGGGAGAAATTCGTGGAGTTCACACATGAGCAGATCATGGAGCTGCTGACGAATTACGGGCGGATCGAATGTCTGTGGCTGGATGCCGGCTGGGTGCGCGAAGGTCGCCATGGTCAAGATATCAGGTTGGGAGAAGTCGTGGAACGGGCGCGTCAGACCACACAACCTTGGCTTCTGTCCGCAGATCGCACCGTGGGTGGGCCGTATGAGAATATCGTTACCCCCGAGCAGACCATACCGGAACATCCGATGAACATTCCATGGGAGAGCTGTATTACGGTGGGGAACTCCTTTGCTTTTGGATTCGATGATCAGTATAAAACGGGAAGACAGCTGGCACATATTCTACTCGAAGTCGTGTCCAAGGGTGGTAACCTGGCGCTGAATGTAGGACCACAACCCGATGGGCGTCTGCCAAAAGGGGCAATTCGAGGCATCAAGGGCCTCGGTGAATGGTTGGGTACTCATGGAGAAGGCGTCTATGGAACCCGGATCTGCGGGCCATATTATACGAAAGATTGGGCTTTCACCCAGAAGGAAGAGATCAACACCGTATATGCCTTCCGTATATACAGAAACGAGAATGAGACCGTACAACCACAGTTGGTCATTCCTTATCTGGAAAAGGTAGAGCGGATCGAACTCGTCGGTAGCGATGACGTACTTTCGTATCAGCTGACAGAAGACGGACTTCTCGTGGAACTGCCCCAATCCGCTGCAACCAGTGGTACACCCATCACACATACGTTCAGGCTAGTCACAAGCGCATAGAACGCCATGTCAATTCCGGGGGAGATATAACAGCCTCCGGGATTTTTTTATTCATACATAAGGGACACAATCACCAATAGAAACGGCTCGCAATCGCTTGTCACACAAGGGTTTGTGGAATAAAGAGAAGTCGGAGAAAATTGCAAATTGATAAAAGTTTACCGTGCGATGTACTATCAAATCAAGAAAGCGCTACCTGATATGAATGTTTACATCATGTTTGTTAAACAAGGAACTAGGAACAGAAAAAAGGATGTTTAAGGGATGTAAATGTAATGTATTATTACACTTGAGGTGTAGAAGGAGTGACGCAAATGAGTCGAGCTACGGAAAGCATACCCGCCAAGATGGAACTCCAACAGAGGAAACATGTGGAGCCCAAGCGGCAGCATCCATTCATCAAAAGCCTCAAGAAACACTGGGAACTCTACCTGCTCGTGTTGCCCCCGGTATTGTATCTGTTGATCTTCAAGTACATCCCTATGGTGGGTGTCCAAATCGCCTTCAAGGACTTCAGTGTAGTCAAAGGAATCTGGGGAAGCCCGTGGGTCGGATTCAAACACTTTGAAGCCTTCTTCCAATCTCCAAACTTCTGGCTGTTAATCAAAAACACGATAGGCATCAGCTTTTATTCCTTAATTGCTGGTTTCCCCATTCCGATCCTTCTGGCGCTGGCGCTGAATGAGATTCGAACGGGTTACTTCAAAAAGACCGTGCAGATGGTCACTTACGCTCCGCATTTTATCTCAACGGTTGTTATGGTATCCATTATCATTCTGATGCTCTCCCCGCATGTGGGCGTAGTAGACAAGCTGTTCACACTGCTCGGCTTCCCGATGACGAACTTCATGGGCATACCGGAATACTTCAAATCGATCTATGTCTGGTCAGGTGTGTGGCAGGGCATGGGGTATTCATCAATTATATATATCGCAGCTCTTGCTGGTGTTGATCCATCTCTCTATGAAGCAGCGAAGATGGACGGCGCATCAAGGCTTCGGAAAATATGGCACATCGACCTCCCGTCGCTCGTTCCAGTCACCGTTATCATGCTGATTCTGAGTCTGGGCAGCATTATGGGCGTGGGCTTTGAGAAAATATACCTGATGCAGAATCCACTCAACACAAGCGCTTCGGAGGTCATCTCCACGTATGTGTACAAGGTGGGTCTGATCGGGGCGAATTTCAGCTTCTCCTCGGCAGTAGGGTTCTTCAACTCCATTATCAACCTGATCCTGCTGGTTATCGTCAACGGCATATCGCGCAAAGTATCCCAGAACAGCTTGTGGTAAAGGAGGAGCTTATCCATGTTCAACCTGATTAATCGTAACCGGATCAAGGACCCGCTCGGTGACCGCATTTTCATGACATTCAACTATATTTTTCTGTTCGCCATACTGCTAACGGTGTTTTATCCACTCTTGTATATCATCAGTTCTTCGTTCAGCTCTTCACGAGCCGTGACATCCGGTCAGGTGTGGCTGTTCCCGGTAGACTTTAACATCAAGGCGTACATCTCCATTTTCAAAAGCCAACAGCTTATGCTCGGTTTTTTTAACACGATCATCTACACCGTGGTGGGAACGTTCATTAACGTGGCACTGACCGTCATGCTGGCGTATCCCTTGTCACGCAAGTCGTTCTATGGACGAGGAGCCATTATCATTTTCATGATGATCACGATGTTCTTTGATGGCGGTCTGATTCCCACCTACCTCCTGATGAAAGACTTACACCTGCTGGATACACGTTGGGCGATGTGGTTGCCCGGGGCGCTCGCGGTGTTCCAAGTCATCGTGGCAAGGACGTTCTTCCAATCTTCCATCCCGGAAGAGCTTGGTGAGGCCGCAGAAATGGATGGTTGCCGGGATATCCGGTATCTGATCAGTGTAGTTCTTCCCTTATCCAAGCCCATTCTGGCGGTCATGACACTCATGTATGCCGTCGGTCACTGGAATGCGTACTTTGATGCACTGATCTACCTGCGTTCCGAGAAGTTGTTCCCTTTACAATACGTGCTTCGCAATCTGCTAATCCTCAACGCTGCTGATCCGGCGATGCTCGCCAATACCAGCCAACAGATGCGAGACCAAGGGTTCGAGCAGGTGTTGAAATATGCACTGATCGTTGTCGCGAGTATTCCAATTCTGATCATGTATCCATTTGTACAGAAGCATTTTGTTAAAGGGGTCATGGTTGGTTCCCTCAAAGGTTAATCCTTGTGAGTTAAGCCTGGTTGCCTTTTGAAAGGAGGTGGAAGGAACACGCCGGCTTCCGGGGTCGATTTTATAAACGTGCAGTACAAGTCAATAATTTGCCGTTATGAACAAAAAGGAGGAGTCAGATTGAGAAAATCTTGGATTTCGATGTTGTTTCTGGTCTTTGCTTCGATGGCTTTGTTGTCCGCATGCAGTTCATCCGAGGAGTCGGGTGGAAGTAGCGATGGTAGCGGGGAGAGCGGCGGTCCTGTAACCATGACCCTCTTTGCTCCGCAAGGCAAAGCGTCCATGGAAGAGAATGAATTCACCCAATTTATCGAAGACAAGTTCGACGTTACCCTAAAATGGGATCTGGCCCCAACGGACGCCTTGCAGGATCGCAGACAATTGCTGCTGGCTAGTGGTGATTATCCGGAAGTATTTCTTCACGGCAAGTTCACCACCTCAGACCTTCAAACCTATGGAAAACAGGGCGTGTTCCTTCCGCTACAAGATCTGATTCAGAAGTATGGTCCGAATCTGACCAAGATTATGGAAGAGAAACCATACTTCAAAGAAGCCATTACGGCACCGGACGGCAACATCTATGCGCTGCCTATCTTCAATGAATGTTACCACTGTACGTATGCACAGAAATACTGGATCAACACGGAATGGCTCGATAATCTGGCTCTGAAAATGCCAACCACAACTGATGAACTGTATACCGTTCTGAAGGCGTTTAAGACACAAGATCCAAACGGTAACGGGAAAGCGGACGAGATTCCACTTACAGGCGCACCGAACAAGTATGTATGGAATGGCAACATTGATGCCTACCTGATGAATAGCTTTATATACAATGACAACGACAAATATCTGATCGTGAACGATGGCAAGGTGAGTTTTGCCGCCAATCAGGAAGGCTGGAAGAAAGGGCTGGAGTACATGAACAAGCTCTATGCAGATGGCCTGATTGATCCGGCTTCCTTTACACAGAATGATCAGGCGATTGGACAGCTGGGGAACAAGGAAGGCGATGAAGTGGTCGGCTCCATTACAACGGCGCTGGTCAGTTATCTCGTGAATACTTATGACAAAGATATCACCCGTCATCAACACTGGGAGATTGTTCCTCCATTGAAAGGACCAGATGGAGTGCAGACGACAGGCGCCACGCAGAGCGTAGGTGAGTTTGAGTTTGCCATCACGAACAAAGCGACAGAAGCACAGCAGATTGCCGCCATCAAAATCGTAGACTACATGTTCAGTGAAGAAGGTGCGCTGTACGCGGAGTATGGACCAACTGAAGGAAAGGGCTGGAAGAAGGCAGATGCCGATGAGAAAAACATCAATGGTGAGCCTGCCAAATACAGCTACTACAACCTGCCTGAGCGTGATCCAAACGTTGTTGTGAACGAGAGCTGGTCACAGATCGGAGCACATGACTTGTCCAACACGTTCCGTAATCTGTTTGCAGAAGGACAGAATCCATTAGAAGCAGAGGGTTATGGTACACGTCTGGCTCAAGCAACCAATGTGTATGAACCTTATGCACCCAAAGAAGTATACCCTGCGAACGTGTTTATCCGTCCGGAGGATACGGAATCAGCTGCACAACTGACTACGGCCATTAAGGATTATGTGCAGACGAATATGGCACAGTTCATTATTGGCAGCAAAAGCATTGATAAGGAATGGGATTCGTATGTCAAAGGCTTCGATGGTCTCGGACTGAGTAATTACCTTGAGATCTACCAGCGTGCCATTGAGAAAAATCAATAATTGAAGGATTCAATATAGAGGCTGTCCCGTCTGTCACCCGTGACCGGGACGGTCTTCTCCTATGACAACCCCACGTCATCCGATATAATGTACTGAATATTTATGGAAAATTAGCGATCAGCACAGATGTTTGTTTGTCGTCATTCAGCATGAACAGTAACGGTGGGGGGATCTCGGAGATGAACAACAATTGGTTTAGGCGTTTGCTGTTATCGTATCTGCCTGTTTTTTTTATTGTGACGACCATTCTATTCTTTATTTTCTTTCAAGTATTCAATGAACAGAACCGTAGAGAAGCGCTCAAGGCCAATGAATTTCTGGCCTCACAGGTTACTCAATATCTGGACAACTCCCTACGTTCCATCGACTTCAAGGTACTGCGTGAGATTTTGACCAACCCTAACTTGAAGAATTATTTCTCGGTATCTGGCAGCGATGATGTGTATGCCGGCATTCAGGCGGTCCAGGTGGTTGATGAATTGAAAATAGAGTATCCGCTGATTGATTCGATTTATCTCGTTCGATACGGGGATGGCACGGTCTTCAGTAACGGGAAGGCTGTTCCGATTGAAGAGTTCCCGGATGCAGACTTTATTGCAGATAGCCGGTCAAGGGATGAACAGAAATGGGCAGGAGCACGAGCGTTCCGGGCTTTTCCATCGCAAGCGACTGAGCAAGTGATTACAATTGTGCGCAGTGTAGGAAACGGCAAAGGACTTGTGGTCACAAACGTGGACCTGAGTACCCTGAGAAAATCCATTATGCAGATGTATGATCCGGAATTTACGTTTGTGAACATCTTCAACCGTGCGGGCGGCAATCTGTGGGATAGCAGCATGCCAGGAGGGGCTGCAGCTTCTACTAAAACCGCATCGGGAGAAGTCTTCTCCGAATTTACGTCGAGTTATAGCGGTTGGAAAGTGCAGACAGGTCTCAATAATGGAAAAATCATCAAATGGACGCTGCAATTTTATAATATCTGGTTTGCCTTTGCGGTAGTGGTTGTATTGATCGGGGTGGTGTGGGTGATCTACGTGACCCGTAGAAACTACAAGCCGATTCAGCAGATTGTCACGTTAATTCAGACCGTCTCTTCGCAGAAGCAATCGGGGCTCAACTATGGCAAAGAGAATGAGTTTCGATTCATCCATACAACGTTGGAACGCATGATTGATCAGACGAGACAATATCAGGAGGAGCATGAAGAGAATCTGATTTTGCAGAAAAAAATGTTCTTTCAGGAGTTGCTGGAGGGCACACGAGACTTTACGAGCACGGAGCTGACAGCGGAGATGAAGAAGTTCAAACTGCCTGAGCTGGAGCATCATTGGGCCGTCATGGTGGTCGAGATGGATCGGTATGATGCATTTGTGACGGAGTATCATCATCAGGACCAATCCCTCCTGAAATTTGTGTTATCCAGTATTCTGCAGGAGAGTGCGCGTCATGAAGGAACGGAAGTATGGGCTGAATGGATCTCCGATCAGCGTCTGTACGCCATCCTCTGGATTCCGGAAATGGAACAGGCCGAGGAGACTGAGCATCGATTACTCGCTGGTTATCTGGACAGAATCGATCAGTATCTGAACTTCACCGTGACCATTGGTGTTGGTCGGGTTGCTGTTGATATTCGGGGGTTGAGAGCTTCAGTGAAAGAAGCTGTGCACGCGCTGGAGTACAAGGCTGTACTGGGCATAAATCGCATCATTCCGTGTAGTGATGTGCCGAATTCGACCAATGATGTGTATGAGTTCCTGAAGACCATCTCCCTGCTGGTACAGGCGATGCGCTTGTCGGACGATGTTTGGGAAAAGCATTTTGAGAGACTGTTTGAACAAATCAGTGAGTCCGTTCTGTCCCGTCAGGAGATTATGAATACAATCCAATTGTTATTTCAACATTACAATCGGGAATTCGCCGAACTTCCACGAGAGTATCAGGAGTCATGGGCCGCTATATTCACCCCACTTCTTCCAAGGCTGGAGGGCTGGGAGACGTTAGACGATCTGCGTGAGCTGTGCTGGGAAGGGTTCAGAGAACTGGCGTTGCAGATGCAGACGCTGCATTGTTCCCGAAAACACAGATCACATATTCTGGAGATTCGCAAATACATCGAAGAGCATTACAACAATCCTGATCTGTCACTGAACTACCTTAGTGATCTATTCGATATTAATCCGAAGTATCTGAGTAAGCTTTTCAAGGATGAGATTGGGGAGAAGTTTGTGGATCTGCTCATTAGTCATCGCATCGAAAAAGCCAAGCTGCTCATGCAGGAGACCGATAAGGCTATTCAGGAGATCAGTGAGGAAGTGGGATACACAAACTATAATTCCTTCAACCGGGCTTTCAAAAACGTGGTGGGTGTGGCACCAAGTGACTACCGCAAAGCCATGTGAGTGCATGCGCCTAACTAATTCCGAACGCATAAGGAGAATGTGCATATGGACTATAAAGATGCTTCGCTTCCCATTCAGGAACGGGTTCAGGATCTGATCGGACGGATGACAACGGCAGAGAAGATTGGACAACTCATTCAGCCGATGGGGTGGAAGACGTATAATAAAGCAGCTGATGGTACAGTACAGGTGACGGAAGAGTTCAAAACGTACATGGAACAGGGGGGTGTCGGTTCTCTGTACGGTGTGCTTCGGGCCGATCCATGGACCGAAGTGACGCTGGAAACGGGGCTTACCCCACGGCAGGGAGCCGTTGCCACAAATGTCATTCAGCAGTATGCCATGGAGCATTCCCGGCTGGGCATACCCATTTTGTTTGGGGAAGAGTGTTCCCACGGGCATATGGCGATCGGGGCAACAGTTTTTCCGGTACCGTTAATGGTGGGAAGTACGTGGAATATGGAGCTGTACCGCAAGATGTGTGAAGCCATCGCTGTGGAGACCCGGAGCCAGGGGGGAGCGGCAACGTATTCCCCGGTGCTTGATGTCGTACGTGACCCGAGATGGGGACGGACGGAGGAATGTTTTGCCGAAGATCCATACTTAATCGGTGAATTCGCAGTAGAAGCCATGAAGGGACTACAGGGTGATCGGCTCGACTCCAACCAGACGATTGTCGCTACACTTAAGCATTTTGCGGCTTATGGCAGCTCAGAGGGTGGACGTAATGCAGCACCTGTGCATATGGGATTACGTGAATTACATGAAATAGATCTGTTGCCGTTCAAAAAAGCAGTGGAAGCCGGGGCATGTTCCGTCATGACCGCTTATAACGAGATTGATGGTGTACCGTGCACGTCCAGTACGTATCTGCTGAATGACCTTCTGCGCGAGCAGTGGGGTTTTGATGGGTTTGTGATTACTGATTTTGGTGCCATTCAGATGTTGGTCCATGGACATAACACCGTCGAGAACGGGGAGCAGGCCGTGGCACAGTCCCTTCAGGCAGGTGTAGACATGGAAATGTCCGGGTACATGTACCGCAAACATCTTGGTCAGGCGCTTGAGCAGGGATTGATCGAAGAGAAGGATCTGGACTTGGCTGTGTGGCGAGTGCTAGAGATGAAATTCAGACTTGGTCTGTTTGAACAACCTTTCGTAGATCCTGACTTTGCAGAACAGGTCATCGGATGTGAAGACCATACACAGCTGGCGAGGGAAGTTGCACAAGAGGGGATTGTTTTACTGAAAAATGAGGGAAATACTCTTCCGCTTGCCAAAACAGGTCCAAAGCTAGCTGTCATTGGTCCGAACGCGAACCATATCTATAACCAACTTGGGGACTATACCTCGCCACAACCGAGAGAGCAGATCGTCACCGTACTGGATGGCATTACGCGCAAGCTTGGCGCGGATTCGGGTCAGGTGCTGTACGCGCCTGGCTGCCGGATTAAAGGCGACTCCAGAGAGGGCTTTGCGCAAGCGCTGGCTTGTGCGGAACAGGCAGATGCCATCGTGATGGTGATGGGCGGGTCCAGCGCCCGCGATTTTGGTGAAGGTACGATCGACTTGCGGACAGGTGCGTCTGTGGTGACCGATGATCCATGGAACGACATGGAGTGTGGCGAGGGCATTGACCGGGCTTCCCTGAATCTCATGGGTGTTCAATTGGAACTGGTGCAGGAGGTACATAAGCTTGGGAAACCCGTTATCGTTGTGTATATTAACGGCCGCCCCATTGCTGAACCTTGGATTGATGAGCATGTCCATGCGATTGTGGAAGCGTGGTACCCCGGACAGGAAGGTGGTAACGCGATTGCGGATATTCTGTTTGGCGATGTGAATCCATCTGGCCGCCTTACCGTCTCCATTCCCAAGCATGTTGGGCAACTTCCGGTCTACTATCATGCCAAACGCACTCGTGGCAAACGGTATCTGGAGATGGATCTGGCGCCGCAGTATCCGTTTGGATATGGACTGAGCTACACCGAATTCAAATACGAGAATGTAAGAGTAATGCCCGGCGTAATTGGGCCAGAAGATGAGGCACAGGTGATGGTTGAAGTCACGAATACCGGAGCGGTTGCGGGAAGTGAGGTTGTGCAGTTGTACATCACGGATGTGTCGGCTTCGGTTACGCGGGCTGAAATGTCACTTAAGGGTTTTCGTAAAATTCATCTGAAGCCAGGACAGACCCAGACCGTTACATTCCCTGTGCAAAAAGAACACCTCGCACTGATCGACTCCCGTCTCCAGTCTGTCGTAGAACCGGGTGAATTCAGGCTCATGGTTGGCCGCAATTCTATGGATTGGACCGCCTGCAGTCTGCACATCCAGAAGGTGGGGGTGGAGGTATGATTCGAATTCAGCGATTCATCGAAGATCTGAAGCACCGACAATGGCTGGATACGATCGAGCTTCCAGCGTGGGAGATGCAGAGGGCCAGATACATTCGGCCAGGGGAATACGAGTACGAACAGGCAGAAGTAAATGAAGATGAGCAGGCAGACAAGGCTATGCAAAGATTGAATCCGCTGAACAGCGTACATGGAACGACGTATTTTCTGAGCAAACGTGTGGAGATTCCGGCGGAATGGCAGGATCAGGCTGTTGGACTGATCTTCGAGGCCGGAGGAGAAGGGCTGCTGAAGGTGAATGACATGCCGTATCACGGACTGGACCGGAATCACGGGTTCGTACCCCTTCCGAGAAGTCGGGTAGGAAATACACCGCAGTTGGAGATTGAACTCTACGATCCGATTCCGGAGCCGCATGATCCACTCAACCGACAAGCCGTTATTCAGCCGCCTATTCAGGGCATTCGGGCAGCGTTGGTTCATGTTAATCAGCCACTGCAGAGCCTGATGTACAGCGTGACGGTACTCGCCGAGTCGCTCCGGGCATATAACGAGAAGGGACCCAAGCGGATGGCACTTGTTCAGGCTATTCATCAGGTGATGGATAACATGTACAATGACCCGGAACGCTGGAATGATGCAACCTGGATACAGAACTTCGAATATGTATTAGCACAGTCAGTACAGCAGGAAGACCCGGAGGAATATCGGAGTGGCTTCATGCATCTGGTTGGACAATCCCACATTGATATTGCCTGGCTGTGGCCTGTACGTGAGACGGTTCGCAAGTCCAGTCGCACGTTCTCGACCATGTGCACCTTGATGGATACGTACCCGGATTTTGTGTATTCCCAGAGCCAACCGCAGTTGTACGCCTTCGTGAAGGATCATTACCCGGAGCTGTACGAGCGAGTTAAAGCCCGTATTGCTGAAGGCCGCTGGGAGCTGGTCGGAGGCATGTGGGTCGAGCCGGATCTGAATATTCCGAGTGGCGAGTCGTTAGTTCGGCAGATTCTGTATGGACAGAACTTCTATCAGGCGGAGTTTGGCAAACGCTCCAACATCGAGTGGCTGCCGGATACCTTTGGCTACTGCGCTTCCTTACCGCAGATGCTGAAACTCGCGGGTATTCCTTATTTTATGACCACCAAGCTGAATTGGAATGATACCAATGCGTTTCCGTATGACCTCTTCGACTGGGTAGGCATAGATGGCACTTCCGTGCTGGCATATCTGAATCATGGGGTGAATGAACATACGCGTCCCAAAGATGTGGATGAACATTGGCAATCATTTAAACAAAAGGATGTGCACCCTGAGCAAATGTTGCTTTACGGACATGGCGATGGTGGTGGTGGCGTGACGAATGAGATGGTGGAGTTTGCGGAGCGATCCCATTTGATGGTTGGACAGCCAATCAGTAAATTCAGCACAGCAGGGGCTTTTTTTGAAGACATATCATTAAATAATCCGACGTTGCCGAAATGGCACGGGGACTTGTATCTGGAACTGCATCGCGGAACGTATACAACTCATGCAAGGAACAAACGTAGCAACCGTAAGGCAGAGGTATTGTACCGGGAAGCGGAAATCTGGGGGCAATTTGCCGGGGCTTACGGCGCGCGCACGAAGAATGATCTGGATGAAGGCTGGAAGTTGATTATGCTCAACCAATTCCATGACATTATTCCGGGAACGTCGATTCCAGAAGTTTACGTAACGTCCACCGACGAGTACACGAAAGTATTTGCACTGGGTACATCCGCACTGCGGGAAACGCTGGATACCCTTGCGGAGAACATTGCAACAGATGAACTCGATGGTCTTCCTTACATTATATTCAACAGCCTCGGCTGGAAACGCGGAGAAAATATCACCATTACAGGGGATGCTCACCTCGCCAGGATGGCAGCATTTGATCGTCAAGGAAACCGTCTGGCCTGTGATCTTGAACAAAAGGAAGACAAGTATACGTTGCTCGTGCATGTTCCGTCGATTCCTGCTTTTGGGTATACAACCATATGGCTGCGCGAAGCATCGGATGTTATCCTTCCAGTAAGAGAAGAAAAATCCTTCCCTTCCACGTGGGAAACCGAATTCTATACCCTTGAGTTCAATGACTTGGGAGAGATCACCCGATGGTATGACAAAACGGTAGGACGTGACTGGCTGAAGCCTGGTGATCGGGCGAATGAGTGGCAGTTTTTCCACGACAAACCGACGTACTGGGATGCATGGGATATCGATCCACGATTTGAATCTCAGCGAGCTGGTGCGGTGCAGTTGATCTCCAGAGAGATTGTACAGCGCGGGGCTACGCGAGATGTACTACGCTTTGTCTGGAAGTTGAATCAATCGGAGATCAGTCAGGATATCATTTTGCATCGTTACCAGCGGCGTGTTGATTTCCGTACAAAAGTGAACTGGAATGAGAGCCATAAACTGCTCAAGGTGGCATTTCCGGTGGACCTGGTGGCAGCCAAAGCGGCTTATGAAATTCCGTTTGGAGCGTTGGAGCGTCCAACTCATAACAACACCAGTTGGGAGCAGGCGCAGTTCGAGGTCTGTGGACATCGTTGGGCGGATATCTCGGAGGGCAACAGCGGTGTGAGTTTGCTGAATGATTGCAAGTACGGGTATGACATCAAGGATCGGACGATCCGCCTGTCTCTGCTTCGTGCTCCGAAATGGCCGGATGAACATGCCGATCAGGGCGATCATGAATTCACGTATTCGATCCTGCCACACCAGGGAGATTGGCGACAAGCTGCCGTCGTTCGCCGGGCGATGGAGCTGAATCATCCGGTCGAAGTTGTGGCAGCGAGTCAGTCTTCCGGTCACTTGCCAGCTGAACATGCTTGGGTTCAGTTCAACAGTGAGCATGTCATTCTGGATGCAATCAAGCCAGCGGAAGACGGTTCCGGAACAGTACTACGTTTCTACGAATCATCCGGAGGTCGGGAAACGGTGCAGGTTCAGTGGGCTGAAAAGGAAATCAAAGCGTCCATCATTAATCTGCTGGAGGATGAGATCCATCCGTTGGCTTGTTCAAACGGCACAATTGAACTGACATTCAAACCGTATGAGATCAAGTCGGTGAAACTTGTTGATATCAGTAATGAGTCGAACCTTACATTTACATGAGAACGTAGAGTTACTCACTCAATCACAGGAGGTATGACATGAAATTAACGAATAAGATTGGTGTCATCGTGGATAGCTTTGGCGTAGGGGGACGGGAAGGGTTGAACAAAGCCAAAGACGTAGGTGCAGAAGGTGTGCAGATCTACGCCGTCAAGGGAGAGATGGACCCTGAAAATTTGTCACCTGCGGCGCGCAAGGAGCTGAAGAGTTACATCGATTCGTTGGGTCTCGAAATTTCAGCATTGGTCGGTGATCTGGGCGGACATGGGTTTCAGGTCAAGGAAGATAATCCGTGGAAAGTAGAGAAGTCGAAGCGGATCGTGGATCTGGCCCTCGATCTAGGCACCAACATTGTCACTACACATATCGGCATTGTTCCACATGACCCTTCATCAGAAGTTTATGCCACACTGCATGCTGCTTGTGAGGAACTGGGCCAATACGCCAAAAGTGTTGGCGCATACTTTGCCATTGAGACAGGACCGGAAACGGCTGCTGACTTGAAAGGATTCCTGGATACGTTATCGACCAACGGAGTATCGGTGAATTTTGATCCGGCGAATATGGTGATGGTGACCGGAGATGATCCGGCGCGGGGCGTTCATCTGCTCAAGGATTACATCGTACATACTCATGTGAAGGATGGTGTGCGGCTGAAGGAAGTTGACCCACGAGACGTATACGGAGCGGTCGGTTATGCCCCTATGGATCACGATAAGATTGCCGAGATGGTCTCTTCCGGGACTTTCTTCCGTGAGGTGCCGCTGGGCGAGGGTGGCGTTGATTTTGATGGATACTTTGCAGCGCTTCAGGAGATTGGTTACACCGGTTATCTGACGATTGAACGTGAAGTAGGCCATCAACCGGAGCAGGACATTCGCAAAGCGGTTCAATTTATCCAACAATATCGATAGGGAGCTGAGCAGATGAAAGTGGGCCTGAGCACGTATAGTTTGTTGAACGATTTGAATTCGGGTGAGATGACGGTGCTGGATGTGATCGACTGGATTGCGGCGAACGGCGGCGAGCATATGGAAATGGTTCCTTACGGTTACACTGTTGAGGATAATCACGATCTGGCGGATGCGATTCGGGAACGGGCAGCGTCTAAGGATATTGAACTGTCCAACTACTCGCTGCCAGCGAACTTCGTGCAGGAGACGGAAGAGGCGTTTGAAGAGGAGATGGCTCGGGTCAAAAGACATGTGGATGTCGTACACCGGATGGGTGTAAAACATCTGCGTCATGACGTCACGGCGTTTACCCTGCCAAAGGAGAAGATGACCATCGCCTGGTTCGAGCAAAATCTGCCGCTGATGGTGCGGGGAAGCCAGATCATTGCGGACTATGCCGCGCAGTTTGGCATCACGACAACCATTGAAAATCACGGCTTCAGCGTGCAGGCGAGTGATCGGGTGCAGCGTGTTCTGCATGCTGTAGATCGTCCGAACTTCAAAACAACACTCGATATTGGAAACTTCATGTGTGTGGATGAGAATCCGATCATTGGTGTCATGAAAAATCTGCCGTACGCTTCTCTGGTCCACTTTAAAGATTTTTACTTCCGTCCTTATGATGAGCATCCAGGTGAGGGTGAATGGTTTACGACGGCCAACGGTAACTTCCTGCGTGGGGCCATCGTTGGACAAGGTGACATTCCAATTCGTAAAATTGTAAAGCTGATCAAAGACTCCGGTTATGATGGCAACATTACGGTGGAGTTCGAAGGCATGGAGGAATGCAAATCCGCATCCAAAATCGCCATGGACAACCTGCGCCGCTTCTGGGAAGAGGCGTAACGAAGCATAACGAGGGAATGGATCAAGGGCCACTTTTCGAAGTGGCTCTTATTGTTGATCATCAGGATTCTGGACTGCCCATCGATCCAGGATCATTTCGATGTAACGCATGGTATCCGTTGTCATACCATATACACGAGCTGACTGATCATCCTCTGGGGTGATATAATCCCAATATTTTTCTGCCAATTCTGCATTCCCTTGAAAAGCCCTTTCAGCATAATCAGAGATTCGAATGGCCAGTAACCGTGAGGCTTCGGAATCCGGAGGTTCCATCTTGCATGTATGGACATCTTTAAGAATATCAGCCCATTCCATGGATATTGAATTGTTCTGATTATTCAGAGGTAACGATTCCATTTCTTCAGGTGTAAAAACATCTTGTCGGAACTTGCCCGGAGGCTGATCCAGTTCACGGATGAAACCCAACATTTCATCCAGACTGATTGTACCAGATGCTCTGATGGCATATAGGGTTGAAAAAAGAAGATGCTCGACCTTGCTTAATCTCTCCTGCTGTTCCTTAACGACGGCCAGTTGTTGTTCCAACGTATTATTCCATAAAGTAAGGGTACTCTCTGGTTCAGAGCGAGCAGCATCCTGATCGAGGAATTCTCCAATCTCATTCAATTTAAAATGCATTTTCTTCAAAATGGTAATCTGCTGAAGCCGTAAAATATCCTTTTCACCATATAATCGATACTGATTGTTCTCATTACGGGCCGGTCGCAGTAAACCCAGCTTTTCATAATAATGCAGTGTTCGGATGGATACTCCGGTATGTTTGGATAGTTGTCCAACGGTATACAACAGGCAGAACCCTCCCTCATGATTTATGTATTCTCCACCAGCGCCATGCATTGAGCACCGCCAGAATGATCCCACCGACGAAGATTATCATCATATACAAAATAAATATTTCGGCCAACCCGTTATCTTGCGCGGTATAGTTTAACAATGCTGGTCTATCACCTGGCATAACAACGAATCTGGCTACCTCCAGGTAAGCGATATGAAATCCGATGGAGGCCCATAAAGATCCGGTCAAACTGCGCAGAAGCTGTAACGTGATACCATAGGTCAATAGCAGGATCATATAATCCAAGGTTATCCGGTTTCCGGCATCCATACCGACGAGCTCTTGCAATAGGCTGACACTCATCGGAACCAGCAGAAAGAGTATGATTTGAGTTACATAAGCGAAAAACACAGGAAGTCGCAGTCTGAAGCGTAATCCATCATAGACCATGCCTCGCATGGATAGTTCCTCTGGCAAAGCTTCGTACAAGAAAGCAATACAACTATTAAGTGCAACAGCAAGCAAGAACTCGGCTGAGAAGTGCCACTCCGTAATCGTAATCCAGTTGTTCATACTGGCTATCGCTAACCCGATGAAGGCCAGGGAAGTGGCAAATAATGCGCCAAAGAGCAAGTGAATTATGCTTTTTCCTGTCAGAGGAAGAAGAACGGACTTCATATGGAAGTGCCTTCGAATGACGAGTAGTACGGGCAATACGATACTAATAATTACAACAGCTTGGATGAGATGAACCATCCATTCACCAGCAACAATAGTGCTGACAAACTCCCCTGCGAGTGTAGCAAAAAACAGACCCAATGTCATCGTCAACCAACTCATTCCAATAATGGCTATTCCACTGCTGCGTCGTTTCTTGGTTACATGTTCAGGTGACATACTCATGCTAATCCCCTCCTGAAGCCAGTATAAACCCTCGAGTTAACGTCAGGGTCAAGCA
This sequence comes from Paenibacillus sp. BGI2013, assembly GCF_002843485.1. Lineage (NCBI taxonomy): Bacteria > Bacillati > Bacillota > Bacilli > Caryophanales > Paenibacillaceae > Paenibacillus > Paenibacillus sp. BGI2013. The sequence goes on from NZ_PJFA01000014.1 coordinate 116,078, forward strand.
GGAAATATGCCTATCAGAATATGGTTCTGCGCAAGGATTAAGTTACGAGCAGCACAAGTGTGGTATACTGGATATATTCAGCCTGATAATAACTGGCTATGGATAGGAGATGTCACTGATCTATGCAGGTATTCGAGGACTGGAATCAGAAAGTAAAGAGGACGTTTAATGCTACGAACCCCGAGGTAGTATTGACGGTATCGGAAGCTGGAAGTTTGCTTGGTTTGACCAAAGACCAGATGAAACTGTACGTGGACAAGAACAAACTAACGAAGGTCCCGATCATGAGAAGTGTTCACCGATACCTCTTATTGAAAAGTGAAATAGATAACATCGTTCAAGCTCGATAACTTCATAGGATTGAACACAACCATTTTACCGACAGGATTCGGGAGAGTGGTCTTTTTTTTATCGGAAAGGGGACGGAACGTGCTGAATAAAGTGTCAGGTTGGTTCTATCAGCGGGTGAATTGGAAATGGGTTGCAGCTGCGGTTGTTGTTTTTGCCTGTTTCATTGCATTTATTCTGCCCTGGCAGGCGGCAAAGTCGGAGGAGGCCACAGGTGGTGGACAGTCCCCGGATTCCTCTTTTCTGTACACTGCGGATGATCTTTATCAGATGGCTGAGCAGTATGGTGAAGCAGGGCGGAGCGCCTATATTCAGGCACGGTTCACATTTGATCTCATATGGCCCTTAGCCTATCTGTTCCTCTTAGTTGTTCTGTTATCGATACTCTATCGTGTGCTTCCGGTAAAAAGTCGCTGGCGTTGGGTGAATCTGATTCCGGTCTTAGGTTGGGCTATAGACATGCTTGAAAATATAGGTGCGTCCCTGATCATGCATCGTTATCCTGAACGTACGCCTGTGCTTGCTGAACTCACTCCGATATGTACCCTGTTGAAATGGTGTCTGATCTATGCCAGTTTTGCAGCACTGGTTCCGGGTGTTCTGATCACTGCTCTCTACTATATACGCAAGCGTAAGAAGTAGTGGAGAGAGGGATGGATTAAGAATATGTTGGTAACCCTAATCGTGTAAAGGTCCGCAGAGATGAGCGCAGAAATATACGCTTGTCAAAGGACAACCTGTTCATATATACTCATGTCGCAAGTGGCGTGAATCGTATAATTACAAGAGCCCAAGGAGATGAAGAACGCATGTCGATCAGCTTGAATGTGTATCTGGTTACAGACGGTAATGGACGTGAAGCGGTAGATTTTTATCAAAAGGCATTTGGAGCCGAAGTGCTCGCGCTTCAAACATTTGGCGACGGTCCATCTGACCCGAATCACCCCATCCCACCAGAAGCGAAAGACCGTATTATGCATGCTTCTTTGCAAATTGGCAGCTCGGTATTAATGTTGTCTGATACGTTTCCAGGCATGCCGTACACTGTAGGTAATCATGTTACGGTTACGGTGAACACGGATACGGCGGATGAAGCCAAAGCGATTTTCAACCAGTTGCAAGACGGTGGCGAAGTGAAAATGCCGATACAAGAAACGTTCTGGAGTCCAGCCTACGGTTCGGTTGTCGATAAGTTTGGCGTACAGTTTCAGATCAGTGCTACGCCGGGACAAGCTTAAGAGTGTACTCTTCACTAATATAAACTTCAAATGGCAAAAACCTCCGCAATCTGCTTTGAGTAGTTGTGGAGGTTTTTTTGCTTTTTTTGTAATGACTCGTGATTAATCTTCCTTGATTAGTCTTCCTTCTGAATCTTGGAAGGATTGTTGATTTTATAGGGAACCGGGTTACGTGTCAGCTTCTTCTTAATAATTTTCGCTTCAAACGTGATAACGTCGCCCACTTCCAGTTCCTGTTTCTTAACGGTGGCACTGTGGCTTGACCAGGCTTCCCCAACATCAATGACGTCTGGCTCCGTAATGGTAACTGCTTCATAGATGATGACTTCATCGTCATTGTCAGAGAAGTGATTCGGTACGGTGGTGAACTCTTTGACAACGGCACTCATCTTCACTTTACCTTCGGGCAGATCAATCTTGACGCTCTTAGCTTTGCTCGCTGTTTTGGCTTTGGGTTTGGCTTCACTGGCTGTCCCAGACTGAGGTCCAACATACTCTTCTACGAGCCCATCCGGATCACCCTTCATCCCCGAGGAGAATTCATCTGTGTCCGTGTCGTCCGAATCATCCAGATCCGGCGGAATTTCATCCGGGTTAACCAGGGCATCTGGAGTTGGCGTAACATCAGCAGCGACTGGTGCGATTGTATCCGAAGTTGCCGATTCTGTGCTTCGATCTGATCCGGCATTACTTATGCTTCTGGCGCTGTAACTGGACGCTTGCATTTCCTTCAGATAAGACGGGTGAATACAATGTTTTTGTCCATTATCCAGTTGAATAACAGCTGCCATGTGATCCACATATCCAATGATGGTGCACGGCATGTTTAATCCGTTTCCTTTATAATAGAACGTTTTGAGTTTGGTCGCTTTACCAGAAAGCAGGCCCCACTCCTGACATTTCTCAATCAGCTCATCTTCGTTATCCAGCGCAATAAAATCCTGCGGTTCAATCATAAATGCGTATGTCATATGGAATTTCCGCCCTTCCAATCCATTCTTCATGTTCATCGTTTCCAAATTACAACCAGTGTATCACAAATGAGCATTTTGCATAAATCCAATCACTGAAATCTGTACTCGGAGATGAATATTATCAACGCCTGCTCACAGAGGCCTATGCTATAATTTGATCAGAATATATGGTGGGAAGATGCCTTTGATATATATATTTCAGGAAGGGAAGATCTGCATGAAGAAAAAAGTAAATCATCAAGCCGTATGGCTTGCTATAGGAACGGCTATGGGAGTCAGCATTGGTACGGCTACAAAGCAACTTGGACTCGGGATTGCTTTTGGCTTGGCGCTTGGCATTGTGATCGGTTCGGTGGTTAGCAAACGTGCAGGGTCAGACTCGGAACATATGCTCAGCGAACATGTCCGTGAATTGCATAAACCTGATGACTGGGAAGACGCGCTTCATCGCTCGCAGGATCATCCGGTGCTTATCCTAAAACACAGCACAACTTGTCCGACCAGTGCGAGAGCGTACAGAGAGTTTATGGCGTTTGTAGGCACCCATGCATCAGATCCCAAACAACCTATGGACTACCGCATCGTCAAAGTGATTGAAAACCGTTCGTTATCCCGCTACATTGCGGAAGAGACCGAGGTTCATCATGAGTCACCACAGGTGCTTCTGCTCGATCAGGGAAAAGTCGTCCATCATACCTCCCATGGCAAAATCACGAAGAAGAGATTATTGCAGTGGGCAGAGAATCCATTTGGATGAAGTGTATGAGATAGGTTTACTTTAAAAATATCAAAAAAAATCATATCTTTGCACACGAACTTCGATTAAAATATAACTTGTCTTCATATTTATGAATCGGAGTGATCTATATGGAACAATATAAGTTCAAGTCGGAACATAGTCAGATGCTTGTTGATGCTATTGTTGAAGGATACCGCGAATATATTGATCACCGTAAAGATCGGAAGAGAAACATGAAGATTAGTTCAGCCTTTGCCTGGACAAAGGGAAATTTTATTGAGAGCAAAATCGCAGATTATTGCGGTGAACAAGGATTCACTCACAAGAAATCCAAAGCAGGTTTAACATGGGATTATCTCCAGTTCACACATGAAGAATCAAAAGTTCTGTTTCTGATAAAGAACGCAGCCTACTTTAATGAGAATAGTTTTTCCAGTGCCAAGCTACCTACGGGCGTTGACAACAAAGGTGCTTTCCGTACCTATTTACACGATCTCTCCAAGATTAATAACGATCTGGAATTTTCTTTGATTCAACCACGCCGTAATGAACATGGTGAGTTGGAGAGGGTTGAGCAACTTTCTTTTCCAATCTCAGAGAGTCAGGTCAGCCGTGTGAAAGAAGAACTTGAACATCTTGCATCTACATATAATGAGTTTCATATACTCACTTATGCTATTGATGATGCATACCAAATTTCGAAGGTTCAGCATTATCTGCCTAATCCGCATGATAATATCGCTTATTTTATAGAAGATTTATCAGACCTCATCTCTGGTGCTGAACTGGATGATAGTGAACGGGAGGCGCTTACGCCTGATGTGGAAGATATCGTTGATCCGGCAGCTTATGATATTGAAATTTTGGAAGGAGAACAGCGGGGGTGATTCCCTGTGTCGTTCAGTAAGGAGGGAGTAGCATGTTCGTTGGTGAAAATTTGACCAATTTGCGGATCATGCATGGGTATTCGAGAAAACAGCTCTCTGAACAATTAGGTGTGACAGAACAAGCAGTCTGGCAATATGAAAATGCTTATACCTCTCCGAAGGTGCCAATTGTGAATGAGTTGAAACGCATTTTCAGTGTAAAAAGCAAGTATTTTTATACGAAAGATATGCTTACACAGCGTAATAACGCAGCCAACATTGATGTTATGAACATTGCCTATCGTTCGAAAGTGATGAATGTGATATCCAAGACACAGACAGAAGCAAAGCATGTAGAATATCTGGACACGTTCATTAATTATATTACCGCTCAGATCAGCCTTCCCACACTGAATATTATCCAATTGCGGGAAGAGGCAATTGAGTATATGAACCATACAGACGATGATCGTACGACCCAGATCCATTATGTTGCCCATCTTGCGAGACAACGGCTGAATATGGAGCCATCCACGAATGAGAACCTGATGTTCCGGATCGAAAAAAGTGGTGTATATGTTTTTGAAAAAGCGATTGGTGAAGAAATTGATGCGTACAGTCTTTGGACACGAAATGATCGTCCGTTTATCATACTGGGCAACATCAAACGTTCTGCGGTTCGTAGGAATTTTGATATTGCACATGAACTTGGTCATTTGTTGCTTCATTATCGTCTTGAATTTGTCAATCTGGACCGAAAAGAACACAAATTGATTGAAAATGAAGCTAATCTGTTTGCGGGTGCATTTTTATTGCCCGAAGAAGAGTTTTCATCGGACATGAATGAAATCACTTATAAGACGAATCCCGATCAATATCTTGATTTGAAAAATAAATGGAAGACTTCCCTACAAGTGCTGGGATACAGAGCAGCACATCTAGGAATGATGGAAGCTAAGGATCATCGTAATTTCTATGCGGCGATGCACCGAAGAGGATATCTGGAAAAGGAGCCTTTCGACAGGGAGATTCCACTTCAAAAGCCGATGCGAATTAAAACCATTATTGATCTGCTTTCCAATAAAGGTCTTGTGGATATCCGCTATATGATTGAGGAGGATTGGAAAGTGGAAACTTCCTTCTTTCATCATATGACAGGAATAAACACCGACTTTTTTAACAAGTACATGACGAACAAGCCTGAAACTAGTATTCAAAATGTTAGGGAAATGCCTACACGTAGCTCTTGAAATGACGGGTAGGTAATAGATTGGCACGTAATGGATTGCTCCGTATAAAATGATGATAGACCCGTTCTTTTCAGCCCATTGCTGAGGAGAGCGGGTCTTTTTTACGTTTTTTTTACACCCATGTAGGCATTTCTTTACCCCTTTTTTACAGCGTTTCATATTACGATTTTACATGTAGCAGGTGCAGAGAACGGTAGAGAGAGGGAGGAAGGGCGCATGGTGAATGATGCCACGATGATTGGATTGGTTGTGCTGCTGTTTGCGGTGTTTTGGGGATTCGTGAAATTCTGCGAGAAGGCTTGAGGGTAGAGAGGGGGATGCCAAATGATCGTCATCGGTATGATTGTGCTCGCACTGGTGATATATCTCGGTTATGTGCTGGTGAAGCCGGAGAAATTCTGATGCTGACAATGTGCGTAATGCACGAACAAGTGAACGTCGAATAGGGAGGAAATGCGGATATGGGTATCGGTGTAGTGCAAGTAGCGGTGACGCTGCTTATCATCCTGCTGCTGGTGAAACCGGTGGGAAAATATATAGTGAACGTGTTTGATGGACAGCGAACGGGGTTGGATCGGATTTTTGGCGGACCGGAGCGACTGTTCTATCGAGTAATGGGAGTACGCGAGAACGAATCCATGGGGTGGAAAAAGTACCTCACGGCTGTTCTCCTCTCCAACTTTGTAATGTTGGTGTTGATGTTTCTGGTGCTACGGCTGCAAAAATATTTACCGCTCAATCCGGATGGCATCGGCAATATGCCAGCGGCGCAGGCATTTAATACGGCCGTATCCTTCATGACCAACACGAACTGGCAGTCGTATACGGGCGAGAACGCCTTGTCGTATCTGTCACAGATGCTGGCCGTGACGTTTCCGATGTTTACGTCGGCAGCAACGGGATTTGCAGTGGCTATTGCGTTCATTCGCGGGCTGATAGGCCGCCGGGATGAACTGGGGAACTTTTACGTCGACCTTGTACGGTCGATTACGAGAATTTTTTTACCGCTGAGCTTCATCGTGGCCTTGTTCCTCGTGTTCCAGGGGGTGCCTCAGACACTCGCGGGAGCGGTGAACGCAACCACGCTGGAAGGCGCGCAGCAGACGATCTCACGTGGACTGGTCGCCTCACTGGAGTCGATCAAACACATCGGAACGAATGGTGGCGGCTGGTTTGGAACCAATGCTGCACATCCATTCGAGAATCCGACGGCCCTGAGCAATCTGGTGCATATTGTCTGTATGATGTTGCTGCCAACGGCACTGGTATACGCCTTCGGTTTGATGGTCAATAACCGGAAGCAGGGTTGGGCATTGTTCGCGGCGATGAGTTTTCTTTTCCTAGTGATGTTGACCACCGTATTTGTCTCCGAATATCGCGGTGTACCCGCGCTGGATGTAGTAGGTCTTCAAGGCAATATGGAGGGGAAAGAGGTTAGGTTCGGCATACCGGAGTCGGCCTTATTCACAGCGGTCACGACGGCGGCTACAACAGGTTCAGTCAACAATATGCACGAGTCGCTCACTCCGCTTGGAGGTCTGGTGTCACTGGCTCAGATGATGCTCAATAACGTGTTTGGGGGAAAAGGGGTAGGGCTGATCAACGGACTGCTGTATGTGATTCTGGCTGTGTTTATCTGTGGATTAATGGTGGGACGGACACCTGAGTTTCTGGGCAAAAAAATCGAGGGCAAAGAAGTGAAGCTCGCATCCATCGCCTTGCTCATTCATCCTTTGATTATTCTGGTGCCAACGGCAATCGCGCTTATGCGGCCTGAAGCTATTGCGTCCATCTCGAACGGGGGCATGCATGGCCTGACTGAAGTTCTCTATGCTTTTGCCTCGGGTGCAGCCAATAATGGATCGGCCTTTGCCGGACTGAATGCCAATACAGACTTTTACAACATCGCAATTGGTATCGTTATGCTGCTGGGAAGGTACGTTTCGATGATCGCCATGCTGGCTATTGCGGGTTCACTGGCCACCAAACGGGTTGTGCCTGTAACTACGGGCACGTTGCGGACACACACACCTCTGTTTGCTGGCATTTTGGTCATGATGATCATTGTAGTCGGTGCACTCACATTCTTCCCGTCGCTTGCTCTTGGACCGATTGCAGAGCATCTGGCGATGATTCAATGAGGGATACGACAGATGGATCAGCACAAGGATGTAACGTATGGAGGTGGCAGTACACGATGAATGCAGTCGAACGAAAGAAGAGGATGCAACACATGGATACAGAAATGTTTAGAACGAAGGGCAATGAGCCAGATAACAACCGCGGTAATATTCAACGTGATCCCGGATCGAAACGGTCGTTAAACAAGGATATGATACTTCAGGCTTCACTCGATGCGTTCAAGAAGCTGAATCCGGTGGTCATGATCAAAAATCCGGTCATGTTTATTGTCGAGGTGGGTACATTCATTACGCTCTTATTATGCATCAACCCCGATCTGTTCACCGCATCCGAGGGTGGGCGCGGGTACAACATTGCCGTGTTTTTCATTTTGTTGTTCACGCTGCTGTTTGCTAACTTCGCGGAGGCACTTGCAGAAGGTAGAGGTAAGGCTCAGGCGGATACGTTACGTAAGACGAAGTCGGACACCCTGGCCAATCTGGTGCAGAAGGATGGAACAATCCGGCAAGTGTCTTCGACCCAGTTGAAAAAAGGTGATATGGTCCGTGTGGAAGTCGGTGAACTGATTCCGACAGACGGTGAGATTATGGAAGGCTTGGCCTCCATTGATGAATCGGCCATTACGGGAGAATCCGCCCCGGTAATCAAGGAGGCAGGAGGCGATTTCTCCTCGGTTACCGGAGGTACCCGCGTCGTGTCCGATTACATCGTCATGCGTGTTCAGACCGATCCAGGTGAGTCATTCCTTGACCGGATGATCTCTCTGGTTGAGGGTGCACAGCGCCAGAAAACACCAAACGAAATAGCGCTGACAACCCTGCTCGCCGTATTAACTCTGATCTTTCTAATAGTCATTCTATCGATGGTTCCGATGGCGAATTACCTGGGTATTCGACTGGATCTGGCGACATTGATCGCACTGCTCGTCTGCTTGATCCCAACCACAATTGGTGGATTGTTATCCGCCATTGGTATTGCCGGGATGGACCGTGTTACACAGTTCAATGTGCTCGCTATGTCAGGTAAAGCGGTGGAAGCAGCTGGGGATATCGACACGCTGATTCTGGACAAAACAGGAACGATCACATACGGAAACCGCATGGCATCTGAGTTTATTCCCGTTCAGGGAATTACTTTGTCAGAGATGACGCAAGCTGCTTTACAGGCTTCTGTGCGAGATGAGACCCCGGAAGGACGTTCTGTTGTGGAACTGGCAGGCAAACAAGGCCAGAGCTGGGCTGAGACGGAGTATGCAAATGCGGAAAATGTGGAGTTCACGGCAGAGACCCGGATGTCCGGTCTGAACCTGAGTAGCGGAATGAAGATCCGCAAAGGTGCGGTAGATGCGATCAAACGTCATATTGCTTCCGAAGGAGGCCGCATACCTGGTGATCTGGATGAGATTGCAAATCGCATTGCGAAGGCCGGGGGCACGCCACTTGCTGTGGCCATCGATGAACGAATCTATGGTGTGATATATCTGAAAGACACTGTGAAGCCAGGGCTGAAAGAGAAGTTCGCTGAGATGCGCGCCATGGGCATTAAGACCATTATGTGTACAGGCGACAATCCGCTGACCGCAGCGACCATAGCGCTGGAAGCGGGTGTGGATGATTTTATTGCCGAAGCGAAGCCCGAGGACAAGATTGCGGCGATCAAAAAAGAGCAGCAGGAGGGCAAGCTCGTCGCCATGACGGGCGACGGTACCAACGATGCTCCTGCTCTTGCGCAGGCCGATGTGGGCCTGGCGATGAATTCGGGCACCATGGCGGCCAAAGAAGCGGCCAACATGATTGATTTGGACTCCGACCCGACCAAATTATTGTCGGTAGTCTCCATTGGCAAGCAGCTGCTGATTACACGCGGCGCACTCACAACTTTTTCGATATCCAATGATATCGCGAAATATTTTGCCATCATTCCAGCCATGTTTATTCTCGCCATGCCACAACTTCAGGCACTGAACATTATGAATCTGGCTTCACCGCAGTCCGCGATCCTGTCGGCGCTGATCTTCAACGCCATTATTATTCCGCTGCTTATTCCCATCGCGATGAAAGGGGTTAAGTATCGGGCGATGTCAGCCGAAAGGTTGCTTGGCCGCAATGTGTTCATCTATGGCGTAGGTGGCGTGATTGTACCTTTTATCGGCATTAAGCTGATTGATATGGTTCTGTCGAGGATTCTTTAACGAGATAACAACGCTTATCAAAATTGTCCTTCTATCCTAATGAATTCAGGAAGTGATCTGTATGAACATGTTCTTGCCCGCCGTACGGTTATCCGTTGTGCTTATGCTGATATGCGGCCTAATCTACCCGCTTGTAACGACTGGTGTAGCCCAGCTTCTCTTTCCTGCGCAGGCGAATGGCAGTCTGATTACGCAAAACGAGAAAATCATCGGCTCGTCCCTGCTGGCGCAGGAAATCCAATCGCCGGGGCTGTTCCAGCCCCGGGCATCAAATGCCAATTATGATCCAACGGCTTCAGCCGGTTCCAATCGCGCTGTAGTCTCGGAGGAGTATATCGGCGAGATGAAAGAAAAGATTGCTCAGCTTAGGCAGGAAAATCCGGGATTGAAGCAGATCCCTGCTGATCTTGTGACGGGTTCAGGCTCTGGACTTGACCCGGATCTCTCTCCCGAAGCCGCTGAGGCACAGATCCCACGCATTAGCAAAGCTACAGGGCTTAGTGAACAGAAGCTTGTGCAACTTGTAAATGAGCATATGCAAGGTCGGCAAATGGGTATATTCGGGGAACCGCGTGTGAATGTAACGGCTCTGAATATGGCGCTGACAGCAGAACTGAATTAACGAATATATTAGCCTGCTCTCGATATATCGGGAGGGGCTTTCTCCATTTTTTCTTCATATTTTTAAAGGAAAGGGGGAGTGGGACGGATGGAAGACAGCTTCAAGCGCAAGTCACCGGAAGAGATGTTGAAGATGATTACGAAGCTGCAGCAGGGTACCCTCAAAATTTACATCGGCCCAGTCAGCGGATCGGGCAAAACGTATCACATGTTGCGGGAAGGGAACACGTTGCGCCAACAAGGCATTGATGTGGTCATCTGTGCCGTGTCCACGATGCGCAGACCGGAAACGGTAGAGCAGCTTGGCGCACTCGAACGGATTCCAAGCATTCACTGGTTACGCGAGAGTGATGATGTAGAGATGAAGGATCTGAACTTGGATGCACTATTGGCACGTAATCCGGAGGTTGTGCTGGTGGATGGTTTGGCACATCGCAACAGAGAAGGTGCTCGGTATGCTACCCGGCTGGAGGATATTCAGTTTTTGCTCCGAAACAACATCAGTGTCATGACAACGGTGAATGTGTATGAGCTGGAAGGCTATACAGAGCTGGCACGACAACTTACGGGGATCGCAGCAGAATATACGGTGCCTGCCGATACATTGGAGCTTGCGGATGAAGTGAAGCTGATAGACGTCACACCAGAAACCATACTGAGCCGTCTGGCAGAAGGTCATCTGAAGGGGCATGAGGGAGAAGCAGTTTTTCGTCAAGGCAATCTGGGTATTCTGCGCGAACTGGCCCTGAGATTGGTTGCAGAAGGGGTGAATGAATCCCTGCGTGAGCATCGGGAGGAGATGGGAATTACCGTCACAACAGGCATCATGGAACGGATTCTGGTGTCCACGCAATATCATTGGAATGGCTCCATCTATATCCGGCGTGGGCAACAGATTGCCAAACGGCTGAATGGTGATTTGTGCGCCGTTGTTTTCCGGAATATGAAGCATCCATTAACCAAGGAGGCAATCGTATTTCGGCGTAATATGATCAAGTTGGTAGAGAAGTTTGGCGGCCATATGGAGGAGCTGTCTATATTAAACCGTCGTAACATCCCGTCTACGCTGGCGCGTTACGCCATGGAGCACCAGATTACCCGGATTGTGATGGGACACTCCCGGCGTACACGCTGGCAGGAACTGTTGCAAGGGTCCGTTGTTAACTCGCTGTTACGCAGATTACGTGGTGTCGATCTGTTTCTGGTTGCTGATCGAGCGGCCCGGGAGGGTGAACGTGTGGTTCCGGCTAAAGTTAACGATGTGGAGTATCTGACATACCGCAGACTAAGCGAGCAGGAAATGAAGGAACAGATTGGTCAGATTCAGCGCGGCACATTCAAAATATATATCGGAGCTGCACCAGGTGTAGGCAAAACCTACATGATGCTGCGGGAAGGCAATGATTTGCTCCGCAAGGGCATCGATGTGCAGATCGGCTTGCTGGAGACCCATGGGCGGGCGGAAACCGTGGAGCAGATGGGCCACCTGTCTGTGATCCCTCGCGCGCAACGCGTTTATCAGGGGGCGCATCTGGAAGAGATGGACACAGAGGCTATTCTGCATCTTTGCCCAGAAGTGGTGCTTGTGGATGAACTGGCGCATACGAATGTACCCGGGAGTGTTCGGCAAAAGCGTTATGAAGATGTTCTGTTCCTGCTGAATGCAGGCATCTCGGTGATTACTACAATGAATGTACAACATCTCGAGAGCCTGAATGATGCCGTTGAACATATTACAGGTGTTCGTGTCCGCGAGACCGTACCCGATCGGATCATTCAGATGGCGGATGAGGTGCAGCTGATTGATGTCGCACCCCAAGCCTTGCGGCAGCGCATGAGGGAGGGTAAAATCTATGCAACTGCCAAGGTCGAGCAAGCCCTTGCGAATTTCTTCAAAATTGGCAATCTGATTGCCTTGCGAGAACTTGCCCTGCGCGAACTGGCGGACGATGTCGATGAACGGCTTGAAACACAGCAGGCCAAAATTGCACTTCGAGGACCTTGGCGCAGACAGGAAGCGGTCTTTGTATGTGTAAGCAGTGATCGTCATGCCGAGCGGCTGATCCGGCGCGGATTCCGCATGGCTTATCGTCTAAAAGCCATCTGGCATGTACATCATATCCACATCGGTGAGTCCATGAGTGACGAAGTGAAGTGCCATCTGGAAGCGTTGGAGCAGCTGACAATTCGGCTTGGTGGTCAATTTCATATTCATCACAGTCCAAGACTGCGCGATGTACCTGAGATTTTGGCAAGAAAGGCATCGAAGGCAAGAGCAACCCAGCTGGTGGTCGGGCAGGCAAGACGGGTGTGGTGGCTGAATGGCTATCGCGGCTCAGGGTCGGTGGTCAACCGACTTGTACGCTTGTCGCGGCATCTGGATGTATTAATCGTTGCAGATTATGATTATGAACTGAGCGGGATGTGAATGGATATTGTCTGAACAAATAAAAAAAGAAACGCAGGCAGCCCACGGGAAACGGGTTCCGGCATATGTATGGGTGACCCTCGGGGTGACGCTGCTAACTTTACTGCTTCATGCCATCGGCATGAGTGGTGATTTGGTTAATGTAGCGCTTATATATCTGTTTCCCGTCCTGGTGAGTGCCGTGTATTGGGGAATGGGGCCAGCTGTATATGCCGCGAGTTTTAGCGTCATTATGTTTGACTTCTTTTTTGTCCCGCCATATTTGAGCTTTACGGTTGAGGATTTGAGATATCTCATCTCCTTTGTTGTATATCTTGCGGTGGCGATCCTGACAGCCAGTCTTGCAGGTCGATTGCGACAACAGTTGGAGATGGTAAAAGCACGCGAGGCCACGACTAACTCCCTATACGCATTGAGTCGTCAGATGACAGCCATTACGGATCTGAATACGTTGCTGGTTAACATTGCAACCCAGGTTTCGCTCACCTTGGGCAAACCAGCAGCTGTTTATCTTCCGGATGGGCAGGGGGATCTGCTGGTTACAAGCTCTTCTGCACCCGCATCAGAAGGGGAAAAGGATGGCTGGGGAGATGGAGAGTCGGAGATTGCCATTGCCAAATGGGTGTATAATCACGGACAGATCGCAGGTAAGGGATCATCCGCTTTACGGGAATCTCCCGGACTTTACGTGCCGCTACGCACAGAGGAGCAGATTCATGGCGTGCTCGCTGTGAGCATGGACGTTGGTGAGGTTCATGAGCAGCAAGAACAGCAAGAACAGCTTCGTTTGCTGGAAGCATGCGGAGGACTGGCCGCAGGTGCCATTGCCCGAGTGAAGCTGGCGGAAGAGGCCCGATTGGCGCAGATCACTGCTGAATCGGAGCGCATACGCACAGCACTGCTGGATTCTGTCTCCCATGAATTGCGTACTCCCCTAACCGCCATTATCGGCTCGGCTACGGGATTGTTGGAGAATGATATACTTTTTACACCCGAGGATCGGAGAGAATTAACAGGCAACATTCGGGATGGAGCTTTGCGTATGAATCGTCTCGTCACGAATCTGCTGGGTATGGTTCGGCTGGAGAGCGGCATGTTGCAACTGAATCGGAAATGGTGTGAAGTGGGGGACATGATCAGCGTTGTACTGACACAGGTTCGGGAATTCAGTCCGCATCGTAACATTCAAGTTGAACTGCCTGATGATCCGGCCTTCATTTACGGAGATGAAGTATTGCTGGAGCAGGTACTGGTCAATATCGTCAGCAACGCCATCAAATATTCGCCCGACGAGACCCAGATTGTCATCATTGTGGCGAATGATAGAAGTCCGAATCAATTGACGATCATGGTTGCTGATCAAGGCATCGGTATACCGGAAGCGGAAAGATTGCGTATATTTGATAAGTTCTATCGCTCGGAGTCTACTCAGCATGTCACAGGAACGGGGCTTGGTCTGGCGATCTGCAAAGGCATTGTGGAAGTCCACGGAGGTACCATAGTAGCAGAGCCGAATTCGGGCGGGGGAACGAGAATGCGCATAGATATCCCCATGGAGGCTCACGGACCACGGTTTCCCTATTCAGAACAAGGAGAGGTTGAAGAATAACATGAACGCACCACTAGGGGCTCGCATACTGGTGATCGATGATGAGCCGCAGATTCGCAAATTGCTCAAGGTCACCCTTCAGGCACACCAATTCGAACTCCACGAGTGTGGGGATGGCGAAGAGGGCGTTATTCAGGCCAGTATTGTACATCCGGACCTGATCATCCTTGATCTTGGTTTACCAGGCATGTCTGGCATGGAGGTCCTTCGCCGGATTCGCGAATGGTCACAAGTGCCGATTATTGTGCTGACAGCGAAGGATCAGGAGGGAGACAAAATTGCCGCGTTGGATGGTGGTGCAGATGATTATGTGACCAAACCATTTGGAATGGGTGAGTTGGTCGCCCGTATTCGGGTGGCGCTGCGTCATGTAGCCAAAACGACGGATGAGCCAATACTGCGCTTCGGATCACTAACGGTTGACCTGGCCCAAAGGCAGGTCGAACTGGAGGGGACTTTGGTCAAATTAACCCCGACGGAATATGAGATGCTGAAGGTGCTCGCCTCGAATGCGGGGAAGATCATCACCCAGCGTCAGCTTTTGCAGCAAGTATGGGGAGGGCATCATCATGAGTCCGACAGCCATTATCTTCGGGTATATGTGGGACATCTGCGTAAAAAATTAAAGGAAGATCCGACGAATCCCCGATATATTCAAACGGAGCCTGGCATTGGTTATCGCTTTTTGCTTCCTGCAGAATAAGGTTTAATGGAGCGGGGCGTTTCTTATAAATGATGTGATGTACGCTTCGGCGGGTGAGCGCTATAGAACGAACAATACACCGTCCCCTTTAGCTGCAAAGGAAACGGTGCTTTTGTATTATGACGTGTATTTTGGCAACCAGTCGCCGTGAGCCTCAATCAACTCATCGCACATCGCTACGATGTCATCGATAGACAGCTCCGCAGCTGTATGTGGATCAAGCATGGCGGCGTGATAGATATGTTCTTTTTTTCCAGTGATTGCCGCTTCAATTGTTAGCAGTTGCGTGTTGATGTTTGTCCGGTTCAATGCCGCGAGTTGTGGAGGCAGATCCCCAATGTACGTAGGGCTGATTCCTGATCCATCCACCAAACAAGGTACCTCAACACAAGCCTCGCGAGGCAGGTTGGTGATCAGTCCGTTGTTCATAACGTTTCCGCCAATTTTGTACGGGTTATTCGTCTCCATCGCTTCGATAATATGCGATGCGTATTCACGGCTGCGGGTATGTTCAATATTTTCGCTGGCAAACAGCTTGGTACGCATTTCTTTCCAGCCTTCAATCTGGTTCACACAGCGGCGTGGATACTCATCCAATGGAATGTTGAAGCGTTCAATCAACTCCGGGTAATTCCGTTTGATGAAGTAAGGGTGGTACTCAGCATTGTGCTCGGAGGATTCCGTTACATAATAGCCAAAACGCTGCATCAGTTCATAACGAACCATGTCGTCATGCTGTTCCTTCTGTTTTTCTTTCGCCAGACGTTTAATCTCGGGGTACAGATCCTGCCCGTCTTTTGTGACTTCGAGCAGCCATGCCATGTGGTTGATGCCTGCAATTTTGGCTACGACACCCGTCTGATCGATCCCCAGTGCATCAAACAGATGTGGTACACATACCTGCACACTATGACACAATCCTACGGTTTTGATCCCACCATGTACGTTCATGACGTTGGTAAGCACGGCCATTGGGTTGGTATAGTTCAGGAACCACGCATCTGGACATACTTCCTGCATATCTCGGGCAAAATCCAGCATGACCGGAATCGTACGAAGATTACGGAAAATTCCGCCGATACCGAGTGTATCTGCAATCGTTTGACGCAGTCCGTATTTCTTCGGAATCTCGAAGTCCGTAATGGTACATGGATCATATCCACCGACCTGGATGGCGTTGATGACATATTTGGCCCCGCGCAGTGCTTCTTTGCGGTCATGATATACGTTTACAACGCAACGACTTCCGAGTGAACGGGCCAGACTGGTCAGCAAACGCTCTGAATCGCTCAAACGTTCAGCAGCGATATCGAACAATGCCAGTTCAAAATCCTGCAGTGCTTCGGTCATCATGACATCACCCAATACATTTTTAACAAAGACGGTGCTGCCTGCACCGAGAAATGTAATTTTATTCATTTAAGTTTAGCCTCCCTGAAAAATGTTGTACCCCAACTATAGGCCGATTCGGCACATATAACTATGGCTCAAACCCTTTCAAACATGGCATAATCCCATTTTTGTTTTCGCTTTCAACTGATATTTAAGTATTTTAGCTGTTATAATATAAATTATTAAATAAAGAGGTAAGCGGAACGAAGTCAGGATGGAGGGCTAAAAATGAGTCGCATTGAGATGAATGTGGTTCCCGCAGGCTGGACACAGATGGAGCTGATGTTGTTGTTTTTCGGGTGGGAGGCCTGTGATCCTGCGCATTATTGGGGACCCGGTGTACGTGATTCTTACATTGTGCATTACATCCATGAAGGACGGGGCACCGTGTACATGGGGGATCGGGAGTACAAGCTGACTCAGGGACAGGGCTTTGTGATTCTACCAGATACACTTATTCATTATGAGGCAGATCCGAAGGAGCCCTGGACGTATTCGTGGTTTGGTTTTAAAGGCGTACAAGCCAAAGCATTCATGCAACGTGCCCAATTGAGCCCGGAGCGCCCGATATATGATGCCCATGATACAAATACGATGGAACAGTTGTATACGGAGATGGTCCAGGCTTCCACGCGACCGGGAGGCGATGTGTTGAACCAGAGTCTCTTGTACCGCTTGATGGCAGAATTAATCTCTTCTTCGCCTGTAGAGGAAGAAATAGGACAGCTTCTTTCGAACAAAGAGACGTACATCCGACAGGCGGTGCAGTTTATAGAGAACAGGTACAGCCAGCGAACCTCCATTCTGGATATTGCCCAAGCTGTAGGGTTGGATCGCACGTATCTATCGGGATTGTTCAAAGAGCGATATGGCATGTCGCTACAGTCCTTTTTTCTGGAGTACCGTATGAATCGGGCTGCCGAACTTCTTCAGAATCCAGGGCTGTCGGTCAGTGAAGTGGCCCATTCTGTCGGCTATACGGACCCATTACTTTTTTCCAAGATGTTCAAGCGAGTGACGGGTGTGTCTCCAAAGGGTTCGAGAAATCGAGATTAGACGCATCTAGTGTTTCAAATTTAAAAGAAAAGTTTTGATCATTAAACGTCGTCCCCCGCTATACTGATACAGAAGTGTAATTGAATATGTAGAACTTGGTGCTTTGCCCGTCAGGGTGGAAGCTTAATAGGGAAGTCTGGTGTAATACCGGCGCGGTCCCGCCAATGTAACAGAGGAGTCAGGTAGCGATAATCCACTGGTGTAAGCCGGGAAGGGGCTGCAAGTGACGATGATTCTGGAGCCAGGAGACCTGCCAGGTTTAGGAAACACAGTAGTACCCTACGGGAGATAGGAAGGTGTTTAGAGAGCATGATTTTTTTCTGAAAATCTGTTTATTTAAGGCGTCCTCATCCAGTAACACGGAGATGGACGCTTTTTTTGATAGAATTTATAAGTTTTCAGGGGAGCTGTGGATGAAGAACATCATGGCACATACATAAAGTTTTGTGGAAGGACGTTAGAGCACTTGAGCAGATATATCGTTAAACGATTATTACAACTGGTAGTCCTATTGTTCGGCATCACGTTCCTGACGTTCCTGCTAACCTACCTGTCTCCTGGAGAAAGGCTGTCAGGATAATACGGATGTGCGGGTTTTCTTTATAGTCTAAGTAAGGTTATAAAATGAGAATGATGCAAGAAGGGTTACGCCAGAAGTCCATAGATGACTTTCAGGATAACCCTTTTGTTGTATAACAGGCATGTTGTGTGTAGTTGGGATGTGACAGCGGAATCACTTGTGAATGCTTTATCGTATGTGGTTCGGTGCACCTATGTCATTCAGTACACCATAGTTTTGCGCAGGCTGTATAGTACTCAGTCTGGCACTTCATGGCTATTTCATCATATATTTATTGATTGCTTCAGTGGGTGATTATCGCTATAAAGACAGTCAGTCTATTTTGGAGAGGTACTCCGCATATAGACTCTTCTGTCCACATGTAGTTGGCTACATCTGCTTAGCCAGTCGTACTGACATGAGAGATTCAAACTAGTGTGGTACTTGGGATTGGAAGTCATTCCGGCTAGACTGATCAGCATGGTAAAAGACAATATCGCCATCCTTCAGCGGCCAGGTTCTACCTTGACTGTCTGTTGGCTTTTTGTTGAAACCTTCCATCTGCCATTGATTTATCAGTGGTGCATGAATGTATTGCAGATGGGGCGCCTCTGTATTTCCATTCCGCAGGCTCTCCATGTTGAAGTTGACTACGATATAACCATTCTTTAGAAAAATCTTCGATTTCTCATCCAGCTGATTTTGTCGGGCGAGGGGTTCGAGATCCGTCCCTTTTGGTACAGCATATACATCGGCTGGCAAGCTGTACTCCCCGTACCAACGCTGGATTGCTGCATTGGCTCGGTCCGCGTTGACCCCAGAAGGAATGTCCGTTTTAGGTCCAATGAGTGTCCTAATCGGAGCGGAAAGGATCATCCAATCATAACGACCTACCCATGTTTTTTGATGAGAAGTCTGATCGACCAAGCGAACCATATATTCTGCCAACGTACGCTGATTACGTTCTTCAGCTGACAGTTCATAAGTATACTGGTAACGCGCTGTATCGCCTAACTCTGTGCCGGGTACATTTCGAAGACGTGAGTTCAGGACAACAAAGCGTTTCTCCAGATCCTGCACCGATCCGATACGGATCAGGCGTTCCTGGCCTCGATGGTAGTACAGATCCACTTCTTGTCGGGAGGACCCGTCTTTACTCACAAAAGCAAAAGTGGGTGTAATTCGAATACCATCCTGTTTGCCAAACATATTGCCCTTGGTCTTCAGATCGAACTTGAAATGGTACCCTGTCTTCACAGTTGCGTTAGCGAATCCCTGCACCGGATGGCTTCCTGGTCGAATAGGCAATACAAATGGAGCCAGGTTGCCTCGCGGATCACCATCAATGCTATTCATCCCGGTCCAGTAGCTATAGCCCGTTGGTTCGGGACTACCCAACCGCTTGCGAAATACACTTTCCCAGTTGTAATCAGAGATATCAGTGACGTGAAAATCATATAACCTTCCGATGACATCTACCGGTACAGTGTCTGCTGCGACATGATATGCCAGATTGGTATTGGCATCCTGTTGCTCGGTAAAGTTTGCAGGTGCATTCTCTGCAATATTGCGGAATGCAATGTGGTACTTGCCTTCGTCTACCCATACAGGGAGGTAGAATGTGGTATCCAGTTGATTGATCGGAATATCAACCCATGTCTTGGCAGGGATAAACTGACTCCGGTCAGCGTTATAGACATCAAACGGGAATTGCACCTGTTTGATTCGAAAATATTTGGCATAGTCCCGATTTCCATAACCGGGATAACTCGCTGCGTCCAAGTGTTGTCCCGATGTAGGGATTCGCACAATGAACGGACGTTCCAGAATGAGTGCAGCGCTGGTTGGGTCCGGTACGGTTTTCTGATTATGCGGTTGATCATCCGATACCCAGGCATAGTTGACGACAGGGGTGTGTACCGTGACCGTGTTGATGCCGTTAATCGGTAATATTTTATTGGAACCGCCATTCACGTTATCTGGTAGCAAATCATAATAGATTTCACCAGAGCTTGTGGTTTTTGCTTTATTCAGCAGGGAATTGCTGATCATATTACCCGGTTTGTACAGCACATCCCGCCCAATCGTCGTTGGATTAGGAATATTGGATGGCGCTGGGCCATCTTTGGTTGCTTCCACATCATTCATAATGGTTGTGTTGTTGAATTTCACTAAATCATTATTCACTTTACTTTGAGGTGTGTTGGATTCAGCTATCCCTTTTAACCGTGATGTATCATCAGGCACACTGGGAGGTTGGTTCAAACCACCTGTTAATTTGGGTGGAGTATATGAGATTGAAGTGGTTTGTCCTGGTCGTACATGGCTTTCTACGGCTTCATCATTTTTAGACTCTAGTGTTGGTGGTGTGTATCCTGTTGGATTCATCGTAACGGTCTCACCGGGCAAAGCGTAATTATTCATGGTTGCTTTAGCGATCTTGTATACTTCCAGATTGTTAATTTTCCAGTAGGAGTAGTCTCTTGTGATCTGGAAGTTGTATGGCTTGGGTACCGTGTCGTTC
Source organism: Paenibacillus sp. BGI2013 (assembly GCF_002843485.1). Lineage (NCBI taxonomy): Bacteria > Bacillati > Bacillota > Bacilli > Caryophanales > Paenibacillaceae > Paenibacillus > Paenibacillus sp. BGI2013. Next base: position 136,718 of record NZ_PJFA01000014.1, read on the forward strand.
GCGGGTACAGGTGGCCCTGGTGTACAACCATCATCATCACATTCCTCTGGTCCAGGTACTGTCCACTCTCTGTCGTACGAGATTGTGACATTACAGTTGTATGTAACTTTACCGCTCATTTTCGCCCAAGCTTGTTTAAACAGATAATTGTCAGCAAAGGCATTTATGTAGAGTGACTCGGAAGTAGGGATTCCTCTTAACACATTGAATGTCTCGTTATCTCTGTTATCTGACTTTATAACACCGTTGGCATTTGGATCAAGATCATTCATGCTCATGATGGTTCCAGCAGAAGGTGGTCCAATCGTTGGCGTGCAACCTCCACCACCGCCCCCGTTACCGTCGCCCTCGCCAGTACCTGGGTTCTCTTCAACACCAATGTTTGTTGTGGTAGTTAACTGAAATCCATCTTTCTTCCACAGTACGGTGATGGTTGTAGTTCCCCTACTGACAGCTTGGACTAATCCGGAATTACTAACGGTAGCAACACCAGGATTGGATGATTCCCATGTCGTTGTACCACCGCTTCCAGTGTTTACATTGGTCTCCGCTCCAAAGTTTCCATCTCCAGTTTTCGTCTTGACCGTAGCATTAAGTTGTTTGGACTGGTTCAAGCTAAGTTGCCCGCCAGCGGTAAGATTGATCTCTTTGGTTATTTCGGCAAAGGCCCGCCAATATATATCCGTATTGAATATGTAGTCGGCAGAGAATTTAGGTGGATTATAGGGTCTGTGGGCTGTTGGTTCAATCGCACCTCCGATTTGAGTTGTAAATTTCACCGTATCACCGTCAAATGATTCCACACTAACCAAGATTGGTTTTCCTGGTAAGTAATATTGTGTGTTATCCATGTACATGGGCTTTAACGAAATTGTAGTTAATTCACTTCTAGAATACCTCTGACCGGAATGATCAAAGTACTCAGAGGGTTTGTAGCTTGGTGCATCTAATGAAAGATTTACGCAGACTAATGATGAGTTTGGTTTGTTAGTATCGGGGTTATTGCTTAATGTTTGGCCGTTGCACTCTCCATCTACACGCCATCTTAAATTATCAAGCTGGTAAACATAAACACCGATATTAGACATTCCACTGCCCTCAACGGGGATTACTTTTTTCTGCGACTTTGCAGGTGATGGAGGGACTATATGAGAGGCTTCTAACACTGGCTTTGTTCCAGGCCCCCCTCCAGCAAAAACAACTGAAGGGGTTTGGAACAATATACACAATGTTATATATGCTATTAATAATTTTTTTAATGATTTATAGAACTGCACATTGGAACACCCTTTTCATAATTTAATTTGGAACTACAGTATAGTTTGTTCCATCTTTGAGCGTCAGGCGTACTCCAGGATTTAGTGACTTATCAAAATGTAAGAGACCATGGCCCCAGTAAACAGGGTTCTTTACGATAAACACGCCTTTGGGTCCGAGTAAATCATTTATATGTTTAGGTCCATACTCGCTAAAAGCTTTGGTGCTTGGTGAAGTTAGAGCATTAATAGTTGGGGAATGGATAAGACTACCGGCTTGCAGTTGATTCATAGAGTTCTTAATACTAATATCAAACTCTGTAAAAGAATAATAAGCGCCTCTTAGTAATCTATCTTTTTCATCAACGAAAACAGGATAATAGATACTTCTCTCAGTTCCTTTTACATATGGATTGACGATGATCCAGTTCTTGACCTTCAGATCTGCATAATTCGTTACTGTAACTAATTCTTGATTACGAACTTTCCCGAAATCTCCAGTTACTTTGCTGTAATCATACGATTCAGAAAATTTTTCTGGTCCTGCTTTCTGATACTTAGGCGCAATAACATCCAAATTCGTCCCCGTCAAGCCCACCGCCCGCAGTTCGTTCAGACCCTGAAAATCGGCAGGTTTTGTCTTGGCAACTGCTGCATAACGGGCGATCAATACAGCAACTTCCGCGCGAGTGGTGGTACGATCAACGCCAAATGTTTTATCGTTTGCCACACTCATAAGTCCTGTTCCCAGGGCAACGGCTACTGCATTTTTTTGAGCGCTTGCGAGTTTACCTGTGAAATATTCCTTTGCGGGCACAACGGTGTTCGTCACATCAGAGAGTGCTTGTTTGTACTCAGGATCAACCACGGTTAGTCCTTGCGTCAGCCAAGTAGCCATTTCGCCTCGTTGAAGAGCGCCTTGTGCGTCCAATTTGCCCTTGTAATTAGAAGGGTTGATAAAACCTTTTGCTATAGCAGTAGAGACACCACTTTTTGCCCACTCGGGGATGTCCGTGAAATTGTTTTGTTCTTGTGTCGTTGCATTAGGCTGGTCGGATAGACGCCCCAGGATACTTGCCATTTCAGCTTTGGTGACCGGTGAGCTTGGTTTAAATGTCCCGTCGGCATACCCCTTGAAATAACCTTGTTCCACGGCTGAATTAATCGCTGCGGATGCCCAGTGTGTAGCTGGAACGTCCTTGAATTTAGTTGTAGCTTGTGCGGCTTCTACAGAACTCCCAACACCTCCAAAACCTGCGATACCCCCTGTTAATAAAGCTAATGCCGTTACGCCGGAAATCATCATTTTTTTCATGAATCTTACTCCTCTCAATTGTGAATTTCTCTCCTTGATATGTACTTTTCAGGCTACTAGATACTAAATTTGTAATAATAATCAATATTCTACCATGTATAACTAGGCTGTTGGTATGATTTATCAACAAAACTCCTCCTCTCCGCTCAACCCTTACTACTTCTCCAGACCTATATTTCCTCAAAAAACACAAAAAAAGGCCACGAACCCGCAGATTCATAGCCTTATGCTTTAAGGTCTCCAACATATGTAATTCCATCAATAGTCAATTCAATAATCAATTCAATAATCAATAAATCAAGAATACTCGATTTCCAAACATTTGAAAAGCCCTATTCTTCTTACTCAAAATAAAGTCAGGCTATCGGTGTTCCATTAGGTAATGGACTATCCGGTGTGAGCAAGGCAACATCGCCTTCACCAGGCACGCCGCCCAGCACAAGTACTTCAGAGACAAAACCGGCAATCCGGCGAGGTGGAAAATTAACTACAGCAACGACCTGTTTGCCAATGATCATGTCAGGCGTGTATCGCTGGGTAATCTGAGCACTGGAACGTTTCAGGCCAAGTGGTCCGAAGTCGATCGTCATTTTGATAGCGGGAATGCGAGCTTTTGGAAATGGTTCGGCTTCCACCACGGTACCAACCCGGATGTCATGCTGCATGAACTCTTCAAAAGTAGCCATAGGGGGAGATCTCCTTTCAATTATGGGGATTATTATAAATGAAAAATCAACAAAAAATCCAGATTACGCTGTATCGTAATCTGGATTTCAGTTGTGTTGCTTGCAGTAAATTAAGCGCCGTTCCAATTTTCCCCGGTGAGGTATTTCTCGGTGAGGATGGATAACATCTGAATACCTACTTCATTATGTCCGCCTTCTGGAATAATGATATCGGCATACTTTTTGGATGGCTCGATAAAAGCATCATGCATTGGTTTTACCGTTTCGAGATATTGTTTGTACACGGATTGGATCGTGCGTCCGCGTTCTTCAATGTCTCGTAGTACTCTACGTAGAATCCGCACATCGGAATCAGTATCAACGAATACTTTGATGTCCATCAGACTGCGAAGATGTTCGTCAATCAGCACATGTAACCCTTCTACAATGACAATATGGTTCGGTGCCAGTTCAACCGTCTCATTGGCAGCACGGTTATCTATGGTGAAGTCATATACGGGAGCATATGCCGCTTGGCCTTTTTTCAACAAGGTGAGATGCTCAATCAACAGATCATTATCGAATGCAAACGGGTGATCGTAATTGGTGAGTCGGCGTTGCTCAGGTGTGAGCTGCGACTGGTCTTTGTAATAATTGTCTTGGGATATAAACGTAACCTTACCTGATCCCAGACGGTCTATGACGGAGCGAGCTACCGTCGTTTTACCGGAGCCGGTTCCTCCGGCGATACCAATAATGAGCATGGTTGTTCCATAAGCCTCCCTAGAATGGCAGCATAATCATGAATAAAGGGCACTGATCCACAATCGATTCAGCACCTTTACCCACATGTCTGTCTGTGAATACACAATTCCTTCATTGTACCACAGCGCTTTGTTTTTTTCATCTGCTTTGCAGAGGCATGTTTCCCTAAGATTGGATGATTGACTTTTTCGAAAACAGCACTATAATAAACTTATATTCATAACACGGACTGTTACTGGGGAAACCAGGCATGACCGAATTCGATTGCTTTACTGTAATCGCTTTCGGTCTTTTTTTATTTTTGTTGGGGGGTGAGAACATTGAAGGTTATCAAGAAGGTAAACAATAACGTAGCCATCGCTATTAATGAACATAACGAAGAGGTTTTTGTCGTAGGCAAGGGTGTAGGATTTCTGAAAACGCCCTATGAGCTGACGGAGACGGACTTGGTGGAGAAAATATTTGTAGCACCAAAGAACATCCGTATGTATGACCTGCTGAACAGTATTCCGATTGAGGATATTTATCTCGCGGAGGAAGTCATCAAGCTGGGCAGTCAGATCCTGAATAAAACATTTAACCCGAATCTGCTTCTCACCCTGTCCGACCATATCAGTTTTGCATTGACCCGAACCAGAGAAGGTATCCGTATCAAAAACCCGCTGGAATGGGAAGTGCGGACACTCTATCCGGACGAGACCCGGGTGGGGGAGGCTGCGCTGAAGCTGATTCAGGAAAAAACGGATATCGCTCTGCCAACAGCCGAAACAACACTGATTGCTCTGCATTTTGTTAATGCACAGGTTGGATCGGGAGAGATGACGGATACCACCAAGGTGACCACAGTTACGGGCGAGATTCTGTCCGTGATCAAATATGCGCTCAAAATTGACTTTCAGGAGGATTCCATCCACTTCATGCGCTTTGCCACACATATCCGGTATTTCATTCTGAGGCAGATGAGCGGTAAATCGCTCAAAGACGAGAATGAATCTCTGTTCCTGATGGTGAAGGAGAAGTTTCCGAAAGAACTGGCTTGTGTGGAGAAGATTGCTGACTTCCTGAAAAATAATTACGGCTGGACCTGTTCGGATGATGAAAAATTATATCTGATTCTGCATATCCAACGATTGATTTCGAATGAACCAACGGAATGAACCTAATGAAAAACTAACCGAATAATCCATATTGGACTGTTACTGATTCGATCAGGCATGACCAAGCGTAGGGAATGACGATTCCCCGGCTTGGTCATTTTTTATATATCCAATTTATTCATGTAGAGGAGAAGGGTCATGAACAACAAAGACTTGGCTAAAAACGTACTTGATCTCGTTGGCGGCGAGCAAAATATATCGGGTCTGACACACTGTGCAACCCGTTTGAGATTCGTATTAAAGGATGATAACAAAGCAGACCTCAAAGCGTTGGATCAGCTCGAAGGGGTGCTCAAGGCACAAAATTCCGGTGGACAGGTTCAGGTTGTTATCGGTGCCAAAGTAGACGCGGTATACAGTGAAGTGAAGAATCTAACTTCTGACAAGATTGGCGAGCTTACGGAGTCTACAGACAGTGGACCGAAAAAGAGACGTAACCCCGTCAACGTAGTGCTTGAAACCATCGCAGGTATATTCACGCCTGTTCTGCCAGCACTTGTTGGTTGCGGGATGATCAAATGTTTGGCTACCGTTATAACTGCCATGGGTTACCTGGAAGGCTCCGGCTTCCTGACGATCATTAACATGATCGGGGATTGTATTTTCTACTTCATGCCATTCTTCCTGGCTGTTAGTGCAGCAAATCGTTTCAAAACCAATCCCTATTTGGCGGTAGCTCTTGCTGCGGGGCTGATGCACCCAACCATTTTGAACGCTGCGGCTCAGATTGCTGAGACGGGTGTAAACAGTATTGATTTTCTCGGCATGCCGATTCTGTTGATGAAATATTCCTCTTCCGTCATTCCAATCATTTTGGCGGTATGGATTATGAGTTATGTGTATCCGATCGTCAATCGAGTGATTCCCAAGTTTCTACAGGTCCTGCTTACCCCAATGATTGTTTTGTTCATTATGATTCCAGTGGAACTGATCGTGCTTGGCCCAGTAGGATCATATATCGGTGACTGGTTGACCAACGGCATTAACTCATTGTTCTCAACCGCAGGTGTTCTTGCAGGTGCGATTCTTGGATTTTTCAAACCGATCATGGTCATGTTTGGTATGCACTATGCCATCATGCCGATTCAGGTTCAACAAGTGGCTACCCTGGGTGCAACCGTGCTGTTACCAACGGCACTGGCAGCGAATTTGGCTCAGGCTGGAGCGGCCTTCGGTGTGTTTGTCCTAACGAAGAGTAAAACGATGAAATCAGCGGCTGCTTCGAGTGGATTCACCGCTTTGTTCGGGATTACCGAGCCAGCGATCTATGGTGTAACGCTAAAATACAAACGTCCGTTTTTCGCAGGTTGTCTGGCAGGAGGATTAGTTGGTGGATTCTACAGCTTGGTGCATACAACAGCGAATGCAATTTCACTTCCAGGTGTATTGGCAATTGGCACGTATTCCTCTGATCGTTACATGTATGTCGTTATTGGTTGTATTGCCGCCGTTGTACTCGGGTTTGTGTTCACGCTGTTGGCTGGCATCAAGGAAGATACAGATGGAAATAAATCGCAGCAACAAGCTACGAATAAAGTAAATAGCAATCAAACAGCCGTTGCCACAGAGGCAACTACAGCGTCCGTATCATCACTGACATCCACGTCTTCTGACATGCTTATCGTTAGTCCAATGACAGGGGAGATCAAACCGATCTCTGAAGTGGAGGATCAAGCGTTTGCCCAAGAATTGATGGGTAAAGGCATTGCAATCGTTCCGACAGATGGCAAGGTATATGCTCCATTTGACGGGGTAGTCGAAGCACTATATCGTACCAAACATGCTATCGGATTGAAAGCTGCGAATGGTGTCGAGATCCTGATTCATATCGGGGTGGATACCGTCAGTCTGAAAGGGAAATATTTTAACGCTCATATCGAACAAGGACAGACAATCACGGCTGGGGATATATTAGTGGAGTTTGATCCAGAAGGCATTACGTCAGCAGGATATAACACGATTACATCGATTGTGGTAACCAACATGCAACAGTACGGAGATGTGCTGACTACAGCGACCAGCGGCCCGATCCGGGAGAGTGAACCTTTGATCAAGCTGATTCCGTAAGAACTGCTCATCTTTTCATTAAGCTACAAGTTACAAGCTAGATGGTCTTAATAACACGTAATAACAGGAGGAAACTAAAATGACGAATTCCAATTTTCCAAAAGATTTTTTATGGGGCGGTGCACTGTCTGCCTGTCAGGCCGAGGGAGCTTATAATGTGGACGGCAAGAGTCTGACCATCCCTGAAGTGATGAAATTTAACGAGAAGAACGACCGCAAAGTGACCAAGCAGATCAGAGTGAATTGGGAGATGATTGAAGAGGCCAGGAATGACCCGGATACCGTGAAATATCCGAAGCGCCGGGGGATCGATTTTTATCATAACTTCCGTGAGGATATCGCCTTGTTTGCTGAAATGGGTTTCAAAGTATTCCGTTATTCCATTTCATGGGCCAGAGTATTTCCAGGTGGCGACGATGCCGCTCCGAACGAAAAGGCACTAGAGTTCTATGATCAGGTGATTGATGAATGTCTAAAACAGGGTATGGAGCCCTTGATCACCATCAGTCACTTTGATACGCCAATTGTACTGATGGACAAGTTCGGAGGATGGTATAACCGCAAGCTGATCGATCTGTATGTGAACTATTGTGATGTGTTGTTCAATCGCTACAAGGGCAAAGTGAAATATTGGGTGACTTTCAACGAGATCAACATGAGCGTGAAAGCATCGGCCAAAACGCTGGGAATCATTGATTATGATTCTCCAAATTATGAAGAAATGCTGTTCCAGGGGCTGCATCATCAATTTGTAGCTGCGTCCAGAGCAACCAAGATGGCACATGAGATTGATCCGAATAACCAGATCGGAAGTATGGTGGCTTATTTTACAACGTATCCTTACACTTGCAAGCCGGAGGACGCACTCCAGATGCAACAGGATGATCAGATGAAAAATCAGTTCTATCTCGATGTGCTCAATAAAGGCGAGTACCCTTACTATAGTAAAACGTATTTCAAAAACAAGGAGATCCAGCTGAATATCGAGGACGGCGATCTGGATAGCATTAGTGCACACACGGCTGATTTCGTGGGGATGTCGTATTACAACTCGATGATTTCCAGCAGTGATACGGAGCAGCTCGAACTAACGGCAGGTAATGTACACAGCGTATATAAAAACCCGCATCTGCCCGCTAACGAGTGGGGGTGGCAGATTGATCCGATTGGCCTGCGGTATACGCTTAATCTCGTCTATGATCGGTATCAAAAACCTGTCTTCATTCTGGAGAATAGCTCAGGTTTCTACGATAAACTGAATGAAGACGGAACGATCAACGATCCTTACCGGATTGATTTCCTAAGCAAACATATCGAACAGATGGGACTCGCCATTGCTGATGGGGTCGAGGTGTTGGGATACACGATGTGGGGACCCATCGATATGATCAGTTCAGGGACTTCCGAGATGAGCAAACGGTACGGATTTATCTACGTGGATCAGGATGACTATGGAAATGGTACGCTGAAAAGATATCGTAAGGATTCCTTCTTCTGGTATCAGAATGTGATCCGTACCAACGGAGCAGAACTGTAACGCACCATGAACATTTTGGGTCGTATCCAAAAAATACCCGGCGGCTTGCTGATTGTTCCTATGCTGGCCGCCGCGGTCATCAACACGGTGTTTCCATCATTTTTTCAGATCGGAGATCCAACAACAGCGTTGTTCACATCGAAAGGTACCATGGTGCTGATCGGTATGATTTTACTGATATCAGGAACACAGCTTAACTTGTCACAGCTTCTAGTGACTTTGAAGAGAGCAGGGGTGCTCTGTATTTCACGCATCCTCATCAGCTGCCTGTTCGGATGGGCGTTTGTACACTTTTTTGGCATAAGTGGGGTCGGGGGAGTTTCTGCGGTAGCCTTCATTGCCGTTCTGACCAGTTGTAATCCGGGATTATATCTGGCCTTGATGAACACGTATGGAGATGATGTGGATCGTGCTGCTTTTGGCATTCTGAATCTGATCGCCGTACCGGTTATTCCGGTCATGATATTGAATTCGGCAAGTGGCGTCGGTATCGATTATCTCAGTGTACTTGCTACGCTAGTACCTTTCTTGATCGGGATACTGCTTGGTAACCTGGATAGCAACATACAAAAGATGTTCGCTCCGGGAACACTGATTCTACTACCTTTTCTAGGTACCAGCTTTGGGTCCAATATTGATCTGCGTATTGCATTTCAGTCCAGTCTGTCCGGCTTGCTGGTCACCGTGTTATTTTTGCTGATCTGCATGTTGCCGCTCATTGGAATCGATCGAACGATATTAAGACGACCAGGTTACGCAGCGGCTGCGACATGTTCGGTTGCTGGATTGTCCATGGTGGTGCCTTCGATGGCTGCCGGGTTCAATCCGGCGTATACGCCATATGTAGACACAGCTATCGCTCAGATTGCGTTTGCCGTGATCCTGACGTCGGTGACCGTGCCTTATATCGTGAAGCGTTTGGCTGGAGGAACAGCAACGGAAGCTTCTGCATCAACAAATCACTAGAAAAAACAGCATGTGTTCTGTCAGATTATGACGGATCACGTGCTGTTTTGCTTTGTACATCTATATGATCTCCTGGGGGAGGAGAGGGATCGATCGGTTTATTTTAGAGACCCAGCAGTTGTTTAACACTTTCAGCTACAGCTTTGCTAGATTGCGGATTCTGTCCTGTGACCACGCGGCCATCTGTTGTGACATAGGAATTGAAGGCAGCAGCTTTATCATATTGTGCAGCGCGTTCTCTCAAAGCATCTTCCAGCAGGAAAGGAACATACTCGGTTTGTTGAGCCAATGTTTCTTCTTCATTCGTGAAGCCGGAAACGGTTTTGTCGTTGATCAAAAGCAAGCCGTTGGACAGCTTCACATTCAACAGGGCTGTAACTCCGTGGCACACGCCGGATACAACGCCACCCTTTTCATAGATTTCACGAGAAAGCTCTTGAAGTTCAGCATTATCCGGGAAATCCCACATCGTACCGTGACCGCCTGTGAAGTAGATTGCATCGTAGTCACTTGCATTCACTTCGCCAGGTTTCAACGTATTTTTCAATTGGTTCATGAACGTTTCGTTCTCGAAATAGGTTTTGGTGCTCTCATCCAGAGAGTCGCCCAGACTTTTCGGATCAAGAGGTACGTTCCCGCCTTTAGGGCTAACCAGATCGATCTGAACATTGTCATTATGGTCAAACTCTTCAATAAAATGAGTTGCTTCGCTCAGCCACAAGCCAGTAGGCTCGTCCTTTGTTGCGTACTTATCTACATTTGTTAGAACAACCAGTATCTTTTTCATATTAAAACCTCCCGTAAAGTATATAACATCAATTTATATTAAATATCACAAAATTAAATTGTGTAAAATCTATTAGTAAATATAACATAACCATGTTCTAAAGTAAAATCATGAACGTATCGTCAATCTCCAATGTGACTTTCAAGCGTAGGAGTATAGAACAATCTAGTCGTAGTAAATATGCCTGTAAGAATGCACTTTTACTTATTATGCCCTGCTTAATTTACTCAAATTGTAAGCGGAGGTAGGCGTGTGTAAGGGGAAACGAAATTAATTCAAATTTGAAGTTAATTTGATTGTACAACTAGTTCTTTTGATTTAGAATGGCGGAAGATGCCAACAAAAAACTGGTACAAATTACATATATACTTGGAGGAACATTCATGAAACGTTCAGGCAAATTTTTCGCTTCAACAGTGGTTGCTGCTGTTGCTGCAGTATCCATCGTCTCTTCAGCTTCAGCGAGCACAGTTTCAGTCTCCAACATCTCTGGCGTAACACCTATCAACATTAGCAGTATGGATATCGAAACGGCTTTGATGATGGTTCAGAGCGAACGCGCCAAATTGCTGGATGCGCAATTGCAAACACAAATCCAGGAAGTACAGAACCGTAATCAACAGATCGCGGATTTGAACTCTCAATTGCAGATCGCCCAGCAAAACGGGGATGAAGCAGCTGTTCAAAAGCTGAAAGGTCAAATTGATGCTGCAAGCAACTCGCAACAGATGGACATGCTTCGTCTGCAGTCCATGTCCAACAAGCGCAATGAAGCGTTTGATGTCATGACAAACTTTGTCAAAAAAATGCAGGATTCAAGATCATCCATCATCGGTAACATGCGTTAAGAACGGATGATTAACTGCTGCAACAATACAAAAAGAGCGAAGTCGGAATTCAAATTCCGAAACTTCGCTCTTTTTGTGTTTCTCTTTTTTATGATATATATCATCTAATCCAAGTTAGCCCGACCAGTCACGACGCCGAGTGAACAGATCCTGCAACTCGTCCGTCGACAATTCGGTAATCCAGTTCTCAGAGCTTGTGATGATGTTATCGCTGAGCTGCTGTTTGCTCTCCAACATCTCGTCGATCCGCTCCTCTAATGTGCCAAGAGAGATGAACTTATGCACCTGAACATCTTTGGTCTGACCCATCCGATAAGCTCTGTCGGTGGCTTGATTCTCAACAGCAGGGTTCCACCAGCGGTCAAAATGGAACACATGGTTGGCTGCGGTCAGATTCAATCCCACACCGCCTGCCTTGATGGACAGAATGAAGACGGACGGTTGCTTATCCTCAGGCAATGTACGGGATTGGAATTCCTCAATCATACGATCCCGTGCCGTTTTGGAGGTCCCCCCGTGCAGATACAGCACAGGCTCCTGCAACTCCTGACGCAGTACCTGTTGCAGCATCTGTCCCATACCGATGTATTGGGTGAAAATAAGGCATCGCTCGCCTTCGTCCCGCAATTCCCGGACAAGTTCCATCAGTCGTTCCAGTTTTGCGGAGCGACTAATCAGCATCGCCATATCTTGCGGACTGTACACGTCATAAGCAGATGTTAATGCGCCGTCTTCAGGCAGTTCCTCAGGCAAAGCCTCTTTGGTCAACAGCAGAGGGTGGTCACACAGCTGCTTGAGCTGGGTTAACGCCGATAGAATGGCACCTTTGCGCTTGATGCCTTCCAGCTCTTTCATTTTATCCATCAGGGCCTGTACGGACTGGTCATACAATGCACTTTGTTCGCCCGTAAGGTGAATATAGGTTTTCATCTCGTTTTTGTCCGGCAGATCAAGCTGGATATTGGGATCTTTTTTCTTACGGCGTAGCATGAATGGTTTCACCAATTGCTGTAGATCCTGCATGCGCTGCTCATCTTTATCTTTTTCAATGGCACTGATGAAGCGAGTCTGGAATGCCCGGGCGTTGCCCAGATATCCTGGATTGATAAAGTCATAGATCGACCACAGCTCGGACAACCTATTCTCGATCGGCGTACCTGTCATGGCAATGCGGTGTTTCGCCGGGAAACTGCGGACCGCCAAGGACTGTTTGGTCTGGGCGTTTTTGATATTCTGCGCTTCATCGAGACAGATGCATGCCCAGGTGTAGGTTTGTAACATCTCTTGATCCAGTGTAGCCGTAGCAAAGGACGTGATAATAATATCCACCTGCTCGGTCTGCTCCCGGAATTCTTCTCCACTTAATCGGCGTGCGCCATAATGCAGACTGACATTAATGGAGGGTGCGAAGCGGCTAATTTCCTTTTGCCAGTTGCCCAGTACGGAAGTTGGGCAGATCAGAAGTACCGGGGCTTGTCCCGGCTTGCGTGGTTCATGATCCTTGATGTGTAACAGATACGTGATGAACTGAATGGTTTTCCCGAGACCCATATCATCGGCAAGACATGCCCCAAGTCCGAATCTGCGCAGGAAACCAAGCCATGCAAAACCTTCCTTCTGATACGATCGCAGCTCGGCATGAAGCCTTGTCGGAATGGGCAGGGAAGGTGCGCCGCCTTGTCCGCCCCCGAGTTGTGCAATAACCCGGTTCAGGTGCTCATTCAGTTCTACTTCCAGCCGAATGTTCTGATCATCCTGTGGTTGCTGCTCTTCCTCGGTTTGTTGTCCTTCCTTCCATTTCTGGTTGCGATATTCCCGTTGCTCATTGTGTAGCAGATGCAGGTGCAGAATATCCTGGAATGAGAGTCCCTGTTCCCGATCTACACCGCCCATGGCACGACGTATCTGTTCCAGCAGATCGGGGTCGAGAGGAACCCATTCTCCACGGAAGCGAACCAGTCGTTCATTACGGGCAACAAGGTCGGCGAACTCATCTTCGCTGAGATCGGTGTCACCAATCGCAATTCGCCAGTCAAAATGAATAATCGAGTCCAGTCCAAAGAACGACTGTCCCCGTTCACTGCCTTCCTCCGGCTGCACCTTAGCACGCAGCTTTGGTTTCTTCTTACGGGCTGCTTCCCACCAACCAGGTAGCAGAACTTGCCAGCCCGCTGCGAGCAACCTGCCGCTATCCTGCGTCAGGAACTGCCAGGCTTCCTGATCTCCCAAAGGATCACTCAGCACATCCCGCCTACCACTAATGGAGCTTCCAAGACGCGGCAGATGTGCACGCAGCTGATCCAGCCATCCGGCCGAGCGATCCAGAATGAACGGTGTCCATACCTCTGGCCATTCACCTTCAAGTCTGCCCCGTGAATCCAGCATGACGGGCACCAATACAGCGGCATCCAGCTTGTTCTGCAACACCAATCGCAGCCGCCAAGATGGCTCATCCTCGTCCGGCTCCTGCAATTGCAGCATGGGTCTGAATGGTGCGGCATCTGCTTTCCAGCCAATGGATACGAGCCAGGACTGAGCATCCATCCCGGCTGTCTTGGGTAGAGTGCCGCGCTCTGGGAACAACTGCGGGAATTCACGCCGCAGATCCGTTGCAGCTTCTTCCGAACTGTACCAGCGCTGGAATACAAAGGCGGAATAGGCCGCCCCAAGTCCTTCGGCATAACTCTCGTCCGTTTGCTGAACCGCTTTGGTAAGCGATGCCCGATCCTGCTTTTTCAAGCTATCCGGGTCCCAGGTCCACTGAAGCTGTCCTGCACGGTATGCCTCGAAGCTAGGTACGTATTTTCGTTTCTCTATGGAGGATGCCAGTGCTGGAGCTAGTCGAATCAGATGTTCCGCTTGTTCGTCCCACTTCCATTCAATATGAAGCAGCGTATGCATCTCGGCAAAAAAGGGAATCACTTCTTCCGCAGGCAGAACAACCAGCTCAATCTCCTCAATCTGCCGAACTTCCAGTTCGGTCCCGTAGAAGGAAGGCGCATGCCAAGCGAACAATCGCTGCTTAAGCGACTGTCCCGGTACAAAGTGGTGTGTGTTGAGTGCTCCGTAAAACAAAGCATCGCCATATCCGGTTAAAGCGACGTGAACCTCAATCGTTTCAGTGTAAGGATGAATTAAGCTCATGAGATCAGTTTACCTTTCCGAAGCTCTTCCTGCAGGGCGCGCAGCCGACTGTTACGAACGGCGAGTGTGGTGATGAATTGCTCCCAGTGCGCTTCTTGCTTCATTTTTTTATAGATTTTGGACAGACGTTTCAACAGCTTCACCGCTGCTTTGTATCCGTCCCTGTTTTTGTGTCCGATATAACGCTCCACTGCCTGATGATAGAAGGGAAGCAGCAGCTCAGGTGCATCTTTTTCGATTGGTTGCAGCATCGCTACGCGGAATTCGAGAGGTTCCGTTCCCGTACTCAGCTGAAAATCAATCCATCTGCGCCACTGTCCACGCGAATGCATAGCATCCTCGTAGGCGGGGCGGGAGTGGGGAAGCATACTGACAAGCGTGTCCCACATACGGTTCTCTGCATCGGGCAGATGTTGAATGGCCGTATCCCATAGATGCATGTAATCATTCAAAGGTGTATTACGCCGATTCGCCAGAAGGGGGCCAAGTTGTACCAACCAATCCCCAAGTCGCTTCCATTCAGCCGAATCTGCGAGTACATGGAGAAAATGCAACAGTTGTTCTGGCGGGAAGCCGTAGGCCGAGCTTCCATGGATGAGTCGCTGCCATGCCTGATCATCTTGCCCCAGATGGAAGTGCATCCAGCTCTGCGCGAGTATGAGTGGTAAAGGCAGTGTTACGGCTTTGCCTGGTCTATCACTACTACTTCCATTATTTTGAGCGCTACCCAAGACACTCCCACCTGACTGGGAAGGTGACGAAGCGGCGGTTATATTGCGTTCTATATCATCTAAGATGGCCTGTTCCGACACTAACATGTCCCACGACCCTTGCAGCTCAGGTACGATCCAGTTCAACCACAGTTGTCGATAGATCGGAGTGAAGAACATCATGCTGGCTGTCTCAGGCATCATCTGTTTACGTAAATAAGCTGAGGTTTCAGACAGTCTGTTCCAAAGTTGTTCAAGCTTGTTTCCCTTTAGACCTGACAGGTCTAGTGGATGGTTAAAGATCCGTTCAATGTCTTTCTGAAGTGCATCCACCGCGAGCTGGGCAGGGTAGCTCAAGTACACGGGGGTATGAGTGATTGAATTACGAGCCGGCGGCACGCAGAATCGGATGAGGTGCAGCTGCACATGTAGTTCAAAAAGTTGGTCCATTGCAGCGGACAGCCTTGGTTTAATGGCATACAGCTCGTCCGTTGCTTCCTGTACGTAGGATGTGCTTGCTGTGCCAGTACCCAGCCGTCTCAGACATGAGTGGAATAGTTCGTGCCATTCCGAGATTTCGAGATCAGCAAGCTCTGTTGCACGTTCCTTGATCTGGCTGTATTGGTTGTCCGGAATGTCCATATCCTGTTGTTCATCGGCATCTGCATAGCTGGATATTCCTGCGGACATGGCCCCGACGGGTTTGGTCGTTTGTTTGAGTGCAGTACTGGAGTGCGCATTCACAATGGCATGGACAGGTCGCTCCAGTTGCTCGGCATAACTCATTAATACAGCCGTCATATGTTTGCATACGGAACTCACCGGGCAGGTACAATGACTTGTAGTCAGGGATTGCATGCTTAGTGTGACCTCGTACTCTTCCGATCCTTGTACAACGGCCGAGATCCCTTGTTGTTCGGAATAGGTTAATGGTCCGACACGTTTCTGTTTATAATATTGGAATCCGCGCATGATCGTCAGGTTATTAAAATGCTCTGCAACCTGCCTGATCAACTGTTGCCACTGCGCATCATCCATCCTCATGTTATTCGGTATGTTCATCATTCCATCTCCTGGGGTAAACATAGGTTCAGTAATCACCACGTCTATGACGTGATGTTGTAAATTTGTTGTATCCATCATATCAGTTATGAGCCAATCCGTGCATGGGTTATGAAGAATTTGAAGTTATTTTAGACCAACTGGAATCAGGATGAACACGTCGGTTCTGCTGGCGGACGGAATGCATGATTGCACCATATTGTGTATGCTTATGGTATGTATTCCTTTCAGGAACGATGCAGGCCGGGGAAACGGCCATATTACACACAACAGGAGAGAGCATATGAAAATACTTACGTTAAACACACACGCTTGGGCGGAAGAGGATCAACTGAACAAGATCAGTCAGCTGGCTGATTTTATTAATACACATCAATTCGATGTGATCTCCATGCAGGAGGTCAACCAATCGATGCAGGAAGTCGCGCTTTCTGAAGAAGAACTGAAGATGTATTATGCTACTGAACCCGATGCAGTGATTAAAAAAGACAACTATGCCTACGTCCTGCTTCAGCAGCTGACAGAACAATATTACTGGACGTGGATTCCCGCGCATGTCGGGTTCCAAAAATACGATGAAGGACTGGCGATCCTTAGCCGGACGCCGATTAAGCAGGCTTTTGGGGAATACGTGTCCCACATGCGAGATTATAACAACTATCGTACACGCAAGATTGTGGGAATTCAGACAGTCGTCCAAGGTGAAGCAACCTGGTTTGTGAACGGACATTATAACTGGTGGGATGATGCGCAGGAACCTTTCAAGGGACAGTGGGAGTTGACGGAGAGCAAGCTTGCCCCCTACATGGACCAGCCGTTATATATAATGGGTGATTTCAATAATGTCGCGGAAGTGCGTGATGAAGGTTATGATTATATGATGAGCAAAGGATGGAATGACCTGTATACCACAGCATTGCAAAAGGATGAAGGAGCAACCGTGGTGAAGGCCATTGCCGGCTGGGCAGATAACAAACGCGATCTTCGGATCGACTATATTTTCTCCAATCGTCCGATTCAGGCTAAATCTTCTACCGTGGTCTTGAACGGTAAAAACGGGCCGGTCGTGTCCGACCATTTTGGCGTCGCTGTAGAGATATAACAGCCGTGTGACCATAAACTATTAAGGTGATATCACCACAAATACGAAACAAAGCCTCCGCTGACTTCCTGTTAAGGGAAGTGTAGCCGGAGGCTTATTTGCATTCAAACATGATTTCCTATGTACATGTAATATGGTTTGTTCTTCCTGTTACTGTGGAACTGGCCTACTACTCGAGCGCCAGCATCTGATGTACGAACTTTTTCAGATTCGCGCTTGTCTCACTAAGCTGTTCGATACTTTCCATGAACTCGGTAACAAGCTTGGCCTGATCCACTGTTGCGGTTGTAATCTGACCGATCTCCTGCTCCATATGTTTCATGGAATCTTGTACGCTGCCTAGGGATGATTCGATATCAGCTGCTGCTTGCTTCGTATGATCTGACAGCTTACGTACTTCACTGGCAACCACACCGAAGCCGGCTCCCTGATCGCCCACACGGGCTGCCTCTATCATGGCGTTGAGTCCAAGCAGATTGGTTTGTTCCGATACTTCACGAATGACGTTTGTTACTTTACTTACACTGACCGAGTTCTCTGAAGCTTTTTTGGAATTGCGCAGAATCTCTTCCGATGTCGCGGAGAGTTCCTCGGAATGTGCCGCAATCTGCTGAATGCCGCCGACGAGCGCATTAATGGTTGTTTCATTTTCACGGATCAGCGTTTCCAGTGTCATGTGACTATCCAGTGCGTAGTTCACACCCAATATACCCACGACCTGATCGTTCTCTTTAATAGGGATTAGAATGGCATCAAAAGGTCTGCCTTGCAGATCACCAGGCATGCGTGCCACGGTACGGGAATCTCTGTTAGTCAGCATTTTGAAATGTTTATAATCATCATGCAGCTCATCCCCAACCTTCACACCAATCTCCAGACTTTTTGCTTCGGAAAAATACAATACTTTCTCATGATCATTAATGGATATGGATATGTCGTCACGGAACATTTGGCTAACAAAAGGCATAGCATTTACCAGAGATTCAAGAGTATTCAATGTGCATCTTTCCTTCCCGATACAAAAAGTGGAATTTTTCAATCTAGTATTTATATCGGTAACGTTTTCTCGTTTTTAAACCATTGTTTAAATTTAAGTTAACCTAGAGAGAAAAGGCGACTAAATCCGATATAATTGTAAGCGTAATCAAAAATCTGTAGCCACCACCGAACATGTCAGTTATACTGGGATTATTATTCGGCTATTCAGAAGATAACCAAGGGACATACCTATTTCCCGGTAAGGGGATTACCCACCTAGGTTAAGCGCTATACTTTATTACTGCATATTAGTTTGGTGCTCCAGTGTGGATGGTATGAATGTTATGATATAAGACTTTATTTCAACGGGAGAAGGATGTGTGCCATCGATGACGACCTATTTCAGTGAACCACAGAGCATGTATTACCGATTTGGAGAAGATCAGGATCAGGTGTTGAAGGTACTGGCCGAGAGGTATATTGGAGCCAATGCACAGGCTGATTTTGTATATCGGGTATTCCAGAAGTCTGGTATTTTGCAAAATGAAAAAGGGCTTTATGATCTGAATTTAAGTAAACGCTTTCCTGATGCACCTAAAGACCATATATCCTACGCAGCTGCATTGGTTTGGGGGGACGAGGACCGGAATCTGGACGTGTTGGTCCGCTGTTATGGGCCTGTTCGTTTCTATTTCAATGAGCAGTTGGTCTATCGCTCTACCGTAATGGATGAGATTAGTCCAGACGCAACGGTGAAGCTCAGCATCGATATCAAGCCTGGTTGGAACACCATTTGGCTGGAGATGAAAAACACCCCTGCCGGATTTGGCTGCCAATTTGGGTCAGATGAAGGAAAAGTGCGCATTTTGAATGTATATGCTCCATTTCAGGAGAGACAGGGGCAAGCGGGGTGGGTGTTCTCCCAACCGAACCCAGCCACGAGTAAACAACCGGACCTGCTTGGAAAAGAATCAGACGTCAGCTTGAACTGGCTGCCTGAGACAGGCTGGTCTGATGAAGATAAAACCAAGCCAGCTTTCGAGCGAATATACGGAAATCTTGCTGGTAAGCATGCTTATGCTTGGACCCACCTGAACAATAACGATTCAACCGGGAATGCAGTGCGATTGTCAGGTCAATCTTCCGGTTCTCTAAGTATATGGATTAGCGGCAAGCCTGTGGCGCAAGTGAAGGAAGCGGGTCCGTTCGAGGTGGATGTACCAGCTTCTTTTGGGCGGAGTGACCTGCTTGTCCGAAGTGAATATGACGATACGGCTGGACCTTGGCATTTTAATTTGAACGCAACCGTGTCGGGTAAGCCGCTCTCACTGGAACTTCCTCAGCGTGTGCACGGAGCTAATGGAGAGTCTTGGTTATATGTTGGACCTTTTGAGTCGGAGGTTGAACCGGACTTGGCGGATCTGACTCGAACGGACCGAGTGTATCAAACGGGTCTAGAACAGACGTATTGGCGCTTAGATCGACCGGATGCTTGGATCAGACCTTATTATGAGAATGCGATGTTAAGCAACAAATGGACAGTGGGCAGTGTGACCAATTATGGTCGCTGGGATTATCCATTGGGTGTCACTGTATATGGTCTATTACGGACGGGGCGTTATTTGCAAAGACCGGACATTACACGTTATGCGGCTGAGCATGTGCAGGCATGTACCCAGATGTATGAATACTCCTTATGGGATCGGGAGCAGTATGGTTTCCCGGCAGTCAATCAACAATTGGTCATGCTGAAAATGCTGGATAACTGTGGTTCTTTTGGTTCGGCCATGCTAGAAGCGTATTCCGAGTGTCATGAACCAACGTTTCTTCCGATTGCTGAACAGATTGCAGATTTCATGCTTTCCCGCCTGGAACGGCAGGAGGATGGTGCATTTTATCGCACATGTGTAGGGGAGTATGCCGAGAATACCATGTGGGCAGATGACCTCTATATGAGCACGCCGTTTCTCGTTCGTTATGCACGGGTGACAGGCAACTCAGCCGCATTGGATGAAGCCGCCAGACAATTTTCACTGTATCGGAAGTATCTGTTTATGCCTGAGTTCAAGATCATGTCCCATGTGTATGATTTCAAATACGGACAGGCAACGCAGATTCCATGGGGACGGGGAAATGGCTGGACACTGTTTTCCTTGACAGAGGTATTGGAAGCTTTGCCAACAGAGCATCCCGAGCGCCCAGCCTTAATAGATTTCTTCAATGAGCTGTGTGAGGGGTACGCAGCGCTTCAAGGGGAAAGCGGGTTGTGGCATCAGGTGTTGAATGTTCCGCAGACGTATGAAGAAGCCTCCTGCACGGCGATGTTTGCCTATGGTTTTGCGAGAGGTGTACGCTTTGGCTGGTTCAAAGACCCTGAAGTTTACGTCACAGCTGCCGAGCGGGCTTGGAAGGGACTTATCTGCAAAGCCATTGATCGTCAAGGGAGTGTGCATGGCGTGTGTAGCGGATCACGATATGCGTTTACGGCAGAGTATTATGATCAGGACTTGCGTACCGTTACCAATGACAATCACGGAATAGGCATTATGATGCTGGCAGGAACTGAAGTAGCAAAAATGAAGAAACATCTGGCTGAACACAGGGTGTCTTCACCTGCCGTCTCACATTCCTGACAGACCACCGAGGTCTGATTTTCATACTATCGTTTCTATACAACAGTCTTCTGCTCCACGTAATACGGTTGTATATCCGTAATCATATTTGAGACGGGATCATCACCGCCGGGAATATCATTCCTGGTGGTTTTTGATTCCTGTAACTCCTTACTTTTTTGACAGGAAAGCTTACTTTTGTTTATGTCATGTACAGTAATAGACCGATACAATAGGTTTTGTAAGCGATTCCATAAATGCAAAAAGGGGAGGAAATTCATTTATGATGATTACAAAAAAGTGGGTAACCCTGTTCTGTCTGTCCCTGTTATTGTTCGCTACAGCCTGTTCTGGAGGGGCCACCGATACATCTTCTTCTGGGGAAGCAAGTGGAAGTGAAGGAGATTCATCAGGTAAGGTTGAACTGCGCATGACCTGGTGGGGATCACAGACTAGACATGATCTGACGACCAAAGTGATCCAATTGTTTGAAGAGAAACATCCGGGAATCACCATTAAACCTGAATATTCCGGTTGGGATGGTTACTTTGACAAGTTGACTACACAGGTAGCCGGTTCAAATGCACCAGATATCATCCAGATGGATTACGCCTTTTTGACTGACTTTGCCCGGCGTGGTGCCTTGCTTGACCTGACTCCGTTTGCAGAGAGCAAAGAGCTGCGGACAGAGGATCATGATCAGAGCATGATTACAGCCGGTTCGATTGACGATAAATTATATGCAATTACCCTCGGAGTTAACGCACCAGGTGTCATCTATGACGCCACCGTATTTCAGGAATTAGGTATAGAAGAACCACAAGAGAGCTGGACATGGAAGGATTTTGGGGATATTGCGACCAAGATCGCCGCAGCCAAAGGTGAGGGGTTCTATGGATCGGCAGACATTTCCGGTACAACGAACATGTTTGAAGTGTTTATTCGGCAATCCGGAAAAGGATTGTTCGACGGTGGCACAATGACAGCTACCAGCGAGGAGCTTCAGCAATGGTTCGATATGTGGAGCGCACTACGCGAGAATGGTGGAGTGACCACAGCGGAGATAACGGCATCCACAACCAATGCGCTGGAGACACGTCCGATCTCACTGGGCACAGCCGCCATGGATTTTGCATGGTCCAATCAATTGCTGACATTCCAGCAGGTGAACAAAAACCAGGATCATAAACTTGGCATACAAGTGCTTCCGCATGGTGTAGGTGAAAAGCAAATCGGGGAATATCTGAAACCAGGCCAGTTCCTCTCCGGTTATGGCAAAACCAAACATCCAAAGGAAGTTGCCATGTTCATCGATTTCATGGTCAATGATCCAGAAGCAACCGCTATTCTTGGTTCTGAACGTGGGGTGCCAGTCAATTCCAGCATTCGTGAACAGATGCAGCCTACGCTGCCGGAAGCGGAGCAAACCATTTTCCAATTTATCGATACTGTGTCGAAGAACTCCAGCGAGATTGACCCGCCATACCCGCAAGGATTTGCTGAAGTGGACACAAGTTTCAAGAGCGCAAGCGAGCAGATCGCCTTCGGTCAAGGTAGTACTCCGGATGTGATTGCCCAGTTTATTGAAGGAGCCAAGGCTACGCTTGGATCGAGTCAATAATGATTGAAACTGTCTCACACTTCTAATTCTGCGGGGAGGTTGCGAAGATGACGACATCACAGGTCAGTCAAGCCCGAATCGAGCGTGTAACTACCCGGCGGGTCAAACGGAGATATGCGCATAATGGAGTCGCACTTCTGTTTCTCGCCCCATGGCTTGTCGGATTGTTATTCCTTACCCTAGGTCCAATGTTGGTATCGTTATACATCTCGTTCACCGATTACAGTATACTGGCCGCCCCTTCCTGGGTCGGTCTGGATAACTACACCACGATGTTTACATCGGATAAACTGTTCACCCAGTCGCTCAAAGTCACCTTCACGTATGTCGCTGTATCCGTACCGGTCAAATTGATTTTCGCGCTGCTTGTAGCGATGTTGCTGAACAAAGGGATTCGAGGACTCGGTATTTACCGTACGGTGTATTACATCCCGACATTGCTTGGAGGTAGCGTGGCGATTGCAATGTTGTGGCGTAAAATGCTGGGTGGGGACGGGCTACTCAATAGTGTGCTTGCCATGGTGGGCATTAAGGCGCCCGATTGGGTTGCTAATCCGAAGTATGCCCTGTACTCCATCGTCCTGTTATCCGTATGGCAGTTTGGATCATCCATGATTATTTTCCTGGCAGGTTTGAAGCAGATTCCACCTGAATATGATGAAGCCTCAGCGGTAGATGGTGCAGGTCCCCTGCGGAGATTCTTCTATATAACGTTGCCGATTCTGTCACCCGTTATCTTCTTCAATCTTGTCATGCAGCTGATTACATCCTTTCAATCGTTCACGCAGGCTTTTGTTATCAGTAATGGTAGCGGAGGGCCAGTGAACTCAACCCTAATGTACTCTCTGTATCTGTACAAAAAAGGATTTTCATTCTTTCAGATGGGCTATGCTTCTGCGATGGCCTGGGTGCTGGTCATCCTGATTGGCGTATTTACATTGCTCGTATTCCGCAGTAGCAAGCTGTGGGTGCACTATGAGGATGGTGGGAAATCATGATTGGACAACGGAACTCTACAGCATGGGTCGTCAGCAAACATGTGTTGATCTCAGGCATCGCCTTTGTCATGCTCTACCCGATCCTCTGGATGCTGGGCAGCTCATTCAAACCGGGACATATGATCTTTACAGAGACCTGGTTCTGGCCACAGGAATGGAATTGGCAAAATTACATGAATGGCTGGTCGGGAATTCAGGGCAACCCGTTCTCCCGGTTTCTAACTAACTCTGTCGTTCTATCGCTTGGCGCGGTGCTGGGCAATGTGATTTCCTGCTCTATGGCGGCGTATGCCTTCGCCCGATTGAATTTTCGTTTCAAAGCCATCTGTTTCGGACTGATGCTTATGACGATCATGCTGCCCCATCATGTGACGCTGATCCCGCAGTATATTCTCTTCAACCACCTGGACTGGGTGAATACGTATCTGCCGCTTGTGGTGCCAAAATGGCTGGCGACCGACGCCTTCTTCATTTTTCTCATGGTACAGTTCTTCCGGGGATTGCCCAAAGAGCTGGATGAGGCAGCAACCATTGATGGATGCGGTCCTGTGAAAATTTACACCAAAATCATCATTCCGCTTGCTTTTCCAGCACTGGTTACTACGATGATCTTTACGTTCTTGTGGACATGGGACGACTTCTTCAGTCAGTTGATCTACTTGAGTGACGTGAGCAAATATACCGTGCCGCTGGGTCTGCGCCTGTTCCTTGATTCCAGCTCTCAATCCGATTGGGGTCCGATGTTTGCGATGTCGGTATTGTCGTTGGTGCCATGTTTCATTGTATTTATTGTGTGTCAAAAGTACTTCGTGGAAGGAATCGCGACCTCTGGGCTCAAAGGGTAATTCCAAGACGAAACGAGTTGATTTTTCCATGGGGAAAGGAAGATGGTCTTCATTCATTAATCAAAAGCTGCAGCAAAGCAAGCTCTCCACGTTGATGGTGACTTGCTTTATTGCGTTTAACCTGTTGCTTGTCTCGGTTGTTGTCTGGTTGGCATATCAGTCTTTCTCCACGGTCACATTTGCCGAGATTAGCAAAGCACGTCTGGCTCTTCTGAACGAGAGCACACGTCGGGGGTTTGATTTCATCACAGGGGTAACCGGAACCGCTTATGCTTTGGCAAGCAATCGGGAACTGTCCAGTCTGCTCGAAACGGCTGATACGGGCAGGCTTGCACAGATTCACCAGCGCAGAGAGGTCTCTCGAATCCTGGATCATACCATGGTCGTGAGTGAAGGCATCACTTCCATCGAACTGTATACGGATGTCTTCAATGAGGTGACAGTGACTATGGCTGATCGCATATTTCCAGTGGACACCATCGCACACGACTCTTGGTTTGCTACGCTGGAAAAGGCAGATGCCGCTTGGGTTCCGCTGCGTGAGAACGAATCGGGCCAATCCCTGGTCGGATACGCCCAACGGATTTTCGACAGTCGTGGAGGGACGGTTGCCTATGTGCTCATTCGACTGAGTAGAGCGGACATCGTACGCAGGTTTGCCGATGTACCCATGGTGCTTGATGGAAAAGTCCTGTTGGTAGATACGGCTGGTAATGTCGTAATGCAGATGGGGAGAGTTGATCCAGCAGGGGAGAAGGAACGAGCGGATAGAAGAAATGAAGCAAGTACAATTCAAGAAACGGGTGAAGCTGTAAATTCATCTTCTTCTATTATAGATAGTGCATGGATTCAGGAACATGTCCAGCATGGTGCAGACGGGTACGAAGTAGTTTCCGGCCAACCCGGAGGTGCTCAATTGGTGCTGTACTCCAGGCCAGCCATGCTTCAGTGGCGTCTCGTACAGACTATTCCGGTATATACACTGTTATCTCCGCTCAGACAAGCGGGCTGGCAGATCCTTGGCATCGCCGTGCTGGGACTATTATGCTCGGCTGTGCTGGCGTACCTGTTTGTAAGGCGGATCATCCGGCCTTTGCGACAATTAATCAAGCGAATGAGACAACTGGAGAAAGGGGACTTCGATACCCGGGTCCAACTTTCGTTTACGGAGGAATATGCCCATTTGGCTTATGGCTTCAATCACATGGCTTCACAACTTACGACGCTGATGGAACAGGTGAAGGATGAGAGCCGGGCCAAGCGTGAAGCCCAGACGGGCTTGCTTGAGGCCCAGATCAAACCCCATTTTTTATACAATACCCTCGACATGATTCACTGGCGCGCACTTGATTATGAAGCCAAGGATATCAGTCGCATGATTGTACAACTCAGTAAGTTGTTACGGATCGGACTGAGTGGAGGGAGATTGTTTATAAGGGTTCGTGATGAGTTGGAACATGCCCGTTGCTACGTTAACATCCAGTCAGAGCGGCTGCCGTTCTCCATTCAATATCAGGAGCAGATCGATCCGCATATTCGCGGTTGTTACATTCCCAAGATCATTTTGCAGCCCTTTATCGAAAATGCCGTTATGCACGGGCACCCTGAAGAAGGCACACTTCGAATTCAGGTGCATATGCACGAAGAGGTTGGCCCGCATGAGGATATCGTCATTCGTATCACGGATAATGGTCGGGGTTTGCCGGAGGGGTGGAAACTCGAAGAGACGTGTGGAATCGGTGTACGGAATGTACATCAGCGCATCCAGCTCTATTGTGGGAAGAGGTATGGCGTTCAACTGAGCGATAGAGAGTCAGGTGGAGTGGAAGTGACCATTACGCTGCCGCGTATTGAGACCGACGAGCAATTAAATCTATGGCTGGACGGTGAAAAATGATGAAGACCATTATGCTTGTTGATGACGATCCTCATATTGTAAAGGCATTAACAGATCATATCGATTGGCCTTCTCTGGGCCTCAGCATTGCAGGCACTGCTTCCAATGGCTTGGATGCGCTGGAGCTGTTTCACCATATGCATCCAGATGTCGTTATGACTGACGTATATCTACCGGGGATGACCGGGCTTGAGATCACACAGACGTTGCGACGTGATCATCCCCACTTGCCGATCATCATTCTTAGTGGATATGACGAATTCGAGAACGCCCGGGCAGCCATGCGCTGGGGGGTGAATCACTTTTTGCTGAAGCCGGCAGAGGTTGAGGAGATTGAGTCTGTGCTGCGTGAGGTGTTACTGGAACAAGATGTGCGAGAGCGGCATGAGCGACTGGAGCAGACGTACAAGCAGGAGGTCGGACGGGTACTTCCGTATTTGCGCAAACAATTTCTTCACGAACTGCTGACTACGCGATATCGGGCAGACGAGCTTCCCAAAGAACGCATGGACTATATAGGCATTCATATGTCCTCCCAGACACGCGCCATTAGTCTGCAACTGAATCGCCCCGTATTTTTGACACGAATGAAAGAACGGGATTGGCAGCTTCTCCGCTATGGGGCGGCTGATATTATTCAGGAGACGGTGAAGGAGCAAGCGGCGCGCATGAATGGTCAGGTAGAGATTGTTGATTATTCGGATCAGGTATTTGTGTTGCTTCTATTAGGGGATAAAGATCATCTGGAGGAATGTCTGCCACTCGTGGAGAGGATGATCGATCAGATCTTTACGTATCTGAAAATTGAAGTGAGTGCTGGAATCGGAAGATCCAAGAGTCACCCTTGTGAGGTGATAGATTCCTATCTCGAGAGCAGGGAAGCGGTGGAAACAGCAGAGTTCCAAGGTGGAAGTCGTATCTACCACTATGAAACATCAAAGGAAACAGAACCAAGTGTGACCGATTATTCATTATTGCTTCGTCAATGGAACGAGGCTTGGGCGGATATTCGACCTGACCTGGCCGAAGAGGTATGGCATCATATTTGCCTTTTGCTGAAAGAGGGGAAATGTGTTGGGATACAGGATGTACAGGTTGTGGCCGTCAGTCTGTTTGACACGTTGATGCATAGCTGGAACCGACTTCACCCTATGTTAACGCCGCCGCTGGCGATGAGTGATTTTCTGCGTGAAATTCAATCGAAATATGCGTTGCATGATTTGGTAAACTGGATGGATCGTATTATCTGCGACTGGCTGGAACAGATACGTAAGGAGATGGGCGAGAAGAAAAGCAATAAACTTATCGAGCAGGTGAAACAGTATGTAGAGCTTCATTACGCCGAAGAGATTAGTTTTGAAGCGATAGCCAAGGGGCTGTTCGTACATCCGAAGTATCTGAGTCAACTGTTCAAAAGGGTGACCGGTGAGAATTTCGTCAGTTATTTGAACGGGTACCGGATTCAGAGGGCGTTGGAACTGTTGCAGTCGGGACATTACATGGTATATGAGGTGAGCGAGATGACGGGGTTCCGTAATGCGACGTATTTCAGCCAAGTGTTCAAAATGCTTACAGGCAAGAGTCCATCTGAGGTGGGGTAGAGCGATACAGGTACAGTAATTGAATAAAGTGGAAGAGGAGGAATGGTTCTTATGATGATCGATCAGCAGGAATATTACATTAAAGGCTTATCTTACTCCATTAGATCGGCAGAGGAAAAGGATGCTGAGGCCTTGTCTTCACTTCGTGTACAAATCGATGGGGAAACCGAGAACATGGATCGTGAAGAGGGTGAAGCGTATATTGACGTAGCCGGGTTTAGGCGGATCATCCATTTAGACACTGAGAAGTCAAGGAATCTGTTCCTTGTTGCTGTAGTAGCGGGTGAGATTGTGGGATACTCCCGATGTGAAGGTACAGAGCTGAAGCGCTTTTGCCATAAAGTTGAGTTCGGCGTGTGTGTAGCCCGAGAGTTCTGGGGGCATGGGATTGGCAAGAACTTGTTAGAGAAGTCGATAGAATGGGCAGACCAGACTGGTGTAGAGAAGATGACGTTGAACGTGCTGGCATCCAATGAAAAGGCAATCGAGTTATACCAAAAGAGTGGCTTCGAGATCGAAGGTATTTTGAAAAAGGATCGTAGACACACGGATGGACAGTATCACAACACGATAGTGATGGGCAGGTTCAGAGACTAATAGTATAAAAAGTGAAAAGCAGAATCTATATAAGCCCACAGCTTATGGAGTTTAATTATTAGATTTGATACCGACATAATAGATAGCAGTGTTATTGAGAAGATGTATTATGTTTCTTATCTTATAGAACGAATGTAATGATGTTGAATGAGTCTATTCACAACCTAATTATTGAGATAGATTAGACCGGTGAGTGTATATAGGATATAGTAAGAGGATAGTGCCATTGGAAAAGAGATTATGAAGAGGTTGAATCAAATATATAATCAGTTTTCAGATGGGATATTTTACAAGTAGTAATTTTGTTGTGTATATGATATATTCTATTTCCGGCCAAAAAACACGGTTTACACGGTGCGGCAAGCGAATGAAATAAGCTTCGAAAGAAACTTAAAAAAAGAGCTTGCTAAGTTGGTTCGGAAGTGTTATGATATAAAAGTTACTGAGGAGAACGACATTCGGTAACAAAATAAGTTTGATCTTTGAAAACTGAACAACGAGTGAGTAAACATTCTGCTTGCAGAATGAACGCAAAAGTTTGAGACAAGCCTTGGCTTGGATCGACTGGAGCACAAATGAGATTTTTAATCTCGTCAGATTCAAAATGAGCTTATCGCTCTTTTCAATACTTTATTGGAGAGTTTGATCCTGGCTCAGGACGAACGCTGGCGGCATGCCTAATACATGCAAGTCGAGCGGACTTGAAGAGAAGCTTGCTTCTCTGATGGTTAGCGGCGGACGGGTGAGTAACACGTAGGCAACCTGCCCTCAAGTTTGGGACAACTACCGGAAACGGTAGCTAATACCGAATAATTGTTTTCTTCGCCTGAAGAGAACTGGAAAGACGGAGCAATCTGTCACTTGGGGATGGGCCTGCGGCGCATTAGCTAGTTGGTGAGGTAACGGCTCACCAAGGCGACGATGCGTAGCCGACCTGAGAGGGTGATCGGCCACACTGGGACTGAGACACGGCCCAGACTCCTACGGGAGGCAGCAGTAGGGAATCTTCCGCAATGGGCGAAAGCCTGACGGAGCAATGCCGCGTGAGTGATGAAGGTTTTCGGATCGTAAAGCTCTGTTGCCAGGGAAGAACGCTTGGGAGAGTAACTGCTCTCAAGGTGACGGTACCTGAGAAGAAAGCCCCGGCTAACTACGTGCCAGCAGCCGCGGTAATACGTAGGGGGCAAGCGTTGTCCGGAATTATTGGGCGTAAAGCGCGCGCAGGCGGTCATTTAAGTCTGGTGTTTAATCCCGGGGCTCAACCCCGGATCGCACTGGAAACTGGGTGACTTGAGTGCAGAAGAGGAGAGTGGAATTCCACGTGTAGCGGTGAAATGCGTAGATATGTGGAGGAACACCAGTGGCGAAGGCGACTCTCTGGGCTGTAACTGACGCTGAGGCGCGAAAGCGTGGGGAGCAAACAGGATTAGATACCCTGGTAGTCCACGCCGTAAACGATGAGTGCTAGGTGTTAGGGGTTTCGATACCCTTGGTGCCGAAGTTAACACATTAAGCACTCCGCCTGGGGAGTACGGTCGCAAGACTGAAACTCAAAGGAATTGACGGGGACCCGCACAAGCAGTGGAGTATGTGGTTTAATTCGAAGCAACGCGAAGAACCTTACCAGGTCTTGACATCCCTCTGA
>NZ_PJFA01000015.1:0-152877 GCF_002843485.1 Paenibacillus sp. BGI2013
GAAGTGCAGCAATGCATGGAGCTGACCAGTACTAATCGGTCGAGGGCTTATCCAATAGCAAGTTGTAATTCGCATGTTTCGTTTCGAATCTAGTTTTCAGAGAACCAACTCTGAAATGTAAGCTACGCGTTTGGTGGCGATGGCGGAGGGGTTCCACACGTACCCATCCCGAACACGACCGTTAAGCCCTCTAGCGCCGATGGTACTTGGACCGCAGGGTCCTGGGAGAGTAGGACGCCGCCAAGCGATTTCCCTTTGGGGTATTTTTTTTGCCCCCCTTGCTAAGGAATAAGGGATATATATTAGGGCCCTTAGCTCAGTTGGTTAGAGCGCACCTCTGATAAGGGTGAGGCCGGTGGTTCGAGTCCACCAGGGCCCATAGCAAGACCACAACAAGAAATACACAGTGTATGGGGCCATAGCTCAGCTGGGAGAGCGCCTGCCTTGCAAGCAGGAGGTCAGCGGTTCGATCCCGCTTGGCTCCACCATTCCCTGATAGCTCAGTTGGTAGAGCACTCGACTGTTAATCGAGTTGTCACAGGTTCGAGCCCTGTTCGGGGAGCCAGTAAGGCCCGTTGGTCAAGGGGTTAAGACACCTCCCTTTCACGGAGGTAACAGGGGTTCGAATCCCCTACGGGTCATAATATGGAGGCTTAGCTCAGCTGGGAGAGCATCTGCCTTACAAGCAGAGGGTCGGGGGTTCGATCCCCTCAGCCTCCACCATATAACTTTATAACGACGCGGGGTGGAGCAGCCCGGTAGCTCGTCGGGCTCATAACCCGAAGGCCGCAGGTTCAAATCCTGCCCCCGCAATTATACTTTCCTTTGAGAAAGTGATCTGGAACCGTGGTGTAGTTGGCCTAACATGCCTGCCTGTCACGCAGGAGATCGCGGGTTCGAATCCCGTCGGTTCCGCCATTTTATAATTAAATATACACCGTGCCGGTGTAGCTCAACTGGTAGAGCAACTGACTTGTAATCAGTAGGTTGGGGGTTCAAGTCCTCTCGCCGGCACCATTTTTAGTATTTACATCTGAATTTGTGATAGAATGTATATTACAAGTAAAATTGTTAATACTAAGATTCTCTTAGTGGATGAATGGCTTACTCTATGGCGGTCGTGGCGAAGTGGTTAACGCACCGGTTTGTGGATCCGGCATTCGGGGGTTCAATTCCCCTCGATCGCCCCATGATTTTTTAATGGGGATTAGCCAAGCGGTAAGGCAACGGACTTTGACTCCGTCATGCATAGGTTCAAATCCTATATCCCCAGCCATTTCATTACGAGTCATTAGCTCAGTTGGTAGAGCACCTGACTTTTAATCAGGGTGTCGAAGGTTCGAGCCCTTCATGACTCACCATTATATTTTGCGGTCGTGGCGGAATTGGCAGACGCGCACGGTTCAGGTCCGTGTGGGCTAACCCCCGTGGAGGTTCGAGTCCTCTCGACCGCACCATATGTTTTGCGGAAGTGGCTCAGCGGTAGAGCATCGCCTTGCCAAGGCGAGGGTCGCGGGTTCGATTCCCGTCTTCCGCTCCAATATTTGCGCCCTTAGCTCAGCTGGATAGAGCGTTTGACTACGAATCAAAAGGCCGGGAGTTCGAATCTCTCAGGGCGCGCCATTATTCTCATAAGTATCGGGATGTAGCTCAGCTTGGTAGAGCACCTGGTTTGGGACCAGGGGGTCGCATGTTCAAATCGTGTCATCCCGATTTTTTTTATTTGCGGGTGTAGTTCAATGGTAGAACTTTAGCCTTCCAAGCTAATAGCGTGGGTTCGATTCCCATCACCCGCTTCCTAGTAACATATAGAAGAGCCTTTGCTTATAGCAAAGGCTTTTTTTGTGTTAAAAAGAATAAGTGTAATTTATTTAAAATAGGGTCAATTGTCATTTGATTAAGGATGGAATCTTTGTTTAAATAAATAGAACAATTCGTATCTGATTAACCGTATTTATTTATAAAGGAGGACAAACAGTAATGAAAAGAGCTCTGGTCATTGGTGGAAACGGAACATTAGGTAAAGCCGTTGTTGCGAAACTGAGAGATTATTCCGTTGAGGTTATTACAGCAGGTAGACAATCCGGGGATGTTCAGGTGGATATGACGTCGACAGAGAGTATTACTACCCTCTTCGAAACGGTGAGAAATATTGATTACGTCATTGTGGCGGCGGGCCAGACCCATTATGCGAAACTCGAAGAACTGACACCTGAGAACAATATGATTAGTGTGCAGGGTAAACTGCTTGGACAGGTCAATATCGTATTGATTGGACAGCACTATATTAACGACAAGGGGAGTTTCACGCTGGTCAGTGGCATTATACAAGACCACCCTATTGAGCAAGGTGCATCAAGTGCTATGGTCAATGGAGCTATTGATTCGTTTGCCAAAGCGGCAGCGTTTGAGTTACCAAGAGGCATTCGTTTGAATTCGGTTAGTCCTAATCTGTTTGTAGAGTCGGCGGAGAAATATAAGGATTTCTTTATTGGATTTAATCCTGTACCTGTAGAGAAAGTGGCTAATACGTTTATCCAGAGTGCGCTTGGGATTGAAACAGCCCAAAATTTCAAAATATATTAAAAGCCGGACAGTTATATATGATTTGATGATTACCTATCCCTAATTAATTGCAGGATGAGAAAGGTGTACATGAAATACATTTAGCTGTTAAGCATGTAGAATGATTTTTCATGAAACAGAACTGAATGAGGCCATTTGAAATATTAAATAAAAAGGAGATCCACCGGATTTTCGGTAGATCTCCTTTTGTTTGTTGTGAATGAAACAGAGGTATATTGACTATTATGGAGCAGGTAGCCCAAGAACTTCGAGCATCTCATTACGTTTGAGCGATTCGGCAATGGGGCCATCAATGAGCCATTTCTTAGCATTGAGGACATAGACATGACCATTTTGAACAGCGGGTAGGCTTTTCCATACTTGGAGTTGCTGGATTTCATTGAGTTCATCTTTTGTTTTTTGCAATGCTTCAGCTGTCCCATCTGAGCTAATGGACACGATAAAAAGATAGTCTGATTTGATTTCAGGTAAAAGCTCTACCGAGATACTGGCATTCATCCGATCCGGGTTCTCTGCCTCGAGTTTGGTAACGAGAGCATCGGGAGTGAATCCAACCTCATAACCCGCTCCTACATAACTGGAAGCTGGGAATGGCGTGGATGGAATGGAAGAGAAGAACAAACGCATATCCTTCTCTTCCAGGCGCAGGAATGCAGCTGTAGGTTTGGTCTTGGTGATATCGGCTGCAAGCTTCTGAGCTTCAGTTACTTGATCTTTATTTTTTTGTAAAAGCTGTTCAGCCCGCTCTTCAATATCTAGCGCAGTAGCTACCTGCACGATAGATTCCTGCCAATTACGGCGATCATAAGTGATCGTAGGCGCGATCTTCTCGAGTTGTTCGAGAATTTTGGCATCCAAACTGGCATTGGCAATAATGAGGTCCGGATTGGCGCTGACTACAGCTTCAAAATTGACACTTTCATTGATGGGTTCGACATCCACGCCTTGAGCTTCAAGTTGCTCATTCAGGTAATCTTGCCGACCAATAGGTGTAGCAAGTACCAGTGGTACCTCCAAGGAGAGGAGAATGTCCTCCATATTAATGGACACAATCCGTTCGGGATGTGCCGGGATTTCTTTGCTGCCACTGGCGCTCTCCACGGTCTTAGTAGCTGATTCAGTGGATGAGTCGCCATCTGTCCCCGCAGCTGATTTTACGCCATCTGCAGATGGCTGCGAAGTGCTTGCAGGTGTCTGTCCACACGCAACAAGTAACATGGCGAGTATGAGCAGGATTCCCGTTATTTTGACATAATGCTGTTTGTACATCATAATCCCCCTGTGTTTCTAATGATATTGATTCTCAGTACACTTTATATTGTAGCGGTCTCATGTTGGGGGAGACATAGCCTTCTGTGCTATCCGGTCATGGATTAATGTGCTGAGTTCCACCAAAAAGTTTCAGGGTTTCATCGATGATCTGATCATGAGCATATGGTGAATAATCCAACCACGGCATTTCATCTAGCAGATATACATGTTGGTTCTGCACAGGCATCAAATCTTGCCATAGCTGAGTATGTTGTAGTTTATGCCAACGTTGCTGGGATTCTGAGTCCTGGTCCACAATCAGTAACATGCGATCTCCAACCATTTGAGGCAACTCCTGTTCATCCAATGCACGATAGACTTGCCCTGGAAGCAGATCGTGTGAAGGGGACACGCCCAGGTCGTTATATAGAACAGCGCCCCCATTGCGTCGCCCGTAGATTAACAGATGACCCATCATGATATGAATAATGGAGACCGTGTCCTTACCGATTAAATGAGTAAGCTGCTCTTTGGCTTGGATTACCTTGTCATCGTACTGCTCCAACCATTGCTGAGCATCTTGTTGCTGTCCCACAATGGAGGCAACTTGTATGAAGTGTTCCCGCCAGCTCAATCCTTTCCATGGGATAACGATGGTAGGCGCAATTCGCTGCAGCGTTCTTTTTAACGTATGGGCTTCGTACTCATTACAGAGTATGAGGTCAGGGCTCGCTTGCATCAACAACTCAACGTTGGTTTGCCAGATATGAGGATTCATTCGTTTGCTACGTCCCAGATGATAAGGGATATTCGAGAAAAACAGATTCCTGTGTTGATCACGTCGGTTATCGATCAATGCCGCATGGGGGATGATCTGTAATGCCAGCAGATGGCCAGTGGTTCCGAAGGAGAGAGCGGCAATTTTACTGCGTTTCTGTCGTTGATAGGTAGAGGGAGACACGCCAACATATTTTTTGAATTTGCGACTAAAGTAAAACTCGTCCTGAAAACCAACCTGTGAGGCGATATGTTTGATGGTTTGGCCGGGGACGAGCAGCATCTCTTTGGCCCGGTCCATGCGGATGCTATTCACGTATTCCATGGGACTGATGCCAGTGCTGTTTTTGAATACCCGCGAATAGTGCCATACACTCATGCCTGCCACTCCGGCAAGAACTTCCCGAGAAAGATGCTCAGCATATCCAAGCTCAATAAGTTCAAGCGTTTGATCCAAAGCAGAGGTGTGTTCGGAATCTCCTATTGCACTTTCTTTGGGAGGAGCATACACATGGGTCAACAATTCATGCATCAAAGTCTGAATACGAAATGGACGATTTTCTTGAGGTACAGAGATGCATTCATGGAGCTGTGAGGCAATTCTGGTACATTCCTGAAAAAGTTCATGCGGTAACTCATCGGCATAAGCCGAACGAAGTAACCCTTTTTGGTATACCTCCATTACAGTAGATCCGGAAGTAGCTTTATTGATGTCGGAGAGAGGCTTCAACATATCAAAATATATCGCGATGCCCTGTAAAGGATGAACCTCATCCGTTGTATATTCTATCGCTGTTCCTGGCAGGATTAGATACATCTTGCCGATGGTGGCATGATTTTGCCTATGCCCGATACGAATATCGGCTTCACCGCCAGTACAGATGAGCAGCAGATGTGAGTCCGCTAATACGAATGGGGTAAGAAAAGACGCTTGATCGAGAACTTCGGATGTCTTGAATCTTGCATATAGGTTACGGGTATGGTCACCGTTAGATATCAGTGGAAAGACTTGCAAAGTCACCAGAATCCCTCCTTAACTTACGATAGTAACATTACATATGATGTATTTGAGAATAATTATCAATTATCGCATATTGTCATACAAATAAGAAGTCCATATGATAATATGAAAATGAAATAGCGAATTCTAATCATTGAACCGCGTAACTCTCCACTATAACTTGAATTGAAATAGGTTACCGAGTTGGAAAATAGCCAATACATAGTTCCCATCATCTAAACCGTTGAGCGAATAATTAGTGAAAATCTTAACTGATGTTAATCGTAGAATTACTTAAATAACAGATCATTTAATTCACTACGCAAAAAAAGACAAGCCCCTCTCCTACGATGTCCGCAGGAAGAGGAACTTGTCTTTTTAATTAGAGCTTGCGATTAGTATCTTTCCAGAATCGTCTGTGTCTTCAAGCCATCTGCAGGAATCAGCCAGTTGTTGTTCTCCAGCAACTGCAACAGTTGGGTACGCAGTCCGGATACGGCTACAGCATCATCGGTTTTGAAAGAAACCTCTACGATATTCTCAATACCTGTACCTGCTGCGTCACGGATCGGCCATACTTCGAGTGTAAGCTCTTGACCACTCCATGTACCTTCATAACGTTGGAATGTGATTGGACCATATGCACGGGATTGAGTCAGTTGTTGTTTACCCCAGTTGGAGGCAGACCAGTTTTTCAATTTGCCCGGAAGCTTGTCCAGTAACATGTTCAAGGCTTCTTGCTGGGAAGGAAGTTGGACTCCTGTCGCTTTGGTATCGACTTTTTTGGTATTGGAGAAGCTCAGCGTTTGTTTGCCATAACCCCAATCAATTTCAGCCTCGTAGTTATCATCTGATTTGTCAAATCCCTCTTGGTTAGCCAGAGTCAGCGCAGCGTTGATATCGCCATTGATCACAGGGTAGCGTTTTTTATAAGTCAATTCGTAGTTATTTTTATCATCCTTTTTGCGAAAACGTACGTTCCATCCTTGTTGATCCAATCCGAGAGCATTGGTGTCGAAGTACTCTACGTTAATATTTCTTGGCGTGGAATTTAGGCCGAGTGTCTGGATCACTTCACTGCGTGGTGTCCCATCTGTATTTAATACAAGTTCCGGCTTGGCCAGAAACTTTACTTCATAAGCAGGAACGGCATTGGCAGCAGCTGAAGCCTGGGGTGCTCCCAGAAATGTCATTCCACTTCCCAATGTTACGATGCTCAGCATCAATGAGGCGGTTACCTTTTTCCACTTTTTCAAAACCAATCACTCTCCTAATCTGGATTAACGTACAGATCCCACTTTATCGCCCGAATATATGAAAGCGATTAAAGGGAAGCGCACATTGCGTTAACCCTGCATAGATTTGATGAATGGCAAACGATAGTTTATAGCGGATCAGGGCAATCAGCCATGGAAAATGGGGAAGCCGTGACTCACCTCTCGCAGCACTTTTTTGAAGCGGTTTACTTGAACGGAAGGGTGGCGATCCTTGTTATGTACAGTATAGATATGGCGCGGTGCCTGCTCTCCCGGAATTGGAAGAACTTGAATGAGACCGTGCTGTTCCTCCCACTGTACCGCCATCCGAGACATGAATGAGACATGTCCCCCGATTAACACGAGCTGTTTGATCGCTTCCAGGGAATCCATCTCCACGGTACTCCGCAAACGAATATCATGTTGCGCAAGCCATTGATTGGTTAGCCGCCGTGTACTGGATTCATTGCCATGTAAGGCAAAAGGAATCTGCGCGATATGATCAGGTGTTAATGCATCCTTCTGGGCCAACCCATGTTGCGGGGAACAGATTAATACCAGGTCGTCTTCACATAACGTCTCTGCTTGCAGGGCAGGGCCAACAAATGGCTCGGAAGAGATCACCCCCAGATCAATCTGATGCCGAATCAGCATCTCGCGAATAACAGGTGATGGTTTGACGGATAAGACAATACGAATGCCCGGGAATTCCTGAGAAAAGGTGTTGAGTATGGTAGGCAGCAAATATGTAGCCGGTACATAGCTTGCTCCAATGTGCAGGGTGCCCCGATAGAGACTGTCATATTCCTTCACTACCCGCCTTGCCTCTTGGGTCAGAGCATTGATTTTGACGGAATAGTGGAGCAAAGCCTGTCCGGCTTCGGTTAAAAAGGTCTTTCCACTGCGCGATTCGAATAATCGCACACCCATCTCTTCCTCCAATGACTTCATATGAAATGTAACGGTAGGTTGTTTGATCCCCAGTAACTCGGCCACGCTTGTCATGTGATGATGTTTATCGATCAGCTCAACAATTTGTAATTTGATCAGATTCAATGTCCTAACACTCCTCTCACTTCTACTAGCCCCAATATATAAGATGATCTAATGTTTTTCATAAAGACGGAGAGTACAGAACCAATCTGAAGAAGCGGAGCCAAAAGCTTTCTGGAAGAAAGCTGCTTCGGAAGCATATGCTTCGCCTTTATCCCCGGATTTCTCCCTTCATAAAGGGAATATAAGAAATCTGGGGATAACAGCGATCGGAAGATGGTACTGTAATCGAAGCGACAACATGAAAATTAATTTAGTTCACCTTCTATAGATTTAATCTATGAACATCAACAGAATTCATCTAAAAAGTTAATTCCAATTTTACATACAAGACATACAACTCGCGAAAGCGGACGTTAGACTGAGAACAGTGCAAGAGATTAAGTAACAGAAGACAGGCAGGGATGCTTATGAAATTAGAGATAACAGGAATTCAAAAATCATTTAATCAAACACCCGCACTGTTGCCGACAGATCTAACGCTTGAACATGGAAAGTTCACGACCCTGCTCGGCCCATCGGGCTGTGGCAAAACAACACTGCTCCGCATGTTGGCCGGGCTGGAACAGCCGGACGCGGGGGAGATTCGTGCAGATGGTCAGTGTACCTACTCTGCGGCGAAGCGGATTGATATACCAACACACAAGCGTAATCTGGGCATGGTGTTTCAGGATTTTGCATTATGGCCGCATATGACCGTATACGAAAATGTAGCGTTTGGCCTGAAGGCCGGAAAACAGAAATCTGATCTGCGGCAAAAGGTGAATGAAGCCCTTGGCATGGTTCGCCTGCAAGGCATGGAAGACCGATATCCTCATCAGCTGTCTGGTGGACAGCAGCAACGGGTTGCTTTTGCCAGAGCCGTAGCCGTCAGACCTGGTGTGATCCTGTTCGATGAACCACTGAGCGCACTGGATGCTGTACTCCGGGAAGAGATGCGGATTGAGATGATGTCACTGGTTCGGGACATGGGATTGACTGCGCTGTACGTCACACATGATCAGATTGAAGCGATGTCGATGTCGGATGAGATTGTGGTGATGCAGAAGGGGCGGATATTGCAAAAGGGAAGCCCGGAAACGATCTACTCGGCGCCAAGTGATCCGTATGTCGCTTCGTTTATCGGAAAGTCCAACTGGCTCACGCCTAATCAATCGATGGTGCGTCCAGAGCATGTCACCTGGAACAAAACAGGTCATGACGATCTGTGTTATCCGGGGACGGTACTTAGTGTCAGCTATGTAGGTGAACGATATGAAGTACGAGTGCAGATGGAAGGGCTTGGGGTATGGACAGCCTATATGAACCAAAGGGTGCGCGTAGGGGAGCGGGTGCAGCTCTATGTAACCCCTGAGCGGATATGCCGAATGGAGGGTTATGACCACCCGAGTATGAAGCAAAACGACGCGATCGCAGTGGCATATTAAATTGTTGAACGAGCACGCAGTTGGAAGCAGAAGTACACATTTTATAAGAAACCAGGGGAGATGGACGAATATGTTGGGTATGAAAACACGGAAAAAGAGCGCAATGCTGTTATTAACAGCGGTAATGAGTATCAGTTTGTTCGGATGTAGCACAGGGAACTCCACCACAGGCAACGCAGCACAACCCGCAGGTGAAGGAAACACAGCAGCAGCGGCAGAAACAACGAAACCGGCTGGTGGCAAGTTGGTCTTGTACAGTGCTGGCCCACAGAAGCTGGCAGATAACATCGTGAGCGGATTTACAGACAAAACAGGGATCGAAGTTGAGATGTTTCAGGGAACGACAGGAAAAATTCTGGCTCGTATGGAAGCTGAGAAATCCAATCCGGTTGCAGACGTTGTAATTCTGGCTTCTTTACCTTCCGCACAGGCTCTGAAAGCCGATGGACTGACTATGCCTTACCCGGACGCAGCCAATGCAGACAAGCTGAACAAGGATTGGTCGGATGCAGAGGGCAACTACTTCAGCAGCAGTGCTTCCGCACTGGGTATTGTGTATAACACCAAACTGGTATCTACACCCCCAACAAGTTGGGCAGAGCTGGCTACGCCTGCGTGGAAAGATGCAGTGAACATTCCCGACCCAACATTATCAGGTTCAGCACTCGACTTCATCACAGGATATCTGAGCGCGAACGGTGAAAAAGGTTGGGATCTGCTGAGTGCCTATAAAGCCAATGGTGTAGCGATGGCAGGCGCCAATCAGGAAGCACTTGATCCAGTCATTACGGGTGCCAAAAGCATCGTAGCAGCAGGTGTGGACTACATGGCGTATTCCTCCAAGGCAAAAGGCGAACCACTGGATATCGTATATCCTGAGGAAGGCACGGTAATCAGCCCAAGACCGGCAGCGATTCTGAAATCCAGTCCAAATGTAGAGAACGCCAAAGCGTTCATTGACTACCTGTTGTCCGATGAAGCACAGAAGCTTGTTGCAGATGCTTATCTGATTCCGGGCCGCGAAGACATTGAAGCGACTAACCGTGCCAATGTGAAGGATATTCCACAACTTAAAGTGGATTGGAACTGGATGAGCGAACATGGCGAAGAGACAGCGGCGCGTTTTTCCGAGACTTTTAAGTAAGTACTTTTGCATAAATCCAAAGAGCGTCTTTCAATAAGCAAGGTATAGATCGAAATGCTTCTATTCGTCTATACCTTGTACCCGCCAGCGATTTGATTCGAATTATGCAAAATACCGAAAGAAGAACAAGGATAGAGACAACTAGGCAAAAGGAATACCTGCTGTCTGTGGAAAGTCATGTGAGGTGAACGTAGTGAAACCTGTTGGAATAGACAACAACCGAATTTTTCGGAGAGTGGGCGTGATTCTGGCCCTCTTTCTGCTGACCATAAGCATTGGCGTACCGCTCTTGCTGATCTTCTGGCAAAGTGTGTATCCGGACGGGCAGTGGGATTGGATGGCTCCGATTCGCACGATTACAGGTCATCATCTATCAGGTGTATTGCTGAATTCCGTCTGGCTTGGCATATGCGTTGTAGCGGTAACTACGCTGCTGGCGCTACCGCTGGCTTGGATGATGGCGAAGACCCGAATGGGCGAGCATCGTTGGGTGGATGTAATCCTGATGATTCCGTTCATGACCCCGCCGTATATCGGATCAATGGGCTGGATTCTGTTTATGCAAAAAGGGGGATATCTCCAGCAATGGGTGCCCTCATCTGCGGGCTGGAGTGAGCTGTTCTTCAGCTTCTGGGGCATGGTGCTCATCATGAGCTTACACCTGTTCCCGTTCCTGTATCTGCTGCTTCGGGATGCATTGATCCGCATCGGTGGCAATCTGGAAGAAGCGGGAGCCGTGCATGGTGCACGTGCAGGGTACCGTTTCAGACGTATTATTTTACCCTTATTGTTGTCGTCTTACGGAATGGGGATCATGCTGGTCTTTGTCAAAACGATTGCGGAATTCGGAACACCAGCAACCTTCGGGCGCAAGATTGGCTATTATGTCATGACCTCCGAGATCCATAAGTACATCTCCAGTTGGCCGATTGATTTCGGTAAGGCGACTTCGCTGGCATCGGTGCTGCTCTCCGTCTGTCTGGTGATGTGGTATATGCAGTCTGCCATGAGCCGGAAGTTCACGTATCGTCTGGTTGGTGGCAAAGGGCAACGTTCAAAGCGATATTCTCTTCGTGGCGGAGCAGGATGGTTGTGCGGGGTGCATCTTGCAATCCTGTTGATCCTGTCGATAGGTATCCCGTATTTCTCCATCATCGCCGCTTCGACCATGAAGTTACGGGGATCGGGAATTGCATTTGATAATCTGACCTTGGATCATTACAAAGAGCTGTTATCTTGGGGATCGGTGAGCATGAAGGCCATCGGGAACAGTCTCGGTCTATCCCTTGCGGCTTCAACGGTCGCTGTTATTATCGGAACTGGATTTGCGCTGGCGATCGGCAGATCATCTTCATTCATGCAGCGTGTGATTGACTTGTTCAGTCTGTTGCCTAATACGGTGCCGGGTATCGTGATGGTGGTGGGTTTGATTCTGTTCTGGAACTCACCCTGGATGCCAGTCACGTTGTATAACACCTATGGCATGGTTGTGCTCACGTACGTTGTGCTCTTCTTGCCTTACACCGTGCAGTATGTAAAATCGAGCTTTACCCAGATTGACGGAACGTTGTTCCAAGCTGGGCAAGTGTTTGGCGGGAAGCCGCTGTATATTCTGCGGCGAATCCTGATCCCGCTGATCCTGCCCGGCATGCTGGCCGGCTGGATGATGACCTTTACGATTGCTACCCGGGAGCTGGTAGGTTCGTTATTGATTCTTCCGCCGTCGATGCAGACGTCGGCTACGTATATTTTTGCCCAGTTTGAACAAGGTCAGGTGTCGTTGGGAATGGCAATGGCTGTTGTGACTGTAGGCATGACGGT
This sequence comes from Paenibacillus sp. BGI2013, assembly GCF_002843485.1. Lineage (NCBI taxonomy): Bacteria > Bacillati > Bacillota > Bacilli > Caryophanales > Paenibacillaceae > Paenibacillus > Paenibacillus sp. BGI2013. The sequence goes on from NZ_PJFA01000015.1 coordinate 12,316, forward strand.
GCTGATGCTGCTGGGAATCGAACTGCTGAATTCAAAGAGAAAGTGGAATGCATCATGATCAAACTGAACGTATGGGGCGGTGCAGGGGAACACGGACGTTCCGCCTATCTCCTGAGCGGGAGCCAGTTCCACCTTTTGCTGGATTGTGGTGTGAAAAAAGAAGGCACGGGCGAGTATCCGATGATTGACCCGGAGATTGTCCCGCAACTGGATGCGGTCCTGTTGTCCCACGCCCATGAGGATCATTCGGTCGCCATCCCTTTGCTGTACAAGATGGGCTACCAGGGTGAAGTGTGGACGACGAGAGAGACGAGGGCGCAGCTGCGTACGTATTTTGCCAACTGGCGAAGGTTTGCAGAACGTGTCGGAGAGAAGCTCCCTTACGATGAAGCAGATGAGCAGGCTATTCGTTATCGGTATCTGGAAGATGAGGTCGTATCCCAAACCTGGTTCCAACCGATTCCCGAAGTAAAAGTGATGTGGGGCCGGAGTGGACATCTGGCTGGATCGGTGTGGTTTGGGGTTGAAATGGAAGGTAAGCGGATTTTTTATTCCGGGGACTACACGTCAGAATCGATGCTTTTACAGGAGGATTATCCAGCGGAGGCGTTCTTACGGGAAAACATGATTCGTGAAGATACGTTGTTCGATACTCCGAGCAGTGAACAGTGGGGCGCGGAGGAACTAATTGCTATAAACAGTGGGCAAAAGGCTGGAGAACTTATAACGTCACCAGATCAGACATCTGTTGCATCAGAAGTGTCGTCAAGAACACTTGTATCCATGGAGATACCCATGAAGGAGAGAAATTTCACATCCAATGGAGCAGATGGAGCAGTCAGAGCAGGCAGAGCAAACGTAGCAGACGCTGCGCCAATATCTTCCGTCGTGGTGGATCTGGCGATCGTTGATGCGGCCTACGGTACGGACCAGGATACACAGGCCGAAAAACTGGAACAGCTTGAACGAGCCATTCGCCAGACGATTGCTCAAGGTGGAAAGGTGCTCTTACCTATGCCTGTCGTAGGGCGTGGACAGGAGATCATACTGTGGGCACAGCAACAATTCCCGGCTATTCCAATCGTAGTGGAACAAGGGCTGGTGGACGGTATGAAGCAGCTTATGCATGTTCCGTATTGGTTGAGGGAGAAGGGAGAGCATGTCATCGGAAGTTCGTTGAAAGACAAAATCGATTGCTTTCTGACTGGACGAGGATGGGATCTGCCTACGACTACCCAAGAGCGGGAACAACTGTTGGAACATCATGCTGCTTCGCTATGGTTCATTCCGGACGGCATGATGCAGTCCTCGCTTGCCCGTTGGTATTACAGTCAATTATCGGACAGGGAGGAGAATCTGATTCTGCTCACCGGGCATGTTGCTCATGGTACATTTGCTGATAAGTTGCTACGGGTTCCTGACAAGTATGGAGTGTGTGAAGTGCGGAAAATACGTTATAAAGTACATCAGGGCTGGAAGGATGTTGAACGGATGCTGCATCATGTTCCAGCAAGGCATACGGTCCTTGTGCATGCTGACCGGGCAGAGACGGACCGATTAAAAGAAGGATTGCTCAGAAATAGCCCGTCACCGAGAACAGTTATACATTCACTGTCTGCTGGTGACGAGCTATATGTGTGAATTGTGCATGAATCGAATTGATGCGTCAGATTGGAACGTCCCTGGGGACGTTCTTTTTCCATTGTTGTCTGATCAGTTAGGGTTCGCGATGAATGGGGTGTTCCAGTTCGGCATGGCCCATCAAACTATCAACGGCTTCACCATCCACCAGTATATCCAGACTCTTCACTTCATCAAATTGAAACATCGTTGTTGTTAAAGCTTCCAATGCGAGCAATTCTCCACTGGTACCGAGGTTCGCTTCAGCGGGGATATGAACATCCAAAGTCACCGTACCCTCAGCATATTGGACAGAGAGCAATTCCACCTGCTCCCAGAGGGAAACAAGCTCTGAATCGGTGTTCGTTTGTAACGCTGCAAATGTTTTTTCATATTTTTCGGAGTCATCCTTGTACTCAATTTCCTGCTCTGTTTTCTCTAGCTCAAGTACCTGAGAGTCTGCCAAATATACATCGACGACTTGTGTATTCATTGTGCCCAGATCCACCTCCGTTTCGGATGGGTTTGGTGCCTGCACCTGTCCTCCCTGAATAGCAGGTTCATTCGAACCGGATTGGCTCACTGGCTTCTGGGCACACCCAACTCCGATAAGGATCAAGCATGATAATATAAGTGCACAACCTAGCTTCTTATTCAAAGAATCACTTCCTTCATCTGATTTATTTGATGATTTATAGGCCCAAATACTCCTTGATTCCATCGGCTATCGCTTGAGCGGCTTTCATCTGAACAACTTCGGACGACATCAGTTCTTCATCGAGCACATTACTCAAGAATCCCACTTCCAAAAGCACTGCAGGCATGGTCGTGTCTCGGATTACTTCCAAGTTGCCATTCTTCACACCACGATCTCTGAGACCCATGGCTTTCACCAAACGTTGATGAATGATAGTAGCTAATTCCTTGCTGTTACTGCGTTGATAATAATATGTCTCCGTACCTGTGGCTTGGGGGGCGGACTTCACGCTATTGCCATGGATAGATACAAATACATCCGCATTTAATTGATTGGCGAGTTGAACACGCTCAGGGCGGGTCGGATAGGTATCACCTTCACGAGTCATCACCAATTCGATATTGGGTTCATTGAGCAACAGGGCTTGTACTTTGTGAGCTAATGCCAGATTGTATTCCTTTTCGGGTTTGTTCGTGATGCTGATAGTCCCTGGATCACTGCCACCGTGTCCTGGATCGATGACCACAACCTTGCGTCCTGAGTCGCCTACTGGAGTGACTGGAGCAGGTGTGACATTGTCACCCGCAACATTCAGATCAATAATCAGTTTGTCGGCAATGACGTTCTGGTTGTACTGGACATCCTTCACATTATTCAATTCTACGACAATGCGAACTTGTGCCGGTTCTCGTTTGAACAGTGAATATCTCACTTCTGTCACATTGGGATAACCGCTCACATCCAACTTGCCATTGAGTCCTTGATCTAGCGGCTGGGAGATATCGCCAAAGGTGGCTCCGGGCAAGTCCACAACCAGACGATCAGGGTACTTGAGGGTCGTTACTATCGGCTGAACGGCCCCATCGGTGGATAAAACGAGCTGATTATTGGCAAATTGGATATCGGTAACCTGAGCGGTAGAGCTTGAATCCCCTTTTCCAGGACTATTTCCTGGTTCAATAGCAGGTTCCTTACTGGTGTTTGTTAAGTATACGATCTTGTCTTGATTGTTCCATCTTACCTTAAGCCCCATTTGTTCACTGACAAATCGAATGGGAACCACCAGCGTTTTATTCAAAATCTGCGGTGCTGTGTTCAAAGTGACTTGTTTGTCAGCAACCATGGCTTGCTTTTGATCGACGGTTAGGGAAATCGTCTGTTGATCTTGCTGAATTTTTACAGTGCGTGCTTGTTGGTTCCAATCGACTTTGAATTTCAAATTTTCGGCAACGACACGAATTGGGATCATCACGTTTTTATTGATAATCGTCACCTGTACATCACTTGGGAGGACTAATTCCTCTCCATCCATAAAGATTTTCGACGTGCTTGCAGCGGCATTTCCCTGATTAGGGAGCAAAACGAGTAAGAACAGACTTAAAAACAGTAGTAAAATGGTTTTCTTCATTATGCACCTCGACTAATATTAGAGCATTTTCTTAATTCCAAAATATCCCTACATATTATAAACGGTAAAAATGTAAAAATGTTTCTCTTCTGATATCTAATTATCAATTGATGGAAGAAAACATGATGTGTGATCGCAAATGGGATGAATATTTCTCTTTTTATTTTCAATGATGTAATTAAATTTCATATAATGTTTGACTTGTGAAATTTAATATCATATACTGGGTGAAATTATGGCAGGATGACGTGTTCATCGGGTCTTGCAGGAGGTTGGAAGTGGATGGATACAGGCAGCTATCCGATGTGGGAGAAGTATCGTTTGAAGCAGGAGCATCTGGTCATCGGACTAATGTCAGGAACGTCACTTGATGGAACTGACGCGGCACTGGTGCGTATTCAAACCGATATGAGCGGGGCATTACAGCAGATAGAGCTGGTTGATTTCGTCTGTGTGCCGTATTCGAATGGATTGAGAGACGTACTGATCCGGTTATGTTCACCGGGGACGGCGCGTGTCGACGAGCTGACAGCCGCGCACTTTGGTGTATCGGAGTGGTATGCGCATAGCGTTACGGAACTGATGCAGTCTGCCGGTATCTCAACGCAGCAGGTGGAAATGATTAGCATGCATGGACAGACGGTATGGCATGCTCCTGTAGCATCTGCATTTCCAGGGCCAACGGGAGCAAGTATTGATGTGGTATCGACATTGCAGATCGGTGAATGTGCTGTCGTTCGAGAACGGACAGGACTTCCAGTGATTGGCAACCTGCGGGCAAGGGATATGGCGGCTGGTGGGGAAGGTGCCCCGCTTACGCCTTATGCGGATGCTCTGATGTTCCGTAGCCCGACGGAAGGACGGCTGGTGCAGAATATCGGTGGCATTGGCAATGTGACGGTGCTTCCCGAGGAGTCATCTACCGAAGGTATTTCGGCATTTGATACGGGACCAGGGAATATGGTGATGGACGCCATTGTGCGGCAGGCAACGGATGGGCGGCAGCATTATGATCCGAATGGAAGTATTGCCGCACAGGGAAAGGTCGATCAGGGTCTGGTAGACCTGTGTTTGGAGGATGAGTATTTCAAAAGACTTCCACCGAAAAGTACCGGGCGAGAAGTATATGGAGCCGCGTATGCAGTGAGACTGATGGAGATGGCCGCAAAGCGTTCCTTATCTCTTGAAGATACGCTGGCTACTGCCACCTGTCTGACCGCGGAAACCATCGTGCGTGCAGTGAAGGATTTTATCCTGCCCAAGGTGCAAATATCGGCCATGCTCGCGTGCGGTGGTGGCACTTCCAATGCCACGTTAATGGAGATGATCCGTCAGAGACTACCGAAGGATATCCGTTTGGAGCGAACGGCAGATTATGGTATACCCGATGATGCTCGGGAAGCCATTGGATTTGCTTTACTTGGCCATGAGGCACTTATGGGAAGAACCAATACACTTCCGGCAGTAACCGGCGCAAAACACGCCGTAATCTCGGGCAATCTCACACTTTAGTGAGACCTGAATTTAATATGAGTTCAGTTATGGAAGGGCGAGGAATTCGATTAGACGCGAGTGGAATTATAAGATAAAATGCTTGTACATGAATGCAGTACGGAAAGGAGGAGCGAATGGAAGGCATGAAAGGTGGACTTGTACGTTTACGCGCATTAATGGATGACTTGACCCCGTCCGAACGGAAGATCGGAGCTTATATTCTCGATCACCCGCAAGAAACTGTTCAATCCTCGGTGGCCCAGTTGTCTGAACGGAGTGGAGGCAGCCCAGCTGCCATTATCCGTCTCTGCAAATCACTAGGTGTAACGGGTTTTCAGGAGCTGAAGCTGAAGATTGCCGGAGATTTGCAGACGAGTGAGCCATATCAATATACGGAGATTCGTCCCCAGGACTCCATGGAGAGCATTATTCAGCATGTGTCCGCAAACAATATTCAGTCGGTGAAGGATACGGTTCATATTCTGGACCCACGTCTGGTGGAAAAAGCTGTGGACGTGCTTCATCAGGCAAACCGGATCTTTTTCTATGGAGTAGGGGCCTCCAACCTGATTGCGCTGGATGCACATTACAAGTTCATGCGAATCAATCGCACAAGCTTTTCGTTCGCCGATCCGCATATGCAGATTTCGTCCGCAACGACGCTTCGTGAGGATGATGCGGTTGTATGTATCTCGTATTCAGGGGAGACGTCGAACGTAATCTCCTGTCTCAAGCATGCTCATGATGGTGGTGCAGCGACAATCAGCATTACCAAGTGGGGCAGCAATACACTCAGTAGTATGGCGGATGTGCCCCTGATGATTACTTCTACCGAAAGTGATATTCGGAGCGGAGCAACTTCGTCACGGATTGCACAGTTGAACGTGATCGATATTTTGTATCTGGCGATTGCCAGTCGGGATTACAACCAGTCGGTGGAATATTTGGAAAAGAGTCGGCAGGCTATTCTGGAGCACAAGTGAAGTAGAACCATATGAATCCCTTTCTGTTTATGCAGGAGGGGATTTTTTGACGGATTATATCCGCTTTTAGAATAAAAAAATAAAAAAAAGAGCCCAGACTAATGTTGGGCTCCTCTCTTACCACCTCTAATAATACCCCTTGATACGGCTCAGGAAGGCCCCGCAATGGCGCTGCGGACAAATCCGTCAGCCAGATCAAGCCTGTGCTGGGCTTCCGTTGCGTCCACACCTGCCATCAGCATGACGATTGCCGTTTTAACATGACCGTCTGCACCGGTAAAAGCCTCTTCAATATCCGCTTCATTTGCTCCGGTTGCTAGATGGATCATGCGTTTGGCACGATGGACAAGCTTCTCATTCGAAGGGTTCAGATCAACCATGAAATTACGGTAAACCTTGCCCAGACGAATCATGGCGGTAGTGGTGAGCATGTTCAGAATCATTTTCTGTGCGCTGCCTGCCTTCATACGTGTTGAACCCATGACAACCTCTGGGCCGACAACAGCCTCAATGCTCACATCAGCCAACAGGGTCATCGGCGTGCCTGCATTATTACTCAGGCTGATCACCGTAGCCCCGATCTCCTTGGCATGTCTCATCGCACCCAGCACATACGGTGTTCGTCCACTGGCTGCAATGCCAACCACGACATCGTTTTTGTCTAAGCCATGTTCATCAAGGTCGGCAGCTCCCAACTCCTCACTATCTTCAGCACCTTCAACTGGGTCCTTCACTGCCCGGAATCCCCCTGCAATAATACCCTGTACCATGGAGGGCGGGGTTCCGTAGGTAGGCGGGCATTCCGAAGCGTCAAGTATTCCTAATCGTCCACTGGTACCTGCGCCTACATAAAAAAGCCTGCCGCCAGACTGAAATGCCTCCAAGATCCGATCCGCAGCTTGAGCAATGACCGGAATCAGGGGCTGAATGAGCTCCGCAATGCGTTGATCTTCCTTATTAATGAGTTCCATAATTTCTGCCGAAGGCAATTCATCTATATGATCCGTTAGTGGATTGGGTTGTTCTGTTAGTAGTGAATTCAGCATGTGATTCATCCGTATGGCCTCCTTCTCTCTTTTAAAATGATTCATTCAGGGAACAGCGTTTTCTTGCCAGTTGTGCTGCGCCAACCGCTGGAGCGGGGGCATCTTCACGATATACAAAGTCCAACTCTCCATAATATCCTGATAACTTCTGGATAAATGTATTTCGGAAAAGTGTAGCGTATCGAAACATTGATCCGGACAGGACAACCGGAGTGGATGCAAATTGGGGATGACGGGCAATCAGTGCCTTGGCGGTATCCGCCAATTGTGAGGCTTCGTCAATGATCAGTGCCTGGGCGGCCTCATCTCCGAGTTCAGCTGCTTCCATAGCTAAGCGGGCGATGGATGCGGTCTCGGTTTTGCCCCAATCCGTCTGATACACTCGCGTCTTTAACTCCGATATATCCCGAAGGTTCAGATTCTTTAGAAGAAGCGGGGTTAAACGGGTTGGAGGAAGAACACCGTCATAACTCTGCATAACCACTTGGAGTGCACGCTGCCCAATACGATAGCCACTCCCCTCATCTCCGAGCAGATGACCCCAGCCTCCTGCACGGTATCGCTCGCCTTCCCGCGTAAATCCGTACACGATGGAACCTGTTCCAGAGATACACAATACACCGTGCGTATGTCCGAGAGAAGCCATCAGAGCAATCTCTCCTTCGGATACAACCCAGACTGGACAACCTTCTGATGCCTGTTGATTACGACTCTTCATATAGTTATTTACTGCTTCGGCTATAAGTTGCCGTTCTTGGATCGTATCTACACCTGACATACCAAGGCATATACCCTCACAATTTGTCGATAAATCACTTATTAGATTAAATAGCTGTTCCAGCACTCGTTGCAGTTCAGAAATGGCCTGTTCAGTTGATACGCTGTGAGGATTCGTGGGACCGCCGCTGAGTCGGGCAAGAATTTCACCAGATTCAGAAATGATTGCTGCATCAGTATTGGTACCGCCTCCATCTACGCCTACATACATTCGCAAAGTGGCTCACCTCGCTTGCTTGGGTTTTCTTTTTACATAGTATAGTTGCATGAAAAGAAAAAGTAAAATTAAATTTTATAATAAAAAATAATGTTGAATTTTTATTTTACAACTCATATAATGAATTCAATCTACAATTTTGGAAGGAATTAATACTGTTAATGTCAATTAAGTTGACGTTAATATTGCATTTAAGAGATTTAGCTTGCGACTGGCAGGCCCAATCTACAGGGGAGGTGCTTTTCCTTACTGCCGCGTGTATAGGTGGATTGCGTTTGAAGGCCGAACGATCACAAAGGGGTAGCATGGTTAGGCAATGAAAGAATCGGATGATGACATGCAAAGGAGATGAAGGGATGAAAAAGAAGGGTCTGGTATGGGCAATGTTGTTGATGATGGTCTGGGTTACAGCCTGTGGGAATAGCGGAGGTGCTGCTTCGGATGACCCGAATGCCGATGATACGGTAACGGTATGGACCTATCCTGTACATGGCACATATGAAGATGAACTGAAGGATCTAATCTCTGATTTCAATAAAGAACACCCGAACATTACCGTGAAGACGGAAATGCTCTCCTGGGCGGAAGGGCCCAAAAAATTCGATGTCGCTCTGAACGCGGGCAACCCGCCGGATCTTTACTTTCATAGTGTAGACGGCACATATGTGAATACGGGATTGGCACTTGAGCTCGACAGCTACCTGACACCTGAGATCAAGGACGACTACCTGCCGGGTACGCTGGATTTGGGCCAGATTCAGGGGAAACAGTACGGACTGCCGTTGTATCAATTCCAATGGGCTTGGGGTGGGAACAAACGCATTCTGGAGGAAGCAGGAATTGATTGGAAGTCCATTCAGCAAAATGGCTGGACCTGGTCCGAGTTCAACGATGCTGCTGCCAAGTTGACCAAAACGCTGGATGGCGGGGCCAAGCAATATGCACTGGTTACCGACGGAACCTCGCTTGACTTCATTGAAATGCTGTCCCGTAACAACGGGATGATCGATGTTCTGGATAAAGACGGCACGTTCCAATGGAATGATGGGCGCATTCTGGATACCCTCTCTTTTATCAAAAACCTGATGGATCAAGGGTATATGCCGAAGGAAACGGCGGCTCTTGCTCCAGCAAAACGGACGGATATGTTCTACGCGGGGGAAACGGCGATCATCTCCAAAGCGATTCCTTATTATGATGTGATGATTCAGAACCGTAACAAGGACATCGATGATGGCAAGGTGCAGGGAGAGAAGATTGATTTTGTCTTGTTGCCTGTACCGCATAATGATGCTCAACCTGCGGCCACAACGATGGGCGGCGAAGGGTATGTAGCGTTCAAACAGAAAAAGGACAAGGGCGAACAGCATGCTAAAAATACGTTCCTGGCGATGGAGGCGCTTAGTGGTGCCAAAGCAGGGAACTCGGCCAATGAACTGGCGCTTCCATTCGTAAGACAGTCCCAGGTGGATCTGTTTAAAGGAAAAGAGCTTGGTCAACCGGATAATCTGGCTGCTGCAAAAGTCATGGCAGAGAATATCGCGATGCCGGTTGTACTGGAACTGGATATCGACAAAGCATCCCAGCAAAAACAATTCAAGGAACAGGTTGTGAAGCCTAATATTCAGGCGCTGTTCTCGGGTGAAAAATCACCGGAGCAGATCGCAGAAGACTTCAAGAGCAAAGGCCAGCAGATGTTTGGACAATAACTCGGACAATCAAACATAACGTAAAACCACACTGATTAGGAGAGGAGGATTCGCCATGCAGACCGCCCTTGCGCCAAAATCGTCAGTGCCCCGGACTTCTCGGGTTGCCCGGTTTTGGCGAGACTACGGGTGGGCGTATTTGTTTATTTTGGCGCCTGTCCTGCTGTTTCTCATTTTCACACTGTATCCCGTTCTGACGGCTCTTGTGATGAGCTTCCAGAAATACAACATTATGAACTCGACGTGGGTTGGATTGGATAACTACGAGCGTTTGGTGAAGGATGAGACATTCTGGAAGTCGATTAAAAATACAGTCATCTTCACCGTAGGCACAGTCCCGGTCAATATTCTCATTACATTTGTACTGTCCTATTTCATCTATCAGATGAAAAGTAAATGGCAGACATTTTTCAAAGCTACCATGTATCTGCCTGCGGTAGCCTCCGGGGTGACCATCTCCATTGTATGGCTGGCGATCTTTGATCCGACGGATTCGGGATTATTGAACCGCTTCATCGGCTTGTTCGGCCTTGACCCGGTAATCTGGCTGGGCCAATCGGGAACGGCACTTTTTTCCCTCATTCTGATGAACTGGCTTGGATCGCACGGAGCGGGCATTATTCTGTATCTGGCAGCCATGGGCGGTATTCCGAAATCGCTGTACGAAGCGGCGGATATTGATCATGCCAGCGGCTGGACCCAGTTCAGCAAGATTACATGGCCGCTGCTCAAACCAACGACGCTGTATCTGCTCGTCACGGGTGTCATTACATCCTTCCAGGTGTTTATCTCGGTATATCTGATGACACAGGGTGGACCAAACTTTGCGACAACTACAATCGCTTATCTGATCTATGAGACGGCATTCAAGTTCTATGAGTTCGGATTGGCTTCGGCTCAGTCGTTTGTACTGGCGATTATCATCATTGTCATCTCTGTCATACAGTTCAAATATTTCTCCAGCGATATTGAGTATTAGAGGTAGTTCAAAACACGTACGATTAGAGCACGTTGCATTAAGCATCCGGGGGTGAATGAAATCCATGAAATCAACACAGAAAAAGATACTGCTCGTTGTTGCATCCATTCTGCTGGTGGTCTGGGCGCTGGTGACGGTCATTCCGATGTATTGGATGCTCGTTGGTTCGGTGCAGGATAGTGCGATGTCGGCTTCGTTTAAACCACAGATGATTCCGGAGCAGTTATCGTTATCACCATATGAGCGCTTTTTTGCCAAAACCGATGCCTGGCGCTGGTTATACAATTCGCTGCTCATCTCGATTATTCTGACCGTAACAAATGTATTCTTCGCCTCCCTGGCGGGATATGCGTTTGCCAAACTGAAGTTTCCGGGTAGTCAGGCGGTATTCTGGACTTTGCTTGGGACAATGATGATCCCGGCACAGGTGACACTAATTCCTTTGTACATTCTGATGGTCAACGTGTTTGACCTAGGGGACACGTATACGGCCATTATTCTGCCTGCTGCCGTTAGTGTGGGCAACATATTCTTGATGAAACAGTTCATGTCTACGCTGCCCACATCGCTGATACATGCGGCACGTATCGATGCATGTAGTGAATTCGGTATCTTCTGGAAAGTCATTCTGCCGATGGCAAAGCCGGGAATTGCGGTGCTGGCGATATTCACGTTTGTAGCTTCGTGGAATGAATTCTTCTGGCCGTTCCTCATTACCAATTCCAACGAGATGCGTACTATTCAGGTGGGGCTGGCCTCGTTTGTATTTGCCGAATCAACGGACTTCGGCGCGATGATGGCGGGGGCTACAATAGGTGCGCTGCCCATGATCGTTTTGTTTTTCTCACTGCAACGTTACTTCCTGCAGGGCATTACGATCGGTGCAGTTAAAGGTTAATTCCAATATATGTTCAACTAAACATTTACACTATAACGGAGAGGACAGAAATAACCTGAAGAAGCGAAGGCGTTCGCCTAAAAGCTTTCTAAAAGAAAGCTACATCGGAAGCATACGCTATCACCGGATTTCCCCTTTTTATAAAGGAATCAAAGAAATCTGGGGATAACAGCGATCGGAAGGTTGTTCTGTCATCGGAGTGCCAGTGTAAGGATTCGTTAGTTGAACTTATATAGTTCAGGACAAGCGACAACGTAAAGGGGGATCTACCTATGGCACGCGTGGAGTTTCGCCAAGTGCGCAAAGAATTCAAAGACGATCATAAAGGAACGTTCACGGCTGTGGCCGGCTCGGACTTTGTTATAGAAGATAAGGAATTCGTAGTGTTTGTGGGTCCTTCGGGCTGTGGCAAGACAACGTCACTGCGGATGATTGCCGGACTTGAAAAGCAAACAAGCGGTGATATTGTGATCGGTGACCGGCTAGTTAACGATCTGCATCCGAAGGATCGGGATATCGCGATGGTGTTTCAGGATTATGCACTCTATCCGCATATGACCATCCGTGAGAATCTTTCCTTTGGCCTGAAAAACCTGAAAAAGCCAAAGTCCTACATTGATGAACAGGTGCAGAATGCGGCGTCCATTCTGGGACTGGAAGCTATGCTGGAGCGCAAACCACGCGAGCTGTCTGGTGGTCAGCGCCAGCGTGTTGCGGTGGGACGGGCGATCGTCCGTGATCCGCAGGTGTTTTTATTCGATGAACCACTGTCCAATCTGGATGCCAAGTTGCGGGTACAGATGCGGGTGGAGTTGGGTGAGCTGCATAAACGTCTCGGTGCCACGATTGTGTACGTGACGCATGATCAGGTAGAAGCCATGACACTTGGGGAACGCATCGTGGTCATGAATCATGGAGATATTCAGCAGGTGGCTTCACCGAAAGAATTGTATGCGAGTCCGCGGAATATGTTTGTTGCCGGATTTATCGGTTCCCCGGCGATGAACTTCATCGATGCCCGGATTGAAGGCACGCAGGTTGTCGTGGACGGTGCATCATTCACCTTGCCAGAAGATGTACTCGCTCGTCTTCAGAGTCATCAAGGCAAGCCAGTGATTATGGGTCTGCGTCCAGAGCATATTTTTGGTGATGATGTCGCTCCGAATATCCCGACAGACTACATGCTGCAGGCGCGGGTTCAGGTTGTAGAACATCTGGGCTCCGAGAATTTGGTATATTTCCATTCCGGTGCCCGTACTGTTACGGCCAAGGTCCACCCGGAAACACATGCTTATGTAGGTATGGACAAAAATTTTGTGCTGGACCTACGTAAGGCGCACTTTTTTGATCCAGAGACGGAGCTTGCGATTGGACGGGAGTAGGCGGGGCTGAAGTTCGTTAAAATTGGTATGCCTCGAAAATCCGTCGTTTAAGGTGCGGTAGATTCGTTAGCACGTTGCAAGTTTGGTACAACATACTGACCAGCGGTGCGGCCAAGCCAACCCAAATGGGTAGCCTTTTTAAGACAGCCCTTGTGGGCGAACGCTTCGCTTCTCCAGATTTGTTCTGTTTTCTCCGTTATCGTGTAAAATGTTTAGCTCAACTTATATAGAAGGGAGAATAAAAATGCGTAAGCTGAGTGAAGTATTGATCAAGTCGGGTGCGGAAATCTATCGGGATATTATTTCGGTGGCCTTGTACAGTGTCGTTAGTTCCATCGTATTGGTTCCCATTCTGATGTTTGCTCCGTTGCCGATCGCGGTGCTGCTTCTGGCTTTGATGTATATGCCCATCCTGTTCGGTGTTTGTTATGCCGTACATCACAGATTGGAACGTAAGGAACGGCGCAATGGACTTAAGGATATCTGGGTCGGAACATTGAAGGGAATAATCCCGGGAGGCTCGGTGGGTGTGCTTTTCGCGGTGCTTGGCTTCATTCTATGGTCAACTTGGTGGTATTACGGTGGACAGGGTGGAATTACAGGTACAGCAGTGGGTGTATTCCAGACGTTCTTTGTTCTCATGGCGCTGATGTCACAGTTCTATACCTGGCAGCTTGTTTTACAAAAAAACATGGGCATCGTTCAGGCGATGGGGGAAAGTGTAAAGCTGTTCTTCCGTCACCCGGGGTACACGATGGGCGCTTGTTTTCAGGCCATGTGCCTGACGGCTCTGCTGATGCTGACTGTCGTTGGTTTCGGAGCGCTGTTTGGAGGTATGTTTGCCATTTATCAGCATAAGGTTGCTCTTAATGTGCTGGAGCCTGAAGAAGAGCCTGTCGTAACAGGTGGTAATGATCACCAGCATACAGGCTGGGTCAGCCAGGGGAATGTGTGATGGGTCAGTTGAATGGGACCGAGCAGATCCCGGCTGTAAAAACGGGAGTTGATCTTCTGTCCAGAGGGTTATCGCATCCATGGATAACGGGTAACCGAATCGGTCTAATTACAAACCCGACTGGTATTACAGCGGATTTTGTATCGACAATAGATGTGTGCGCCGGACTGGCTAATACCGAGCTTACAGCGCTCTATGCCTGTGAGCACGGACTGTATGGAGAGCTTCAGGCGGGTGTCAGATTCGGAGACATGTTTCATCCACGTCTGGACATTCCGGTGTTCAGCCTGTATGGAGATTACAAGAAACCTACGCCTGCAATGCTGGCTGGAGTGGATACGGTGCTGTTCGACATTCAGGATGTGGGTATCCGTTATTACACATATGCCTCAACCTTGTTCCATATGATGGATGCCTGTGCTGGAGCAGGCAAACGTATGCTGATTCTGGACCGTCCCAATCCGCTGGGTGGAAACGTTGTGGAAGGCGGTGTGCTGAACGCGGGGTATGAATCACTCGTTGGCGCTTGGCGTATACCTGTACGTACCGGATTGACGATAGGTGAACTCGCCCTGATGGTCAACAGCGAGATGGATGTACCTTGCGAATTGGACGTGGTTGCCATGGAAGGATGGCAGCGCTCCATGGAGTTTACGGATTGTGGTCTTCCCTGGATGTTACCCTCTCCCAATATGCCCACGCTGGACAGTGTGCGGGTATATGCGGGTACGTGCCTGTTCGAAGGCACTAATGTATCGGAGGGCAGGGGCACGACTCGCCCATTCGAGTGGGTTGGAGCCCCCTGGGTTGAGGGTGAGCGTTTGGCGGAACGATTTGGGGAATACAAGCTGGAAGGTGTACATGTGCATCCAGTGTACATGTCCCCAACATTCTCCAAACACGCAGGTGAGCTGTGTGGTGGCGTAAGGATTTTTGTAACGGACAGCGGGAAATTCCGGGCGGTAGAGACAGGGTTGGTGCTTTTGCATGAACTGGTGTCACTCTATCCGGAGCAATTGTGCTGGCTGGAGCCACCAGAGCCGGGTTCAAGGTACTTTATCGACCTGCTGGCAGGGGGGAAGGAAGTCAGGGAAACGATTCATGACCGCGCGGAATTCATTCGTTTAATGGATGCGTGGAATGTACAGGTAGCGGAATGGAAGGAGCGGCGAAAGCCGTTTTTGTTATATGAATGAACGGATGTTTGTTAGCGGAGGGAGGCATGAAATGAGTGGGCCAAAAGAGTTATACCAGTCGAAGCTGAAACAGATGACCTTGCGTGAGAAAATCGGGCAAATGCTGCTTTGTGGCTTTCATGGCACCGAAGCTACTGGCGATGTGGAATCCTTTCTCCGAATGTATCCAATCGGTGGCGTAATCTACTTTGCTCGCAACGTTGAGTCGCCAGAGCAGGTAGAGCGGTTATCGTCAGGGTTACAGCAGATTGCCAAAAGCAGCGGTAATGTGCCGCTCTGGATATCCATTGATCAGGAGGGCGGCATGGTTGCACGAATTACCGAAGGAATCGCCTTGATGCCTGGACCAATGGCCATTGCCGCTGCCGGTTCCATTGACGATGCATATCAGGCGGCATATATCAGTGGGTTGGAGCTGAAGTCCATGGGCATTAACATGAACTTTGCTCCGGTATTGGATGTAAACAATAACGCGGCCAATCCGGTCATCGGTGTACGATCATTCGGCGAATCTCCACAATCCGTTGCAGAATATGGAGCCAGAACCATTGCGGGAATACAGGACGCTGGAATTGCAGCGACAGCCAAGCACTTCCCGGGGCATGGGGATACGGATACCGATTCCCATCTGGACCTCCCAATCATCACTCATGATCGTGAACGGGTAGAGCGCCTGGAGTTGATTCCATTCCGAGCCGCTATCGCCGAAGGTGTCGATGCCATGATGTCGGCGCATATTTATTTTCCTGCACTGGAGCCAGAGCGTCTGCCCGTAACGCTATCGCAAACCGTATTAAGCGGTCTGCTTCGCCAGGAACTGGGTTATCAGGGCATGATCGTGACAGATTGCATGGAGATGGATGCCATTGCCGTGAACTATGGCACTGTCGATGCAGCCGTAATGGCGGTAGAGGCCGGGGCAGATCTGGTGTTAATTAGCCATACGGCTAAGCTTCAGGCAGAGGCATTTGATGCGTTGTTAGCAGCTGTGAGGAGCGGGCGGATTAGCGAGAGACGTATTGATGAGTCGGTGAATCGCTTGCTGATGTACAAGGCGAAACGTGGTTTGTTAGAGAGTGAAACGGGTGGTGCAGGTGATGAGGAAGTGTATGGCGTAGTATCGAATGCATCATTGCCAAAGGCATCAAACGCTCCTGCTCTATCCAGTGGGTCGGAGCGCAACAGTTCATTACACCAAGAGGTTGCTCGCCGTATTAGCGAGAACAGTATCACACTGGTGCGCGATGAGCTGAATATGCTGCCTTTAAAGCCGGAACGCACGCTGGTCATAACGGTTGCCACGTCCGTGACGACAATTGCCGACGAACAGCTGACTCAGACGTTCACCTTGGGCTCAGCCTTATCCATGTATGGTCTGGATGTTGTCGATCTGACGGTCACGCCCGAGGAAGTCGCCATTCGTTCCGCACGTCTGCTTCAGGCAGCGGAAGCAGATGACATTCGGCAGATTGTGGTGGGAACCTACAATGCGGGAAGTCCCTCCGGCGATCCACAGTGCAGGCTGATTGGTTGGATACAGCAATTGGGCAAAACGCTGGCTGTTGTGGCATTGCGAAGCCCCTATGATCTGCTGGCGCTTCCGGATGCCCAGGTCTATGTAGCGGCTTACGAGAGCCGGCCACTTGCCATGGATAGCGTCGCTCAGGCGCTGATGGGGCGCATTCCTTTTGCGGGGAAACTTCCTGTAACATTAAAGCAGACAGATGATGAAAGAGCGGATGTCTCCTAGGCAGTAATAAGAATATGAGTAAAACTACCTTTTGCAGGATGGAGAAGAGATGGATTGTGGGTTGAGCGAAACGGAAGTGTGAGTCGTTAAAATGAGAACATATACAACACAAAGAGACGATCCTTTAAAGGACCGTCTCTTTGCTCATTATAAGCTATTAATTATAGATTATTGCAATTGCAGTGCTTTGGCTGTCTGTGCCTCAACTTCATCCAAAAGTGAAGTCATGTCCATACCTGCGTGGTTGCCAAGCAGGATAATGGTGATATCATCGGACAGATTACGTGAAAAGGCTGTGGCAAACCCGCCACCACTACCGTTGTGGAAGACGGTACGGTTTGCGCCATTCTCTTTAAGAATCCAGGCGTAGCCATAGTTTTTATCAGAATAAGGCTCATACATCTGTTCAATCGTATCCTGGCTTAGAATCTTGTCCGTATACAGCGCACGATCCCATTTCAGCATATCGTCCACCGTGGAATAGATGGTTCCTGATCCGGATTGAGACACATAGTAAGGTGCAGTTACCCATGCGTTATCTTCTTGAACAAAACCACTAATCGTGTGCACTTTACGGGAGGCCTCTCCCGAATTCTTCATACCAAGTGGTTTCAGTATCGTCTGCTGCACGTAGTCGGCATAACTCATGCCAGATACCTGTTCAACGACGTATGCAAGTAAAACATACCCGCTGTTGCTGTACAGATAGGCACTTCCTGGTTCAAACTTCAGCGTTTTGTGGCGAATCTCCTCTACAGTCTCTTCCATAGAAGTTCCTTCACCCCGACCAAATGCAGATGGCAGACCTGAAGTCTGGGATAACAGCATATGCAGCGTGATCTGATCTCCCTTTGGTATACCAGAGATATACTTGGAGATTGGATCTTGCACATTAATCTTACCATCCTCCACGAGACTCAGAATGGACGCGGCCGTGAAGGATTTGCTCAGCGATGCGATTCGAGTCTTCTGATCCGGGCGGTTCAGCGTCTGTTCATCGGCAAGTCCGTAGCCTTGCTTTAGAAGTACTTCACCATCGCGGGCGATCAGAGCCATACCTGGATAGTTGATCTCGCGCAGATACGTATCCACGCTGGCAACCTCGCTGTTCAGCAGGCTGACTTGATCAGTGACCATACTTACACTCATCTGCCCCGTGGCTGTACGTTGGACCTTGATGTCTGCTTTGATTGCATTAGCCATGGCCCGGACAGGTACCATCAACGTACCGTTAACGGTACGTGAATTCACACCTGTAGCTAGATCGACCTTGTTTACTTTAATGGAATTGCTGCCAGCCTGATGGATCAGCTTGTCTCTGCCAACGGTAATGGTAGCCGTCTTGGTGTGATTATCCCATTTCAACGTGCCTTTAACCGATGTGACCACATCCCGCAGTGGAACAAACGTTGAACCTTTGATGATAAGTGGTGCGTTCTTCCAGGATTGTTGCTCACCATTCACTTCAATGTGAACTGCTTGCGTCGCCTGCGCTGCGGATACCGTAATACCAGCTTGTCCCAGAATCGGGCCTGCACACAGGATGAGCGCTAACAGAATGCGGAACATGGATGAATATACCGTGGAAATACGTTGTCTTTCATGTGACTTGCGTAAGATTTGAATCCTCTCCTTCCAATCGTTTCATGAATAGCCAGCTTATGAGCATTGTAAACGATCTCGCTAAGGGGGTCAAAACGAATAGAAGGATTAGGTGAATCCATCTAAACTGACCGAAAAGATTAAATTTATTCTAATTTAGTATCTATACATAATATTTTTACAGGAATTGTCCGATAAAAGGATGGGTGAAGATTATGATGGGGGATAGTTATATGAAGAAAAGGATTCGAAATTGGTTTACTTTAACCGTAAAAAAACGCCTGATTGCTGCATTGCTCCTGTTCCTGATAGTACCGAGCATTACCGTGGGATGGTTGTCTTATCAAAAAGCTGCTGACCAGGTTAAAATGGAGATTATTCGTTCCGCACAGGCCAAAACAGAAATGCTTAGTCTGCAGATAAATCAAATGCTGGATATGGAGAAGGATAACGCAGCTCAGATGGCTGCGGGTATTACTTCAAACGATATTATTACTAAATCCCCTGCACTGCAAAGGCAGATGGATCGGATGTCTCAGAATCATAAGGAACTGGGTGTACTTACCGCAGGTTCCGAAGATGGTAGCTGGATGAAGTCCCCTGAATCCGAGGAACAGAATTATGATCCTCGAGAACGTTCATGGTATAAGATGGGCATGTCCCAGGATGAACCGGTAATCTCGGATACGTTCCAGTCGGCTTCGACGGGCGAATGGGTTGTGACCGCAGCGGTCAAGCTGGCTGACGGCAAAGGGGTATTCGGGGCCAATGTCAGTCTCAATCATCTGAAAGAATCCGTTGATCAGATACGTATTGGTAAAGAAGGAAAACTGTACATGCTGGATAACGGGGGTAAATTCCTGTTCCACTACAATATTGAATCCGGTACACAGTCGGATGAAAGCTACATTAATGAGATGTATACGAAGGAAAGTGGAACGGTGAAGTATACATATGATGGTCACGAAGTGGAAGCTGTGTATTTTACCAATCCGGTGACAGGTTGGAAAATTGTTGGTGAGATGGTTCCTTCCGAAGCAAGTGAAGCGGTAATGCCTATTTTGATCCGTGCAATTACAATTGTGGCATCTGCATTGGTTATCGGGTTGATTCTGCTTATATTCATTATCCGCAGCATTCACCGGCCATTGCTGCAATTAACGCAGGCAGCATCCAAAGTAAGCGCTGGGGACCTCACCGTTCGGGTAGGTTTACAGCGCCGGGATGAGTTCGGACAGCTCGGGGAAAGCTTCGACACGATGACGAGTTCACTACGTAGTGTGCTTGGAGAGGTGCATGATACATCCAGCCAGCTGGCGGCATCTTCTGAAGAACTGATGGCGAGTTCCGAGCAGACATCCAAAGCCACAGAACAGGTGGCTGAACTGATGCAGGATGCAGCTGCGGGAACGACTTTGCAGAACAATAGTCTTGCTGCTACAGGTCAACTCGTGGGCGAAATGTCCATTGGAGTCAAAGAGATCTCATCAAGTGCTGAAGATACCGCTCGTATCGCTCTGGATGCATCCACTAAGTCGGAAGCAGGTATGGTTACAGTAGAAGAAGCGGTTACCCATATTCAGCAGGTGAATGATGAGAGCAAAGCCATGTCTGTGGTCATTGAGGATCTGCGCGCGAAAAATGAAGAGATTCTTGTGATTGTGGCCGAGATTACGGCCATTGCCAAGCAGACGAACATTCTTGCATTGAATGCATCCATTGAAGCTTCAAGAGCTGGCGAGCAAGGGCGCGGATTCGCGGTTGTAGCCAACGAAGTGAAGACACTGGCTCACAGTTCAGGCGCTTCAGCCGAGCGGATTAATGAGCTTATGCATGAGATGCAGGAGAAAACCAATGCGGTGCAATCCACTTTTGCCCGTACGGGAGAAGGTATGGTGAAGAGTTCGCAGATGGTTACAGAAGCAGGCGAAGCATTCAATAACATTCGTACTGCGGTACAGTTGGTGGCTGCACAAGCTGGAGAAGTATCCACGGCTTCCCGTCAAATTGATGGGGGCATGAGTCATATCAACAAGGCAGTAAGTGATACCATGGTTCTGTCGGACAGAATTGCCTCTGGAACGGAAGATGGATCAGCGGCGGCTCAAGAACAGTTGGCTACAATGGAAGAGGTTGCAGCTTCTTCGGCAGCATTGTCACGTATGGCTGAAGATCTGCAAAGCATGATTGAACGGTTTAAGTTGTAACAGGGATTGAAATGAGACTGCAGGGTTGCGACCCTGCGGTCTTTTTTCTGTTGAACAAGGGGCATCCGTTATGTCTTTAAACACAGCATTCTTTTCCGTTATATTGACATATAATAAACAAAACTATATTATATCTATAAATAAACAAACATAATTATAAAATATTTGATTAATATACGGTTGGAATGACCATAACAATGATAAAAAGGAGCTTTTACATGAAATCATCGGAATCCTGGTTGCAAACAGCTTCATTGGAAGAGATCAAGCGAGGTTATATGGAGGAGGGTCCCGCCTATATATGTGTCTGCTGCGGATACAGGACGGAAGCGGGGATTATCTATCCTGAAGAAGGAGTCCTCTATGAGGCAGCCCGTTATATGCGAGTGCATATTGAGAAGGTTCATGGATCGGTATTTGAATATTTGCTGGAGCTGGATAAAAGCGTAACCGGATTGTCTGATGTCCAGCGGGGCTTGTTGTCACAATTCTATGAAGGCAAGAAGGATGCTGAAGTACAGAAGACCCTTGGCATCGGGAGTGCTTCCACGATCCGGAATCATCGGTTTGTATTAAAGGAGAAGGAACGGCAGGCCAAAATATTCCTGGCATTAATGGAACTTCTCAAAAGTAAGGATACACAGGCTCCAGCCGAATGGGTGTCGCCAGTGACAAGGCATGAACATACGATCCATCCGAACTCATTTGATATTACAGAACAGGATCGGGAGAAGGTGCTGAATAAGTATTTTCCAGAGGGTACCGGCGGTCCGCTGACGACGTTTCATATGCAGCAAAAGCATAAATATATTGTGCTCACCGAAATTGCCAAACGATTCGAGACAGAGCGCAAATATTCCGAGAAACAGGTCAACGAGCTGCTGAAGGAAGTTAATGATGATTACGTGGAAATACGGAGGTATCTCGTCGACTATGGTTTGCTGGAACGTGAGCCAGACGGGAGTCAGTATTGGCTGGGAAGCCACGCAGATCAACAGATCGCCGAAGTTGGAAAACAGGAGCGCAAAGCAAAGGGGGAGCAGGGGAAGATGGATCGTCGCAAAGAATTGCAGGAACAGGCCAAAGAAGTCAAAACGGAAGCGGGCGTCTACCAGATTCGGAATGAACGTAACGGCAAAGTTTATATCGACAGCACACTTAACCTGAAAACCATTAACGGACAACGGTTTATGTTACAGATGGGTAGCCATCTGAATCGAAGATTGCAGGCTGAATGGAATGAATATGGAGAGAATGCGTTTGTGATCGAGGTGCTGGAGACATTGAAACAAGACGATAACCCGTATTACGATTCCAAAGATGCACTCGCCAAATGTCTGAATCGCTGGTTTGAACAGTTAGAGCCCTACGGAGATCAAGGGTACCACGGAGATAAAAAGCAATCTGCTGAATAGGAGAGGCATTTCCTTTCTGAAATGCCGCACCCTTTATAACTGAAAAGCCCCTTTGCCAATATGATGGCAAAGGGGCTTTTGGTGTGTACAGACTACTTGTTATATAAGATTACAGCTTGAATTGTTCCACCAGCTTCTGTAGCTTGTGAGCCAGATGGGCAAGGGAATCAGCAGAGGATGATATCTCCTGCATGGAAGCCACCTGCTCCTCCGTAGCAGCAGAGATGTTCTCCGTTCCATCGGCATTGGTTTCCGATATGGCGTGGATCTGATCAATGGATTGCACCACTTCGGCTGTACTTGCAGACATCTGTTGTGAGGCGGCTGCAATGTTCTCAAGCTGATGATTGACGACCCCAACAGCCTCACTAATCTGGGCAAAAGCTTCATCTGCAAACTGCACGGCACGAATGCCGTTGCTCACATCCTGTTGCCCGATCTGTACATTCTGGTTGGCCATTGAAATCTCCTGTTGAATTGCTCCAACCATCTCTACAATCTTCTGGCCGGACAGGCTCGATTGTTCCGCCAGCTTGCGGACTTCGCTGGCAACCACGGAGAAGCCGCGTCCATGCTCACCTGCACGTGCTGCTTCAATAGAAGCATTGAGAGCAAGCAAATTGGTTTGTGCAGCGATATCTGTAATGACAGATACCATCTCACCAATGGATGTGGAATGCTGTTCAAGTCGTCCAGCAGTATCTGCCATACCTTGCACAAAGCGACTCACGGAACTCATCTCGGATACGGCGGTCTGCATGGTTGCATTCCCTTTATCCGCGAGCTCACTTGCTTGCATGGCAGCTTCGGATACTTGCTGTGTGCTGTTCGTTACCTGTCCCACACCTCCAGCAAGCTCATTCATCTGTAGTGCCGTATGTTTCAGGCTGCTTGTTTGTTTCTCAAGTCCAGCTGCGGATTCTTCCGTGATCAGGGCGACTTGCTCTGTTGCTTTGGTTGTCTCCGATGAGTTGACTGCCAATTGTGTGGATGA
The DNA here is from genome assembly GCF_002843485.1 of Paenibacillus sp. BGI2013. Taxonomy (NCBI): domain Bacteria; kingdom Bacillati; phylum Bacillota; class Bacilli; order Caryophanales; family Paenibacillaceae; genus Paenibacillus; species Paenibacillus sp. BGI2013. The sequence continues at coordinate 35,645 of NZ_PJFA01000015.1, forward strand.
GGCGGTTAACTCGTCAGCCGTGTGTCGCACGTCCTGAATAACGGTTCGCAGGGATTCGCTCATCTTATTGAAGCTGGTGCTCAGCTTGCCGAATTCATCCTGTCCCAATACAGCTACCTCAATGGTCAGATTACCATTACTAATTTCGTCAGATGCCTTCACCAAGCGGTTCAGTGGCTTGGTGATTGATTGCACAATCCAGAAAATAATAATGGAGCTTACCGCAATTGCAATCGCTACAACAATAAGTGTGGTGTATAGGATCGGACGGACAGATGCCGTCACTTCCCCACTGTCAATGACACCAACCACGGTCCAGCCCGTCGTTTCATTGGTGGAGAAAAAGGCGTGTTCCTGGTTTCCATTTAGTGTATAGGTCAGACTTCCGTTTTTCTGTGCGAAAATATCTTTATAGGGTGCCATGGTTCCTTCGGTCCCTGGTTTTTCGGTAGGATGTACAATGATTTTATTGGCATTATCAATGATATAGATATAACCCTTCTCGCCAATCTTCGTGGAGTTAACCGTCTTCGAGAGGGCTTCAAGCGACAGGCTGACAGAGACGACACCATGGCCATCCGCTGAGGTCTGAGCTACTGAAGCAACAACATTGCCGGTATTGCTTGATAAGTAGGGGGTGATTACGGTAGGGACATCTTTGTTCTGCGTAGCAGCCTGATACCACGGGCGTTTGCGCGGGTCATAACCTTCTTTGTTCACCGCAGTTACAGGGGAGTTAATATACACGCCCTGATCGGTACCGATGGAGGCAAGTTCCACGTCATCATGCGTTTCCTTGTAAGCGTCGAGCAAGGTACGGATGGTATCTGTTTCGTCACCCTGATTGGGTCCGACATTGCCTGCATCCAGCTGACTTGCCAGGAAATCAACATTTTTGCGTGTTGCACCAATGATCTGGTCAATGGTCTGGTTGAGCACAGTAACACTGCTGATTGCGTTCTCATACATTTTCTCTTCAACCTTGGCATCAGCTGTTTGGAACGAGATAATGCCCAGACTAATGGTTGGAATGAGCAATACAATGGCAAATGACAAAATCAGTTTCTCTCTCATCTGCATTGTTCTTTTGACCCCTTGTTTACGAATTTTTTTCATACACATTCCCCCTCTGTGTAACCCATCCCCATGTCTAGTGGATAAGCCCATCTGGTAAAAGATATTTCATTCCATCCTTTCCAGAAGTTTCTGGTGCTATCGTATGACAAAATTCGCGTTTATTCAACATAATTTATGAGTTTCGCGAAAATATTTTTCGATTTTGTAGGTATTTAGGATTACATCTGTTCTATAAAAAGTAATCTGTCTCTCCCTTAGTGCACATCTTGTGGTATATTTCTGAATTAATGTGAAGTGAATTCTGCAAAATGTGAAATCCATAAGACATGTAACTGGTCATGTTGAATACACAAAGAAGTTGTTTTCATGAAGAGTGGACCTGGATGGATCTACATCCATATATATCGGTTTATGGGGACTGAAATTGGAGAGGGGTTGTAAGGCAGTTGGACCAAAGTACACTACAGATATCTGGACAGGAGAACATGGAAGAGGTCCAGGATCAAGCTACATTCATGCAGGGGGTCAAAGATTGTATCCCAACCCTGCTTGGTTATTTGAGTATTGGCTTTGCGGCGGGTGTTATTGAAATGACCGCAGGTCTGAGTCTGGCGGAAACGGCACTGCTCAGCCTGATTTTATATGCAGGATCGGCTCAGTTCATTGCAGCAGGCATGCTCGCATCGAATGGATCAGCAGTAGCCATCATGTTCACCATATTTTTTGTGAATCTTCGCCATTTGCTGCTCAGTGCAGCTGTATCACCGTATTTTCGGCATCTGACCCCGCTTAAAAATATGTGGATTGGTTCATTGCTTACCGATGAGTCTTTCGGCGTGGCGATGACACGTGCGATTGGCAGGGAAAGGCTTAGTGAACGCTGGATGCACGGTCTGAATATTACCGCATATCTGAACTGGTTCGTGGCTAATATGGCGGGAGCGTACTTTGGACGCTGGATCACTAACCCGGAACGACTGGGTCTGGATTATGCCCTGCCAGCGATGTTTATTGGACTGGTTGTACTCCAGTTGGTGCATCGCAAAAACAAAAAAATACACATTAATGTGGCTATTATCGCCGTTGTCTGTGTAATCTTCGCCAGCATGGCTTCACTTGGCAGCATGAGTGTCATTGTGGCTGCGGTCATTGCGGCAACGATGGGAGTGTTCATGGAACGATGGAAGTAAGATGGGATGTTTTCTGGATTATTATGGGCTCAGCGTTGTTAACATTTATTCCGCGTGTACTGCCACTGATGCTGTTCAGCAAGATACAGATTCCAATGTGGTTGTTACGCTGGCTGGAGTATGTACCCGTAGCGGTTATGGCAGCGCTGATTGGTCAGGAACTGTTCATGACGGGCAACCAGTTAGTGCCGATTACGCAAAATGCAGCTCTGTGGGCATCCCTGCCTACGATTGCAGTAGCTATCTGGACACGCAGTCTGCTTGGAACCGTATTGGTCGGTATTGTGGCTATGATGATACTGCGATATTGGATCGGATAATTGCTAGGAGAGTCATAAGATGGCGAAACTCAGTTATGAAAACGCTATTTTCTATTGTAGCAGAAAGGGATAAAATGGAGACTGAGGTGTTCAGTGTTTCCATTTTGCACAAGAGGAAGGAACGATTTCAATCATGAGTACAAGTCCATCCGTTATATTGTTTCAGGGAGACTCGATTACAGATGGGGGAAGATCACGCAATGATGATCCAAATCATTTTCTCGGACACGGGTATGCGTATCTGATCTCCAGCAAACTGGGTATGGAACTGGCGGGCAAGCAAAAGACCTTCTATAACAGAGGCATCAGCGGGGATCGGGCATCGGACCTGTACGCACGCTGGAATGAGGATACCATTAGTCTAAAACCGGACCTGATCAGCATCCTGATTGGGGTTAATGATGCCTGGCGCACGATGAATGGTGAACCTAGCGGGGTAACGGATCGTTTCGGACGGGCGTATCGCCATTTGCTCGAAGAAACTCGGGAAGTGATGCCAGATACGGGGCTGATTTTGATGGAGCCGTTTATTTTGAGAACTGGAGCGACTGCGGAGAAATGGGAAGCCTGGGAAGAGTATGTCGGTCAATATCAGAAACTGGCCCAAGGTCTTGCTGAAGAATTTGGAGCTGTGTGGGTGCCATTGCAGCAGACGTTTAATGACGCTCTGAAACAGGCGGATGCAGCGTACTGGTTATGGGATGGCGTACACCCAACCGCGGCAGGTCATGAGCTGATTGCACGCCAATGGTTGTCTGTTGTACAGAATTCTTCGCTTGCGATTGTGTAATAACAACAGCGGACAGCTAGGATATGGGCAGCAGCATTATAGGTATTCAGGATTAATTGAGGATGAGGATATAAGATAGTTAAGAATATGAGATAACCATAAAAAGCCTGTGGTGACAGGCAGAATGCAACGGAGAACCTGACGAAGGTTCTTCGTTTTTTTGGTTAGGAAGGAGAAGGAAGTAACGTCGTGGAAAGGGTTCTAATGGATAATTCTTCAAAAATGCTATCATATCCGGTAAAATGAAATCGATTACATTATAATATGGGCATGACAATCCATTAACGAAGAGTGGTGAATCCAATGGAAGATTCCATTCACGAAGTCGAAAATGAAAATATAAACCAACGTGGTACTGAGAGCAGAGCATTGAGTTCCTTAAGTGCCGACAGACTCTTGGAGAAGTTATCCCGGCCTGAATTGGCTACGTTATACACAGACTTGAAGGCTTACGGTGAACGTGCCTTGAAAGAACCCATGCCTTCCTTGTCGTTCCGTCTATATCGACAGTTCAGTGATATGGGTGAGCGAAAAGCCTATGAAGAGGCTTATTTCGATCGAAGGGGCAGACTTGCTGCTGTGGCGATGCTCGCATTAGACACAGCTAGGCCGGATGCACTGCAGGCGCTGGAAGAAATATTGTGGGACGTGTGTGGTGAGTATACGTGGTGTTTGCCCGCGCATCTGGGTACGGGAGAGGTCAACCAGGTGAATGGGAACATCGATCTGTTCGCAGCAGAGACGGTACATATGCTGGCCGAGATTGTGACCATTCACGCCGAGCGGCTGGATCGCCTTGTCATAGAACGGATCAGGTCTGAAGCAGAACGGCGAATCTTCACTCCGCTTTACCGGGAGCAACGGAAGTTCCACTGGCAGACAGCGGATCACAACTGGTCGGCGGTCTGTGGTGGGTGCTGTGGCATGGCCGCATTGTTGCTGCTCGAGGATGAGTCCATACTACAGGAATCGATCTCCCATAAACTCAGCTGTATGAACGCATTCTTGAGCGGATATGGCGAGGATGGCGGCTGTGCCGAAGGCATTGGATATTGGGTATATGGATTCGGTTATTTCACGTATTATACCGAGATGCTTCGTGAGTACAGTGAGGGCGAACTAGATCTACTGACGGGTTCCAAAATAACAGCCATCGCAGCCTTCCCACTGCGAGTTCATTTGTCAGGTGGAACATTCGTAAATTATTCGGACAGTGCCGAGCAGGAAGAGATCCCTTCCGGATTGCTTTCCCTGCTCGCATCCCGATTTGGGTTGCAGGTGGATTTGCCGCTTCATATTCCACTGCTTACTGATGATCCCTGTCATCGTTGGGCTCATCTGTTGCGGAACGTGATGTGGAGCGATCCGGCAGTGTATGGTGATGAAGGTGCTTCTGGGCAGGCTGAACGGGGATTTATCTTTCAAAATCTGGGCTGGATGATTGCAAAAGGATCGTTCGATTCTCCGGATACAAAACATGCGAACGGCGCACCCCTTCATGTGGCTATTTCCATTAAAGGCGGGCATAACGATGAACCTCACAACCATAATGATCTGGGGCAGTTCATTATCCATTGCGGTGGTGAGAATATTCTGTGTGATCCAGGAGCAGGGTTGTATACCCAAGCGTATTTTGCGCCAGGCAGAGAGCAGTTGTTACACATCTCATCATCCGGGCATAACGTTCCGCTCATTGAAGGCCAGGAGCAAAGCTCGGGCCGGCAAGCGCAAGCCCATGTGTTAGAGGCAAAGCTGGCAGAGGATGGCGGTGAGCTGAATACAACATTGGATCTGACATCCGCATATTCTGGAGCTGTTTCACTGGCTCGTTATACGCGCCAATTTCATTGGAAGAAGGCTTCTGGGGGTAGCAGGAATGGAGCGGAATTGCGTCTCATTGACCGTTTTCAATGGAAGAGCAGGGTGGTGTCTTTGGCTGATCGATCATCTTCGGTGGATAATTCAGATTCACATGCAGAGTTTTCAAGTGTTGTTGAACGATGGATGAGTAGAGTACAGCCTGAAGTGGTGAAGAGCGGTAATCTTCGCTGGCAAGGCGAACATGGAACGGTCCATATGACGTATGATGGGAACCAGTGGCAAGTCCTTACGGAGGCAATAGACACAGTTGATCATGATAATGTTCCAGTCACATTCTATCGGACGTCACTATCATGGACAGGTGCAATTGATGAGACAGATGTTCGGACAGAACGCCCTAATTCGCTTGAAACGGTATGTGAGGTACGCTTCATCATTGAACCGAAAATGGGAGAAACCGAGGTGAGCATGCGTGAGTAAATATACATCTGCGTCCACATATCCATGGAAAGATGAACTCGAACATTACCGTACATTGGCAGAACAAGCGGGCCGCCCTCCGGCAGACGGCTGGAATAGTGAGCGCAAGTTGGCACTTGTTGAAAGTGTTGTTCGCGCTTACACACCATATCAGGACAGCCAGGGGGCAATTATCGACCCGTTCTCGGGTGTGGAGAGATATTATTCTACACCGGCCTATGCGATGGCTGCGGCAGTTCTGGTTGATGCAGGGCGTACAGATTTGCTCCAATCGGCAGCAATAGCCCTGTCACAGAGCATTGATGCCGTGGTCAATGGTAGCGCACCTGACAATCACCCCGATTTTTTTCCGGTTCTCATGATGAGAGCCTATATGTTGTTGAAATCACACCTGCCTGAACATGCACAGATCTGGGCTGAGGCACTCAAGACAATCAGTCCTGAACAAGATTATGTATTTACGATGAGCAAGATGAACAATCCCAATCGCATGATTAACTGGAACGCCATTATGATCTCTGGCGAATATCTGCGGTGGCATGAACAGCTGGCGAATGAGGGTACTGCGTGGATGGATCGATATCTGGAAGCCTATCATCTACCCCGGTTTACGGCCCTTGGCTTGTATCAGGATGGACCGCTGGACCGTCCAAATTGTCCATTTTCCTATGATATTGCCACCCGTTATCACCTTGGGGTGATGCTCGAAGCAGGTTACGAGGGAACCACTGCCGATACGTTACGTGAGCAGCTGCGCCATGGTGCCTTCAGCTCGTTACTAACGCTCTCGCCGCTAGGTGAGATTCCACCGCGTGGTCGCAGCTCCCAACATCAGTGGAATGAAGCTACCGCAGCTTATGTATGTTCTACACATGCAACGCAGGCTCTGGAGGCGGGAGATCCGGTGATGGCGGGTGCTTTTGCACGTGCGGCCAATCGGTGTTTTGCTGCTGTTGAGCGCTGGAAGATGGAAGATGGACGTTTGAAAATCGTGCGCAATGAATACGCGCCAGAAGATCGGCACGGGTATGAAATCTATACCAACCACACCTGTTACAACCTGTGGACGGCAGCAGCGCTGGCCCACGCTTGTCTCAGTGATCCGGGAGACGATGTGGGCGAAGTGTATCTTCCTTCCGAGGTGGGCAGTAGGGTTTTGCAGACCGATGGGTGGTTCGAAACTGTGATTGCTTCCATACCTGGTCAGCAACTGGTATTACACACGGCGATGAATGATCCGTATACGATTTCTGGTTTGGTACGGATTCAGCAGATGGGGTTACCTGGTCTGATTGGTCCGTCCGCTGCCAGCCATGTGCAGGCCGGATTTACGGAGTTTGCCGAAGGGGCGGTCCGTCCGCTCAGCTACTGTCCTGCCTGGAAGACACCAGATGGGGTATGGCACAGTCTTGCAGAGGGGATTCCATCCGGTGGTGCATATGATCGGGATGTTGGATTAGACCCTGCTCAGGGAGGTGGTTCCATTGTGTATGAGAAGGTGGACGATGATACACGGAACCAAGTGGAGCAGCATCTGGAGGAAAGAGCGGCAGAAGATGGCGTGAACGCCTTGGAGAATGCTTTTGCCGTGACATGGGTCGGTCCATTACCCGGAATTAAAACATTGCGTACCCATTATGTACAACAGGCGGATGTGCTGACTATAACGTATGAATTCGAAGGAGAGATCGCGGCAGCAGGGGCACTCATTCCGTTGATGTTCCATGATGGCCGTGAACAGGCGGTAATTACCAATACGGATCATAGCGTGCGAACGGAGTATCGGGGGGCGTATGTAGAATCCACTGCGCTGGATCAGGGAGCCATAATTCATCTGGAGGAACAGGCTGTGGCCTCCCGTAATGGTTTACTGAAGGAAGCCCGGATTGAAGTGAACGGAGCACGTAGGTTGTCATTTGCGATCCGATTGGGCGAGGTTAACTGAAGGTGTTCAGGTTGAGGATCATTAGATCTCGAAACATCTCAAAACAGCTCAAAGCATAGTTAAAAGTGTTATTCGTGGATGATTAGTGATATTTAACGGATAGCTATTGCAGTTACGGCATACGACGCTATAGATAAGTTTGAGCTGGAGCATCAAGCTTAGATGTCTGGTATTGAATCGAGGAGGGATATGTTCATGAACACATCAACGTCGGTAAAATGGCTCGAGGAAGCGTGGCAACAGGGGGCTGCCAAAACAATTCGGAATGCAAAGCGGATCAAGGATACATTTCCACACATTGCCCCGCAAGGGACGTATGATCGGAATGATCCGGAATGGTGGACAGCAGGTTTCTGGCCTGGATTGTTATGGCTGGTCTATGAGGATGCTCCGGAAAGTGAAGCGGTCGCTCCGCTACATCGCATTGCCGAAAGCTGTGAGCGGCAACTGGAAGGTTGTCTGCGTGATCCCGAATCGGTGGATCACGATCTGGGGTTCATCTGGCTGCTTAGTGGCGTAGCCAACTATCGCCAGACGGGCAGCATGGATGGACGGCGGCGTGGAATGCTTGCCGCCAACCTGCTCGCTGCCCGGTTCCACGTGCGCGGTGAGTTCATCCGCGCCTGGAACTTCAGCTCGTCAGCAATGGATACGCGCGGCGTAGCCATCATTGACAGCATGATGAACCTGCCGCTGCTCTATTGGGCATCCGAGCAGAGCGGCGACCCGCGCTTCCGTTGGCTGGCGGAAGCACACGCGGACACCGTGGCGCGCGAATTCATCCGCGCGGACGGGTCCATCTGCCACGTGGTGGAGTTCGATCCACACACGGGGCAGAAGCTGCGAGAGCATGGCGGACAGGGCCATGCTCCAGGTTCCGCCTGGGCGCGGGGGACCGCCTGGGCGTTGCACGGGTTTGCGCTGTCTTTCCGATATACGGGCGAAGCCCGATATCTGGAGACAGCGGAGCGTGCGGCCGATTTCTTCCTCGCCATGCTTGGCGAAGAGATCGTGCCGGTGTGGGATTTCCGCGCACCTGCGGAGCATCAGGTGGCGTGGGACTCGTCCGCTGCGGCGATTGCCGCGAGCGGGTTGCTTGAGCTGGCGAAGCTGTCGCCGCGGGGGGAAACCTATGCTGCCGCTGGAGAACGTATCGTCCGCGGGTTGCATGAGCACTATAGCTCAGGCGACTCGGCTGCGGAAGAAGGTCTGATCATGCAGGGAACGGTGCATTACCCGGAAGGGCGAGGGCTGAATGTGCCGATTATATACGGCGATTATTTCTATATGGAAGCGCTGGCGAAGTTGCGTGGACATGCGGGGTTATTTTAAAAGAAGAATTGAGAACTACGGGCAGGAAGAACCGAAAGTGAGAACGGATTAGTAAGGTCGTCGTGTTATGAGCCTTCGAGTTGTTTCATTAGATTCAACTAGTTAATCAGTTATATATTCAGTATTTATTGTCAGTAGCGTCATTAGCAAACCATCATCACCTGTCCGCATAAGGCTGTCTCCAGGATTAGGAACGATATTCCCTCTACTGGAGAAGGAGTATACCTAAGCTTGAGCTTTGAATAGACAAATCAAGGTGAGCGGACAGGCGGATGGTGTACATAATCGAAGGAAGACAAAAGAATGTCTGGTCTATGAATACTCATTCTTACGGGTCCAGTTGGGGTGCAGACTTAGCTATGCTCTACTGAAAAAATCAATTTTCACTTCGAAGGTGTACGTCTCAGGATGACAAAGTCGGCAGAAGATTGATCTGGATAGCGCTGCGGAATAATCTCATGAACTTTGAAATCAGGATAGTCGAAGAGATACTCGAACAGATTACGGTCCTGGATTGTATCAATCCCCGGGTTGCCGTTTTCTTTCAAACGGGTGTAAAGCACCACCCATGCTGTTGAGGAGTGCAGAATATCATAGAGGGTATTGCGAAAATCTGTTTCATCCGTGATGTGATATAACACATCCAGACAGACCGTCAGATCGGCTTGCAGGAAACCTCGGTTAATCCATAGGCCTGGTGTATACAGCATGAAGCTCTTGGAAGAATCCTTGGCAAATTGGGAAGCACAACGCTTTACTGAAGAAGCCGCTACATCCACGCCCAGGTAGTCCTCATAATTCATGTATTGCAACTGGTTGCCATCCCCACATCCAAACTCAATGACACGATGAATCCCTTCACGTTGAATCAGTCCGTTCACGACCTCGGCCTTGAATTCAGCCAAAACCCCGTATGAACCCCTCCCAGAAGTTTCACCCGAACGATATGTTTCCTCCCAATACCCGATGTAATCAAAAGGCTGATGCATTATGTTTCCTCCAATCCTGTTAAAAGAAGTTCAAGACTGCCAATATACATAGGTATGCGCAATATTCGCAGGTATGATCGGTTGAAACAGGAATAGAAGATAAATTAATTTCCATAGAATTCCCTGAAAATTTCCTGAAAGTCTAAACATCTGGAAAGAACTTGCCGACATAAAACATAAGGAAAAAAATGATGATAATCGGGGGGAAATGATGTTAAAGCCAAGATTGACCAAGTACATGGTGATGATGCTGGTGTTGATGCTGAGTATTTCCAACGTAGGCTTGGCCGCTGCGGCAGACAAAGAACTGTCCAAAATTGTGGTTTCCAAGAATGAGATGTCGCTCGAAGTTGGTGATTCTGGGTCTGTTACGGTGACAGGGGTATATTCAGATAATACTTCGGCTAATGTAACGATTAGTACAACCTGGAGTAGCGAAGATACTTCGATAGCAACTGTATATAATGGTGCAATCACGGCCAAAAAAGAAGGTAAAGCGACGATTACGGCAGCTTACCAGGGTCAGAGTCAGACTGTTCAAGTGAAAGTAACGAAGAAGGTCAAAGCTCTTTCGAAAAACGTGCAAAGTCTGGATTTACGCACGGGAGATACAAAAGAAATTATTTTGACAGCAACGTATAGTGACAATGAAACAAATAATGAAGCAGCAAGTACGGCAGAATGGTCTACCAGTGATGAGAAGGTTGCTACCGTGGTGAATGGTAAAGTAACTGGACAAAGCGCGGGTACAGCTGTGATCACAGCCAAAGTTGGCAGCCAAAGCGTGACGGTGGATGTTAACGTTGAAGTGGTTAAACGTGTAGATGTAGATAAACAGCAAGTTAACTTGCTGTTGAACAAAAGTGAAAGTGTGAAAGTGACGGCTACGTATCCAGATGGTACAACCAAAGATGTAACCGATCTGGCGGAGTGGACATCCAGCAATGAGAAGGTCGCAGATGTTCTCAAAGGCGAAATTACAGGATACTCGGCAGGTTCTGCCAAGATCACAGCCAAATACGGTACGAAATCAGTATCCGTTGACGTGGATGTGGATCTGACGAGCAAACTGAGTGTGGTGAAACAAAGTATTTTCTTCCGTTTGAGTGATACAACCAAAACGGCTAATGTCGTTGTAACGGCTTCTTATCCAAACAGCAGCGATGTGAATGTAACCGATCAGGCAACATGGACATCCAGCAACGAGAAGGTTGCAACGGTATTCAAGGGACAGGTCACAGCGATTAGTGCAGGTTCAACAACGATTAAAGCAACCTACAGTGGCAAAACCGTAGAAGTTGCTGTGGATGTAGATACGGCAAGATATTTGGATATCAAAGATGTGACTGACAAGCTCGCCATGAGTGTTACAGGTGAGAACAAGTCCAAAAAATTGGTAGCCAATGCAGAGTATATTGATGCAAGCACAGAAAATGTAACTTCCAAAGCAACATGGACTTCAAGCAATGCAGATGTTGTATATGTATCAAACGGCGATCTGATTGCATACAAATCCGGTACGGCTACGATTACTGTAGCTTATGGCGGTAAAACGGTTAAATTCACAGTCAATGTAGACGTAGCAGACAAGTATGAGATGGACAAGAAGAAAGCATCAGTAGCCGTTGGTGGAACGACTTCTGCCAAAGTACTGGCGTTGTATGGTGAAACATCCAAAGATGTATCTGAAGATGCAACTTGGAGCAGCAGCAGCGACAAAATCGCTGAGGTAGATAGCAAAGGGGTTATCACAGGTGTTGCTACAGGTAAAGTAACCATTACCGCGAAGATTGAAGGCAAAACACTGACTCTGCCTGTTGAAGTAGGTATGGCTAGTGGACTGGAAGCAGATGTGAACTTCGTTGTTCTGTCTGCCAAAGAAACTCAGACGATCCTTCTAACAGGTACGGATGAGGACGGCAACACGTTGGATGTTACATCCGAAGCAACCTGGAAATCCAGCAATGCACGTGTAGCGGATGTGAAAAAAGGCGTGATTACGGGTAACAGCAGTGGTAAAGCCAATATCACAGCAGAATACGGCTCCAAAAAAGTGACGATCCAAGTTGAAGTGGATGTCATCACACGTATTGAAGCTTCCGAGCCGGTTCTTTCCCTGAAATCAGGCGATACAGCTGATCTGACGGTTACTGCCTTCTTGAGCGACGGTAGCGAGCGTGATGTTACGGACAAAGCTGAATGGAAAACGAACAGCTACAAAGTAGCTCAAGTGACCAAAGGTAAAGTCAAAGCTACAGGTTCAGGTAAAGCCAAAATTACTGCAAAATACGGTAGCAAGTCTGTAACGATTGCTCTAGATGTGGATACACTGAAATATTTGCAGACGGATAAAGTAACGTTGACTATGAAACCTGGTGAAAAGGTAACCGTGGCTGCAACTGCAACGTATGCCGATGGCAGTGAAGCGAATGTATCCAAACCGGCTCTCTGGAAATCTTCCCGTATTGCAACAGCATCGGTGAAAGATGGAATCATTCAGGCGAACGGCAAAGGTAAAGCAACGATTACAGTAACATTTGCAGGTGTGAAAACCAAAGTAACGGTAGTGGTTGAAGCGAAGTAATTGCTTTTCCAAATGTGAGTGTGAAACGCGCAAATAAAACGGTGATGCCAGCTAATAGCTGGCATCACCGTTTTTTGTTTATAAACTAGGCATGTCTTCAAGCTCTAACGAATCTGAAACGTCCTATAAGAACGAATAAGACGTCCTCAGTTCCTTAAAAAATGAAAATAATCTAGCCATTCGCCAACGTCCAGAACCCTCGCATACACCATCCTATTACAGATGTATAACCAAGTGATTCTGTGACGTTCCCTGTATGTTCTACTACTACATCGTGTGAGACAGTACCAGCGCACCATAGGCAAAAGCGATCACGATCAGAATGGCCGGATGCAGCTTGGTTTTGGTCATGACCCAGAGCGAGATGCCTGCAATGATCAACGTCTGCCAGATGCCGATGGAATCAGTGGACAGCTGCCCGAATTCCCATGTGAGCAGAATCATGAGTACAGCGATAACAGGCTGTACGAGTAGAGTCATACCTTTGACTTTTGGTGACGTGCGATGTTTGTTCAACAGACGAAGTAATATAATTAGTGCGGTTGCGGAAGGCACGATTGTGGCAAAACTTGCGATAAATGCCCCAAACCAGCCTGCTACGTGGTACCCGACAAATGCAGCAATTTTGGTTGCAATCGGGCCGGGAAGGGCGTTACCAATCGCCAGTACATCACCGAATTGCTCGGTGGTCATCCATTGGTAGTGGTTCACAATCTCTTCCTGCATAAGCGGGATGGAAGCTGGACCGCCCCCATATCCCAAGATGTTTGCTACGAAAAATCCCCAAAATAATTCCCACCAGGTCTGGAGCATCCTTAGGACACCCCCTTATCGGACTCGCCTTTGGACTTGAAGCGCTGAACCAAATCCAGATGGAAGACACCATATCCAAGGAAAACTGCGATCACAATCCCCGGATGGATATCCAGCAGCTGCAATAGTACAAAGGCAATTACGCCGAATAGGGCGGCAAAAACTTTACCAAGTCCCTTCCAGGCTTTCATGGCAAATTCATAAGCCATCATGCCCAGCATGACAAAAATGACTGGCCTTACGGCGGCTACCATGCCTGCTACCACTTTCGACTCGCGTAGCGCGTACATGGAACCGAGCAGAGCAATAATGGCAATACTTGTCGGCAAAATATGAGCGAGTACAGACACGATCGCGCCCAGCACACCTTTGGTTTTATAACCGAGATATGCGGCCATTTTGGTCGCGATGGGACCCGGCAAGGCGTTGGCGATAGCCAAAATCTCGCCGAACTCCTCATCACTGACCCATTTGTAACGCGTAACGGCTTCGTAACGGATTAACGGGATCACCGAAGGGCCGCCGCCATATCCGAGAATTCCGGTTCGTACCATTCCGATGACGAGACCGTTGTAATCTTTCCAACCCATGCTGATTTCCTCCTAGAGTCTCATGCCCATCCGGCTTTTATAACGTTTCAACAATAGCTGTGATTCCACTTTGACGATACCCGGCATCTTATAGAGCTTCTCCAGCAAGAACTGCTCCATCTCTTCCATATCTGCAAAAATACCATGCATGTGCAGGGTACTCGGGCCTGTCATATGATAAAGGCTGGTGACGGCTGGCTCTTCATCCAGTTTCTCAGCGACTTCATCCAGGAAGGGCGGTTCGACATCGACATTGAAAAAGGCTGAGACCTGAAGCCCAACTTTGCCAGGGTTGATCACAACGGTGAAGCGTTCGATGATTCCTTTTTCGGATAACGCATTAATGCGGGCCTGAACAGCCACACGTGACAACCCGATCTGTGTACCCAGGTCCGTATAGGATATTCGGCTGTTGTGGTGAAGCGCGGCGATGATTTTGCGATCCATCTCGTCCAGATTGTACATTTGTGGAATTTCTCCTCCTTTGGAGGAGCGTTTCTCTGACATGTTGACCATCCTTTTCTCTCGCTATATGAAATGAACAATGAAATTTTACTAAACATACAATGTGTATGTGGCATTCATAGTTTAATGACGAATCGTAACTGGAGTCAATCTATTTATCATGATTATTGAATTTAACCGATTTTGAGCCTTCATTTTGTCATTTCGACCAATCGGAAATAAAAAGACCACTCGCACAGTCCAATAGCGAGCAGCCGTTAAATAATAGATAAGCTGGAGTAAAGCACAAAGTGTGATACGAAGCATGTACGGTTATCCCTGTGCTGTCTTGGGCAGTAAAAGGGTAACGGTGGTCCCTTCGCCAGGCTCGGAAGAAACTCTCAACGTTCCTCCTGCACCACGGGCACGCTCTTCCATACTAAACAATCCAACGCCATTGCCAGCGGTTGCTTCGCTGAATCCAGCACCCTGGTCTTCAATAATAACCATCGTCATGTTCTCAGCGTCTTCTATAGTAACACGTGCTTCGGCAACATCGGCATACTTTGCGACATTGGTTAAGGCTTCCTGAATAATTCGGTAGATGGCTATCTCCCGGTTCATCTCCAGTCGTTTGCGCAAATTACATTCCAGATCAACTTCGATCCCGTAGTGACGGGTGTAATTCTCGATATACGTACGAATGGCCGGAACAACACCCAAGTCATCCAGAACGGATGGTCTCAGCTCCCATGCCATACCGCGTACATCTTCCATGATACCCGTGACTTGTTTACGAAGTGCTTCAACCCCGGGGTGAGGCTGGTCTGCCAGCAGGCGATCCATCTGAATCACCAGAGAGAAGAGACTCTGTCCAATCCCGTCATGCAGTTCACGCGAGATCCGGCGTCGTTCCTCTTCCTGAATGTTCATCACTTGGGACATCATCTTTTGCAATTCGGCTTCGACGGATTTCAGCTTGGTGACCTCGCTGCGTACAGCCAAGTATTGATAGGGCTCCCCGTCGTTATCAAGGAAAGGCACGATGGTGGTGTTGACCCAATAATGACTGCCATCTCTGGCACGATTGAGAATTTCCCCGTTCCAAACCTTACCTGAGGATATCGTGTCCCACAGGTTTTTCATAAAGCTTTTGCCATGGTATCCGGAATTAATGATTCGATGATCCTTACCGATCAGTTCCTCGCGCTCATACTGTGAGATTTCACAAAATTTATCATTCACATACTGGATTTTACCCTTGCGGTCTGTCAGGGCTACAATGGAGGATTCATCCAAGGCAAATTTCAGATCACTCAGTTGATGCAGGGAACCCTTCAACCTGCTGCGAAATTCATTATCCGTAATGTGATCATCGATTTCGTTCAGCAGGAGGCGTACGGGCTGGTCTGCGAGTCCACTTAATCTGTTCTTGCGTGCACTACTCAAAGTTCAGCAACCCCTTTTTCATGGCGAACTTCACCAGTTCCGGTCGTGTACGCAGGCCAAGTTTCTCCATCAGATTGCTTTTGTGGGATTCGACCGTTTTGACACTGATGATCAGATGTTCGGCGATTTCCTTGTTGGCGTAACCCTTGGCAATCCAGGACAAAATCTCTTTCTCCCGCTCGGATAACGTGTCATACGGTCCGGCGTTTTCCTGTTTGGCTTTGTCCAGGTATTCACTCATCAGCCGCTTGGTTGCACTGGGGTACAGATAGGCGCTACCCTCTGCTACGGAACGAATCGCAGCAAGCAATTCTTCATGCGGCGCACTTTTGAGTATATATCCGGATGCTCCCGCGTGGATGGCGCGGAACAGATATTCTTCATCGTCATGCATGGTTAGTATCAAAATGGAGACATCTGGCATCAATTTCTTCAATTCAGCCGTAGCGGTCAGACCGTCTTTGCCTGGCGGCATGCTGAAATCCATCAAGACCACATCTGGTTTCAACTCTTGAGCCTTGGCAATGGCTTCATCGCCATCTGCGGCATCTCCAACGATATGTATATCATTCTTTCCTTCAAGTAAGGCGATCAGCCCGGAACGCACGACAACATGGTCGTCTACAACTAATAGTTGAATCACATGATTTCCCCCTGTCCGCTTCCTTAGTTCTATCTATATCATAACAAAAAAAGAAGCCATTCAGAGCTTTAATCTCCGAATAGCTTCTCTCACGCTCTAGTTCAAACTTTTATCCAAACACCTTCGGCTGAAGATGTAGAGCGATTTGCTCCGTCTGCCGGATCATGTCCGGTGAGAAGGTGCAAGGCAATCTGCTGCCAACGAGCAGCACGGCGCCAGGCACACTTCCTTCCTGGAACACAGGTACCGCTATGGCACATACCAGCCGCTCAGCAAGCATTAACGGGCAACGACCGGGTGTATGCTCCCCGGTGGATTGTGCATCAGATCGGGCTGTGCGTCCAGTCCGAAGGGCTGTGCCCACCAGATCTTGTCCGGCGCGCATTTCCATGCGTTTCACCCGTTCATTACTAGCCCCAGAGGTATACTTCCAGCGTAGCATCGTCCCGTTCAGACAGGCAAGTCCACAGAAGTCGCTGGATGTGTTCAGGCGCAGGCCGTCGATCATCTCCTGAATGCCAGATGGCAGTTCATCATGCATGAGAGGACACTTCCTTTTTCAAAATTATAACGTACGTGACGTGTAATTATTATCATTAACCTTTGAACAGGATCATCTTAAAGTAAGGGTATTACAATGTTAATTCTATTGTAGACCCTTTCTCGTACGTTGTAATTCAGGGAAAACCCCTATTTCCGTTCTATAATCTACTGAACTTGGGCAGTGGAGGGCTCCTGAGTCAGGTGCACCAAGGGATTGAAGAAATGCGAAGGATGAGGCATATCGGTGAAATGTGACTTTTCTCACAGCAAATTCAGGGAGTTTCTCGTTAATGATCAGGTAATCCCCCGATAACCCTCGCGCTACTTTCGCGGTATGATGGATACATAAGGAATCACCGAGGGGGACGAAGGTTATGGGTACAGTATTTGTAGAAAGAACAACCCAAAGAGCAGAGCAGAAACAAACGGAGGCGGGCAAAATGACACGAGAAACAGGCGGAATCCTTTCGTTCGTTACATCTGAGCAATGGGGCCTGATTGAAGCAAAAATGCAGCCCAAACGGGTGAAGTCGGGGTATAGTCTCTTTCTCGAAGGCGATGAAGCCGGATATCTGTACTACATTCGTTCGGGACGAGTGAAAATGACCAAGTCGACGGAGGATGGCAAGGAAATTATTTTATCCATTCAGCAAAGCGGCGATCTCATCGGTGAATTCGGCGGCATCGGCGGATTGAATCATAGCTACAGTGCAGAGATGGCGGAAAAAGGGGAACTGGCCATTATCTCGCTTAGCGATCTGGAAAGTATACTCAGCAAACATGGCGACCTTGCCTTGAAATTCTTGCAATGGATGGCACTGTCGCAGCGGATCACCCAGTCGAGATTCCGTGATTTGCTGCTCTATGGCAAGGCGGGTGCGCTCGCTTCGACACTGATCCGTGCCAGCAATTCGTATGGCAGGGTTACACCGGATGGTATTGTGCTGGACATGAAGCTGAACCATACCGATCTTGCCGAGATGATTGGAGCGACCCGGGAGAGCGTAACGCGGATGCTGGGGGCATGGAAGGAACAAGGTACGCTGGATATGATGGACGGCAAACTGATGATTCGTGACCTGGCAGCCCTGCGCTGTATGTGCGGATGTCCGACATTCCCAAGCTGCCCGGTAGAGCTCTGCCGACTGTAAAATAACTTGTTCCGGTGTTCCGAGTTGAGGGAAGAACAACGGTTGCATCCCTGAGGAACAAATTTGATTTGGATTCCAAATGAGGCTTCAAGGCTTCACCTCCATTGGCGATTGGGGTCGTTACGGAGTAAAAGAAAAGCTGGCGTCCCATATATGGGAGTCAGCTTTTTGTGTTTCTTTGTAATTGTTCACCTGCATATTCCTTTGCAAGAATCGAATAGATCACAGAGTCATGAAAGGAACCTTTGTAGAACCAGTGCTCCCGCAGCAGACCTTCACGCTGCATGCCGATCTTCTTCATGACATTCTCCGAAGCAGTGTTATGCGGACGACATTTGGCGTAAATCCGGTGATTGCCCAGTTCGTTGAAACCGAAGCCTAGTAGAGCACTGGCTGCTTCGGCGGCATAACCTTTCCCTTGGTAAGCGGGGTTAAGGACATAACCGATCTCTGCATTGGTTTTCTCCATCACGTGAATACCGACTCCGCCAAGGAGAGTTCCATCACTTTTCAAACATATTGCAAGTTCAAAGCCCTCTCTTGGATGTGCCTGCTGTGTGTCCAATACAAACTGCACGTATGCTCGTGTATCTTCTTCGGTATTCGGCCCCCACGCTGTATGCTGTGTAACTTCCGGCATGGAAGTATAGGCATGAATCCTCTCCCAATCGGTCTCAAGAATATCCCTAATGATGAGTCGTTCGGTCTCCAGTTGCAACGTTGTTCACTCCTTCACTTTTGAATAACTTTACTGTACATTGTACAACAAAAATAGCCCATAACAGATTCAACGAATGAATCGGTCATGAGCCATAATGTAGATCTATGATGTATGTGGCATGCTATTGTGGTTGTTTACATTGAACTGCGGGATAAGTATAAGCCAGCTTACGGATAATTTCCTTTTGCCATCTCGTATCACCCAGGTTGGTTGCCAGGTTCAGAAGATCCAAATAATCGTCAAGCTGCAGATCAGCCTTTTGCAGAGTTGTATTCATTCGATGTTCGTTCCCCTTTATCTATAAAATCGTAAAATCATATGCAGTAGAAAGTTACAAAGAGACAAGTTCAAGAATGATAATCATTATCATGTTTATATATTCATTATGCAATGAACGTTGGTAAAATGCAATCCCAAGTCCGCATCGAATTTAACTTTTTTCTGAAAATAGGCTCATCCACAGCACATAGGGAATGTATACTCCGAGATATGCAGACGGATACAGGAACCAGCCATTCAACAGGAAATGATGAATCTCGGTGGTGAATGTGGTCATATGAGCATTCGTCGCATACACATCACCAGCAATGACGGTTGCCGCACTATAGAAACAGAGTAGCGCAAGAATATGAAACAATCGTCTAACCATCCGGGAACGAAGAGCAACATAAGCCATAATCAGCGGGACAATCAACAAGAGCAACAAAAATACCAACTTCATCATCGTTTTACTCCTTCGGTAAATGGAATTCTAATGATAATCAGTATGGGCCAATAGACTCAACTTCTAAACTTTTTCATAAACTTTACAAAAAGAAAGAGGAATTCAGCATATGAACAATTAAATTAAAGGAGGATAACCCATTATCAGGTAATTTGGAGGAGGAGAAAGGGAATATGAAGAAGGCGTTATGGCAGCACTGGATCGGGGCATTCCTGGTCTTTATCATGATGGCAACCGCACTGCTGGGGCCGGGTTCGCAAAGTCCGGTACAAGCTGCAGCACCACTTACGATATCTCAGGCCATCGCTGCCCAGAGCGGTGGAGGCACAGCAACGGTTGAAGGAATCATTGTTGGACATGCTACCGGGTCGCTTACCGCGAAGTTTACATCTCCCTATGCCAATGATTTTAATGTTCTGATTGCGGATTCAGCGTCAGAGCGAACCAACGCCAGATTATTGGATGTACAAGTTCCCTCATCTTTCCGTTCGCAATATGGATTGGCGTCCAACCCCAGTCTTGTAGGCAAAAAGATCATCGTAACCGGAACCTTAGGTGCCTACAACAGCTATGCAGGAGTCAAAAACCCAACGTCCATCACACTTTCCTCCGGAACAACCAATCCTGATCCAGAACCAAACCCTGGCACAACACTGCCGGACGGTACCGGCAAGAAAGTATTGTTTGATAATACCCACGCCCAGACAGCAGGTGCTGCCGACTGGATTATTGACGGGGCATTTTCGGATTTTGCCAATGGTTTGCGAAACGCAGGCTTTGCCGTGGATCAGCTGGAACGCAGCATCCCGTATACATTCGGTGAGCAAGCTATCACCTATAATAAATTGAAAGATTACGACGTCTTTGTCATCGGCGAAGCCAACGTGCCGTTCAAAGCGACTGAGCAGGCTGCGCTGGTGCAGTACGTGCAGAACGGAGGAAGTATCTTCTTCATCTCCGACCACTATAATGCAGACCGCAACAAAAACCGCTGGGATTCTTCCGAAGTATTTAACGGCTATCGCCGCGGTGCCTTCCTGAATCCGGCCAAAGGCATGTCCTCGGCTGAAGCCGAATCACCAGCGATGCAGAGCGTGACGAGTTCAGACTGGCTCGCGACGAACTTTGGTGTCCGTTTCCGCTACAATGCCCTTGGAGATGTGAACGCATCGGATATCGTTGCACCTGCACAATCCTTTGGCATTACGACTGGTGTTAATTCTGTAGCCATGCATGCGGGATCGACCATTGCGATTATAGATCCTAACAAGGCCAAAGGCTTGGTGTATGTACCAAGTGGTGTGTCCAAGTGGGGCAATGCCGTGGATCAGGGCGTATACAATGGTGGTGGACGAGCTGAAGGAGCCTATGCTGCCATTGCAAAGGTTGGTGCAGGCAAAGCCGCATTTATCGGTGACTCTTCACCTGTAGAAGACGCGACTCCGAAATATTTGCGTGAAGAGACAGGTGCTACCAAGAAGACCTATGATGGATTCAAAGAAGTGGATGATGCAACGTTCCTTGTGAATACTGTGAAATGGCTCGCGGTCAAAGAGAGCTACACGAGTCTGGCACAAGTGCCAGGACTGACATTGGATACGGCCACAAGCCTGCTTCCTATCGAAGCTCCGGCCGCATCAACCGAGCCACAACTTGAGCCATGGGCTGCACCTGCGGCAGGGTACAAATGGTATGATCCGACTACGTTTAAGGCAGGTTCATACGGAAAAGCACAATAAGTAAAGTAGACAAACACCAAATCATTATGCAAATAGAGTCTGACCGTGGAGTTTTGCGGAGAGGCTCTTTTTTTGCTTGTTATATCAGTTACAATGAAGCTCGTGATTAGCTCCTACAGCCCCGCCATTGCATAAATATGTGCTCCAGAGGGGAAGGTATGGGTACTAATGATGCGGCGTGAAGCCCAACCCAACCAAGGAGGCGGCGAATGATGACCCAGCAAGCAGACTGTGACAGTTCCTCGATGAGGCAGAAGCTTAAGGCAGACCTCCATCGTGTAGCAGAGCGTATGAATCTGACGTTATCCCGATTTGACAATGACAGTGCCTGTCTGCTGGGGCAATTTGCAGAGATTCGAGCGGAGATCAAGCAGATCGAGGTGCTCGCCTCTTCGTTTTATCTGGATTGTTATCTGTCACCCTTTACCGAGAAGTTTGCCGAATTAACATCGAGCGTACAGCATCTATCTGACCGGAGATATGGGGCGTTGATTGTGATTGAACGGGAGATTCCGTTGGAGTCGATCATTCACTCAGGCGTGACTGTGGATGCGAGAGTGACGCATGCGTTGTTGGAATCGCTATTCATTCCTGGTGCGCCATTACATGACGGGGCTGTGTTGATTCGTGGCAATCAGATTGTATCCGCTGGTAATGTGCTGCCGTTGTCGCAAGCGGAAGTGCATGAACGAAAAATAGGCACTCGTCATCGGGCAGCACTGGGACTCAGTGAATTGACGGATGCGGTTGTATTAGTTGTCTCCGAGGAGACAGGACAGGCTTCATTTGCTGTAGATGGCGATTTGCATCCAATCAATGTGGTTGAGACGCTCCCTTAAATGTGAACGATTAATTGGCCTACTCGGGGCGAATAGGTTGATGTAGTTGAGAGAATTGTACCTTTCTCCTGTAAGGGAGAGAGGTTTTTCCATGGATAGACGATAAAATTATAATCTGAAATTCGACAGCTTTGCTCCCGCCATATGAGAAACATCGATCGATGCTTCTCTGACATTGCGATGTGATTTTGCACAAACTGGGTATTCATGGGTACAATAGAGGATGGTCAATGAATAGAGAACAATGCGATTGGATCGCAAAAATGGTTGGAGGAGACGGTTAGCACATGAGTTGGTTTGAAGCAATGGAGCATCACGATTATGAGGAACTGGTTCTGTGCCAGGATCGAAATTCAGGGTTAAAAGCTATTATCGCCATACACGACACAACACTCGGCCCTGCGCTGGGAGGTACGCGGATGTGGACTTACGCTTCAGAAGAAGCAGCCATTGAAGATGCCCTGCGCCTTGCCCGTGGTATGACATATAAGAATGCGGTATCTGGCCTGAATCTGGGCGGTGGCAAAACCGTTATCATCGGAGATCCGCGGCGCGACAAAAACGAAGCGATGTTTCGGGCGTTTGGACGATATATTCAAGGGTTGAACGGACGTTATATCACTGCCGAAGATGTGGGAACAACGGAAGAGGACATGAACCTGATCTATCAGGAAACCGATTATGTGACAGGCATCTCGGCGAGTTATGGTTCATCCGGTAACCCATCGCCTGCAACGGCTTGGGGTGTATATCGGGGGATCAAGGCAGCAGCCAAAGAAGCATTTGGTACCGATCTGCTGGAGGGTAAAACGATAGCGGTCCAAGGTGTCGGCAATGTGGCGATGCATCTGTGCAAATATCTGTATGAGGAAGGTGCACATCTGATCGTTACGGATATCCATAAGGACTCGGTGAAACAGGCTGTGGACCGCTTCGGCGCAACAGCAGTTGATCCCGCAGACATCACGAGTGTGGAGTGTGATATCTATGCACCATGTGCACTGGGCGGCACGATTAATGACGATACGCTCAGAACGCTCAAGGCAAAGGTTGTAGCGGGCTGTGCCAATAATCAGCTGCTGGAGACCCGTCATGGGGATCAGCTGTATGATATGGGCATCGTATATGCGCCTGACTATGTTATCAATGCAGGTGGCGTAATTAACATTGCGGATGAGTTAAACGGTTATAACGCGGATCGGGCGTGGAGCAAGATCGGAGAGATCTATTCCACTCTGGAGAAAATATTCGAAAGCTCACGTACCGAGGGCATCGCAACCTATGTTGCCGCAAATCGTCTGGCTGAGCGACGGATTGAACAGATGAAGAATACGCGCAGTACATTCTTGCAGAATGGTCATCACTCATTGAGTTCCCGGAGATTGCGCAAGTAAACTTAATAGATTCATAAAAAAACTTAAAACGGTCTGTTAGATAACGACAACATCCATTTCCAAGATGGATAGTCGATCTGACAGGCCATTTTTTATGTTGCTATCAGAATTTCAAAAAAGAAAAACAGTGGCAATATCTCCCTAATTGATCAATTTTATTATGGATTTTTCCGATAATGTATGTACATCGTTCAGATGCAGATGGTTCAGGGAAGTGGGGAGAAGGAAATGGGGAAAAGAAAAGGTGTAGGACATAAGATCAAAAATATGTCGCTTAAAATCAAGCTGCCTTTCATGATCAGTGTATTGGTTGTTTTGGTTCTGCTTGGTGCAACGACCACAAGTTATATGATTTCATCTGATGTTGTGGTCAAGAAAAGCAAGGATGAAATGAATGTGATGGCTGACCGCCTTGGGGAAGGGCTTTGGACAGCTATGCAGCTTCAACAACAATTGAGTCATGCGATATCCGTACATAGTACTTTTAAAGAACTCTTAAAGTTGCGTGATACAACTGACATGACGGATGAAGAATTTTTATCGGATGAGAACCCGTATTTCAATAAGGCCAATACGATCTTGACCGACAGTATATCGGAAACGGAAGGAAGTAAGCCAGATCTGTTCGTTTTTGATAAGGAAGGAATCATGGTGGCAGGAACCATGCCAGAAGTCATTGGTCAGTCACGGGGAGATCGGGAATATTTTAAGGAATCTATACAGGGGAAATCCTTCATCAGTGACGCGGTCGTCTCTAAGACTGGCAAGAAGCTCATTATTGTATTCTCGGAGCCTATCACCGATGAAGAGGGGAATAACCTGGGTGTGCTTGCTATGTCGGTGGACAGCAGCTTCTTCCTGGGGCAACTCGGAGACATTAAAATCAATGGTCAAGGCAGAGTTGAAGTACTGAGTCGGAGCGGCATCATTATGTATGATTCACTGGACCCTTCCGTTGTGGGACAAACGCTGGAAGAAGATAAGGACGCGATGGGAATTATCGAGGCTAGAGCCACCGACAAAGTGAAAATCACTTCGATGGATCGAGAAGATACCTACTATCGTATTAATCAGATTCCGGGTGCAGATCTCTCTGTGCTCATTATTGACGATTATGACGATATCAAGCGTCCGATAGAGGATATGCAGCGCCAGATGGTTATCGTGATATTGATCGGGATTGCTCTGGCTATTGGTGTGGGATTGCTGATTTCTCGCAGTATTACAAGACCTATCATACGTCTGAGCGGTTTGTTCCAACAGCTTGCTCAAGGCAATCTGACCGTTAAGGCCAATGGCAAGTATAACAGCGAATTCAAGGATCTGGCGGAGAGCTTCAATGGTATGGTGGAGCAGAACAGGAACCTTATTACCGATATGAACAGTTCGATTCATGTCCTTCAGGCCAGCACTCAGGAGTTGGAGGAGACATCCAGACAGACGGCAAGATCCATTGATGAGACATCGGCAACGTCCATGGGGATTGCCAAAGCCATGGAGGCTCAATCGGAAGATACCGAGCAGATTGCAGGCAAATTCAACAGCTTTGGCGATAAAGTGGCTGCCATGAACAACAGTGCACAGGATGTGAAGGCAAGAGCAGATGAGATCGAAACGGTATTCCACAATGGGAATGAAGTCGTGAATGAACTGATGCGTATCAACGAGGTGAACGAACGGGAAGTGGAGAAAATCTCGGAGATTACCGTCAAACTTCAAACCAGTTCGGGCAGTATTAGTCAGATCACGGAAGCCATCAGCCAGATTGCGAAGCAGACCAATCTGCTTGCATTGAATGCTTCAATTGAAGCATCAAGGGCAGGTGAGCATGGCAGAGGATTTGCGGTTGTGGCCGAAGAGATCCGCAACTTGGCAGAGCAGAGCTCCCGCCAATCCAAGGAAATCTCCAGCATTATCGAGCAGAATCTGGCCGATGTCGCCGAGAACAACCAAAGTGTTGCCGAAATTCACACCATCTCGTCCAGACAGGATGAGCTTGTCTTGCAGACTCGCCAGGCATTTGATGTGATTTTGGAGAAGGTAACGGTCATTAATCAACAGATCGCTACGATGGCAGGACAGATGCAGGAGATGTTACAGAACAAGGATGACGTACTGGAGTCTGCCCATAGTTTGTCGGCTTCAGGAGAGCAGGTATCCGCTTCAGTTGAAGAGGTAACAGCAACCATGATGGAGCAATCTTCAACAGTACAGCAGTTGGCCAACATGGTTGATACGATCGATCAATTGACGCAAAAGCTGGCCGAATCGGCTGCGCGATTCAAGGTGGAGTAAGGGTCTCAGCTTCATTAAAACAAAATAACACGAACAAGGGATGTCCCCTGTCATATTCATGACTTATAGGACATCCCTTTTTTTTTATGCTCTCGATCAATGTGCTCTAGTCCATTTAGTGATCAATGAGATGCAACAGTTGAGGGAGAGGTGTGCGAGGCTTGGGCATAGGCTGATCTTCAGCGTTAAAATACCCCATGTGTAGTGTACCTACTATTTTTTCCTCTGATGTCACACCAATGGCTTCACAGAATAGCGGATTTTCGTTGAAAGGGCTTGTCTTCCATACGACGCCAATGTGTTGTTCCCAGGCCAGCAACTGTATGTTCTGGATCAGTGCCGAGGTTGCAGCAAAAGCCTCTTCCCACGCCTTGGAGGGCAGGTTGGCTGTCATAACCACAACCAGATGCACAGGTGTCTGTGCACAATAGGCCGCTCTGATTTGTTGTCCATACTTTGCTATAAATTCAGGATTGCGTGTACTCAATACAGCGCTTGCGAATGTTTCTCTGCCCTCATTCATAAACAGAATGAAGCGCCAAGGTTCCTTTTTGGAGTGAAAAGGAGCCCATATCGCGTCCTCCAGAATCTCATGAATCGTTTCCAAGGGAATGGGTAGGCCATTAAATTCCTGAATCGTACGTCGTTCGATCACGGTCTGCCTAAGACTTGTTTTGGGTTTCATCATGTCCCTCTATAACTCGAAGGAAGCAGCGATCTCATCAATAATTTTGCTAAGACCGATGGGACCGTATCCTGCAAACCACAGGTTGGCATCACCGATATATACATGATCGTTCTTAACTGCATTCAGATTTGCCCAGATGGATGTATTCATGATGTTATTAAGCACTACCTTGTTTTCTTCCCCTGGACGCAGAATGATAAACAGTCGATCCGGGTTCAGCTCAGGTAGAATTTCCTCGGAAATTGCCACATTCCATGATCCCTCGAAATCTACACTGTCTACTGAAGCAGGGGTTAATCCCAGAGCACCAAACAGAGTGAAGTTATCATCAGGTTTAATCAACTGGAGCTGTTTATCCTGCACACGCATGTAGGCCACCGTTTCGTCTTTGGCTTTTACGGCAAGCTCATCATGGGTTTGGGTCACTTTGGCATCATAGGCATCTTTGACCGCTTGCGCTTCTTTTTCTTTGCCAATAACGGTTGCCGTTTCCATGAATCGCTCCCAGTCTCCTTTTTCTTCATTATCAAAAAGGATCGTTGGAGCAATCTTGGAGAGTTGCTCATAGTTTGCTTCATTTAACGTTTTGGAGGCCAGAATGAGATCCGGCTCAGCCTGGAGCAATGCTTCAAAATTGGGAGACTCGCCGGAACCTACGGCAGTGGTATCTTTCATCTGATCTGCCAGATATTCAGGGAATCCGAGATCGTTATACGTTACCATGGCTGTTGGTTCAATGCCGAGAGCGAGTAACTGGTCAGCAAAGACGTAGAGCATACCCGCAATTTTTTGGGGTTCAGCAGGAATTTCGATATCCCCTTTAATCGTAGAAATGGTGCGTGTATTCTCACTTCCCTGTTCAGCGGTTGATGGCTCTGCCCCACTGGATTCGGGTGAAGGGGAATTCCCACTGTTCTGGGAAGTCCCACAGCCCGCAAGCATGCTGCATAGAACAAGAACGGTTATAAGGAATCGTCCTGATTTGAAAAAGGTAGAGAAGCGTTGGTTATTAGGTAAAGACACGTTGTACACACCCTTTAATTGATTTTGATTATCATTATCAAAATAATTATAGGTCCATTCCAAATCGTAATCCATGGATATTCCTGTTTAATGCATGGACGTTTGGCTCAGGAACAATTGACTAATCCGATTCAGAAACAGATCATGGGCCAAGGAAGTATAACAGGAGTAGGGGGAGGAATCGCCCAATTCATAGACTTGATTCATACGAACCGCCTCCCATTGCTGCCAAATTGAATTTTGCATAAGCGATGCTACAGTGTGCGCACGCTCGTCTGCTTGGCCACTTGTAAACAGAATGAAGTGTTCAATATCCGATTGAACCAGCTGTTCCAGTGACATTATACGGGAATGGGATACGTGGTGTAGGGCTTGGGGTACGGATAACTGCAAATCATCATAGAGTACCGTCCCCAGATTACGGTTGCCGTAGACCCGGAACTGTCCATCTTCGTATTGCGCCACAGCCACAGGTCGGTCATCGATGGCATGCTGTATACTGGAGATTTTTTGTTTGACCGATAGATCATAACGTTCCAGCCATTCTTCACCAGCTGTTATTTTGCCCACGGATTGTGCAATGGAGTACAACTGTTTACGCCAATCTCCTGCAAAAGATATGGTGCAAGTGGAGGCAATATGCCGAAATAATTCGGCTTTTTTGGGCTCTTCATAGTCGGTTCCTTCATACCCAATGATCAGTTCCGGGTGTGCGTTCATTAATAGTTCCAGATCAGGCTGATCTCTGCCCACTTGAATCACATTTTTGAATTCATATGATGTCCTATGGACCGGATTAATCAGTGCCGCATAAGGTTCAATACCAAGGGCAAGCAGATGTCCCGTATAGGGATGGGCAAGTGAAGCGATACGTGTTACGGAGCGATGCTTTTTAATATAAACCATGGGAGACAATCCGGTGGTTGCTTTGAATTTTCGGCTAAAATAGAATTCATCTTCATACCCGACCTGACGGGCTGTTTGTTTGATCGTGTTGTCCGAGGCCAGTAGCAGATCACCGGCTTCCCGGATGCGTAAGGCGTTCAAGTATTCAATGGGGCCTTGTCCAATCATTTTTTTGAACAATCTGGAATAACGGTTGACACTCAGTCCAGCCATTTCAGCCAGTTTTTCGCGTGTGAAGTTATCCTGATAATGTGTATTGATATATTTTTGGCTCTGCCTTACCGCTTCCATGGCGGTACCTTCCTGGGATTTTTGCTTCTTTTGCTTCAATAGGACAAGACAAAGTTCCTGAAAGAGGATCTGACGTGCCATTCCAGCCCATGGATCTTCCTTCTGCCCACCTTCATGGATTTGAATGGCGAGAACGGGAGCTGAGGGAACAACAGCGGCAATGAATTCAAGATGTGGATCAATAACTTGTTGCATGTTGCCATCTAGTTCTTCGTTGTAGACATTGTAGGTTAAGGTGACACATTCAAAATCATGCTGTACCTCGGTGGTTGCGATACAGGTGTGAGAAGGCGGGACGGAAAGGACTTGAGGAGCGCATAGGGAGATGACTTTGTCTTCGACTTTGACGGTTAAGATCCCTTTGATCACAATAAGCAGCGTATGATGTGGACGGGATGGAAGGGACACTTGTTCAGCATTGTTGTCGACACGCCGGGCATCAATGAGCCTATATAAAAGATTCATGAGTTTCATCTGATCTTCTCCTGACTGCTGTGAATGTACATACTATACTGTTGCTTATAAAAGTTCTCTATATCAAAATGTAATGCACTTCTGATTCAGCAGCTTGATGAATTGATCCAGCGCACTACTGACATACCGATCCTCACCGCGGACAAAGGTTGTCGTGGTATGGGTAAAACGATCTGCCAGATCAAATACGGAGAAATCATCCGGTTTCTTGTGAATAACGTTGCACGGCATAATGGTAAATGCGATTCCTGACTCCACACAGCTAAGCAGGTTTTCCATCGTACTCACTTCGATGATATTACGTGCGGACAACCCTTCTTCCTGCAGAAATTCTTCGGTCATTTCACGATACGGACAGCCCTCGGGGAAAACAACCCATGATACTTGGCACAGACTTTCAGGTGGTGTATCCATCTTCTTGGAGATGATATGAACCGTGTCCTGCATCTCATATTCCACCTTCAGACCTTCTTTCACACAAGCCCCGCTGATAAAAGCACCATCAATCTCATCGTCCTGTATTTTCTTGCGTAGTACTTTGGGTGAAGTGGCGTTGACGAGTGAGATGGACACCTTCGGGTAGGTTATCTGATATTCATTCAGGATCTCCATAAAACGGCTGGATGCCGCCGTTTCTACAATGCCGATTTTCAGCGTGCCAGAAGGCTCACCGGGATCGGTCATATCCTGCTTTAGATCATGCAAAAGGTTGTGAATCTGTGTGGCGTACTGGACGAACTGTTCTCCTTTGGAGGTCAGTACAACACCTTTGGGAAATCGGTTGAACAACTGGATTTGATATTCCTGCTCCAGTTTTTTGATACGTGTAGTGACATTGGATTGTGCGTAATTCAGTTCTTTGGCGGCCTGTGAGATTTTGCCTGAACGTGCCACCGCGAGAACAATATCGATATCGGAAAGTTCCATGCTGTCCCCTCCTGAACGTGGATTAACTTCAATTAATTCGGCAAATGGTGATGTTAGGTATCTCTCTGAGAGATACAACTATATATTTAAATCATTTTACGATATATCGGAGCCGCCGTACAATATCCTTAATGACAAAGAGAGTAGGGATATGACATGGATAACATGAATACACGTTCAACATTATTAAGCCCGGTAACGATTCATCAGTGGCAATTAAGGAACCGAATTGTGATGGCACCGTTGACCCGGGGATTTGCTGATGATCGGGAGGGGACCGTGACGGATGAGATGGTGGCGTATTATGAGCAGCGTGCGCGAGATGGTGTGGGGCTGATCATTACCGAGGGCATTAACCCCAATCTGGCAGGCAAAGGCACTTACGGCATCCCCGGTTTATATACAGAGGAACAGACGACTTCTTGGAAAAGGGTAACGGATGCTGTCCACAAACATGGCGGCACCATTATTGCTCAACTGTGGCATGTCGGCAGGTTGTCCCACTCCGATCTGATCGGAACCGCTCCACTGGCACCTTCCAGCCTTGCGGCAGAGGGAAGAGTTCATAAGCTGCATAAACCGTATCAGGTTCCTCAAGCGATGAGTGCACAGGATATAGCGGATACAATTCAGCATTTTCAGACGGCCGCCCGCAATGCAGTTCTGGCAGGGTTCGACGGGATCGAGCTGCATGCTGCGCATGGGTATCTGATCGACCAGTTTATCAATGAGAAGACCAACCAAAGAACAGATGAATATGGAGGAGACACAGCAGGCAGATTGCGGTTCTTGCGGGATATTATTGTGGCTGTGAAAAAAGAGATCAGTGTAGATCGCATATCGGTACGATTTTCCGAGAAAAAGGATGATGATGCATCCTATGCATGGGCAGATAAAGCTGGAATGATCGATGCATATCTTAATTTGTTCCGTGAGACGGGAATTACGATCTTGCATCCTTCAACAGATCAATATACAAAAGCGTGGGAAGAGGAGCAGTCTTTTCACGAGCGGATTCGTAGTCGGTGGGATGGAATCATCATAGGTGTGGGGAATTTGGATGTTCAGACCGCAGAGCACGCGATTGGTAAGGGAAGCATAGATCTGGCTGCGTTCGGCAGACCGTTTATCGCCAATCCAGATCTGGTACAGAGACTGCATGCGGGTCAGCAATTGGTCGAGTATAATGCGAATGCACATTTGCCTGTTTTGGTGTGAAAATAAAGTGGAAAAAAGGGCAGAACAGGCTGCCCTGAGGTTCAGATATTCTTTGAGTGATCCAGCGGTTTCATTTCGTTTCTTCTTGTTGAGCTTTTTTCGATATGCCAGAGAATAATCATAGACAACGCATAGAACAGACTGACAGCCAGAATAATGATCCATACACTTTCCATGTCCATGCTTTTGATGAAAATGCCCGTCAAATATGGGCTAAGTGTATAACCCAGGCAACCTACGAATAACAGCAAGCCATTAAACCGGCCCTGATGTGTATCGGGTACACGCGAAGCAATATACAGATTGATATTGGTCTGCACGAGAATCTCTCCAATGGTCCACAGCACCGTGGATAAGGCGACGATGGAAAAATGGGGGAAGGTTCCGAGCAGGTTCAAGGCTCCAAATCCGATTCCATAAAAGAGTGCGCCTGTGGCTATGGAGTTTAGGGCAGTTAATTTGCGTGTAGCGGACAGGATCACGGTGGTAAGAATAATGACGCTAATGGCATTGATGGTCATGACAGAGCCGTAATATGCTGCTCCGTTCTCGCCAAATGAGTGATTCATCTGGAGTGGGAGGCTAAATGAGTATTGCATATAGATAAAATAGTTAAGAAATGACACAACGATGAAGAAGGCAACAAGTGGATTTTTCAGCAGTAGTCTGAATAACGGCGAAGGTGGTTGGCTCGATCGTTGTTGTTCTTGTTGTCCAGCATGTTCGCTGTTTGTTGATGCCAATTCCTTGCGTGTGCCGATCTTAACTTGGTTGATGATGATAAAGGTAGATATCAGAAACACGGTACCGATACTTATAAAGACAATGTTGACGTGGTCCTTGATAAAAAAACCGGCGATCAGTGGTCCGATGGCTATACCCAGATTGGCCCCCAGATACATGAGGGAAAAGGCGGACTTTCGCTCTTTCTCCTCCGTACACAGTTGAATAATCAGTGCATTATAAGCAGGCCGGGTAATACTGATGAAAAACATGACTGCAATCAGTAGATAACCAACGGTAATGGTGCCTGACCAAAAAGAGCAGCTTATAATCAGGATGGCAGACAACAGTTGCCCGATGACAATAATTGTTTTTTTGCCCATAAGATCGCTTAAATAGCCGCCGAGCAGTACACCGGGTCCGCTAATCAGGGCTGCCATGGACACAAAGATCCCTGCACTGACCACATTCATACCCATCTGCAACGTAAGCACCAAGGTAATCAGGGAGAATACAAAATCTCCCGTGCTGTTAATCGTTCTGGCTAAACAGAGATAATAGATATCGCGGCTCAGACCCGCGTACGTTTTGAATAAAGACAATAATTCCAGCCCTCCCCAAGATAACCGTCACTCCAGACCAAAAACAGTGAGGATCATCCGTACATCTTATACGGTTTCAGCAACCGTTACTTCAATCTTGAAACGATCGTACATATCCAGCAGGGTTTGACGCAATTCCTCGAACGAATCACCCTCCACGATAGCATAGCCTGATCGGGTCATGGTATCGTTGACGTTCCCGGCGCGCTGCCCCACTTGATAGGATACATTAAACTCAATGATGCCAGGGATATCCGCATAATCCTCTATCCCGGATATGTGTTGAATTACCCCTGCGCGTGAAGGGAAGCAGATCATGCCTGTGAATTTATGGCTCGTCTCCTGTTGATTGAATTCATATATTCCAACTTCCAGATCAGTGACGGCTTCGAAGAAATCAACGCCATGGGTGTTCTTGATACAAGGAGGCATAACATGTGATCCCCCGATTCTTGCACCAATTTCTCCAAACACCACTTCTCCTTCCGGAGTCAGAAAAAGTTCGGCATGTGTTACGGATTGATTGATACCCAAGGCAGCAATGACCTGTTCATTGAGTTCTTTGATGTGATGGATAAAATCAGCTTCCGTGCCTTCAGGGAACGTAATACTGGCTGGAGGTTTCTGCTTCGTCGCAATATCCAGGCAGTTATACAGGTATTGGGAAACAGATGCAAATACAACTTTGCCCTTGGACACAATGGAATCACAATGAAACTCCGTACCGTGGATGAATTCCTCCAGCAAATCCCTTTGCTGTGCTTGTCTTGTATGGTGTAGATAATGTACCAGTTCATCCATGCTGGATAATTTGAACGTATTGATACTTCCATATCCGCTGAGTGGCTTCACAATAATCGGAAACCCGTGTACAGCAGTGAAACGAATATAGTCCTGTTCATGTAGAGCAATTGCAATTTCGGATGTCCGAATTCCGCGTTGATGCAGCATTTGTTTCATGATCCATTTGTTGCGAACAGCCTCAGCCTGATTGCGCTGCATACCGGGGATCCCGAACTCGGAACGGAGCTGACCACCGATCTCAATCGCATTCTCACCCGGCGTTAACAGAGCAGAGATGGAATGGGATTCTCGGATCTGCATCATATGCTCCCGGATGGCATCTACGGACTCCAGATGATCGACATATCTAATTTCGTCAAAGAAGTCCCTGAGGACCTCATCATGATGCAAATTATGCCGTTCAATAATCAGAATTTTCTTGTGATCCGTCAATTTTTGCAAAGGTTTAACGAAGTTTAATCCAGTTGGAAGCCTAAAATCAGATATGTATACAATGGTTTTCATACGTTCTCGTATATCCCCTTTCAACAAAATACTAAAAATAGTAAAAATTCATTTCATAACATTATAGCTCAATATTTTCCATTTTGAATACACCTTTTGGTTAAAAATATGAACCAAAATACATATTTATGTTGCGTTAAAGTGTTAATTGACAATAGGAAATTTTTGGTATACGATCTTTAGCGGATTAGAAATAAAAAGGAGGAAATAGAAATAAATGGAGATTGTTAAAGAGAAATATGCCATACTGGGAACGCTGGGAGACGATGAAGGATTCCTGACTTGTAGCATGCATATCGCGAAAAAGCTAGGCAACTCGGAACGTATCAAGCCATACCCTGAATTTGAAGCGGCTGCGGAAGACTTGAGATCAGGGATCATATCCTGCTTGCTTGTCCCCGGGGCGTATCCCAAGCTCAACAGCTTCATCATGGATTCTGAACTAGCTGTGTCTGAGAGCTTTGTGGAGAAAATTCCTGCGCTGGTTCTATCCGGCTTCCATGCGGTATGTCCCGATCAGATCGATATTATCTATCATCATCCAGCAACCACATACTTGTTATCTGAACTTGATACAACCTATAGAGAGAACAGCACCGTATCGTCCAACCCTGAAGCTTGCAGGAAGGTCATGCACAACACGGAGAAGTCCATTGCGCTCACGAATCAGCTATGCGCTGATCATTACGGGCTTGTGACCTACAAAGTATTGCGCGAGGGAATCAATATGCCATGGGTATGTTTTACACAAAATACACAGAGGGTGAATACAGTCATATGAAAAGAATTGCTATTATACTGGATAAAAATCTGGAACCTGGCGCCGCCGCTAATGTGGCTGCCCTGTTAATGGGACAAGCAGCCCTGAATGAGCCGGGGTTATATGCTGATCAACCTGTGCTGGATCATAGCGGCGTTCAGCATGCGGGCATCCGATATAGCACTGTCATTCTGAAGGCCGGGGAGAATCAACTGATCAATCTGGCCAAACTCTGCTCAGATGACAGCGGGGGACTGAGCCATGTTGTTTTTTCACAGACAGGTCAGTCGCTCAACAATGCCTTTGAACAATATGCAGTTGAGATTGCTTCGATGGAATTGGAAGCTACCAAAGTGGTAGGTGTCATTGTATGGGGCGAGGATGATCAAGTTAGGGCAGCGACCAAAAAATTCAGTGTCATGAAATAAGGGAAAAGGGCAGAAGCGGATCTTTAGAGATCACTCTGCCCTTCTTTATATATGAAAGAATTGTTATAGAGGTTGTTCAAAAGTCCGATTTTGATTAGGAAGGATGCCTGAAGGCATCGCACTTATAGATGTTTGCTGACAACGGCAGCTTTCTTTTCCGTAAAGTAATACACCAAAGCGAGCAGCGGCATAATCAGGCCAATCAGCGTTGTGAGACTCCAACCTCCGTTAGCATAAGACCAGCTTCCAAGAGATGAACCAATCGCACCGCCGACAAAAAAGATCGACATGAATATGCCATTCACACGTCCTCTCGCTTCACTTCCTAAGGAGTAGATAATGCGTTGACCCAGCACCAGATTTCCCGAGACAGCCATATCCAGTGTGATCGCGACGATCACAAGCAGTATCAGTGCTAACGTGGAGTGACTCTGGAACGCATAAGCAAGACCAAACGAAGCAGCAGCGATCACCATGGCAGCACCTGTCAGAATACGTGTTAGTCCGCGATCAGCCAGTCTCCCGGCAATGGGAGCGGCAATAGCACCACCGACACCAGCCAGTGCGAACCAGGCAATCCCTTGCTGTGACATATCAAAATCGTTAGCGAGCCTGAGCGGAACCGTAGTCCAGAACAAGCTGAAAGCACCAAACAGACTGGCCTGATAGAACGCCCGGCGGCGCAGCAGCGGCATCGTTCTGAACAGTGTGCCCAAGGACACGATTAATTGCCCGTATTTCAAGGTCGGTTCAGGCTGGCGAGCAGGAAGAGCACGTGATAGGAGCAGCATTAGAAGTGTTATGACAATGGCGGAGAATACAAAGACCGTCTGCCATCCGAAGAGGCTGGTGATAAAGCTTGCGACAGGACGAGCCAGCATGATGCCCAGCAACAGACCACTCATTACATTGCCAACAACCCG
The DNA here is from genome assembly GCF_002843485.1 of Paenibacillus sp. BGI2013. Taxonomy (NCBI): domain Bacteria; kingdom Bacillati; phylum Bacillota; class Bacilli; order Caryophanales; family Paenibacillaceae; genus Paenibacillus; species Paenibacillus sp. BGI2013. The sequence continues at coordinate 71,789 of NZ_PJFA01000015.1, forward strand.
TCCGCGCTGTTCCTCGGAAGTAAGATATGTCGCATAGGGCACCAGAATTTGAGCGACAACAGAACCTATACCAATGAACAGAGAGGCAGTCAGAAATACAACAGCAGTGGGCGAGAAAGCCGCAGCAATCAGGGCAACAACCAGTACGATGAGGAAAAGAACGACCAAGCGTCGATTCTCGGTAATGTCACTGAGCGGCACGATAAACAGCAAACCAATGACATAACCAATCTGAGTCAACGTTACGATCAATCCGGCAGCGGCAGAAGACAGACCCGTTGTCATGCTGATCGGACCGATAACGGTCTGTGCATAATACAGATTTGCCACGATCAATCCACAAGCGGATGCCAGCAAAAAAATAATCCAGGTGGGCACAGGTGCCTTCTTCACTTGTTGTCTCATATCCATCATAATCATCCTCCACAGTTCTAAATTGATATTCCCAATAAACAGGTGATATTTAAAAACGTTAATTACTAAACGGTGTGTTCACTAATTACAAATATATAATAAACTAAACGTATAGTATTGTAAATGGGCTCTACATATTTTAATGAGAAAGTTAATGAGGATGAAAAGGTGAGCGTAGGATGGAATTGTGTGTACTCATGGCAGTTTAGTATAATGAACGTATCGTTTTTATGAAAAATACTGATGATTAAATATATTTTATACATCCAGGAGGGTTCAAGATGACTGCCAAAAGAGGACGTCCGCGTAACATGGAAACCCAGAATGCCATTCTTACAGCATCGTATGAGTTGTTGTTGGAGCACGGATTCGGGGCAGTTACAATCGAGAAGATTGCTGAACGTGCACAGGTGAGCAAAGCCACTATCTACAAATGGTGGCCGAATAAAGGCGCTGTCATCATGGACGGATATATGTCTGCTGCAACGGCAAGATTGCCAGTGCCGGATACAGGCTCGGTATTGGAGGATATACGCATACATGCGAGTAATCTGGTTCGTTTTTTGACCAGTCGGGAAGGAAAAGTGATTACACAGATTATTGGGGAAGGGCAGTCGGATGCAGGGCTCGCCGAAGAATACCGTACAAGGTACATCCAACCACGTCGGCGTGAAGCTCGGGGAATTCTGGAGAAGGGTGTGGAGCGCGGCGAATTAATGAGTGGGACGGACATTGGATTATATATTGATCTGATCTATGGGCCGGTGTTCTATCGTATGTTAGTGACGGGGGAAGCGATGGATGATGCGTTTGTAGATGTGATGCTTCGTTCATTGTTGGAAGGCATTCAGTCCAAGTAGATATAGGGATAGTCGCGATACAAGTGGGAGTAAGAGGGAAGAGGGCGATTCGTAGGAATCACCCTGGAAGGAGCACATGTATATTGTACGTGGGAGATTGTTAGACCTGGAATATAGGTGAGATGGCTGTGGGCCACGAATCTGTAGCATTAGAGGAAAGGAAGGATGAGTGCTGGGTTAACACCGGGGGTTCATTCCATACCGAACTGGGCAGTTCGCGGCGTAATACAGGGGCAACTTCCTTGGCAAAACGCTCCACTTGCTCCAACTGCTCGCTATGGGTCAGTCCATCTACGCTGATACTCAGCACCTGATGTCCGTAAGCGGCATGGTAGTCCAGAATTTTCTCAATGACCTGCTCCGGACTGCCGATTAACGCAGGGCCTCGTGCAATGTTATCCTCCAGATCGGTGAAGGGCGATTGGTTATGTTGTGCGGCGGCGGTGGCATGGAACGCTTCATAATATGGCTTATAGCGGCGAATGGCTTCTTCGCCCGTATCCGCAAGATAGAGACTGCCGGCACCAGAGCCAATCACTGCTTGCTGCGGATCATGACCATAATAATCGAGTCGTTCCCGATAATGATCAATTAACGCTTTGTATTTGGCTTGCGGATGAAAAGAATTCGACGTAAAGAGCGGCTCGCCATATTTAGCAGCGAGTTCGGTCGAGACCGTGCTCGACGCGCTACCATGCCAGATGGGGATGGATTGCTGAAGCGGCCTGGGCCACGTGGTCACTCCATCAAGCGGAGGGCGATACGTTCCCTGCCAGGTTACATTCTCTTCAGACCAAAGCCTTTTTAGCAGATGGTAGCGTTCATCGAGTGAGTCCCATTGTTCCTCTTCGCTTATGCCAAACAGCGGATAGTGCCGAGGGTCATTGCCTTTCCCGATGATCATCTCCAGCCGTCCGCCCGATAATTGATCCAACGTGGCATAATCCTCGGCAACCCGGACTGGATCAAGTATACTAAGAACAGTGACGGTAGTTAGTAACCGAATGCGTGTGGTTGCTGCGGCTATTGCCGTTAATACGACAGGTGGCGAGGAAGATAGAAACGGCGCACCGTGTCGTTCACCGATTCCATAGGCATCGAAACCCAGTCGTTCAGCCAGCTTTGCTTGCTCTAATATATTATGGAATTTCTGCTGAGTTGTCAGAGCTTCCCCGGTTACGGCATTAGGCAGATTCATCATGAGACTAAACAAGGCAAATTTCATCTGACCTTCTCCTCGAACTGAATTGATAGTATCTGTGTCGTATAATCCTATTGAAATAGTAGGATATGTAAGTTGAATTAAATGTATCACGTTCTCACGGATTCTTCTAATGGATTTTTTCTATAAGCGGGAACAGCGAGACCTCCTTGCATAAATGTGAAGGAAATTGCCACGATTTTTATTGACCGCTGTAAAATTTAGGATTAAAATTGTGCTTATCATATAAATTCAAAATTATGGATTTTCATTGTGGAGGTGGGATACATGGAACCTACAACTACGATACGCTCATATATTGAGGACTACATCAGGAAACAGGGGTACACCCTGCAGTATTTTGCCGATATATCGGGAGTTAACGCTGGAACGCTTAGCGCAATTATTAAGGGGACTCGGCCCATCGCTATGGCGCAACTGGATCTGATTACCCAAGGCATGAAGCTGGAAGAGGGGTATTTCTACGAGATTTATGGGGCTGAATGTTTCGTGGAATCGGCACCTCATTGGAGGAGACTGGAACCTTTCCTGCAACGCTGTGCTGAATTGGACAAGCTGGAATGTATTCATAAAGTTATCCAGGAAGTGACGGATGATCGCTCGTATATCTCCGAGTTGTTCGAGATGGCGGAAGGCATGCTTGAACGTGGACAGACGAAGGCTGCACGGATGTTGTACGAATGTGTGTCGGAGTGTGAGAAATACCAACATTCGGAACGTCTGGCTCTGTGCCAGTATCGCATCTTCACCCTCTCGCTTGGTCAGAATCAACATGATAACCTGCGGGCCGCTGTGCACTTTGAGCCATATATTAATCGGCTGGATGAGGAGAGGCAGCTGGATGCGATTAGGGAGCTGGCTAATACATATAGTGGGTTGTGTTATTGGGATAAGGTATTTCAATTAGCCGGTGAACTGGAACAACGAGTAGAATTTTTAGAACAATACAAAAAAAAGAAAAGGGGTTTGGATCAACAGAGGACTTCCAAACATCCTTTATTCACCTATAAATCTTATGCTTATTTATTGATGTCTAATGTGTGGGGTGAGCGTAGGGATTACCAAAAGGCCTTGGATCAGACCGCTCAATATACGAATTTTGAAATTGAAAAACCTACTTCAGAGGATCTTATATTTATTAAGCGGTTTCAAGGTTGGGCTGAAGTTAATACCTATCTCTATAAATTGATGATGGGTGATTACGACGCACTAAATACTTATTTAGATTTTATTGAAGATAACGATAATGAAACCTTACTTGGGTTAGTTAAGATTATGGAAGCTGCCAATTTATACAATCTGAATGTAGACCACGCTCTTAGAAGATTCAATCTATATATTAATATGTTATTTGAGGATCATTATGACGAAAGTAGCTATATTACTCAAATTAAGGATGATAGGTACACTAAATTTTGGGCGGAATTAGCTTTTTATCAGTTGTCTAAGGAACGATATGAAGAAGGATTTAGAAGTCTATTAACTTGTTTAACATCTGCTCATAAAATCAAAGATGATTCTACAATAATATATTGTGTGGGTTTATTTGAAGAGTACAGAGCGCAAGCGACCGAATCAGTAATGTTAAAGTACAAAAGTATTATCAAGGAGGTCTATGGTCGATATGCTAAAAAAAGCAATGTTAGTAGTAATGCTTTGTAGTTCATGTCTGTTGTTCTCTGGGATTAATAGCGGTGTGGAATCTATATTAAATTCTTTTTTTAGTCACGGTACGGGTGGATATTAAAAAGATTTTATATGAATAAACGAACTTCGACATATATTGTTATTATCCAATGTTCTATTTCCTTATCTGGAAATAGAACATTTTTTTGTATTTAATGTTTGACGATTGTTAAATAGAGGATTAAAATTACATTTATTGAATTATGAAGATACATATATACAAATATGGGGGTAAAAGAAGTGATCCTTACACCTACGATAAGCTCACATATAGAAGATTACATAGAACAACAGGGTTATAAGCTTCAGCAGTTCGCTAATGTTTGCAGTGTTAATGTTGGCACGATAAGTGCCATTATTAATGGAACCAGACCTATTGCAATGAATCAATTGGATCAGATTACTGCTGGTATGGGGCTCGAAAAGGGATATTTTTATGAAATGTATGCTGTAGAGTTTCTAGTGAAAACAGCACCAGATTGGAGGCGTTTGGAACCCTTCCTTTATCGTTGTGCGGAACTAAATAAACTTGATTGTATAAAGAAAGTAGTTATAGAAGTGACTGAAGATCGTACATATACTTCTAAATTGTTTAAAGTAGCTGAAAATATGTATAACAAAGACATGAAGTCAGCGGCTTTCGTTTTATACGGATATGTTGCAGATGGTGAGAAATATCAGCACTCTGAACGCTTGGCTTTATGTCAGTATCGTATGTTTTTGCTCAGCTGCTGCAGTGATCAGAAAGCCTCTGAGCGTGCTGCTGCTCGATTTGAACCCTTTGTTGATCGATTGGAGGAAGAGTATAAGCTTGATGCACTCAAAGATTTAGGGGAGTTATATTCGGCTTTGCATGATTTTGATAGGTTGTACCCGTTAACTCTGAAATTGGAGAAATTATCTAAAGTAATGAAAAGCTATAAAAATCAAGGTGAAATTGATGGTAAAAGAATTTGCAAATATCCTATATATGTATATACAGGATATTCATTGCTTATGAGAGCTTCATGTTATTCTAGAATTGGAAAATATAAAGAAGCTTTGCAGTGTACACGTAATTATTATCAATTGGCGGTGCCTTATCCAACAGAGGAAGATATCTTATTTATAGATAAATTCAAAAAATGGAGTGAATTAAATACGTATTTATTCAAGTTAAAGATGGGGCAAAACAAAGGTCTGCAGAATTACATAGAGTATGTTGAAGGTGATGAGGAAGAACTTGTAATTGCCTTATTTAATATATTTCAGGCTGCAAACCGATTCAAATTTGATATTAATTTTGTGCTTAGGAAATATAAGGATCGATTCGAATCTCTTAATATAGATTCGAATCGTAATTATTCTAAACTAAGTTGGGGTACTATTCTGGTTGGTTTTTTCTATGAACTGGCCGTATATCATTTAAGTAGGAGCAATTATAATTCGGGTATGATTTCATTAATAAGAAGTATAGAAATCTCGAAATTTATCAATAATGACTCGGTTTTAATTAAATGTGTGAGTTTGTTTGGTGAGTACAGAACGTTTGCTTCTGCAGAAATAAGAAAAAAATACAAACACATATTACAATAAAATCCTTATGTGTATTTTTGGGTAACAACAACAAATTGTGTTTTGCTTGCTATATAGAGAATCAATTCAAAAAATTTAAATTAGTTTTCCGAAAAATTAGTTTTCCGAAAAATTGATTTTTCGAAATTGCGCAAAAAGGAGTATATTTCTATAAAAGGTTATTATTTAATTTATTAAATAAAATATGTATTTTTTGTTTTATCAACCATTATTATCGAAAAAACAAATGTCTAGGGTTGGGAATAGATCATTGTTTTGGTATTTCCTGAGAAACAGTAGGAGGATAAATTTAATGAAAAAAATTATTTTGCTAATAGCAATTGTTCTTATAACAACATCTTGTAGCAACAAGGAAAGAACAGAAAATAAAACGATTAAAATTATGTATAGTTCTTATGTTGATTTTAAACGAGACTATGGGAGTGTAATTGATGAGCAATTTAGCAATACCAACATCGAAGTAATAGAATACAAGAGTACCATGGGAGAAGGAATTTGGGATGCTATGAAATATGTTCCCGCTGGAGACCGTGATTGGGATATCAAAAAATACATAGACATTATTAAAACGGAGAATCCAGATATTTTGTTTTTTCCGTCCGAGGCTTTTCCAGAGTTACAAAATGAGAATTTGTTGAAGGAACTCAACGTCTTTCTTACAGAGGAAGAATTCACTGCAGGAATAGATGACAATTTACTCGCACTACTTAACGAAATCGGAGGCGGGAAAATATATGCTTTTCCTCAATCCATGACGGCACAGGCTTTATTTTATAACAAGGATTTATTTGAAAAAAATGGGATAGCTGAACCGTCAGACAGAATGACCTGGCGTGAGTTGTTGTTATTGGCCCAGCGTTTCTCTGGTAACTCTGACCTCAAAGGTCTTTATACTCCCTATTATGATTATGCTGATCTTTTAATCGAAATGGGCAAGGCAGATAAACGTAGGTGGTATGATGCTTCACGGCAAGAAGTCCATTTTGGAACGGATTCTTGGAAAGGCTTGATTGCTGATGTAGTCGCTGCATATTCAAGCGGGGGAATGGATGACAACGGAGGTATCCCAATTGACTTATTCAGTCAAGGAAAAGTCGCGATGATTTTAGAAACGCCTTATTTTATGAAGCAAATCCAGAGTATGAATCCGGAGTTGAATTGGGGTGTTGTAACCGAACCCGTGGGTACGGAGAATTCAGATGTCAGTACCACCATAACATATCCAATCATGAGCGGAATAAGCACCAACTCTCAAGACTATGCTACATCTTCTGAAGTTTGGAAGCAACTGAACAATAAAAGAACTGCAGAAATGCGCTTTAATTCAAGCATTGATAAATTCACCACTCCTATAAGAAAACTGAAGCCAGAAACAGATCAAGATGTCTTTTATGTGTTGAATCCAGCAGTCAATATACTTATGGAAAGAGTATCTTTAAATAGGGAATTAAAGCAAAAGACAGATCAGGTTGTGAACGATGGCATACAAAGTGCAATTGTAAACCCAGATTCTCTGAATTCGATTATTGATAAAATGCAGGAGGAATTAAGACATGTACTATATACAACAGAACAAAAGTAATATATTTGCTGTGTTATGGATGGGACTAATGCTCAGCATACTGACGGGTTGTGATTTACTTGGTGAGTCTGTCGATAAAAAAAGCGAACCCGTAATGAATAAGGAACTCACTGTCCTTACTCCTCAGAGCGAGGAGACATTTTATCAATACTACGGAAATCATATCATGAGTAAGTTTCCGGGTTTAACCTTTAACGTTGTTTCATCTAACAATGATAACTTATATGAAGACGAAAGCTTTTTTGAAAATAATCATCCCGACCTTATTATTTCTTATCTGCCAACGTTCCGAGATTTACGTGATTCGGATCGTATAGAGAGCATGAGTCCTTATGTGCAAGATTCCAAAAATATAAAAATTGATGATTATTACGATCAAATGAAGGAGGTATTCTCTAACGAATCAGGAGATCTTATGGGTCTTTCTCCTCAAGTTGTCGTTTCAGGTATTTTTTACAACAAGGATTTATTTGATTCTGTACAAATAGACTATCCAACAGACCAAATGAGTTGGGAAGAGCTTTTGTCCCTTTCCAACCGATTTGCAGATGATGACAGATTCGGATTTGAAGGCGGAGAGGCCGCTCCTCAACATATGATTATGACAATTATTGGAACGAATAAAATTCGGTTACTGGACGATCAAAAAAAAGAACTTATCTTTACTAAGAAAGATTGGCTACCGATGATTGAGCTAGTGATTAATTTGATGAAGCAAGGGAGTTTAATTGAGAGTACTGGAGAAAAATTTTTAGAAGGTGAATCAGCTATGTTATCTTCCAATATCAGTACTATTTCAAAACTACAACAAAAAGGTGATTTTTCATGGGGGCTTATAAGTTATCCGAGTGATCCGCTGAATGCTGATATGAGCTCAGGTTTGCAATTTAATCAGGTGCTTTCCATAAACAAAGAATCAGCAAACAAAGAAGATGTATGGAAAATTATCAGTTACTTAATGAGTGAGGATTCTGTGGAGCATCTTCAATCGCAAGATTTCATAGGGAACACATCAACCCTGAAATCTAGGATAGGAAGTTATGGCGGGATTGATATCAGCAATTTAATCAATAAAAGAGTTGATACAAGAAGAGGCTATTACGATGACCTCTCCCAGGAATTCCAAGGGAAATTTAGCGAAATGCTGAAATCAGTTTTAGAATCCGGTGTGGCTGATGCAAAAAGTGCAGATCAGGTTTATGAAGAAATCGTTACTCAGGGGAGTAATATTTATCGTGAGGAGAGGTTAAAGAATGAGTGATCACAGAAGGTTCCTGAAAAGTTCAACTACCTCTTATGAAGTTGGAGATTACGTCCCTAAGCAAATTCAGCTTTTTCAGAATGAAGTTCCAGTGGACTTGTCTTGGATTTATAAATCCCGTCAGGGTAGTGCTCTCTTTTTTTTAAGTGGTGGTTGCGAAGCTTGTGATATTAACCCTATAAAAAAAACGATAGAGAATTATCCTGATTTTGACTATGCAATTTTTTATGAGGGTCCAACACGGGAAGACGAAGAATATTTTAATGAAAAAAAGGTTCGATATTACTACTGTGATTTAGCCAAAATAGAAAAAGAACTCTTTGTGAAAGTTGCTCCCTTTCAACTCGTAGTAAACAAGATTGGACAGGTTGTCACTGCCGGTGTCTGCAATCACGAAGAGCATATTGGAAATCTCTTGTCACCGCTCATGCGGGTATCAACCAACAATAAATTATGAAATCATTTTGGGAAATTACAATTGTAACACTTAAGGCCTTCATGAAGCTGATTCGTTTTGATCCCGTTTCCTCCATAATAATTATAGCCATTATTTTATATGGAGCTTTCGAATCATATTTAAGCATATTGATTTCAAAACAAGTAGTGGATCAAATATTTGAAAAAAATAACTCTTATTTCGTTGTTAACATTCTCATTCTGTTGGGGATACAGTTATTAAATCTATATTTACAAGCAATATCCTCTTCTAGAAATAGTAAGCTACAGATAGAATACAGTAATCATACTGATGAGACGTTAATTCATAAAATATCTAAGATGGACTTAACCAGCAAGGAAAACCCAGCATTTAATGCAAATTTTTCTTTTCTAAGATTTGCATCAGGCAGAACATATGAAATGTTCCTTCTTTGCAACCAACTCTTGCTAAGAATTATTACCTTAGTGCTAGGCTTGCACTTTCTTGGATCTACGTTAACTATATTTGCTCTAATTGCGGTAAGTGTTGGTGTAATTAAAGGGTTGCTTTACTACAAAAGTGTGAATAAAAGAACTACATTAAACGAAAAAATAGAGTCTGGTTCAGTAAAGTATCAATATTATTTTAATTTGATTACGGGTGCAGAAGCCCAGAAAGAAATCTCTGCATATAATAGTTACTCCTTTTTGAAAACGAAGTGGAAAGAAGAAAAGGAGTATATAGATAAACAAAAGGTATCGCTAGAAAAGTTAAATGTTACTACAAATCTACGCAGCGAGATGGTTACTGTGGTTAGCACAGCATTGATTATGTTTATGGTCGCCTCACAAATTAGAAACAGTACAATGACTATTGGTGACTACGTAGCCGTAACGATGGCAGTGTCTGTTACGATCATGAATATCTCCCTGTTAATGCAAGATGCTTCTCGTTTGATAGAGAATTATCGTTATATGAATCGTGCAGAAGAGGTGGGTAAGGAACAAGCCAAAGCAGAACTAATTTCTGATGAGAATAATGAAGGTAAGCCCTTTGTTTTTCAGGACAGCATATCTGTAAGGAATATCTCATTTTGTTATCCAAATAGCACCATGAATGCAGTAGATAATCTTAGTATTGAGATAAAAAGAGGAGAAACAATAGCCATTCTTGGAGAGAACGGTTCTGGTAAGTCAACATTTATTAAACTGCTGTTGGGATTATATGAAGCTAATCGGCAACAAGTTTTCTACGATGGTATTCCAATTAGTGAATTGGATATGGATGATTACAGGCAACGCACGGTTGTTGTATTTCAGGATTTTATGAAGTATCACATGACATTAAGAGAAAACGCTGGAATGGGTGATATTCAAAATATGAATAATAACGACCAAAAGATGATAGCAATTTTTAAGAGATTAGGTATTTACGACAAATTCACAAACGGGCTGGATACTAAACTAGGTTACATGGATTCAGATGCAATTAATCTATCAGGTGGTCAGTGGCAACGAGTAGCCCTATCTAGGTTTTATGCAAAAGAAAATGCCGATCTCATTATTTTTGATGAACCAACAGCATCATTGGACCCAATGACAGAATATTTAATATTCAAAGATATTCTAGAACTTTGTAAATCAACTACCTCCATTATTATATCTCACAGAGTGGGGATAGCCAAACACGCCGACAAAATTGTGCTTATGGAGAAGGGAAAAGTCACGGAGTTCGGAACTCATGAGGAGTTAATGCTGCTGAAGAAATCATATTACATGATGTGGAAAACACAAAAAGAATGGTATGAAGATGAGGTGCAACCAAATTATGCGGTCTGATACTCATAAAAAACTTAGGGATCATTTGCAGGATGAAATTTTTTTTAATTGGGATGGATCAGAGTTTAAAATTGCTCCACAAAAGTTAACTGCATATTTTTTTATAACCCTTCATTGTGTTTACTGTATAGATCTGATTCCTTGCCTCAACGAAATTAAAGAAAAATATCCTGCTATCGATATCGTTTTAATCTCTTCGGGTTCACAAGAAGATCACAAGGAAATGGTTGATTATTTTCAGTGGACCTTCCCAGTAGTAGAGATGGAGAAGTTGGAAATGCATAAACACTTTGATGTTACAATGCAGCCTTACATGATGATCGCCGATGCTTACAGAACGATTCACTCTTCTACTGTAGTCTACAACACTGAAGATGTTCTTCGGATTTATAGATCCATAACCTAGAAGTAATATATGTGTCTCATGAAAGGAGGTGAAAAACAATGGCATGTGGATGTTCTAGCGGAACGGCTGCGGGTCTGGTTGATCTGCAAACCTATTGTACTACAGGAAGTTGTCAATCTGGTTCTACCATTTATACCAAAACATTGTATGCAGACAAGAAACAATTCTGCAAACAAAGCAATGGTACAACTACAGAATCAATTTGCACTATTAAAGCGGGCTGCTGCAATTAATCTGAGATTTTTAAAAGAGGGGGATATACATTCACCCTCTTTTTTGCTAGGAGGAATTAATTTGTGGGTTAATATGCTTATTTGTGACAAGATACATATAAATAATAATAAATTTGTTCTGGGGGGGATTATAAACAGGATTGAGGTTCCTACTTATCCATTTATCATCAAATTCTCATGCCTCATAAAGATCGCAGGTCTCCCTGAGTTTAATACTGTGCAGACCGAGCTAAGAATTATCAATTCCGCTCACGAGATTTTAGGAACCACTATGCATATACACAGGAATTATAGGGAACGAAACATGGTTCCTGGTGTAGACCAATATTTTGATTTTAAAATTTTAATGGAGAAAGATGATAATATTTTTATTGAATGTATTGTGGATGGTGAACTGAAATCAAGTTACCCCATTAATATCGATCTCGTTGATATTTCTTGTTAAGAAGGGGGAATCTTACAATGTTTAGATTTATCCTAGATGTCATACTTTCTTTTATTTTCTTTTCCTCTTTTGTAGCCAAGGTCATATCTTTCGGGAATTTTAAATATGAAGTACGCGGATACAAGATATTGAAATTAAGCAATTTTCGACTATTACCCATTCTGATTTTGAGTGCGGAGTTCGCACTCTCTATTCTCTTTTTATTACCAATTAATATAGAAGTTTTTAAAGAGTGCCTTGGGATTTCTTTTTTAATTGTTCTTACCATATTGACTATCAGAAAAGATGGCTTTTCAAAGGAATGTTCCTGTTATGGAAAGAATCATCTACTCAGTAGTTTTCCAATACAGAGGAATATAATTTTTATCTTGATTGTTACTTTAAGTTCTTTTATTCACAAAGTTTATGTGGTTGATTGGTTCCGTTCTTTTCTAGTTTTTTCCATTGTTCTGTTGGTAACATTAGTGTTAGAAAACATACGTCAATTTCAAGAAGTTAGAAAGGAGGGGTAGTACAGTGTTGATTTTTCTTATAGTGATTTTATTGTGCGCGATCAATTATTATATGATTTTGATCAGTAGACACAAAAAGTATTCTTTTTTTAAAAAGAGTTTTGAGCAAGTAGGGAACAGCGTGTTTGATCAAAAATTAAATGGTTTACTATTCCTAAATACAGCGGACCTTATTAAGATTGAAGACCACATTGCTTCGTTGCCTTCGGACTGGGTGATTATATTTAATGGCCCAGAATGGTTGTATAAGGTTAAGTTTAAGAAATGGAGTGTAAGAGTTTTGCATGCTCCAGTAATCGATATTCCGTCCTTAAGACTCATGAAGGATTCTTTTATTGTGATTCGCGAACCTTCAATGAAGAAAGACAGATATACAATCATATACGAGTTGAGAGAATATATTGATTTTCAATTATTAGGTGAACAGTCAAGTATAATTTCTGTTGCACGATAATGATTATTTCTACAGAAAATATGTAATAAACTGATCGTTAAGCAACTGATCCCCCATAAACTCGATATGTAGGCGAATGAAGCAGTACATATCTACATATTGTAGTTATAGCTATTTTTAAAGGGTTAATGTAACAAGCTTGTTTTATGAAAACTACCTTTGTAAACAATCATTTTATTCTGCAAAGGAATATAATATAAATTTTTTGGCAATGTATCCTAAAATGTTATACAAAGAGGGGGTGCATGCTGTGAGTGAACCGGTACAGATCACAGATAAAATCGAACGGAACAGGCAAGAGTTGAGTCGTTTGGCGGAGAATCATGGCATGCAGGACAACAAAGTCCTCCGACAGTCCATGGTACTGGACGAGCTTATTAATGAATATAATCGATTCAAATATAAAAGCCATCTCAGGAACAGACAACCGATTGCATAATGCAGTCGGTTTTTTGGTCTAATTAGTGTTCTAAAGAAATAGCGTAGTCGACTGTAGCGATACAGTCGGCTTTTTGGCGTTCACCCTGAAACCTATGCGGATAACTTGAAATTCCGTACCAATTCCAGGATTGGCAGGATAGCGGATGATCATTAAAACTGGATATGATGACACCAGTTATATCCAGATTGATCTGCGAAGGGGGCTCATACAATGATCGGGAGAGGGAGGGTTGAACGGAAATGATGGACAAGGTACGCATTTTTTTCGGAAAAAACGTAAACCTGCGCACCAAGTTGCTCCTGTTGTTCCTGGCGCTGACGTTGCTGCCGCTAAGTTTACAGGGAGTGATGAACTACAAGCATTTCTCGCAGACGATGGATCGCAAGACCGAGCAGTTCACCATTGAACTGGTTCGCCAGATTAACGCCAATCTGAATCGGTTGCTGAAGGACTTTGAGCGGTTGTCGCTCTTGCCGCTTTACGATCAGATGGTGCTTGGCATTCTAGGGAAATACAACGCTTCAATGGGGTCGGGAACATGGGCGAGGTCGGAGGATTATCTGAAAATGAAGCTTTACACATCGGGTCAAGCTTATGACCGGCCCGAGATTCGGGGAATTCACCTGATCAGCAACAGCGGCATTTTGTTCTCCAATCTCGATTCACTGGCGGTCAAGCCGGTATGGGACAGCAGGCAGGATGACTGGTTTACAGAACTTAACGACTCCGAAGGGACATGGCGCCTGCTTCCTCCGCATGAACCCGGCTATTACACGGGCGGTCAGCAAGAATCGTATATATCGGTGGGCAGAGTGCTTCGAGATCCGGGAACGCTCCAGCGATTGGGTTACATTTTGATTGACATCCGTCTGGAGGCCTTCGGTCAACTGTTATCCAATCTGAATTATGAGCAAGATGCAAGCCTGATGATTGTAGACAGCAAGCAGCGTCTGCTGTTCGAACGGACCTCAATCGGAGGAATGTCTGCGTACGACCAGTTGCTAATGCAGGGACAGCTTCAAAGCTATGCAGGAAACCAAAAAGTTGTTCTGGATGGGCAGCCCTATCTCTATGTACAACACCATTCCAGCTATTCTGGGCTTTCGGTGATCAGTCTTACACCTATTGCTGTGATTCAAAAGGAGTCGGGTGAGATGCTCACCTTCACAATATGGTTCGCAGTGTTGTGTATGGCGGGTATAGCGATTCTGGCGGTTCTTTTATCCTATCGCATCACCCGGCCACTGATTCGACTGAAGCACCACATGATTCGGGTGGAGCAGGGAGATTTTAGCCAGCGTGTAGCATACTTCAGCAGTGATGAATTCGGGCAGATAAGCCGGGGCTTTAACCGAATGATGGAAGAGATTCATCGACTGTTCAATGAGGTGTTTCTGCTGGGCATTCAAGAGCGGGAGGCAGAGTTGTCAGCGTTACAAAGCCAGATGAATCCCCATTTTATATACAACACGCTGGAGTCCATTAACATGATGGCCATTCGCCAGAAGCATGCTGAGGTGTCGGACATGGTGACGGCGCTTGGCAAGCTGCTGCGCTATACGATTGATAAGGTGGACCGGATGGTTCCATTTGGGGAAGAACTTGCTTTTGTACAATCCTATGTACGCATTCAGCAGGTACGTTACGACGGCAAGTTAGAGATTATCTATGACATCGAAGAAGGGATAACGGAGTATTTGATTCCCAAGCTGGTACTGCAACCGCTGGTGGAGAATGCAGTCTACCATGGCATTGAAGGGCAGGAAAATGGAGGAGTAATCTGGGTATCTGCCTTGAAATTTGATCATGAGCTGCTGATTAGCGTGCGAGACAACGGTAAGGGTATGACTCAGGCAAAGATTGACGAGTTAAATGAGTCCATATCAAAACAGCCTTCCAATGAGGCATTACGTTGCCATGCCGGGGACAGTTTGGGGCTTAACAATATCGCTCAGAGGCTTCGCCTCATGTATGGAGAAGGCGGCAGCCTAAGCATTGATGGAAGTCCCGGGCAGGGACTGGTGGTCACGATATCCATTCAACTTCTACCGAAAGGGGATTGAAGCGCATGTATAAAGTATTGCTTGTAGAGGATGAGACAGTCATCCGTCAGGGACTGAGGGAACTGATCGTACAAGTGTCTTCTCAGTTTCAGGTAACGGGCGAAGCATCGAGCGGTACCGAGGCGCTAGATTTTCTGAGATGTGAGGTGCCGGACGTGTTAATCACGGATATCCGCATGCGTGAAATGGACGGACTAACTTTGGTAAGCAAAGCCAGAGACATGTACCCTGAATTGTTAATGCTCATCATTAGCGGCTACGGCGAGTTTGAATATGCACGCAGAGCGATGGGGTTTGGAGTGTTGAACTACCTGTTGAAACCAATCGATCGTTATGAACTGGCATTATGCATACAAAAGATTCAATTGCTACTGGATCGCAGATACGGTATTTCAACCCTTTCTATCCCTGAGCCATCTGGGAAAACAGAACACGCTGCTGGAGATACACGGAAGATTATCCGAGATGTGAAGGAGCACATCAAGCAACATCCCGATGGAGATCTGCGACTTCAGACGATAGCAGATCTTGTTAACTTGAACCCTACTTATTTAAGCCAGTTGTTCAAGAATGAAATAGGCATCAATTATTCCGAATACATCACGGAGGCACGTATGGAGCGGGCCAAGTGGTTGCTGATCAACACGGGTCTCAAAATCTATGATGTGGCACGGTTATCCGGGCATCAGAGCCCCAAACACTTCATGTTGGTGTTCAAGCAGCAGGTGGGATGGACCGCGGGAGAATATCGAGACCGATTCAGTATCTCTTGAAAAACCATACCATTTCTGTAGTTGACGTGATTTTAGGGGGAACGACGCTTTCGTTATACTTTGGTTGCACATGTATACCACGACGTCCATAAGGGGGATTTCCATGAAAAAAGCAGGACTGATACTGGTGTTTATACTCATGATGATGGCTTCAATCGCGTGCACAAGCTCCAATTCCGGCAGTGAATCTGGCAGTTCAAGCGGAGAGAATGGAGAGGTCGAGCTGAAGTTCATGATGTGGGGCAATCAGGCGCATATGGATGTATACAACAAGTTGATTGATGACTTCACAAAGGAAAATCCAGGTATCAAAGTAACGATGGAATCCGTACCTTTCGCAGAATACCAGCAAAAAATCTCGGTGCTTGCTGCCGGAGGCTCTCTTCCCGATCTCGCATGGGTATCGGAGCGAATGGTGCCGCAATTCAAGTCCAATCACATTCTGGCTGATGTATCCGAGTTCAAGGATGATGCACAGTTTAAGCTGGATGATTATATTCCAAGTACATTGGATTTGTTCCGTGATGGCGATGAACTGCTGGGACTACCTTTTTCTACACCTCCGGTGGTCATGTTTTACAATAAAACGCTGTTCGACAAGGCCGGCCTGACTGATCCAAACACACTTGCCACCCAAGGACAATGGACATGGGAACAGTTCGAAGAGTCCGCCAAAGCCATTACCAGCAAGGATGCGACCAACCGAGTCTATGGTGCCAACTTTTTTCGCGACTGGAAGACCTGGGCGGTGCTTTCCTCCTATTCCTGGTCCAATGGAAGCGGTCCATTCGACGAAGGCATGACAACGTTCACCTGGAACGATGCCTATGGCGTACAGACCCTTGAATTGCTGGAACGCATGATGTTCACTGATGAATCACACCCGAAGGCGGGTGAGCAAGTCAGCTTCGATGCGGGTAATGTGGGCATGTTCTTTGATAATTACAGCTATGTTTCCAAAGCAAGAGAAATTACGGATTTTGAATGGAGCATCGCTCCTATGCCTTCCGGTTCTCAAGGCAGTGTGCCGATGCTGGGGCAGGCCGGATATGCCATGTTCAACGACAGCAAACATCCAGAGGAAACGAAGAAACTGTTGAAGTATTTTGCCAGTGAGCAGGGGATTCAGGCGACAGCCACCTACTTTGTACCTCCGCGTACCTCTGTTCTGAACTCAGATGCATTCATTCTCCAGCCAAATAATCCGAGCAAAGAGCATATCGTGCAGGCCGCCATTGATGAAATGCCAAAAGCGCGCTTAATTCCCGGTGATATCCGTTGGCAGGATATCGACAATGCGGTATTGCAGGGATTTGACCGACTGTTTGCCAAGACAGCGACAGCTGAGGATAACCTGAAACAAATGCAGGAAGAGATCCAAAGCGTGTTGCAACCCTAAATCATTCGATCGAAACCGGAGGTGAGAACGATGGGCAAATTCAAAGAATTACTTGAACGGAAACCGCTGTCGCTGGTGGTCAGCCTGCCTGAGAATGATATTGCTTTGGCTCGGGCAGCTATGGAAGAGGGCGCTGATGCACTGAAGGTACATTATAATGTCGGTCATCGCGCCAGCGGGAATCATTTTGGTCCATTGGACATGTACGCCGAGGTGTTTCGGGCGATCCGCAGTGAGTTTGGTGGTCCGGTAGGGGTCGTACCTTCTGGCAGTATAGATGGAGCACAAAGGGAGGATGTGGAGGGGCTTTCCGGGCTGGGTTTTGACTTCTATTCCATCTATGCACATCACTTGCCATCCTTCATGTTGAATGACTTGGGGCTGGACCCAACGTTTGCGATCAATGAAGAATATGATGCTTCCCTCGTAACATCGGCAGCGCACTTCGGCTTCACCGCTCTGGAGGCATCCATTGTGCCTGGAAAAGAATATGGTACACCGCTCAGCTTCGCGGATGTGCTTAAGTATCGCCGTCTGGTCTTGCAAGCCCAGGTACCGGTATTGGTTCCTTCCCAGCGAAAGCTGGTGCCGGAGGATGTTCGAGTGCTGCGCAATACCGGGGTCAAAGCGATTATGCTTGGGGCGGTCGTGACAGGCAACACGGAGGAGCAGTTGCGAAGGGCTGTGAACGGGTTCCGCAATGCGGTGGACAGTCTGAACCGTTCGGACTATATAAGTTGAACTAAAGAATATTTACACTTGCCACTCCGATGCCAGAACAACCTTCCGATCGCTGTTATCCCCAGATTTTTTTGAATCCCATATATAAAGGGGAAATCCGGGGATAAGCATATGCTTCCGATGCAGCTTTCTTCCAGAAAGCTTTTAGGCGACCACTTCGCTTCTTCAGGTTTTTTCTGTCCTCTACGTTCTTGTGTAAATGTATAGTTCACCTTATATAGAATCGTCGCAGAGTTCAGCTTCGGAGGAAATTGGATTAAAAGGGGGAGGCCTGATTGACCCATTCACGCAAGCGCAAAAGAGGGGGGCCGCTCGCCAGAGAGGCCCAGATCGCGGGGTGGCTGTTTGTATCGCCGATGGTGCTTGGGTTTACCCTGCTGCTGTTATTTCCCATGGGTCTCGCGTTATACATGAGCCTGACCGATTGGCCACTGCTGGGGGATCATCATTTTATTGGATTGGATAATTACCAGAATATTATGACAGACGCGATGTTCTGGAAAGTGCTTGCCAATACGGTTTATTTCACAGCGGGGCTAGTGCCGCTTAATATTGTGCTCGCCCTACTGCTCGCGTTGCTGCTATCCAGAAATCTGCGGGGTATCGGAATTTTCCGAACAGCGATCTTTGTTCCGGTCATGACCTCGTTGATCGTATGGGCCATCGTGTGGAAGCTGATGTATGCGACAGAGTCTGGATTGATTAATCAGCTTCTGTTGATGCTGGGCATCAAAGGTCCGGCCTGGCTTTACAATCCGGATTTGGCAATGCCAGCGATTATCGTGACAAGTGTGCTGAAAAATGTCGGTCTGAATATGGTGCTGTTCATTGCAGCGATTCAGCAGGTACCGCGTTCACTATACGAAGCAGCAACATTAGACGGGGCGGGCAAAAGGGGAACCTTCTTTCACGTCACGCTGCCCATGATCACGCCAACCGTGTTTTTGACCGTAGTCATGACCGTGATTGGTTCACTCAAAGTATTCGGGCAGATCTATGTGATGACACAGGGCGGGCCGAGCAACAGCACCAAGGTATTGGTTTATTATATCTGGGAAAAAGCATTCAAATTATTTCAGTTTGGTTATGCTTCTGCTCTCGCATATGTACTGTTCTTTATCGTGCTAATTCTGACGCTGCTGCAATGGCAGCTCCGAAAGAGGTGGGTATTCAATGAAGGCGATGCCTAGTCCTTCGGGGCGGAAGATAGGAAGTACTCTGGGGACGTACTTGTTGCTGACTCTGATTTCCCTCATTATGATTGTGCCATTTATTTGGATGATATCGACATCATTCAAGGAACCCCAGAGCATATTCACCTATCCACCGCAGTGGATACCGGAACCATTCCGATTTCAGAACTACATCGATGTCTTTCGATTGATTCCGTTTCACCGTTTTTATTGGAACAGTATCTACATTTCTGCGTTGGTTGTGCTAGGAACAGTATTTTTTGCTTCCCTCGCCGGTTACGCATTCGCCAAAATTCCGTTTAAAGGACGTAATGTGGTATTTCTCATCCTGCTGAGTGCGATGATGATTCCCCATGAGGTGACGGCGATACCGATGTTTCTGTTCATGCGGCAACTGGGGTGGATTGATACCCATCTTCCGCTAATATTATTGCCGATCTTTGGCGCGGGTGGTGTGTTTGGCATCTTTGTGATGCGGCAGTTCTTCATTACGGTGCCAACGGAACTGGAAGAAGCGGCGATGATTGATGGTTGCAACCGATTCCGGATATATGCGCGAATTATGCTGCCCATTGCCAAGCCGGGTATGGCTACGCTGACGATCTTCACGTTTGTGACGATCTGGAATGAGTTTTTTGATCCGTTGATCTTCATTAACTCGCGTGATCTAATGACGCTGCCGCTTGGATTATCCCTGTTTACAGATGAAGTGGGTACAGCCTGGCAATATCTGATGAGCGCCACCGTCATGGCAACCTTGCCACTATTAGTTGTTTTTTTCCTGGCACAGCGGCGCTTCATTGAAGGGGTTGCCATGACGGGACTGAAAGAGTAAGCCGTGTAATACGTGCAATAGAACGAAGGAGGGACAACATTTGCGTGAACGGATAAGCATGAAAAAGGAAGAAGCAGATGTCGTTATTGTGGGAGGGGGCCCTGCGGGTATAGCGGCAGCCATTGCGGCTGGACGACTGGGTATACGAACAGTGTTGGTGGAGCGATATGGATTCGTGGGCGGGATGTCAACCGCCGCTATGGTCTATCCCTGGATGACTTTCCATACGGAGCGCGGTGAGCAGGTTATTAAAGGTATTGCGCAGGAGATTGTAGATCGTTTGCAGGCACGTGGCGGCTCCCCGGGGCATCTGCGCGATACGGTTGGATTTGTGCATACTGTCACGCCGTACCATCCAGCCATCTTTCAGGTGGTTGCAGCAGAGATGTTGCAGGAGGCTGGTGTCCGGCTGTTATTGCACAGCTTTGTGGACGAGGTGGTCGTTGTAGAGGATCGGGTGGAAGCGGTGCGAGTGACCAACAAATCTGGAAGAAAGGAGTTCCAGGCGAATGTATTTGTGGATGCAAGCGGTGATGCGGATCTGGCTTATCTTGCGGGTGCTTCTGTGGCAAAAGGACGAGACGGCGACCATCAGTCACAGCCGATGACCATGAAATTCCGCATGCGTGGTGTCGATCTTGGACGAGTGAAACAATACATGCTGGAGCACCCGGAGGACTTCTATGTGAAAACTCCTTTTGCTGAACTGGACAGCATTCCGTTAACCGGGGTGAGTGGTTTCTATTCCCAGTGGAAAAAAGCAGGTGTGCCGATTAATCGCGACCAGGTGTTGTTTTTTACCGGACCGGCAGAGGATGAAGTGCTGATTAATTGTACCCGGGTGCAGGGGCTCGATGCGACGGATGCCGAGGATCTGACCTCTGCGGAGCAGGAAGGCCGGAAACAGGTGCTGATGATCGCTGAGTTTTTGCAGCGTGATGTGCCTGGATTCGAACGGGCTTCGATCTCGGCAGTAGCGCCGCAGATTGGTATTCGTGAATCGAGACGGATCATTGGGCAGTATGCATTGACACAAGCGGATGTAGTTGCAGGACGGAAATTTGACGATGTGATTGCCAGAAGTGGTTATCCGATTGATATTCATGACCCTTCGGGTCAAGGTGTTGTGGCTGCCTTTATAGAGGGGGATGGGGCGTACGATATTCCGTATCGCTGTCTGATCTCTCGCAATATCCGCAATCTGCTGGCGGCAGGACGCTGCATCTCCACCACACATGAGGCGCATGCAACGACAAGGTTGACTCCAAGCTGTATGGCTACCGGGGAGGCGGCAGGGACAGCGGCTGCACTAACAGTGAAGATGATGCTGGACCCGGTGGAACTTCCGATCGAGCTTTTACAGGCGGAATTACGTCACAACGGAGCAGCGATCTAGCGGATGAGCTGATTGTGGACGAATTGGGCGAATCGGGCGAATCATTAATAGTGGGAGTGGGTGTTAATTTAATTCGCGGTGGCGTAAGTTTTAACGAACCTGAGACGACTAATATGGGGCTATAAGCTGAAATGAAAAATGTAGCGAATCTCAGTGAAGTTATTTTACTCAAAATCTTGTAATAGGGGGTAAAAGCGGGGTGAATCGGAAGAATAGAGCGTCTACGATTCGTTAGATTAGGAAATGTCCCGAAAAAGGCTAAATAAGCTTCCCTCAGTTCGTTAGAAATGCGTGGGAAGCTCGTGAATTGATGAGCATAAATGTAGCCCCAAAGGCTCCATATCCACTGCATAGGTGGGTTTAGAGTCTTTGGGGCGCTTTCATTTTTTTCATCTATTAGGTTCTTTCCTTCAAGTTCATTTCTTCATATCTGATCAATCATGGGGTCTCGGTTCCGTCATGCTCCTTCATGTTTCGTATTATCTCATGCCTTATTCTCAGCGCTTCATTCATTCAGTCATTCAATTCATCCGTGCCTCAAGTCGTCTTGCGACAATGGATAGCGCGTAGTTGATGGCAAAATACAATACGGCTGCGAGCAGCAGGGCCGGGATAATGTAATCAAAACTTTGACCGCCAAGGATCTGCACGTTGTGCATCAGCTCCGGCAGAGAGATGATGATCGCCAGTGAAGTATCCTTCAGGAGTGAGATGAACTGGCTGACCATCGGCGGGGACATGCGGCGTAGCGCCTGTGGCATGATGATGCCACCGAGGGTCTGCATGTAGCTGAGGCCCGAGGAGCGGGCAGCTTCCACCTGACCGCGCTCAACGGATTTCAGACCGCTGCGGACGATCTCGGCGATCATCGCGCCTTCGAACAGACTCAGTCCAACAACTGTGGACCAGAAGACGGACATTTTAATCCCGAGCTGTGGAAGTACCATGTGGATGAAGAAAATGATGAGCAACAGCGGCAGATTCCGGATCGTATCCACGATCACTGCGACGATCTGTGACAGAACAGGGATACGGGTAAACCGGATCGTACCCAGCACAGTGCCAAGCACAAAGCTGAATATAATGGATAGCCCTGCTACCTGCAGGGTAATCAGGAATCCATGAAGCAGGAAACGAAGGTTGGGCCACGCATAGGCCCCGCTAAAGTCCATATTTTATTAGCCTCCTTCTGTGTGCAGGAATGGAATATCGAAGATCAATAGATGGGGCATGGACAAGCCAATATATTTCCCTAAAAATCTGCGCAGGTACAAGTCAATCTGTTACATGGTGACCTGACCTGTCGGTTTGTTCTTTTTCGGTTTGCCTTTGGTGCTGCGCGCTTCTGCATCGCTCTGTCCAAACCTGCGCTCCATATAATGCACCAGGAAGCTGAGTGGTAGTGTCAGCACCAGATAGAACAGCGCAACAATGGTGTACACACTTAGCGGCTGGAACGTATCCGAGTTAACCAGGTCGGCAAAATACATAAGATCCATACCAGCGACAACGGCAAGAATGGATGAGTTTTTGACCAAATTGATGAACTGATTGCCGATGGACGGCAGTACAATCTTGATGGCCTGGGGCAGAATGATCAGGTTCATGGCCTGTACATAGGACAAACCTGAAGACCTTGCTGCTTCCAGTTGTCCACGCGGCACGGTCTGAATGCCCGCTCGGATTGCTTCGGCAATGAAAGCGGCGGTGTAGATGGTCAAACCCAGAGTACCGGAGACAAATCCATCCAGCGAGATGCCTAGTGCAGGCAGTCCAAGATAGAAGAAAAACACAACCAGTAACAATGGGATGTTTCGGATAAATTCCACAAAAGCCGTGCCGATCCAGTTCAGCGGTTTCACAGGGGATATCCGAAAGATAGCCAGGATCGCGCCAAGGATAAAGCTGCCAATGAGAGCCATAATGCTCACTTGAATCGTATTCAGGAATCCTTCCAGAAAACGATCCGAGTGTCGCATTAGTACGCTGAAATCCAATGTGCCCATATAGGCGAAGCCTCCGTTCTCCAGATGTAGAAACGGCGATTACGTCTGCTCATGCTTCGCATCCAGCAGACGAATTCGCCGCTTACCTATCTTAATTCGGGTTACTCGGGCTTCGCGCCCAGCCATTTCTCATGTAAAGTGTCATATTCCCCACTGTCTTTCATGCTTTTGAGCAGTGCGTTGACTTCCTCCACGAAGGCAGTGTCACCTTTGCGAATGGCCATACCATAAGGTTCGCTTGTGAAATTGCCACCAACCAATTGGAAGCTGTTATCCGTCTGTTGCATACCGATGAGGATGATGTTATCTGTGGTCAGCGCTTCGCCTTTACCTGCTTTGAGAGCAGTGAATGCATCCTGATAGTTATCGAATTCAAGCACCTCAGCATCCGGGGCTTTCTCGCGAATATTCTGAGCGGATGTGGAGCCTTTCACCGCGAGTACTTTTACCCCGCTGAGGCTTTCCAGGCCGGTAATCGCACTGTCGTTTTTCACCAGCAGGGATTGGCCTGCCTCGAAATAAACATCACTGAAATCTACTTGTTCCTTACGCTCATCCGTAATTGTCATCGTGGCGATGATGATGTCGATGTCTCCATTTTGCAGCATGGGAATACGCGTCTTGGAAGTGACCTCTTTCAGTTCGACCTTGGTCTCATCTCCAAGGATCTGTTTGGCGAGTGCTTTGGCGATATCAATATCGAATCCTTCAACGTTGCCACTTGCAGGATCTTTCAAGCCAAACAGCTTCGTATCGTATTTCACACCGGCGATGAGCTTGCCACGTTCCTTAATCCGCTCAATCGTGCCTTTCGCCTCGGCGTCACCACCACCGCTCGCTGAAGGTGTATCTGTACCTGTACTACAACCTGACAATACAAGGGAGAGAATGAGGACAAGCATAAATGATGGCCATTTCAATAATTTCTTCATGAATAAAAGACCCCTTTCAAAATGGAATAGTGGATTATTCTCAATGATGAATCAGACGGCTCAGGAATTGCTGTGCTCGTTCTTCTCTGGGGTTGTCAAAAAATTCTGCAGCGTTGGCCTCTTCAACAATTCGGCCTTCGTCCATGAAGATGACCCGGTCCGCAACTTCGCGGGCGAATCCCATCTCATGGGTAACGACGACCATGGTCATGCCATTATGGGCAAGGGAACGCATAACATCGAGGACTTCCCCGATCATCTCGGGATCGAGAGCAGAGGTAGGTTCGTCAAAAAGCATGATTTTGGGCTCCATGGCAAGTCCTCTGGCGATGGCTACCCGTTGTTGTTGTCCACCGGACAACTGGGAGGGATAACTGTCTGCTTTGTCGGCAATGCCCACCCGGGTCAGATACTTCATTGCTGTTGCGGCTGCCTGTTCTTTGGGTTGTTTGCGCACCTTCATGGGTGCAAGGGTAATGTTATCGATGACTTTTTTGTGAGGATAAAGATTGAAGTGTTGAAATACCATGCCGATGTCACGGCGGAAGAGGTTAATGTCCACCTTTTTCTGATGTAGAGGAATCCCACTGACGACAAGTTCACCTTCGGTAATGGTCTCCAGGCGGTTAATACAGCGGAGTAACGTGCTTTTGCCGGAGCCGGAAGGTCCGATAATGACGACGACTTCTCCTTCTTCAATGTGAAGATGGATATCCTTGAGGACATGAAAATGACCGAAATGTTTCTGGACACCCCTAAATTCAATCAAGAGTACACCCCATCCTTTCTGCAACGTCTGTGTGTAAAAGGAATAATAAGGAATAAATTGAAACTAGTTATTTAATCATACATAGTCATCCTGCTTATGGCAATTGGTTTGTGATAAAACATGACATAAGTAATGGGTTCCCTAGGGCTATAGCCAGAAAATATGTTATATATCTGTCATGTTATTAAACTCCTTGTGACGAATCCTGACAGAAAAATGAATCTATTCTCCTAGTTTCTTTCCAACCTTTGGAATAGTTGTATAGAGTATACTGAAAGTGATGTTTGATTTATGACTCTGATTAACAAAACAAATAGCATCAAGTTCCACGTGTACATGGCAAGAAAGCTCAACCCTACACGTCATGCCATTGATATCATGGAGTGAGAGAGCGTCCGTATGAACGTTAAGTAAGGAAAGTAAAAGCGATGTATTGACCCTATAACAATTCCATTACATGTAGAGAGGATGATTCTGCACGATGAATACATATCACTCCCCAATGTCGACAGGAGCAAGTGCCCAGTCCGATGTTCGAGCTTATGAAGCCAATTTGCCTGTCATTCCTGTACAGGATTTTCAGCTTACAGACTATGGAGCTGTTGGAGACGGCGTAACAGATAATACGGAGATGTTCCGACTTGCCATCGCTTCATGTGCTGAAGCAGGAGGTGGGAGAATCGTAATTCCTGCCGGGGTATGGCTCACAGGTCCGATTGTAATGCGCAGCCGGATCGAACTACATGTGGAAGAAGGGGCACTGGTTACGTTTAGCCGAGATTTTGATCAATACCCATTAATTGCATCAAGCTTCGAAGGCTGGCAGGTGGTCCGTTGCCAATCCCCGATCGATGGTGATCAACTGGAGGATATTGCGATTACTGGTGAGGGGATATGGGATGGGGGCGGGGAGGCATGGCGTCCGGTGAAACGCTCCAAAATGACCACTTCACAATGGAACCAATTGATCGCTTCCGGTGGTGTTGTAGAGCAATCCAGCGGAGATGAAGAAATCTGGTGGCCTACCACAGCTGCACTTGAGGGCGGCGCCATCGCAAATCGATTGCATCAGGAGCAGGTGCGTGATGTCGTTGCCTATGAAGAAGTCAGAGACTTTTTACGTCCCAACATGGTCAGTTTACGGAGATGCAAACGGGTACTGCTGGACGGTCCAACGTTTCAGAACTCGCCTGCATGGAATCTGCACCCCTGGGCATCTGAGCATGTCACCATTCGTAACGTGAGTGTGCGAAATCCGTGGTTTTCTCAGAATGGAGATGGGCTGGACGTTGAATCCTGTCGTCATGTGGTGGTCGAGAAGAGTGTATTCGATGTCGGTGATGATGCGATCTGTCTGAAATCAGGCAAGGATGCCGAAGGCCGTGAACTGGGTCTTCCATCGGAGTACATCACCATTCGGGATTGCACGGTGTATCACGGTCATGGCGGGTTTGTAATTGGCAGTGAAATGTCCGGTGGTGTGCGGCATGTACGTGTGTCGGATTGTACGTTTATCGGAACGGACATTGGACTTCGCTTCAAAAGCGCACGTGGGCGCGGCGGAGTGGTTGAGGACATTCAGATTGAGCGCATATATATGAAAGATATCATTATGGAAGCCATCTCGTTTTCCTTTTTCTATGCAAATCAGGAAGGGTCTGCCCGGGGCAGTGATCTATCTCAGGAGATTAGCGAAGAGACGCCGGTGTTCCGGGATATTCGAATATCGGATGTGGTCTGTGCGGGTGCCGACACTGCGTTGCTTGTGAGTGGATTGCCGGAACAGCCTTTGGATGGGGTGATCATCCAGCGTTACAACGTGCAAGCTCGCAGTGGTATCCAATGTGCTCATGCGAAACATCTGCATATCGCTGAATTGCAAGCGCAGATCACCGAAGGTCCGTTGGTTCATTTGCACCAGTGCAAAGGGGCGGAGCTAGAGAGAATTCAGGGAAAAGGTGCAGATGGCCGACTTCTGATGGTGACAGGACACGAGTCCGCAGGCATTGTATGTCGTGAAGGCGATGCAGACACAGACGGTCGTCAGATATCTGTGGGTCCCGAGGTGCGAAGTGGCGTGATCATTCGTAGATAAAAAGTATGTAATAGGGTTATACAATTTGGTCCAATTCAGCCGTAGTGGTGCAGCCATGATCCAGTAATCGTGATGCCTTTTGATATAAGGAATGCGTAATCTCTGGAGCGAGGCTACCCACTCGGCTTTTATATGAAGTTATCTGATGATCTACCGGTGTTCCTTACGATAGCGCAGCGGTGTTGTACCGGTAACCTGTTTGAATGTTTTGTTAAAATGAGCCGTATGCTCAAATCCTACCTTCTCAGCGATCATCTGGACACGCTCTTGTGTGGACAGCAATCTTCGTTGTGCCTCCCGGACACGAACAACACGCAAATATTCGCTAAACCGAAACCCCGTAAATCGGCTGAACATTCGGCTCAGATAGGATGGACTGATATAAAAACGATTGGCTGCACCCTCCAATGTAAGTGGTTCGGTATAGTTTTTATTCACATAAGTGACAATTTCACTGATTTTGTCCTGCATCGGATGCAAGGGACCGGGGCATGACTGCCGGATGTCCTCCTCTACCCGATGGATACGGATCAAAAGTTGGGCAAGCAGACTTCTTACGGCGATCTCATAGTGAGGGCGTCGCTCTTTGCATTCTTGCAGCATCTGCCACAATATACGCTCCATCTCGGGCTGTTCCGCTTCAGGCAGGCGAAGGAGTCTTGAACAATTAAAAGGCAGCAGACCACATATGCCAAGTTCCATCCCCGTTGCAAAAGCAGGAGAAAAACCGATTAATATCCGTTCGAAGCCGGGAATACTTCCTTTGGAGGTAGTATGTACATCATGTGGATTAATCAGAATAAAATCACCCTTGCGGGCGGACAAAATCTGACCATTCATGGAATACACTCGTTCACCTTGAAGTAAGTAATACAGTTCGTAGAATGGATGAGCGTGAGGTTGTGGCATACCATTCCCATCATGTCTGCGCATATGTTCAATGGTAAATGAATGTTCACCGATTCGGTATTTGGGTCCAATCCGGTCCTCTATGAGACTCATGGTACAGCTCCCCTCTGCTTCACGGATTAACAACGATATCCATATCATAACGGAACATCCAGCTTTTTGTAAACGCTATCATTGGAAATGAAATATTTCTTTAATCCTATCGTTAAATACCGAGAGAACGAATCTGGCATGGCACCTTATGTGCTGTCAAGGTGACAAAACTTGAATGATGTTTTAGAGTAGGGAGAGAGAGGCGAAACTCTGGTTAAGGAGTGTCTCCAATATGATTTGGAAGGAAGGAAACAGGTTATGACGACACATGAATTATCGCCATTGGTTGCTGCGCTCAATATGCAGCCTCACGTTGAAGGCGGTTGGTATAAGGAAGAATGGAAGGCATCTTATCAGATTCCACAGTCCGTTCTGCCGGATACATACTCCGGCCCACGATTCTCGGCAAGTTCCACGTATTTCCTGCTGCACGCACATGAAATCTCCGAGTGGCATACGGTTCTGTCCGATGAACTTTGGCTGTGGCACAGCGGCAGTCCAGTTGAACTGAAGCTGGGTGGCAATGGGGAGAACCCGGAGAACGAGGAAGTTCTTGTTCTGGGGATGGATATTGCTGCGGGGCAATCACCACAGGTGCTCGTTCCTGCCGGCGTATGGCAGACAGCGCGTCCGCTGGGCGATGAGCCTGTACTGGTAACTTGTGTAGTAGCGCCAGGTTTCCACTTTGATGATTTCAAGCTTGTATCCAAAAGCGAATAGGTTTTAATATGTGAAAATCCCGATCCGAGATGCTCAGTGCATCCGAATCGGGATTTTTTTGGATCGAGCGTATAAAGTATGCTGAGGTCTATGCCTAGTTCAGGGATAGATCATTCCCTTTTGAATAGGCATCACTTTTGGCAATGACTAATCACTTCGGATTCTCGTTACTCATCCAGCTGTCCACATAAAACTCCTCATGATAATCCGGTTGCTGAGCGAGTTCTTTGAGCTTCTGTTCAGCTTCTTCAGCGGTATGATATTCTCCAATAACTGCTGTAAACTCACCAGTGGACGTTTTGAGGAAAGAGATGTCCTCATCCGGATAGGACTCTTTAATTATACCCATCGATTCTCCAAAAGGCATTGATTCTGTGCGGAGAGAGTATACCTTCCGAGGTGTGACCGGTTTGCCGTCGGAAGTCAGTTTCACTTCCAGGTATCCAGGGTTCTTGAATTCCGTTACGGCATACTGTACCCCTTCTTTTAAAACAACTACGAATCCGACGGAAGAGTCGTCTAAAATCATGGAACCATAAACATCTTTCACTAAAAGCTGGGTCATGAAGTCGGCTTTTACTTTCTTTATATCCATGTAACGTGCACCGTTAAAAGTGAAGAGGATACGATTCGGTGCTTCTTTGTGTACCACATTATAATGGGGCGCATCATTAGTCTGATTTTGATCGTCGGTGCTAAAATTGATTTTAAGCGTATTTTCGGTTGCTTCTGATCCCACAGTTACTCCATCTGTAACTTTGCCTCCATCGCCAAATTGCAACACCTGAACAATAGAGCCGACCACAGGTATTTTGGACATGGCGTTTGCTACGGAAGGGATGTTCACCACGAAGAGAAAAGCAGCACATGCCGCTATGACTGAGGCATAACGAATCATTCGAGATGAATTCTTGCGAGCAGTGGCTCTTTTCTGTGCATGATGAATAACGTCAGTAAGTTGAGCAGGGATTTCAATATTTTCGTAACGATCTTTACCTGTCATAGATCTCCAACCTCTCCTTCAATTAAATCCATTTTTAATTTGTTGATAATCCGATAGAATTTTGACTTAACGGTATTCTCCGACAGGGAGAGCACTTCAGCGATCTCCCGGAAACGCATATTACCAAAGAATTTTAATATAATATAGGCTCTTTCCTCGGGGATAAGCCGGTCCAGTGCGTCATATAGATCCATTTTTTCTTCTAGGGATGCCCCTCGCTCTGGAGATACAAACTCCTGCACATGATCCTCCATATAGGTCACTCGCTGGTTGCGTCGAATATGATCTATCGCTGTGTTAATCACAATTCGTGACATCCAGGAATCAAAATAAGTCATGGACTCCATCTTTCCATAAGCGATGTACCCTTTATAGACCGCTTCGGATACGATATCCAGCGCTTCTTGTTCATTTTTAACATAGCAGTATGCCAGTCGATATAATTTATTTTGAATCTCTGTTATTTTTTCGCTGAACTGTTCTTCTTTTGTCTTTCTATGGTTCAGTCTAATCACTCCTGATCCCCCCTGATCAACCTAAATATTCAAGTCACCGCTCGTTCCAGGCCTGGATTCTATAGAAGTGCTTGAGTTCGCTTGACACTCGTTAGACTGGTGAGGAGAAGAAATAGTTCTAAACGGTCAAAAAAATTTTTTTCTTTCGGCCCTGAATAGGATAACGAGCCTCGCCTCCATTCTTAACATAGAATAATTTGCCTATAACATCACATGCCAAAACACCCGCTCTTCTAAGATCGAAGGCGGGTGTAATCGAATTAATTTGCTTATATTAGAAGTTAAAGTTGTCTGGATCAGAACCAAATCGTTTATTCTCGTTCAGACTGTTAATCTGCTCTATTTCTTCCGAAGTTAACTCAAAATCATAGAGATCAGCATTCGCGTGAATACGCTCAGGCGTAACGGATTTCGGTATCGTCACGATGCCGTTCTGCAGATCCCAGCGCAGAATTACTTGTGCAGGGGACTTGCTGTATTTGGCGGCGATATCCTTCAGCAACGGATGATCCATCAGATGACCTTGTCCGAGCGGAGACCAGGCTTCGATCTGAATCTGATGTTTGTTGCAGTACTCACGAAGCTCTGACTGAATCAATAGTGGGTGAAGCTCCACCTGATTAACTGCTGGTTTGATCGTGGCATCGATCATCAAGTCTTCCAGATGGTGAATCTGGAAGTTGCTCACACCGATCGCGCGGATGCGTCCTTCTTTATGGAGTTTCTCCAGCGCTCGCCATGTGTCTTTGTACTTGCCCTTAACCGGCCAGTGGATAAGATAGAGATCCAGGTACTCCAGTTCGAGTCGTTCCATGCTTGCTTCGAAGGCAGCCAGCGTGGATTCATATCCCTGATCACTATTCCATACTTTAGTGGTAATGAACAGATCCTCACGAGCTACTCCAGATTCACGAATACCCTGAGCGACACCTGTTTCGTTGTTATACGCTTTGGCTGTGTCGATGCTGCGATAACCAGCTTGAATGGCTGTTTTGACAGCATGAACGACTTCGTCTCCGTCTTTAACTTTGAATACCCCAAAACCCAGCCATGGCATTTTGACTCCGTTATAGAGCGTGGTTGTGTCCTGCACGTGTTTCATGGTCCGAAATTCCTCCTCTTATTGATTCATTGTTCCAATATGTAATTACCCTGCTGTTCAGCAGCCAATCGATATCGAAGGGCCGTCTTGAATGATTATACTAAAATCTTCCTGGTCTTGGAAAAGGGAGTGATCCATTTTACGAAGTAAACGCCGCTATTATCCTTTTTCTTCAACCAGAGGTTTGGTTTTGACGCTTGTGGGTGATAAGATGAAGTATACGAAATATGGAAGCCAAGACTTTGTAATTGGAGAGTTTACATAAGAACAGACGAAGTACGGAATCGGGTATAGACCAGACCGTACGATTAACGATAAAGGAGCAAGAATACAATGGCTAAACCTAAACAAACCAAAAAAGCAGCAGCCTGGTCTCTCGTGGTCATGGGAGCGGGATTTGCTGCATCCTTGCCGTTCCAGGGCGTTCCTGTGGGCAAGTTGCTGGTAGGATCATTTGAAGCGGGACTCGTGGGTGGACTTGCGGACTGGTTCGCCGTTACCGCATTATTCCGGCACCCGCTCGGCATTCCCATTCCACACACAGCATTGCTGCCGAAAAATCGCGATAAAATGACGGAAGGTCTGGTCTCCGCGGTAGAAAATAACTTGCTCAACAAAGACAGCATTACCGAGAAAATTGCAGATTTCAAAGCAGCAGAGACGGTGCTAGATACGTTGACACGTGAGCTTCACAGTGACGGGATCAAGATCATGATTGATACGCTCTGCAAACGAATTCTGGCTGGTCTGCCGTTAGAGCAGATTGCTCCGCTCGTGGCACGTGAGATCAAGTCACAAGCGGGCGCCTTTGATCTGGGTCCAATTCTGGAACGGGCTGCCCACCAGATGACAGAGCGGGGCTACGACGCCAAAGCGCTGGACTATGGACTGAAGCAAGCCGAGGAGTGGCTGGTTAAACCCGAGACGATCATGTTTTTAGGTGAAAGCGGCATGAAAGCCATCAGCGGCATTCAGATGAACGGATTGATGCAGTTTGCGATGAATGCGTTCCTGGGTTATATGAACGAGGAGCGTCTGGGTGGCATTTTACAAGGATATCTCTTCGATCGGGTAGAGGATATGAAACGTGAAGGCAGCGCTCTAAGATACAAGGTGCTTGATATGGTACGTACCCAGACGGTGCGTTTGGCAATGAGTGAGGCTATGCAAGATGGAATCAACAGCTGGAAGAACAATATGTTGGAGGGCTGGAACGCAGAGGAAACGGTGCTGAACAAACTCACCGACCTGAGAGACAAGGCACTCGCCGCGATGGAAGATGGACAGTATGTAGATACGTATGCACTGCCTGCCATTGAGCGGGTATTGGTTGATCTGCGGGCAGATGACGAGTTGATGACAGGCATGAATGCCAAGATCGTAAATGGCGTCACAACACTGCTGGAGAAAAATCATTCTAAAATCGGTAAACTGGTACGCGAAAATGTGGACAAAATGGACAATGCCACTTTGGTTTCGATGATTGAGGATAAGGTTGGACAGGACCTGCAATGGATTCGGATCAACGGAGCCGTTACCGGATTTGTTATCGGGATTGCGCTGACTGCGCTACAGATGGCATTGGCATAACCTAAAAGAGCCACCCTTGAAGTAATGGGGCAAGGCTCTTTTTGTTATGCAAATATCAATGGAGATATAGATACGCATCTTTTTTCTATTTAGAGGTTAACTGCTTGGCTTGCCCCGGCAGATCGTCCGCTGTGACCTCTTCCCAGTGTGTAACACCACGCAGCGTGGATACATATAGTTTCAGATAGGCCCCATTTTTGAGTAGCTTACTGGTGGAGAAGCTAAGTGTTTTGGATTTTCCTTCGTCTGTATAGCCGATCAGTTCATAAGCATATCTGCCATTGTCATCCTTGTTGACTGTAGTCTGATTCACAGTGGTATAGTAGGTTGTTTTGCCGGCAGGGTTATCGGGAGTCAATTTAGCAGGGTCCATGAAGAAGAGCCACAGGCAAGTCAGAATAACGAGTACCAATGCGAGAATAGTGAATGCTTTTTTCATGTTCTTGTCCTCCTTTAATCTCGGTAAATTTAGGACGATGCGATGTCTTTATATTTCAGGCGGCGGATCGACCAGGTAGCAAACAGAAGGATAAAGAGACTGTTCATGAAAAGAAAGACGATATTCTCCGAGGATGTCAGTCCCTTTTGACTCAGAACGCCCATGCCTATAGTTAACAAGGAGTAGGGGAATAACATGCCGATTTTCAGCACATACATGCCTAGTCCCAGAAAGACTGCACAAAGGCTGATGCCAATTGGCGTCGCAAAGCTTCTTATCCGGATCGACAACCCTAGTTGCAGTGCAGCAATAGAGATAGAGGCAAACCATCCTCGCAGGCTCCATACGACGGTCTCCATCGGGAACGGACCCGGAATGACGAACAGTTTGCCTGCTGCCCAGTACATGAGCATGAAGAAGGCTTGAGCCGAGAAGATCAATATGCCAACAATGACCAACTTGGCAACAAATAGGCTGGTGACTGACACTGGAGAAGCCAGAATCATATTCCAGTTGCGATTGCTGTGTTCCAGGCGGCATACAAAGGCACAACAGATAGCGATCAGGATGGGCAGGAAGAATTCTCCGTAAAACAAACTGACCTGTGTCCACAGGCTGTACCACCCGTTTTGTAAAGCCGCTTGATTGAAATAAAAGTTAAAGCATCCGATAAGCAGACTGATAATAGGCAGAATGGCCAGTACCAGGCTGATCCGGGAATGCCGAAGTTTAAGCCATTCTGCGGAAATGCTCCTCAGCATGTGTTCCCCTCCTCAAATCTCTTGTCTTGAAGCATGAATATTCCCTGCAAAATAGAAGATGGCAGCCATCAACAAGGCGGCTAAGAAAAGACCGACAGGCAGCATACCCGATACATAGGTACCCGAAGATGCGCTGTAAATATAAGTGACTGGATTCAGATCCATGTAGTAAGACCAGATGAAAAGGTGACGTACACCTGCTGGAAACAACCCCGATGTTGTTCCGATGAATCCGCCCAGCATACCCAGACATAACGCAAAAGCCTGATTGCGTACTGTAAGAGACAACCATTGCTGAAGAGCGGTGATGGCGAGTGTAGTTAGCATTGTGCCAATAGCGAACTGCACAAGCAGGGAAAGTGGCAGCGGACCGGAAATATTTTTGGATAAACCGAAACCGACAATGAACACAGCTTGCGCAAGGATACCATAAAGGATCAGGCTGTTCGCACATATGTATTTGGCTGTGTAGACATGATTACGTCCGGTGTTGGTCGTCATTAGCATCTTCCAGGTGTTCCCCTTATGCTCCATATCACAGATGCGGGATACAACGATAGCCGATATAATGGGCAGAAACAGACCGTTCATGGAAGCGATGCTGAAGATCAAGGCTTCCCAGCTCGCATTGGTTGCACTTCGGGAGATGGAGATACTCATGGACATGGAGGCCCAGATCATCTCAGCGGCTAGAAAAAGAGATAGCATGACCCAGATCTTTTTGCGGCGGATTTTAAAATACTCTAGGGATAGAGCTTTCATTACAGGCTCCGCTCCTTTCCGGTCAGATCCAGGAATATACCTTCCAAACTTTTCTTGTATTCCTCGATACGAATCACAGGAATATCGTGTTCTACCAGCACTTTATTCATCTGCGAGACTTCTTCGTCACGAAGGTAGTCGAACACCAGTTGTTTGCCCTGGACTGTAGGCATGTAGCCTTGAGTCAAAAGGATTTTCTCTGCTCTTGCCGTATCCGTCGTCTGAAAACGTATGGTAGCCTTGTTATTGGCCTGAAGACTCTGCATGCTTCCCTGAAACAGAAGTTTGCCATCACTGATAATGCCGACTGAGGTAGCAATCTGTTCGATCTCTGATAACAGGTGGCTGGATAGCAGGACTGTTATGCCGTATTGACCAGGAAGGGACTTGATCAATTCCCTGATCTCACCGA
Organism: Paenibacillus sp. BGI2013; assembly: GCF_002843485.1. Lineage (NCBI taxonomy): Bacteria > Bacillati > Bacillota > Bacilli > Caryophanales > Paenibacillaceae > Paenibacillus > Paenibacillus sp. BGI2013. The sequence continues at coordinate 107,645 of NZ_PJFA01000015.1, forward strand.
TCCCGGACGGATCAAGTCCGTTCGTAGGTTCATCCAGAATAAGCAGGCTTGGGAAGGCAAGCAGGGCCATGGCAATACCGAGTCTTTGTTTCATCCCCAGCGAATACTGATCGGCCTGTTTATGTTTTTGATTTTCAAGTCGAACAATTTTGAGAGCTTCATCAATATTTTTATTCGGTACGTTCCGTAGTCGCTGCATGACTTTCATATTCTCAAGTCCAGTCAAGTGGCCGTAATAAGATGGAGATTCGATCAGTGAACCTGTCTGATTCAGAATGGAAGGGCGATGTTTATTCAGATCTTTGCCAAACACCTTTACAGTGCCTTCGGTAGGTTTGATCAAACCCAACAGCATTTTTAATGTGGTTGTTTTGCCTGCTCCGTTCGGACCCAGGAAGCCAAAAATCTGTCCCGTCTCAACTGCCAGATTGACCTGATGTACGCGGTTAGTACCGCCATAAGATTTGGACAGGTTATGCGTTTCCACGATGGGGGAACTGTTTATCATTGATCTCAACTCCATTTCACTAATGTCTCTGTTGCTCTAAATATAGATCAGGCTTCTTGCTCGTAGCTGAAGATAACCTTACAATTACCTTAAATGGAAATGGAAAATATCGGATGAATGCCTTTATGATGTATAATAAAAAGGGTGATATCAATGGAATTATTGAAGAATAAGAAAATATTGATCGTAGATGATGAGCCCGAAATACGGGAAATGATTGAACGTTTTTTACGGAAAGAAGGTTTTTTTCGGATCTATACGGCTGGTAACTTCGTGAATGCCTTGGCGGTATGCAGACTTGAAAAGCCGGATGCAGCTATTCTGGATGTGATGCTTCCGGATGGAGATGGGTTCTCTCTGCTCTCTTCGATCCGGTCATTCTCGGACATGCCTGTTCTGTTCCTGTCTGCACGTGGTGAAGATGAGGATCGACTGCTCGGTCTGGGGCTTGGAGCAGATGATTATATGGTCAAGCCCTTTCTGCCAAGAGAGTTGATTCTCCGGCTTATGGCTATTCTGAAGCGGGTATATGCTTCCAACACAGTGGAGAGATTGCCTGTATTTCGTTTGGGTGGACAAACCATTGATCTGGAGAGCGCTGTTGTACAGAGGACAGACAGGGAGCTTCCATTGACAGCTAAGGAGCATGCCATACTGATCAAGTTGTATGAGAATCAGGGCCGAATTGTAACCAGTGATGCTCTGTGTCAAGCCGTCTGGGGAGACGAGAGTTATGGGTATGAGAATACCCTGATGGTGCATGTTCGGCGAATCCGGGAGAAGATTGAGGAAGATCCATCCAAACCGATATTTCTGCTGACGGTACGGGGACTTGGTTATAAATTGATGGTTCAGGAGTCTAGGTAATGGATGGCGTTGTTCGAATTCTAAGAAGGTTCGTCGGATCAACCATTCTGGTATCTGTGGTGCTATTACTATTCAATCTGATTCTGCTAGGTTCGCTGATCTTCAAGGAAATTCATGAAGGGCCTTCCCCTGGTGCGGTTGTGAAGCAGATGGCTAGTGGCCTGAGCAAGGGAGAGCAGGGGGAATATGCGCTGGACAGCGATGGAATGCAATTGCTGGATACATATCAGGCTTGGGCTATGCTGCTTGATCCCCAGGGCAAGGTACAGTGGAGCGAACAGCTTCCGGCTGAAATCCCGCGCTCTTATAACGTGACGGATGTTGCGAAGTTCTCCCGATATTATCTTATGGAATACCCAGTGTATGTGTGGGAGCGTAACGACGGATTATTGGTCGTAGGCTACCCCAAGAATACGTACGGAAAATACCAGTTCGACTTTTTGGCAGAGTGGCTTAAGTCATTACCTGTTCGGATCATCCTATTATTGGTGTGTAATGTGGCTCTTGCTCTTCTGGTATCCGTATTAATTGGAACACGGGTAATCCGTAGTATTCGACCGTTGATCAATGGCATTCATGCGCTGGCAAAGGAAGAGCCTGTTCATGTCGAGACCAAGGGTATATTTAATGATCTGTCTCAAAGCATCAATTCAACATCTCGCATGCTTCAGGATAAGGATGATGCTCTTAAAGCGAGAGATGAAGCTCGATCCAACTGGATCGCAGGCATTTCTCACGATATACGGACGCCATTGTCCATGATTCTGGGTTACGCGAGCGAGTTGGAAGAGCAAGTGGATTTGCCAGCTGAGCAAAAACAGCAGGCATCCATTATTCGTCGCCAGGGTGAACGTCTGCGGTCACTGGTCAGTGATCTGAATTTGGTGTCCATGCTGGAGTATGAGATGCAGCCCTTGCAGTTGAAGTCGATTCGACTCTCTGTTCTGGCAAGACAGGTCGTGTCAGATTTTTTGAACAATGGCCTGGATGAACGTTATCCGATCTCGCTTCATGTTCAGGACGAAAGTCTTCAGGTTATGGGGGATGAGCGATTACTGTATCGTGCAGTAACGAACCTGATACATAACAGTATCAGGCATAACCCGGATGGATGTGCAATTGTGCTGGAAACGAGCCGTTCAGCGGAGGATTTATGTTGTGAGTTTGTGGTATCTGATGATGGGATAGGAATTCCAAAAGAGTATCTGGACGATGTGGTGGTACTCCCTTATGCCGCAGGACGTGTACGGCCCTCCCGCCAGGGACATGGCTTGGGGCTTCCAATGGTATCAAGGATTGCAAAGGCTCATCGGGGAAGGCTTATTCTCACGAGTGACAGTGGGGAAGGGTTTAGAGCTGTATTGCAGTTGCCTGCTACTTAGAAAAACACCTGCCTTGGACAGGTGTTTAAAACTTTATACATGTAACAACGAACTATCGCAATTTTGTCATCGTCATAGTAAAAGTAATGTTTCTTGTCAAAATGACGCGAAAATCCAAAGAATGGATTTACAAAAAATAGCAAATTGTGCTAGGATGAATATAGGAAATAATTACATAAATTAAATATTTTGGGATTGTAAAGACTTGAATTCAACCTTGGTGTTTAGCTTTTTTTAAGCTATACATATAAAAAAAATTGAATGGAGGTTTTTTCAATGAAACAATTCAATCTCGAAGCATTGGGAGCAATTGAGGACATCAGTGATGATGAGCTGATGGTCATTACAGGTGCGGTATCTGTAATTGATGTTGAAGCAAGCGGCGGTGTATTCTGTACGGTAAGTCATGAATGTCATTATAATTCGGTTTCACCTTCTTCTTGGCTGACTTGTTGTTAATTTTTACTCTTATCTTCGGGCACATAGCTGATTTCAGTTATGTGCTTGATTTTGTTATATGAGGTTTTGGGCACGAACCATCCAATAGAAGGGGAGATAAAACGATGAACATACAGGAGCGGTTACATGACTCCCGGTGGAGTGATGCACTCTACTTAACGGAGAAATACAAGCAGTTTGTGCAGCGATATGCTGCCAAAGTTCCCAATGATCTCTTATTTAGCGAGGAAATTGCTGTTGATATAAATGAAAAAAATATAACTGCTGACGTTCAGCATGGGGACATGCCTGTGGAGCACACTTCCGAGTCGGAAAGGATGCAGAAATGGCTTGAAAAGTTTTTTCAAGACCAGGAGCTATTGTCCAATCGCTTCCGGGCTGAATCCATGAATATGGAGACGGTGCAGGCTATGTTTAACGATACAGGCTTCATGTACGACTTTGTGCAGATGCCTTGGCATCAGGAACTCTGCAGCACATTTCTGGAGAATGAGCATTTGGAGATCGAATATTTTATTGAGGGGAATACGGAAGAAATCCCGTTCTTTGAGTTTTCTAGACCCTTCCTGCAACGATCCATTCAGATCATGACGGACGGCTTGAATGATGGATATGAATGGCTGGACAAACGACGTGTTACTGGGCTTGTTCTGAAAACCGTCTCGGATAAAGTGTTCCACATGTCTGCCAAGACACTAATCTATGAATTAAATAAAGCGAGATTGCAAGATGAATTGAGAGGTGAGGATTCTCGGCAACGGTATCTGCACTTTGTGAACCAGAACATGCAGTCCAGAGATCAGATTCTCTCCTTACTACTGGAATATCCTGTTCTTGCACGAGGACTTGTCGAGCACACTCTTCGGATCAGTCTGAATATGATGCGTGTTCTGGAGCGGCTGACAAGAGATCGTCGTGAACTGGAATCTTTTTTTGATTTCAAGCTGGATAAGCTGGAGGATATCGTATTTCTCGGGGATTCCCATAACGGTGGAGCTAGTGTATTGCGGTTGGCATTTGCCGAAGGGGTCAATGTCATGTACAAACCTAGGAACATGGCCATCGACACCGCTTTTGCCAGTCTGTTGCAATGGTTTAACGATCAGCGAATAGGATTACCCTTCCGTATTGCCAAATCGCTGGATCGCACCGAATATGGCTGGCAGCAATTCATTCCCTATGAGGAAGTCACCAGTCTGGAGGGAGCGGAACGCTTTTTTGAACGGCAGGGGCAGTATCTCGCTATTTTGTATGCCGTTAATGCAACAGACATGCATATGGAGAACATTGTTGCTCAGGGCGAGCATCCCTTCTTCGTCGATCTGGAATCACTGTTGCATAATCAACCTTTCAAATATGAGGAGGAGAAGGCACACTATACAGCGCTGGAGAAGACCCTTTCGATATTGAATGATTCCGTGTTAAAAACGAGCATGTTACCAACGTTGGATTCCAACGCTTTGTATCACAGTGATCTGAGCGGACTTGCAGGGGATGTTAATCAGGTACTCAATACGTATGAGATTCATGATAAAAACACCGATACCATGAGAATCCAACGAAGCAAGGTGAGTGTGAGTCGATTTAGTCATTTGCCTTCATATGAACATACACCTATTAAACCTGAGCGATATATCCAAAGTTTGAAGGAGGGTTTCTATCGCATATACAGTGCTATTATGGAGCAAAAGGAGTCATTTATCTCAACAGTCTGCAATGACTTCCATGGTTGTGCTGTACGTACCATTGTTCGTCCGACCGTTACGTATTTTACGCTGATTGAAGCCAGTTCCCATCCGAAATATCTCAGAGACGGGTTGGATAAGAATCTGTTGTTCGACATGATGTGGATGATTGTGCGGCAGGATCGTGATCGTGAAAAACTGGTGAGATATGAGTGCCATGATCTATTGCACGGCGATGTACCCATGTTCCAGACGTTTATCGGTGAGCAAATGTTGTTCCACCACTATGACAACAAAGCGATTGACGGCGTGTTTTCCTCCGATATTTTAACGCAGACCGCGGATAAAGTACGGGCGATGAATCCCAAAGACATGGATATGCAATGGGAGTTTACCGAGCGTACAATCCAGACTAAATATGTCCTGGAACGCTCATTCGCCATGGAGAAAAGCACGGAAAGCGTCCGACCGGAAATATTGAATGAACATCAAATACACATGACCAAAGAAGAATATTTGCAAGAAGCCGTGAGGATTGGGGAGTACATAAAAGATATTGCTATTATGGGAGATGAAGGTCTTTCGGTGTCATGGATCAGTATGGGTATGGATGCAGACGAGAAGCTGATCTACAAATCTTCCGAGTTGGGGTTATATAACGGGGTAACCGGTATTGCCTATTTCTATCTGTATCTGAGTCAGGAGACAGGTGACCACAAATATATGCAGATGGTTAATCTGTGCATTCAGACTGCCTGGGAAATGATTCGCAAAAACATCGACAAAAACATCTCATTGTTCACTGGCTACGGGTCGCTTCTCTATCTGCTGGTGCATAAAGCTAACGTATGTTCCGAGCCGGGGATCAACCCGGATACGCTGGAATTACTCGATATCTTGGACGATATGATTGATAGTGATCAGCAATTGGATGTGATCTCAGGTTGTGCGGGCACATTGATGGCATGTGTGGACATGTATACGAGCTTCCAATCGCAAAAAGCGCTGGATGTGGCTGTGCGATGCGCAGACCGATTGCTGGATCTTGCCCAGCCGATGGATCAAGGTATGGCTTGGGTGACGTCAGCGATCAATAAAACGCCACTTAGCGGTATTGCACATGGCAACGCAGGTATCTGTCTGAGTCTGGCTCGTCTATACAGTGCTACAGGCAACAAAGCCTATCTTGAAACTTGTATGGAAGGACTGAAGTATGAGGAAGCCCTCTACAGCCCTGAAGTAAACAATTGGAAAGATCTGCGGTTCACCGATGGCAACATGCCGGAAGAACATTATGTTATGTACTGGTGTAATGGCGCACCCGGTCTAGGGATCGCTCGCGTAGGGATAGCGCAGCAATTGAGGTCATTGGGAGCTATGGATACGATAGAGACAGATATCCGCAGGGCGTTAGCCAAGACGATGGAAGAAGGGTTTACAGAAGTTAGCTATTCGCTCTGCCATGGGGATATGGGCAATCTGGAGCTGTTCCTTCTCGCAGCCGATTACTTGCAGGATGAAGAGTTGAAGGAGTTCTCGGTTCAGATGGCAAATTACATTGTGACACAGGTGAGACGTGATAACCATCATTGGAGATGCGGCATTCCAGGTCGTCAGCAAATCCCAGGACTGATGCTAGGGCTTGCCGGAATTGGATATCAATTGCTCCGACTGTACAATCGTGACCTGCCTTCAGTACTGATGATGGAAGGACCAAAGGGCAAGGGAATAAGGGATATGGCTCAGACATACGCTATGGAAACGGCGTCCGCTCAGCAGCAGATGACTACTATGGAGCAGTCATCCCATATGGGGCAACATCATGCCTGAACGGCCTGTATTCCGTCTGCGCCGGAAGAGACAACGCAAAATCCCTGTCAAACTGCAAATGAATCAATATGATTGTGGTCCCAGTTGCTTGCACATGTTACTCGCATATCATGGCTATGAAGCTGATTTCACCGATCTGAGGGAACGTTTTGCAATGCTGGGAAACGGCAGGGATGGTAGCTCCATGCTCAAAATGAAAGAGGTTGCTCAGACCTATCACTTGAAAGGGATAGCCAAAAAAGCGCCTGTTGAATCACTTAACAATGATTTTCTGCCAGTCATTTGTTTCTGGGAGGACAATCATTTTGTCGTGCTTGAGCGGATCAAGACGAGTGGGCACTTCATTATTGTTGATCCGGCTTTGGGAAGGCTGGTTATCAGTACGCAGGAGTTTGCGGAGAAATATTCAGGTATTTTTTTGCTCGTATATCCGGATGAGGGCTTTGTACCCTTGTCCGAGAAAAAGATTAGTAAAGTGGCGTACTTCAAGGATTTGATTCGCAGTAACAAAAAATATTTTGGTTGGACCGTTCTACTTGCTCTGGGGCTGCAATTGGTTTCGGTGGCCTTTCCGTTCTTGATGCAGGTTTCGATTGATGCGGCCACTAGCGGTGATGGCTACTCGTTATTTCCTGTCCTGATCACCAGCATAGTGCTGTTAACCCTATTTCAGATCGGTTTCAGTTATATGAAGGATATGTGCATCGTACGGCTTCAGGAATTGCTGGATTCCCAACTGACGACAAACTTTGTCTCTCATATGCTCAAACTGCCTTATCAATATTTTGAAATTCGTTCGCGCGGGGATTTGATGCTGCGGATTAATAGCAATACGACCATTCGAGAGATTTTGTCCCAGAAGATGATCTCTACGCTGATCAATCTATTTTTAATTGTTGTGACCTTCACGTATATTGTAATCCAGTCCCGTTTGATCGCTTTTACACTGCTTGGTGTTGGACTGGTTCAAATTCTTGTTTTTGTATACACACGTAGCAGATTTAAGAAACTGACACAGACCCAAATTGTTGCCCAAAGTTTGGCTGGATCATTCATGACGGAAGTGTTGGAAGGCATCTCGACCATCAAATCACTTGGGATTGAAGAGCGTACCGGGGAAAAATGGAGAGCACTATTCATGCGTCAGCTTGCAACGGTCAAGGAAAAAGCTATTTTTCAGACAAGAGTAAATACCGTGACGAATACGCTGAGTTTTATGACTCCGATGCTCATTCTGCTGGTGGGACTATATCAGATTATGCAGGGGAATATGACACTTGGTATGCTCGTTTCATTCCAGTCCCTGGCCGCGCTGTTTCTGGGGCCGCTGAACTCGCTTGCTTTGATGTTGAACGAGTTCGTGATGGCGGATGCGCTGCTGGATCGAATCTATGATGTCATTCAAGCCGAGGAAAGTAATAAATTCAAGAAGAAAACACCGACCCTCCGAGATGTAAAGCTGAATGGGGATATTACAATTGATCAGGTCAGTTTCAGGTATACCGACTACGGGGAAGATGTGCTGAAAAATATTAATATTACGATTAAAGCAGGGCAAAGGGTCGCTCTGGTTGGCAAATCAGGCTCAGGAAAGAGTACCTTGGCGAAATTGCTGGTAGGGCTGTATACGCCCACACAGGGTAATATCTATTTTGACGGCGTGGTTGTAGAAGAACTGGAGCAGCAGGATATTCGCAGCCAGATCAGTATCGTGCTTCAGGATAACTTTGTGTTTAACAACACCGTGTATGACAACATCAGGCTACATGCAGAGGGTTCAACGCTGGAGGATGTAATGTTCGCAGCGAAGCTGGCGGATATTCATGACGATATTGAGAAGATGCCAATGAAGTATAACACACTGATCTCTGAAGCGGGCTCGAATCTGTCTGGAGGGCAGAAGCAACGTGTCGCTCTCGCGCGAGCATTGGTAAGCAGACCCAAAGTTCTTCTGTTGGATGAGGCAACTAGTGCTTTGGATACTGTTACAGAAGCGACGATTGCCCATAATCTGAATATGTTGAAATGCACCCAAATTATCATTGCTCACAGACTCAGTACCATTCGAAGCGCGGACACCATATATGTACTGGATCAGGGTGTACTCGTGGATGCTGGAACACATGATGAATTGATTGGACGGTGTAAATCCTACAATGATCTCGTGTGTGAACAACTGGACGAAACCGGGGCCAGACAGTATGGATGAGGCTAGTGAGGATGATGTTGACGGAAGACAAAAGGCTTTCTTTTCTACACAATATGTGTTGAAGAGAATGCTTTTTTGTTATATATGGAAAATCCGAGAAGCTAAACTGATGCAAAATTCAGGAAATCGGGTAATATACACGCGAACACACGTATGAATCATATTAGGAAGAAAGATACATAAAAACGATGCTCTCAGCCGATGTGGTCATGTTGATTTTGTACTATGATTCAGTTAACAGAAGCAGAAGGCATGGGTGAATGATCCTGATTCATTGGGTGCACATATACATTGAAATCATAAGAAGAAGGTGATTGGTATGAGGCCAATACAAAAAAAGGTATGTGTATTCTTACTAATTGTGCTATCTATCTTTATTTTGGGAGGCTGTCAGAACATGAAAGAAAGTGAGAAACAGGCACTTTTTCAAGAAGCAGAAGCAAAAGCGGTCAAATATTTCAAAGACAAGTATGAGATGAACGTTGTGATTACCAGCAAGGAGTTGCTACCCGAAATGGCACTGGACTCGATTGCAATGGAAGGGCATGTGGTAGAGCAGGAGGATCAGGAGTTCACTATTTCCTATGACTATAACGATAAAAAAATCAAAAATTTTGGAATGAGCCCTGCCATCAAGGCAGCCATCATTGAGAAAGGCTACGATCCTTTTGCCAAGTAGATTGTATTGAATTTTGGGAGGTGAACATAACATGGGAGATACACCAAGAATTGATGATGAAACATACCGTCTGATGTCGGAACTGGCTTATGAAAATGCCAAAGCAGGTACTGAATATGCGAATCTACCAGGCTGGCAAGTGCTTGAGGATACGCATGGCAACGGTTATTCCGGGTTTGACGCAGTGACTTTTTACAATCCGGAAACGGGGCAGGCGGTCATTTCTTACCGAGGAACAGAAGGAAGTGCCGGATGGGATCGTAAAGGGCCTGATTTTCTGGCGGATGGTCAGATTGCGATCCCCGAACTGGGCAGAAAAATAGAACAATCTACCGATTTCACACCCGATTGGTTATCAGGTGGAATTCAAAAGGTAAAAGACGTCACCGGACTGACTCATTTGGATAATGCGGTGGGTGAGCTGGATAGACAGATTGATAAAAAGCTGAATCCTTTTCCAAATCAAATGTACGAAGCAGAAGACTACGCGAAGGATATGCAGAACAAATACAAGAATTTGGACTTCTCTCTGACAGGGCATTCATTGGGCGGCGGAAATGCTCAGTATGCAGCAGCGCATACGGGAATGATGGCAGTAACCTTTAGTGCGCCATCTGTAATATCCAGCTTGACTCCATCACTGAAACGCAAGGCAGAAGAGGGTGGATTCGATAATCAGATCGTAAACTTTGGTCACCCGGGTGACTTTGTTGCCAGTGGATTCTTTGGTGGCTATGATCGTCATGTGGGTTCCATGTATTACATCAACTCTAATTACAAGGACATGAATGACAACATGAGCATGGGAGATAAGATGGGTAACACCTTTGGTGGGAAGGAATACCACGACCTGAAGCAGTATCAGTTCGAGAATGGTTATATTTCCAATGATCTATACGACCCTACCACTGGTGAGAAAATCAATAAAACTCCCCGTGAACCTTCCAATATCATGACGGAGCTTGCGGATGTTATGCGTAGCTTTGGTGTGCAGACTAACAAGATGGTTGCAGGTGTTGGCTCAGTTGGGGGAGCTTCCGGACTAATTCAGGTAACGCCGGAAGAACTGAAAAGTGTCGCTTCACGGTGGAAGCAAAATGCACAACAGTGCAATGCGGAGCTGAATCAGGTGCGAACCCGCATGGCCCAATATCTGCATACGAGTCGCAGTCGCAGACTGGAGCCAATTGTCACCCAATTGGACGCATCCATTCATGAACTTGGCACATGGCATATGAAACACACCAGCCAGTTCCTGAACTTTATTGATGAGAAGGCGGATGCTTTCCGGCAGGCTGACGAGAGTCCGGTTCATTTTTAATTAGGATTTCTGGGTGGCTAGCGTTGATATCACGTACATAGGGGAGGGGAACACGAGTGGGTGGACAATTGCTGGTGGAATTGAATGATCTTCGGATTGCGGAAAAAGAACTGACACAGCTGCTTGCCCGTCTGCAAGCCGATGAACAGGAAGCGCGGGCGCTATATAGTCGCCTGAACGATTGGAAAGGCCAGTCCGCAGATCATACAAGACAGCAGATTGAAGAGTTTTTTGCGGGCCTGTCCAGACGTATTCAATCCATTGAACAGCAGAAGAAAAGCTTGCTGCAATACATTGAGATCATGATCCAGACGGATCAGGAACGCTAAAGGGTGGTAAGGCTGATGCCAAATTGCGGATGGTAATCAGCGTGGATAAGAGTGTGACCGTGGAGCAGCATGATTAGTGCCTTAACCACGGATTGTAAAGAACATGGGTAGCCAATCAAAATGATGATAGCTAAAAGCCTACGGCATATCGGGTTTGAACCCGTATGCCATAGGCTTTTTGTTATCTGAAATTGTCTCAAGTTATCGTAAAACTGTAAGTTAGTTCTTAACGTTTTTTGCGACGCGTAGCCAATGCAATCCCTAAGAAGGACAGGATCAGGGCCAGAATGGATACGATCAATGTTGCTTGTTGAAGCTTCAGCGTACCCGGGTCTGTATCCGTGTTGTTTGGTTCACCTGTAACGGTGTCATTGAGTGCATCGCCCAACGTAGTGTCATCGTTTGCTTTGCTATCGTCGGTAGCTGCATTATCCCCAGTGGCTCCTTCTGTACCTGCACTATCATGTCCTCCACCTGCCGCAGCATTATCAGCAGCAGCCGGATCTTCACTAATCGTTGTGATACTGTGCGGGTTGGCGTCACTTGGTTGGCCTGTCCATTCTACGATGCTGCCGTCGCTGTAGTATTGGAATGCATCCCAAGCTACTTCAGCTTCCGCCTTAGGGTTCTGTGCAACGAAGTTGAACTGCTGGAATTGTCCTGCCAGAATGCCTTCATTATCGCCGTCAATCTCCCACGTAATTGATGTTACTTCATTGGAATCGTTCTTCTCTGTGGTGATTTTCCAGCCTGCCAGTGGTTGATATTGCTTGAATGCAACACCTTCCGGAACTTTCATGGTGATTTTGGTTGTAGGCAGTTCTTTCTCGGATGGAATCTTAATGGTGTACGTCTGCCATGCACTTGTCTGTGCAACGGATGGGCTAACGGTAACATGAGCGCTAGCGAATCCGGCGAATAACATGAATGCTGCGGTACCTGTTGCGATAGTGGATGTTAGTTTGGAAATCCATGATGTTTTCTTCAAAATAAATAACCCCTCTCAGTTCTTATCATATATGATGCGGCCCATTTTCTTAAATGAGTGTCTACGTTCTGCAAAGGCGCCGTTTCGGTTACGAATGGTCTTTCGATCACCGTTATTCTCGGATTTTTTAGGCAACTATATAAATTTAACTAAATACGGTTTACACATACACTCCGATGACAGAATAACCTTCCAATCGCTGTTATCCCCAGATTTTTTGATTCCCTTTTCTCAAAGGGGAAAATCCGGTGATAAAGGCGAACGCTACGCTTTTTCAGGTTTTTTCTGCCCTCTCCGTTTCAGTGTAAATAATAGTTCAATTTAAATAGTAATAAGTTGAAATCCGGGAATAGAGGCGAGTGCTTCGCTTCTCCAGAATCAATTCGTTCCCTTTACTACATTTGCAGTTTGTAGAAACACTAATTTAGATTGGGTCACTTTTCAATATAAACGTTGTGTAACTATGGCTTGGCGGTGTCGATCTCAAATTCGGCATCCAGTGCATCCAACGTCTTGGTCAGGAGATGTACCTTGATATTCCAACGTCCAGGCATGGAGATGTAATCTTCAGCCTTGTACACACCGGTGTCGTTTTTCGGAATGGTAATCTCATAGATCCCCATATCCATGTCCAGATGTGTGAGTGACAGTGTGATCTGTTCCAGATCGTTAACGATACTTCCATCTGCCCGTTTCACATCAACTTCGAATTGGTTCTCTCCCGTTAGATTGGGACTCACCTGAAGTGTGATCGCCGAGCCGTCTTCTGTAGTCTTTGTCTCCTGATACGGTCCGACCGCAGCGGGTTGTCCTGGAGACAGGTGTGTCAGTACGGCAGCAAGAGCGAGAATGACAGCACCGGTGGCAAGTTCGGCTTTCAGGCTGCCGGATAATCTGCTTCCCGTTGCTGCTCTTGCCAATCTGGCATGACGCCAGGCGAAGACAAGCATTACAATAAGCAGGACGATCTTGCCGATCAGGACAAGGCCATAAGCTGTAGTGAACAAGGAAGTCAGCACAGGTGCTGGTAGAATAATCAGACTGCTGTATATCCCTGTAGCAACCAGAGCGGCTACGGCGCCAATTCCCCAGGCGGTAAACCTGCGAATAGCAACCCAGTAGACCTCTCCTCGCACCTTCGATGGCAGCTTATCCGCCAGTGGAGGCAAACATATCGCCATGGCGGTTAGTGCGCCAATCCAGAAAGCGGCACCTATCAGATGCACGAAGTCCATGGCAATCGCGAGAGCACGTTGATCCGCCGCAGCCGGATGTCCCGTCATGGCATGCGTGAACAGCCATCCAAGCACGAGCACAAGTGAGCCATAGGAAGACCAGATGCGAGCACGGATGGATCGATCACGATCATATCCGGAGAGAATCGTGACGGCCAGCAGCATTACAATGAGTATTTGTAACATCCAGATCTGACCAAAGGATGTCAGCTTGAGCGCACTTCCGATCAGTGCCCAGCTTAGTTCGTTCAGAGCCACACCAGATTCATATAACGTATTCAGTGGCAGGCTGACCAGAGCGGCAAAGGAAGCAGCAGCATAACTGATCCATAACAATCTGTAGCTGCCCGGAACGTCCATAGGTTCTCTTGTCATGGATGTCGGTGCGATTCGCAGTAGCAAGAATGCAAGTGTCCCCAGTATGACAGACAATCCGAGATACTGAATCCAGTCTGTCAGAGATACAATCCATTTCAGCGGCCCACCTGTTGAACCGGAACCGGATGTAAGATCACTCAGTCCGGCAGGAGAACCGGATGGTTCACCGATATGGAAAACATACGCCCCTTGAATTGGGTGTCCATCGGCAGATACAGCTTTCCAGTTAACGGCATAAGTCCCGTTCCCGAGTCCAGCTTGCAGGCCAGTCTCCAGAATATGAGGGCGATCCACATCAATCTTTACATTTCCATCGTCTGCCTGATTGCCGTCAGGGCCGGTTATTTTGATATCATAAAAGGCCGTCTGCAAGGATTCGTTGAACTCCAGCGTCAGCCGCTCCGGAGCAGCTACGAGGATCTCATTTTCTCCTGGCGAAGCCTTAACAATATAAGCATGGGCAGATGCCCACTGTGGCATAACAAGGAAACATACGAGCAACAGACAGGTGACCAATGCCCAGTGCCGTTTGCCCCATTTCAGGGTAAAGCGTGTAAAAATCAAAAAATCATCACCCTCAGGTTATAGATTTGTAGTCATTCATGGCCTTTAAACACAATCTAACCCATTATAACTTTGTCCAAAATGACTGCGTATGACTACATTGGGCTATAAAAAAACGATTTGGTCTACATAATTGTGACAAAAGCATGAATGCTATGTCATTTCTCACCTATGTCGGAAGCATCATTGACTCCGAATTAACAATGTTTATTTGCGAAGTTTACGTCCTGCAAGCCCGCTCTCTAGTGCGTAGCGGGTGAGTTGTACCCGGTTTTCAAGCTGGAGCTTCTGCAAAATGTTTTTGAGATGATTCTTCACCGTCTGGTCTGAAATACCGAGTTGATCGGCAATCTCCCGATTGGTATATCCCGCGGATACCCATTGCAGAATCTCAAGTTCCCGCGCCGTTAGCGGGTTATCTTGCACATCTTCACTGCGTGGTGCGGGGAACTCCTGCAAAATCCGGTAGGCCAGTTCCTTACTGAGCGGTGCGTCGTCACTGACGATGGCGCGCAGGTATTCAAGCCAGGTGGAAGGCGTTAGATTTTTGAGCAAATAGCCTTGAGCGCCTTGTTTCAGTGCTTCGAACAGAAACGTCACATCATCCGATACCGTGACCATAACAACAATAACATAAGGGAATCGCAGCTTGATCTGACGGGTGGCTTCCAGCCCATCCATTCCCGGCATCTGCACGTCCATCAGGATCAGGTCAGGCATCCATTGTCCGGTGAGCTCCAGCGCTTCCTGTCCATTCGAAGCTGTACCAATCACTTCAAACAGGCTGTCCTCGGATAAAATGCTACAGATCGCTTCACGCGCATGCGCATGATCATCAACAACCAGTACACGTACATGTTCCATTAAGCATGCTCCTTTCCTATCGTCATTCGTGTATGCCCCGGTCTCGAATCGAGGGTAAAAGACCAACCCATCTCGGCAGCACGCTCCTTCGTAATTCGCAGTCCGTACCGATCCTTCAGATGAAGAGGATCTCCACGTAGTCCAATCCCATTATCCTGAATATAAATGAACCAGGCAATTGGATTACCTTCCGCATGAACCTGAACGCGGGTAGCCTGCGCATGTTTGCGTACATTCAGTAGTCCCTCCCGGATACAGGCGAGCAGTTCCACTTGTTCCTTGGCAGAGAATGTTACACCCCTGAGGTCCCAATGAATCTGTGCACCAGGTACCGTTTCCTTGACGAGCACTTCGACCTGCGCATGCAGTGAAATAGTTTCTGATGTTACCGTAGAGGAAGGAACAAAACGCAACTGGGCAATAGCTTGCCTTACATATGTATTGACTTCATGCACGGTTTTTTGAATCTCCTGGATCTCATGCTCATGTCCGCTCCCTGCTAGACTACGGCCTGCTTTATCGGTCTTCACGGAGAGCAGGAAAAGAGACTGAGATATGCCGTCGTGAAGTTCCCGTGCCAATTGGTCACGAGCTTCCAGCGCTGCTTTTGCTGCACGTTCCTGCTCCAGAGCAGCCCTGGCACCTTCGAGCATGTGGAACAATCGGCTGAGCAGAGTCACGCTGACGAGGTAAACGATGACGGGTGTTAACCAGTTTCCAGCATCCATTGAAAGGTATGGCATCAGAAACTGATGGCGAATGTATTCCCAGATGCCAACCGTGAATGTAGGGATCAGCAGAATCATCCATTTAATTTGTTTATAGGACATGAATGCAGAACTCCTTTGATCTAGGATTAGCTTAATTAGGTACTTTATTTATACAGGGATGGGATCATTATAACGCAAGCTTGTCCAAGACCCTAGTCTGTGTCTTTGGAGAAAGCTGGGGAGGATCAGGGAGTATTTAGAAGGATATCTAAGAACGACAAGGGGTGAAATGTTGTCACGCTAGGTGAGGGTTGGTGTGTCCAGCTGAGGAAGGCTGAGTCCGTTTTCCCTATCGGAGAAGGTCCTCTATACTTAATATAGAACGTGAATTCATTACAAAACATGTTAAGGAGTGACGCAACAACATGAGTCAAGAAGTATTGGAACGTCGCAGTGAATTGCTCAAAAAGAACATTCATCAGATGCTTGTTCAAGACAATCAGCACGGTATCAGTCGCCAAGACAACATGTTTTTGCAGCAGATGATTAAAGAGCTGCATCAGACCTCACATGAGCTGAATACCAAATCTTAATGTAGAATCTGCACGAGAATGAAGTTGTCTGGTGTACGATTCATTCCATGAA
This sequence comes from Paenibacillus sp. BGI2013, assembly GCF_002843485.1. Lineage (NCBI taxonomy): Bacteria > Bacillati > Bacillota > Bacilli > Caryophanales > Paenibacillaceae > Paenibacillus > Paenibacillus sp. BGI2013. The sequence continues at coordinate 124,298 of NZ_PJFA01000015.1, forward strand.
AATGAAAATGGCGCTATCTCCGATCAGACCGGGGATAGCGCTTTTACTTTTTCTGGGCTTATAGAAGAAGCTCTGTTTATTTTACTGCAACTGTTGCTGAGCGGTTCTTTTCTCAATATATTGAATGAACAACTCGGCAAGCTCCGGATCGAACTGTGAACCAGAACATGAGCGCAGCTCCCGAATCGCTTCTTCCACGTTCTTGGTTTCCTGATACGGCCGCTCTGTCGTCATGGCATCAAAGGAGTCGATCACGGTCAGCATCCGGCAGAGCCGGGGAATCTCGTTACCCTTCAGGCCGTAAGGATAGCCTTTGCCATCATAGCGCTCGTGGTGAAGTTCAATATACGGAATCAGATCGGCGAAGCGATCGTTCGTGATCACCATTTTTTTGCCCCAGGTGACATGTCCTTTGATCGTTTCCCATTCTTCTGCGGTGAGCTTGTCCTTTTTGTTCAGAATGGACCAAGGAATCTCCAGTTTGCCGATGTCATGAATCAGGGCTCCCAGCACGAAGCGACGTTTCTCCGCATTGTCCAGTGCGAGCAATTCACTGATATCCAGTGCATATTTGTAGACCCGTTTGGAATGTTTAAACGTATCCATATCTTTGTATCTGAACAGATTGAGCTGCTGCTCGATGTCACGAACGTCCTGTACCAGATCAATCTCGTGTTCCATACCATCATTGCTGCCGTGGCGGTGCACGTTGTTCTTGCCCTGTTTCTTCGCATAATATAGTGCTTTATCCGCCTGATCCACAAGCTGGGATTTGTTATACATATCCACCTGATAGGGCGCGACGCCAGCAGAGAAGGAGAGACAACCGTGTGGAAACACTTCAACGCCTTCAAACGGCGTGTCGTTCAGTTGTTTACGCAGCTTGTTCATGAACCTGTAGGATTCGTCCAACTCCATGCCTGGCATGAGCAAAGTGAACTCTTCTCCTCCATAACGAAAGGCGGTAACAGGTGTGCCTTCCGTCTTTCGCATTAGAAAATCCCCCAGCAGGGCCAGCAGACTGTCACCTTGAAGGTGGCCAAACCGATCGTTATACTTTTTGAAATCATCAATATCAATAAGCCCAAGACAGAGCGGGGATCCCTGCGTTCGAGCGTTAGTCAGTTCGCTTTCTAACATGCTTTCGAAATAGCTATGGTTGAACAGACCCGTACGTTGATCCGTGTTGGCCTTTTCCTCAATCGTCTGATACATCACGAACAACTGCCTGAATGCATGGGAGAGCAGAATGCTAAGACTTAGATACAACAACAGGCCAAGTACGCCATTGTGCACAACCAGAATTGTCAGGACCAGCGCCAGAATCAGCGTACACAGATAAACCAGCAGGGATTCGGTAACGAATGCCCGCTTCATCTGCTGTAATGCATCCTTTGTTGAGAAATGAAAGAATAAGCCAAGTGTGATTGTGTTGATGATGAAGTAGGCTGCGAGTGCTGCAAAATAAGGAATCAGGTTATAGTCGTCCAGAGTTCCCGATTGCCCGCCAGTCCACTCAAACACGGCAGCTGCTCCCGTAATCATGATACTGTAGATGCTGAAATTGACAATATGTTTCCACCAGGTGAGCTTGCGCTCTTTGATTAACAAAATGATGGAGACAGGTAGCAGTACAGATAAACTGAAAGCTCCGCCAAACATGAATATACAGGCAAGGTATACCGATGAATCCATGGATTGCTGATTACCTTTGGGTGGAATCTGGAACGTGAAATAATCCAGAATTAACGCTGCACCCAGCATGGTGTATACCATAACCCAATCCGCCGTGGTTAGATGAAGGTAAGACCACTTGTTCATGTATAGAAAAACACCGATCCCGGTACAACTAAGCAAAATAACATACATACTGCTTCGATCTGCCTTATGGATAAGGTTACGAATAAAGTTCATAAAAAATCTCCTGCTTGAGTTTAGTCTAATCTTGATGTGTATATAGTTGGTATTCTTCTATAGGGATATACTATATAGATGTATAACATACCAAGTTGCCTGCCAAAAATCCAGACAGAAAAAACAGGCCGCTGGCAGCCTGTTTGTCTTGTTGGGTGGTATGGATACTAGCCGCCCAGCTTGTATCCCGAAGTTAACGCTACAACGACAGAAGCCACGATGATTGCGTTGATGACAATGCGGGAATATTTCACACCTTCAAATTTTTTCATGGAGAAGACCTCCCTTCCTTGGAGTCTACCTGTTTCTTCAAGCCTGATGAGTTTTAGCAGGTTGCACAGCCTTTTTGTCCCGATTCACCATCATGTATTGAATAAAAAGGAATATGCCAATATTCATGACCACATCACCGATGCTGATGACCTGAGTCCGTGGATAAGGGCTGGAGAGTGGGATGATATCACCGAGAAAAGGCAGAGTTGTAGATGCATCCATCATAAAATGCTTTGATACGGCGCCGCCTTCCCGGAGCATGTCTACATAGTAGGGTCCCAGTACAGCGGAGGCTTCCACAGAAACAGGCATGCGCCCACCGTTTACAGCCATAACGGCAAAATTGAGAAATACCCCAATCCAGATGAGCATGAAACCGGTATGGTGTCTGTTGAGCCACAGGAAAGCGAGCCCTGTAATGTAGACGGCAGCAAAGAGATATCCATTAATGGATGCCACCCATTCGAATCGTTCCTGGAGATAGAAAATAAAGAACTGGATTAGCAGCAATACAGGGAAAATCCAGCCACTTCGCAGCTTGAGTGCTGCAAACTGGTTGAGCCCATGCCGCAACCCGCCCCGAAAAAATCCAACGATCAAGCCTAGTAGAATACCGTCATATACCATGGAGTAACTCCTGTTCGTGCGGAGATATGCAATATGATTGCGTGTTTGTGTACATAAAGGATTCGACCTTATATTGGTAATTCCTGCATGAGGAAAATGATTTTGTAGAAGAAATTTGCAAAATGCTGAACAAAAAACCGCCTTTACGAATCTAGGGGTCGAAACCCCTGTAAAATTCGGTAAGGACGGCTGCTTATGGTGCCAAAATACGAGCTTTAATTCGGTTGAAGACGGAATTTATTTTATTCAGATCCACCGTTCAGATAGTTGAAGAAAGGCTGGTCCACCCAGAAGTCATACGTCGTAATGTCCGCATCAGGTGCCAGCTTCAGGAAACCTTCCCGAATGGATTTGGCATTCTCTTTCAGAGAGAAGGACTGAGCGTAGTAATTGCCAAGCGCGATCTTATTATTGGAAATGACAGGGTAGTTCGCCAATGCGGTTGGTGAATAATACAGCGGTTGCCACCAGGAGTTGAGAATCAGTGGAGATGTACTGTCACTGTTCTTTTTGGCATATTTCAGCACAATGTCGTTGAAGCGAACTTTGTCTGCCACATTGTTGAACTCGAACTGGATATCATATTCCTTCGCAGAAGCGATATAGTTACCGTTCTCGATCTGTGTCACTTTATAATCAGGCGTTTCCTTCGGCTCGCCCCATTCCTTCAAATAAATGAAGGCAGATGTCTTGGGTTGGAATTGCACATCAGCATCAATACCTTCGCTACGCAACAAACCAACCAACTGTACAGCATGTTGAATATTATCGTGGCCGTAAGTAAGTGTCAGTTCATCGATAAAGTTGGAATCAAAGCGGCTATCCTTCAGATTATAACCTGTTACGAGATCATCTCGCAGGGCCTGATCCACAATCTTTCTCAGCTCAGGTGATTCGATCAGATCCGCTGTGCGATATGCAGCATACAGTTTGGAATAGATGTCCGCATCGCCGGAACGCCCAATCACATGTTTGTATTTCCCTTGACTGACCAATACGCGTCCAAGCAAAGTATCAGCGAAATCTTTACTTGCTACGCCACCCTTAAGGAGAGCGGGGTATAGGCTTTCAGGAATCAGGCCTGTATCGATCGCAGCAGCCAGCTCCTGTGCGGCTTGTCCCTGAACACGGTTTGGTTTAATGCCAACTTTGGCAAGTGCTTTGGCCGTTTTCTCTGTGGGATATGTATAAGCGAGTTCCTTGAATCCGGCTGCTTTCACCGCGATGAAGACGGCGGCATAAGTGCTCAGTTGATCCTTGGCACGTACTTCTGTACCCGTAAGAACCCCATTATTGTATAAGGATACGGCAGCATCATATGAAGAATCACCAGAAGACAGATCGGTAAAGACAGGAGCGTTAGCTTCACTGTCACTTGCTTGAGTTGCTTCCGTGATGGCTGCAATGGCTTGAATGAAATCACCTTTGGTAATCTGTTGCGGCAATTGAATGTTGTATTTCGCTTGCAAGAATTGAGCAAAATCCGCTGCGCTTTCCGTGTAAGCAACTGGCGCCTGAGCTACCGGTCCTTTGACACTTTGTGAGGTGGTTGGTTTAGCCGGAGTTGCAGATGCTGCAGAAGCAGAAGCGGGCAAGCTAAGGCTGCCGAGTGTTACCGGAGCGGCGAGTAGGGCTGCCAACGTGATCTGGGTGATTTTTTTCAAATGAATAGCCTCCTTAAAATGGGTTGGAAAATAATTAGCTTTGGGTTATAATTCTGACAATTCCTATCAGAATAGAATAATTGGATTGACTTTAGCACGGAGACGCGCTGGATGTCAACGAAAAAAAGCTTGATACAGAACGGTTTCCAAAGCTTGGTAGAAAGCGAATTGTCAATTATATTCTATTTGAGTGTATACGCTCAAAGATTTATTGACAAGGATCGACAGTATCCGCTAGGATAAGAAAAAAGAATGTTGAAAAGGGGTATTTTCAAAATGAAAAGAGGTTTATCGTTCGTCTTATCGATCATCATGTTGGCTATTTTGTTGGCAGCTTGTGGGAATTCGGCTTCCAAAGACGAACAATCCGCCCAAGGCAGTGATTCGGAGAAATCTCTTCGGATGGCCCTCGTACTTCCCGAAAAAATAGGGGTTAACCCTTTCTTTGTACAGATGGATGAAGGTTTCAAAAAAGCAGGCGAAGAATTCAAAGTAGATACCAAGACGATTGAATCGACAGACCCGGCAGCATTTGAACAAAATCTGCGTGCTGCGGTTGCCGAGAATTATGATCTGATTATTACAGCAACTTTCCAGGCAGAAGATGCATTGAAGAAAGTCGCTGCAGAGAATCCGGACAAGTCCTTTGCGATTGTAGATACAACCGTTGATCTTCCTAACGTTCGTAGTGTTGGTTTCCGTGAATATGAAGGGGCGTACCTGCTCGGTGCAGCTGCTGGATTGTCCACCAAAACAGACAAAGTCGGCATGATCGCAGCAATGGATGTACCATTGATCAAGAAATATACGGAAGGTTTCAAAGCTGGATTGGAATCCGTGAATCCGGGTGCAGAATTCCTCGTGAACTATGTAGGTGGATTTAATGACCCGGCCAAAGCAAAAGAATTGGCGCTGGTACAATTTGGCAAAGGCGCTGACTTCATCGCTGGCGCATCCGCTGTAGGTGATCTCGGCGTGTTCGAAGCAGCGAAAGAAAAAGGCTTCTACACTTCCGGTCAGGATACGGATCGTACAGTTGAAGACCCGGAACATATCGTATTGTCTCAATTGAAGTCAACCGATACGGTTGCTTATGAGACCGTGAAAGATTTCGTAGAAGGCAACTTCAAAGCAGGTGCAGTAAACTACGGTTTGAAAGAAGACGGTGTAGGCCTGACTTACGTTACACGTGACAGCGAATCTCCATTGAATGCTTTTGTCGGACAAGAAGTGATCGACAAGGTTAAAGCAATCAAGGATGATATCGTATCCGGCAAAATCGTAGTCAAAGATCCATTGCAACAATAGTTTCGAATGTTCTTTTCAATGAATGAGTGATGGAAATGATCAGCCGGCTGCCCGATCAGGCAGCCGGTTTTGCTGCTATTAAATGACCAAGACCGAGGGGAGCGAACGCAAGATATGCTGTTGGAGATGGAGCAGATTACGAAGAAATACGGCGGCTTCACCGCTAACCGGGACATCCGTTTTAATTTGCGTGAGGGAGAGATTCATGCCCTGGTAGGTGAGAATGGGGCTGGTAAAACAACCTTGATGCGTATGCTGTACGGTATGGAACAGCCCACGTCAGGCACAATCAAAGTCCGCGGACGTGAGGTGAGCTTTGCCACCCCGTCCCAGGCGATGGCAAGTGGCATCGGTATGGTGCATCAGCATTTCATGCTGTTCCCTTCCTTTACGGTGGCGGAGAACATCGTGATTGGACGCGAACCGGCTAAGGCAGGCGCATTTGACCGCAAAAAAGCAGCGGCTCAGGTGAACGAGCTTGGCAGACAATATGGCATGCCGGTTGACCCGTGGAAAAAAGTGTCCGAGTGCCCACTTGGCATGCAGCAGCGAGTTGAAATTCTCAAGGTGCTGCATCAGGGCGCAGACATCATTATATTGGATGAACCTTCGGCGGTACTGACACCGCTGGAAGTGAAAGAACTGCTGGCGAACATGAAATCGCTCGCCAAGCTGGGCAAAACCTTTGTACTGATCACGCACAAGTTGCAAGAAGTCATGGATGTAGCCGACCGGATCACGGTGCTTAGGGATGGTCAGGTGACAGGTACGTTGGAAGCCAAAGATACACATGTGGAGGAATTGTCTCGTCTGATGGTTGGTCGTGAACTTGTGCGTATGGACAAGCAGCCATCGGTTCCAGCGGAAGCGGTGCTTCAGGTGGAAGGGGTCAATCTGTCCGGAGCGAAGGATCGTTCGGCGCTCAAGGACATTCATATGGAGGTTCGAAAAGGTGAGGTTGTTGGCATAGCGGGTATCTCGGGTAACGGCCAGTCGGAACTGATTCAGGTCATTGCTGGACTGCGTAAGGCGGATAGTGGTCGCGTTGTGCTCTCCGGGCAGGATACAACCAATTGGCCTGTACGGCGCATCCGGGAGCATGGACTTGCTCATATTCCGGAAGATCGTTACATGTGGGGAGCGGCCAAGGATGCGAGCGTTCGCGAGAACGGGCTGATGGGACATCATCATCGCTTGCAGTCACGCGGCATTATCAAAGCCAAAGCAGCAAGAACAATGGTAGAGAGCTGGATCCAACAGTTCAGCATCAAGACAGGTTCTGCGGAGACCAAGGCACAGTTTTTGTCTGGAGGAAACTTGCAGAAGCTGATTGCTGCCCGTGAATTTGCACAGGAGACACCGTTTCTGATTGCAGCCGAACCGACTCGTGGTGTGGATATCGGAGCGATGGAGACAATCCATGCTGAATTGCTGCGCAAACGTAGCGAGGGCGCGGGTATTCTGCTCATTTCATCGGAGTTGTCGGAGATTTTGCAATTATCTGATCGGATTATTGTCATGTATGAAGGCGAAATTGCCGGAGAACTGAGAGCAGAGGAAGCAACTGAGGAACAGATCAGCTTGTTAATGGCAGGAGGGAAAGAGCGGATATGAATCGGGTAAAAGAAACACTTCGCGGACTCGTCCAGCCGCTGCTTGCCGTATTCATCGGTCTGATTGCAGGGGCTGTGGCGATTCTGATCGTTGGCGGTAATGTGGTGGATACGTATGCGGAGATGTGGAAAGGGGCCTTCGGCAACTTCTACTTCTTCACCAATACGTTGGCTCGTTCCACACCAATCATCTTGGCGGGGCTTGGCGTAGCATTGGCATTCCGTGCCGGATTCTTCAACATGGGAGCCGAAGGCCAGATGATTCTTGGCGGGCTTAGTGCCGCGCTCACGGCGCTTTATCTGCCAGGACCAGGCTGGTTTGTGTGTATTGCTGCGATTGTGGCAGGTATTATTGCTGGGGGAATCTGGTCCCTGTTTGCAGGCTGGCTGGATGCACGCTTCGGCATGAACTTGTTGATCACAACCTTACTACTTAACTATATTGCCATTTATTTCGGGGGCTACATGGTCTCCTATCCATTTAAGGACCGCACAGGATCTGCAGCGATGGCACAGACTCCGATGATTGATCAAAGTATCTGGTTACCGAAGTTGTTCCAAGGCATGGGACTTCATGCTGGCTTCATTATTGCCATTGTAGCGGCCATTCTGATCTACTGGTTCACACATAAAACGGTGACCGGTTACGAGATCCGCATGCTCGGAAGCAACCCGTCCTTTGCAACCTACGGTGGTGTTCGCCGCATTCGCATGATGATGCTGTCCATGGTCATCAGTGGTGGACTTGCTGGACTCGCGGGTGCGGGGGAAGTGCTCGGTACACAGTACCGTTTCCTTGATGGCTCATTGTCATCGGCAAGTTACGCATGGAGCGGCATTATGGCCACGTTGCTTGCCCGCTCGCATCCACTCGGTACAGCTGTAGCAGCTATTTTGCTGGCTGCGTTACAGACAGGTGCCATGGGGATGGAACGGAATACGGATGTGCCGCTGGAAGTTGGCAGTGTCATCCAGGCTGTATTGACGTTATTTGTATCAGCTCAGATCGGTTATTCATTCCTGAAGCGGAGAAAGGAGAAAAAGTCCAATGCAACAACTGTTTGATGCAGCCATGTTTGGCTCAACCTTGCGGATTATGACTCCAATCCTGCTTGCAGCGCTCGGTGGGGCTTTATGTTCCCGTGTCGGTCTGTTCAACGTGGGTCTCGAGGGACTGGTTTTGATCGGTGCGTTCTCCGCCATTGTCGGTAATTATCTGTTTGGCAATGTGCTGTTGGCTGTACTCTTTTCTATTATTATTGTGATGTTATTCTCGGCGCTCTTTGCCTTTATAAGTATTAACCTCAAGGCTAACGCCATCGTGGTCGGGATCTCGCTCAACTTCCTGGCTGCGGGGGTGACGACCTTTGCACTGCGTGCGATTTTTGATGTAAAAGGTGCATACTACGACAAAGACATGGTGGGACTTCCCAAATGGGATATTCCGCTAATCAAGGACATCCCGTGGGTGGGCGATGTATTATCGGGACATAGTCCCCTGGTCTATCTCGGCATTGTGCTCGTGATTGGACTGCAATTCTATCTGTTCAAAAGTGTATCCGGCTTCCGCCTGCGCTCCGTCGGTGAGAACCCGATTGCAGCGCAGAGCATTGGGATCAAGGTACGTGGCATCCAGTATGGTGCCGTTCTGATGTGCGGTGTGTTGTGTGCTCTGGCTGGAGCACAGTTGTCGCTCGGTCAGGTAACGATGTTTACCGAAGGCATGACTGCTGGTCGTGGTTTTATCGCGCTGGTGGCAACGATGTTAGGACAAGCGAATCCGCTTGGCGTCATGGGCTCCAGTGTGCTGTTTGGCTTCATGGAAGCATTGAGTATTCGTCTGCAAGGATTCTCCCTGCCAACGCATTTCACGTTGATGCTGCCGTATATTGTGACGCTGGTCGCGATGTTCTTTTTCAAAGACCGTACCTATGCACAGGATGCACTGAAAGCGGGCGGAAGCTCGCGTTAATTCCTGAATGTCTATGTTAGAGACAGTAAAAGAAGGAGGAATTCCACTTGCATAACAAGGCTGAACGTTTGAAAAAAAGTAAAACCCCGGCACCCAAAACAGGTAACGATTACGGAGATCGGCTGCCGCCAGGACAGATGCTGACGGAGAAATTCCCGATTCTGCATGAAGGGGAAGTGCCGGAATATGACCTGTCCACCTGGGACTTGAAGGTATTTGGCGAAGTGGAAGAAGAGAAGGTGTTCTCCCTAGCTGAGTTGCAGGCAATGCCTCAGGTGAACACAGTGAGTGATATTCACTGTGTCACACGCTGGTCGAAATTCGATACGCCGTGGGAAGGGATTCGCTTCTCCGATTTTGTGAAACTTCTGGGGGTTAAGCCGGAAGCGAAATACGTCATGATCCATGCGGATCATGATTACGAGACGAATGTACCGCTTGAAGAATTGATGCATGATGATGTACTGCTTGCATTCAAATATAACGGCGAGCCACTAACGCCGAAGCATGGTTTTCCATTGCGCATGGTCGTGCCACAACTCTACTTCTGGAAGAGTGCGAAGTGGATACGTGGTCTGGAGTTTATGACAGAAGATCGGAACGGATTCTGGGAAGTGAATGGTTTCCACCATTTTGCCGATCCGTTCAAGGAGCAACGCTTCTCGGGTGAAGATCTGCCGATTCCGGAAGACGAGTGGACGAAGAAGGAGTTTGATTAATATGTTGATGCCTATTTTGCAGATTCATTCAGAAGACATGCCGGCATACGCCATCGTCTGTGGTGATCCGGCACGTTCGGAGAAGATTTCCCATAAGCTGGAGCAGGTGAGAGAACTGGCGTTCAGCCGGGAGTATCGTACATTTGTTGGATTGTATGAAGGGGTACAGATCGCTGTGGTCAGCCATGGTGTAGGTTCACCTGGGGCAGCTGTCTGCTTCGAGGAATTGATTCGGGCGGGTGTAACAACTCTGATTCGTGTAGGTACAGCGGGATCGTATACAGCCGATTATCCGGCAGGCAGTGTGATTGTGAGTACAGCCGCTGTTCGTACGGACGGGTTGACTCGCCAACTGGTGCCGGATGGTTTCCCTGCGGTAGCGGACATTGGGGTGACACAAGCGTTGATCGAAGCTGCTCGTGAGCAAGAAAGCGCGGATGCTGCAACGTTTGCAGGCAAAGTGGGGGTTGGTATCACCGTAACGCTGGATGCGTTCTTTGCAGGCGTGGAAGAGATTCCACACCGCAAGTATAAGCAGGCTGGAGCAGTTGCGGCTGAGATGGAAATTGCGGCACTCTACATCGTCAGCACCTTGCGTGGCGCTCGCGCCGGAGCCATTGTCGCGATCGATGGATTCGCGGACAGTGATCTGGCAGCCGAGTATGATCCGCATACGGATGCGGTGGGACAAGCGGTGGAGCGCGAGATTAATGCAGCGCTACGTGCGCTAGCCGCGCTTGCTCGCCAGGATAAGGTTTAGAAATGCCTTAGTATGTTCGAGTTTAGTGAAAAAATAGGTGTTTTCCCATCTGAGGTGGAAATTAAAGAAAAGGGCATTCTATAAAGTCATAAAATGACTTTATAGAATGCCCTTTTTAACGTTAGAACTGGTAAGTAAAGATAAGGTTCTCATAAAGAAACTTATTATAATAAAGGAAGAGATTTTATCACATTAGTTGAGGAAGTATAATAATGCTCATAATATTGCGGAGATTAAGAAACATTAATACGATATATAAATATATCAACTTGTCCATAGTTTTCAATATTCTTTAATATGAATAATTTTAACGAATAATGTATAGTTAATTCAAAACATTTTATATATATTTGTACTGTAATACTTCATTTCATATTATAATAGCATAAAATACAAAATAGGGAGTTTTTAAAATATGGAAAGAGCTGAAGCTATAACACCAATTGCTACTTTATTATCATTTCTAAAATCGGTTGAAAAGTATAAAAAGCCATTTAATAGTATGGATATATCTGTTAAAGATGCATTTTGTGAAATTTTGGAATTAGAAGAAAAGGACCTTTATAGTACATTAAGTGAATATCTGTCGTTAATCACATTGATAAAGAAGCAAGTAATGAGTAATTTCAAACACACAGATAGGTATATTACGCAATTAGACTCAATCCAAAGTGCTTTTATATCAGTAGGTCTAAATAGCGACATTGGAAAGTTTCAAAAACACATTACTGATGTGGTTATAAATACCCTAGAACTGTGTTCTGATGGTCTTGAAGAGAAGGAAGAATATACGATTTTATCGCAAGAGCAAATAGAAGAAATAGAAAATCAAATTGCTGAACTAATAATACAATTAGAAGACTCCCATTTACCTAAAAAAGTTGTGTTTGTGTTATTACATAAATTGGATGATATAAAATCTGCGATTCAACGTTATAAGCGTTGGGGCATAAATGAATTCGAGAAAGTTCACGATTCTCTATTAGGTGGACTTTATAAAAACAGAGAAAATATTAATAAGGAGAAGAATAAAGGTTTTTTAGAAAAATTTTCTTTGCTTATAACTACATTACGTGGAGTTACTGATAATGGCAGTGAAATAGTAGACAACGCAATAAAAATAACAGAAAAAGTTACTGATTTCTTGGAATAATTTTTAATTACAAAAAAACGGATAGCGGATTGGTTAACTGACTTGTCTCCACTAATAATATTTTGGAAATGTAAAATTTTAACATAACCAACTTTCAGTTTTCGCAGTGTTCTAGCATCCTTTTAGTTGCTGATGTGTTTTGACTTCAGAAAGGCGATATCGGTAAGCAGTTATTGCAGAAATTCTTCTGTAATGACTGCTTATTCTTTTACCTAGAGGATTAAGTTTCACACTTGTATAATCGCTTCAGATTTAACAATATTTTTCATGCGATCTGAGTCTAATGTTTAGTTTACCTCATGTACCTTCACGTACTAATTAAAGAGAGAACTTTCCTACTGCCGTGTATTACTTCATAAAAAAAGTAGTCGAAGACTTTGGAATTTATGGAACTGTACAGTGAGTTTTTAAAATTGGATTTAGCAAGTAAATTTTATATCTCGTTATTCACGGCATTAGTTATTTTTTTTATATAAAACTTTTCTAAGTATGCAGTCAGAGAATGATAAACAAACTAGAGAAATTAAGATTAAAGCAGGTGAAGCAATAGCAAGGTTAGATGCTCACTTAGCTATCTATCAACAGAGTAAAAAGTAGTTAGAGGATCAGAATAAAATCATTGAGAAGATGGGGGAAAGTTTTCTATATGTAGATGATAAGGTCAAAAACAAGATCCGACATTTTTATAATACCCGATCTAATGTCACGATTAATACATTGAGACAAATGCTTGTTAAAAATATCTATACAATGGGAGACGCAAACAAAGAAAGATTATTAACTGATCAGATAGCTTATTTCTTTAGGAAACTATTTAAGCCAATATTACCTTTAGTTGTCGCTATTATTGTTATAATAATATCAATTGTACATTATTCTATTTTTACAAGTTTACATATTGTTGAAGAAAAATTCAGAGTAACTGCAAATTTCCTTACCGTCATAATTCCAATTCTTATAATTATTGCAATACTAAATATATTCATTGAAGATTACAAAAACTTTAAAAATCCAGGGCGAAATTTTTGGGTTATGGTTGTTGGTATTATTATATCACCTATAGTTGTGTTTCTGATAAATAGTGAATATTTATATATGTCCCTATTTATTGAATTTTTTTTCATTTTGAAGATGCTTTTGAAAAGTAAAAAATGCCTCTAAAATGTGATATTCTTAAATATAATTCCTTCTTCTTTGGAAAACGTTCAATTCTCCTTGATTCCCTCAATACCAGAGCTGGAATACAAAGTAGAGGAGATCATTTTGGATAAACAGGTTGATTTCGATTAACAGGGAACAGGATATATCATGAAAAATGACGTATGGATGATGCGCGTGTACTAAGGGCGCAAAATCTATACGTCATTATGTGTATCAGGGGTAATAACACCTTGTTCTTTCTCAAATTCTTCAATATGTTGTTCAATAAGATACTCAATTTGCATTGCAATAGATCGTTTGTTTTTGTCCGCAATCACTTTAATTTTCTCAAAATTCTTTTCTCGCAGCCTAAGTGTAAAGACTCTTTTATCTGTAGCCATGAAATAAAATCTCCTCAAAAAGTAATGTTCATATTGTATCATTACAAAATAATTCAATATACAATCATATTGACATCTAAGTGATGTCACTTTAATATTTATATTCATAGTGACGTCACTTTTTTGGAGGGGAACATGGAGGACTTCGAAGAAATATTTAACCAGTTCAAAGCTCTTCGTATGGAGAGTATCGGAAATCTTGTGATTTATAATTCAAAAGAATATAAAAGATTGAGTCAAGAAAGTGATCGTTTGTTTATGGAGCTATGTGAATATGTTAAGCCAGAGGGGATGGCTTTATTTTTGGACTATTGTAATGTAATAACACTTCTTCAGGGTACAGCAGAGTCAGTAATGTACGAGCAAGGGTTTAGAGATGGGTTTAGCTTAATAAAGTTAATGTTTAATTCAAATAACACATAACTTGGGGGAAGGCCTGTCCCTCGAAGAGAATGATAATGCAGAAAGTGGGCACGTTATATAAAGGAACATCAACATGAATACGAAAAAAGGGAGGATTCTACGATGACACAGAACAATCAACCTCAGGACGAGGCGGAAATTCGCAACAAGTTGGATGAAGACGGGGATTCCTTGATGGAGAAAAAGAAGATTTTGAGCGGAGTAGACATTGAGCCGCAGGCGGACGAATGGGCAGCGAAGCCATCACCTGTTGCTTTTAATGAAGGAAATACTTCTTCGAAAAAATAAACAGCATGAGCATCATGTGGGCTTGATGGAATGAAGATAAATGTAGCGAAGCAGGTACCCTTATGGTATCTGCTTTTTGGTTGTATAATAATGTAAAATTCAGTAGACGAAAGAGTGATGGGGATGAGTACAGGTACGATTAACATCCGAAAGGCAGAAATGAGGGACTACTCTGGCGTGTCATTGTTGATGGATGAGCTGCACCAGCTGCATGTCGAAGCGCGCCCGGATCTATACAGAGCGTTGGAGACCAGAATGGAGAAAAAGGAGTTCATCGAACTGCTGGAAACGGACAAGCGTTACCTATATGTTGCCGAGTCTTCCGAAACGGGTTTGATTCTGGGTTACGGGAGCGCGCAGTTAAGTGTCATTCAAGATAACTCATTGATGGTGGATCGCAAGATGTTGTACATCCATGAACTTGTAGTGGATACCAAGCATCGGGGCCAAGGAACAGGCAAACAGTTACTACAAGCATTCATCGAGTTAGGGAGAGAGCTTCAGGCAGACAGTGTGGAATTATCCGTGTCGACGTTTAACTCTGGGGCACAGGCTTTCTATGAACAGATGGGTCTTGTTGTCCGCAGCAGCAGGATGGAGTATACCTTGTAAGATGCATCGCCCTATTTAATTAGGAGGGATTCATCCATTTTTAATAAAATATCAGAATACTCTTGAATACCCCCATGGGGTATGTTACTCTTAGAAAAGAACGAAAGAAAAGGGGTGTTCATGATGGATCATCAGAGCCATCCCGAGGAACCTTTGCAATCCTCCAAGTCAGATTCAACGGAAGCTTTGGCTACAGTCCAAGAAGCAGTATCCTGTCATGCCGAGGGCAGTGATGGGAAGCATGTGCGCAAGAGTCACCATTCGCAGGAGATGAAGAGTAACCTGGTTTCTCGTTTGAACCGTGTGGAAGGTCAGATTCGCGGGATCAAGGGATTGATCGAGAAAGATACGTACTGTGATGATGTGCTGACGCAGATTGCGGCGGCTCAGTCTGCTCTTAATTCAGTAGGCAAACTTTTGCTTGAAGGCCATATGAAGAGCTGTATCGTTGAGCGTATTCAGGCTGGTGAACATGAGGTTGTGGATGAACTGCTGGTTACGATGCGGAAGTTAATGAAGTAAGCTGAATCAATTCACATATTTAATTTTATCATTTTAATATACCCCAAGGAGGAATTTACAATGTCTAATGTTACGTTGAACGTTACGGGAATGTCTTGCAATCACTGCGTGAAGTCGGTTGAAGAGGCTGTGAAGAATACCGGTGCGAGTGGTAAGGTTGATTTGGCAGCGGGAACAGTAGCTGTGGAATATGATGAGCAGACGGTGAACGTGGATCAGATCAAAGCTGCCATTGAAGATCAGGGGTACGATGTAGTCTAAAGGGATCAGAGGCTTAAACCGAACATGCTCATGGGCGAAAAAGAGGTCAAAGTACCTTTTCCCAAGAGTCAGGTTTAAGCCTAATTTTCTGTCTGATATATACCCCTTAGGGGTATAATGGGTGCAACATACAAAAATTGAATCGACATGAAAGGAGCTGACATGATGGATAACTCAACGAATAAACCAATGGATAGATCATCCGAACCAATGCCACCTAGGGCAGACGCACCAGGACTAAAGACAACACTGCACATCACGGGGATGACCTGTGCTGCATGTTCGACACGAGTGGAGAAGGGATTGTCCCGCATGGAAGGGGTTCAGCAGGCCAATGTGAATCTGGCCATCGAACAGGCAACCGTTTCTTATGATCCAAAGACAACCAACGTGAATGCGTTGCGAGATAAGGTGGAAGCATTGGGCTACGGTACGGTGTCAGAATCGGTTGATCTGAACATCACAGGTATGACGTGTGCTGCTTGTTCTGCCCGGATTGAAAAAGGTCTTTCCCGACTACCGGGGGTATCTCAGGCGAATGTGAATCTGGCGCTGGAAACAGGGCATATCGAATATGCCGCTGGCGCATTGAAACCTTCGGATATTACCGCCAAGATCAAGCAGATGGGCTACGGTGCTGAACTGCAACTGACGCAAGAAGAGACCACATCGGTTCGTGAACGTGAGCTGCAACGCAAAAAGTGGAAATGGATGATATCTGCTTTGTTATCGATTCCGTTGCTGTGGGCAATGGTCGGGCATTTCTCGTTCACATCCGGAATCTATGTCCCCGATCTTTTCATGAACCCTTGGTTCCAGCTGCTGCTGGCAACGCCAGTACAGTTCGTGATTGGATGGCAATTCTATGTGGGAGCGTACAAAGCACTACGCAACCGTAGTGCGAATATGGACGTTCTCGTCGCACTGGGTACCAGCGCAGCGTTTTTCTACAGTCTCTATCTGACGTTATCCAGTGGGTACTTACCTTCTACAACCATGGATCATGGGGCAATGGGAACGAGCACAGCCGCCATGCCTTCGGTAGAACTCTATTATGAGACAAGTGCAATTCTGATTACGTTAATTTTACTGGGGAAATGGTTCGAAGCTGTGGCGAAAGGTCGCTCTTCACAGGCGATCAAAAGCCTGATTGAACTGGCTCCACGTGAAGCCCGTGTCATCCGTGATGGACAGGAAGTGATGGTTCCTGCCGCATATGTTGCGGTTGGCGATCTGATCCTGGTGAAGCCGGGTGATAGCATCCCGGTGGATGGTATCGTTGAAGAAGGGCAATCCTCAGTAGATGAATCCATGCTTAGTGGAGAGAGCCTTCCCGTGGATAAAAAGCCAGGAGATCCCGTTACAGGTGCTACGCTGAACAAAAACGGGGTATTACGACTGCGTGCGACCCGAGTGGGCTCGGACACGGCTTTGTCCCAGATTATTAAAGTAGTCGAGCAAGCTCAGGGCTCCAAAGCACCGATCCAGCGGATCGCAGATGTCATTTCAGGCATTTTTGTTCCGATTGTTGTCGGCATAGCTGCGCTGACATTCCTGATCTGGTATCTGTTTGCAAGTCCGGGTGACTTCGCCGGTTCCCTTGAAAAAGCGATTGCCGTGCTCGTCATTGCTTGTCCATGTGCACTAGGGCTGGCAACGCCGACTTCTGTCATGGCTGGATCAGGACGTGCGGCTGAATATGGCATTCTGTTCAAGGGCGGCGAACATCTGGAGTCGGCACAACAGATTCAGACCGTGGTGCTCGACAAAACAGGTACAGTAACCCAAGGTAAACCGGTCCTTACCGATGTTGTCACGGCTCCGAATTGGACGGAATCTGATCTGCTTGAGCGTGTAGGAGCGGCCGAACAGAGTTCCGAGCATCCGCTGGCAGAGGCGATTGTTGCAGGTATTCGTGGCAAGGGTCTGGAGCTGACCCCAACAGAGAAGTTCGAGAACATACCGGGATATGGCGTGCGAGCCTCATTAAAAGGGCAGGAAATTCTGGTCGGCACGCGTCGTTTACTTGCGGATGCACAGGTGAATGTCTCTGAAGAAACCGTTCAACAGATGAACCGTCTGGAGGAACAAGGGCGTACAGCGATGCTGGTCGCGGTGGATGGTCAGTGGGCAGGGATCGTAGCTGTGGCTGACACCATCAAGGATACTTCCCGTGAAGCCATTGGTCGTCTTCAGGCGATGGGGATCGATGTCATCATGATCACGGGAGACAATGAGCGAACAGCTCGCGCTGTAGCTGAACAGGCAGGGATCGGTAAAGTTCTGGCTGAGGTTCTGCCGGAAGGCAAGGCTGCGGAAGTGAAGAAACTTCAGGAGAGTGGTCTGAAAGTTGCCATGGTAGGTGATGGCATTAATGATGCTCCGGCACTTGCTACTGCTGATATTGGGATGGCCATCGGAACAGGAACGGATGTAGCGATGGAAGCGGCGGATATTACGTTGATGCGTGGTGATCTGAACAGCATTGCAGATGCCATTGAGATGAGCCGGCGCACGATGGGTAACATCAAACAAAACCTGTTCTGGGCACTCGGATATAACGTTATTGGTATTCCCATTGCGGCAGTTGGCTTCTTGGCTCCATGGCTGGCAGGGGCGGCGATGGCGTTCAGTTCCGTGTCGGTTGTCCTGAATTCGCTGCGTCTACAACGCATGAAGCTGAAGAGAAATGACTGACCGACCTTTGTTTGGAGATATATTCAACGCAGCATTGTCAATGAAGTGAGGATGAATAAATACGCGGTTCGCTGCGGCGGACCGTGTTTTTTGTTGAGAAAAATACAGTTGAGTCGCCAGAAAATAAGCCTGAATCGTTGGTATTAGATGTTCTTTTCTACGGAGAAAGGAAAGCATAATGTTCTTTTGTGAAAATGGATCAATTGTATTCATGAATATAGCTTATATTTTCTGAATTTTTCAAAAAATGAGTTGACAATATGGACATATTCACATAAAATTTAAACGATCGTTTGATTCAAACAACTGTTTAAATCAAATTAGAACTATTTGAGTAATGGAGGACACCTTTTATGTTACAGGCTTTACGTACATTGTTTAAAAAACCGCCAGTGATTGTAGGGATCGTAACAGCACTTATGTTCCAAGTGATCTTTAGCGTGATCTGGATGACCGCATATTCTGGAGTAAATGACCGTGCGAAAGAATTGACGGTTGCGATTGTGAACGAGGACGGCGAAATGTCCAAAGGAATTGCAGATTCGCTCGCTGGAACACTGCCTTTCCATACCGTATCCAATCTGAGTGCGGCTGAAGCTTTGGATCAGCTGAATCATCACCAAGTACACATGGTGCTGGATATCCCGGCTGGGTTTAACGAATTGCTTCAGACGGCTGGCTCAACCGCCGAGATTAAATACACCATTAATGAAGCGAACCCGGTTACGATCAAAAGCATGATGCAAAGTGTATCACAAAGTGTGACAAACACGATTAACAAACAAGCTACAGCACAAGGGGTACAGACGGTATTGACCGCTTCAGGTGCACCTGCCGATCAGGCTGCTGAAGCCGCTACAAACCTGACTACCCGAGTGGAAGGAACGACAACGTCCATCAACCCGGTTAACGGGATGAATAATCAGATGGTGCCAATGATGATGGTACTGGCTTCCTATGTAGGTGCCATGATCATGGGGATGAATCTCCAGACAGCCATGGGTATGCTGTCATCCACTTATTCCCGATTGACTTTGTTTGGCGCGAGAGTAGTCATTAATGTGGGTTCCGCATTGGTTGTTTCCTTGCTGGGATCATCACTGATCGTGGCACTGGGAGGACAGATTGCACAAGGATTCGTTGCATTCTGGTTGTTCCAGGCGCTCTTCCTGTGCACGTTCATGTTCTTCTCCCAGTTCTTCCTGATCTGCTTCGGACCAGCGGGAAGTCTGTTCAACATCATCTCACTGTCCTTGCAACTGGTATCCTCCGGTGCAATGGTACCGCGTGAATTACTGAACAGCTTCTATAGCGGCATTGGGCAGTACCTGCCTGCAACATACGCCGTTCAGGGTATTCTGAGCGTACAGTTGGGAGGCCCAGGAGTTCAGTCTGCTGCGGGCTCTATCGTGATTGTACTGTTGGTTGCCGTTGCGTTGTCACTGGTCGTGACGTTGTTGAAAAAACAACGTATGCCAGCTATGGCTCCAAGCCCTGCTCAAGCAAACAACTAATACAGCAGATGTATACCATTGCTTTATAGGATAGGACAAGCACCCCGATGATTTTCATCGGGGTGCTTGGTGTAATATAATAGACAGATGATTCGCTGGCTGCAGTCCTTGAGCTGGAGCGAATGAGATGAACGGACAAGAGGGAGCGGGACGGAATGACGGAACCGGAGTTGGATATCAAAACGAGGATATTGCTTGCAGCCAAGAAGCTTTTTGCACAGCAGGGGTATGACGGGACGAGTGTTCGTCAAATATGTGATGAGGCAGGTGCCAATGTGTCGCTGGTGTCTTATCATTTTGGCGGCAAGGAAAAGGTGTTCGAAGCGTTATTTGAGCATTTCTTCCCTGGGCATATGATGAACGCGCTGGCTGAAGAGTCCATGTCCTCGCCTGTGGAAGGTATCCGACGAATTATTGGTGAAGTTGTGAAGTTCACGATGACGGATCGGGAGATGAGCGATATTGTGCAGCTTGAAATTACACTGCGGACACATCGTACAGCTACCGTATTTCGTTTTCTAGACCCTGTATGGACCCGAGTGAGGGACCTGCTGCAAGAAGGAAAAGACCAGGGATTGTTCCAGGTCGAGTCCGTATCTTATGCGATGCTTCAGGTTATGGGTGTGGCTTTGGCGCACAAACGGGCCAAGAATTCACGATTTGGCTTTGATTATCAGGATATGAATACAGACGAGCTTGCTGAGCAGACAATTGAGTTCGTACTACGAGGATTGGGAGTGAACCAGCATGAATGAAACCATTGATTTGATGATGAAACACCGCTCTGTACGCAAATTCAAGCCAGACCCGGTAAGTGATGAGCAGCTTGCAGCCATTGTATCTGCAGGGCAGATGGCTTCCTCTTCAAGTAGTGTGCAAGCCTATACCGTAATTGCTGTGACTGACTTAGAGCAAAAAGCCAAGCTGGCTGAATTGGCAGGCAACCAGGCCTATGTCAATGAATGTCCGGTGTTTCTCGTATGGTGTGCTGATCTGTATCGGCTGAGTGATGCTGCGAAACGTCATCTTCCTGAAAAGGAATCGTATGCCGATTCAACCGAGAATTTCATGGTAGCCACGATTGATGCTGCACTTGCTTCCCAGAACGCCGCTCTTGCAGCGGAGTCACTAGGGTTCGGAATTGTATATATAGGCGGGCTTCGTACCCGGATTGAGGAAGTAGCCGAGTTATTGGGATTACCGGAAGGGGTATTTCCGGTGTATGGCATGTGTATTGGTGTTGCAGATCAGGAAACGGGAATTCGCCCGCGTCTGCCACTGGATGCAGTTCTGCATCGTAATCGTTATAATGCCGAGCAGAGCATCAAAGGTGTTGAGCAGTATGATGAGACAACGACAGCGTACATGAAAGCACGAACTAACGGTGAACGAACGACTCCATGGTCCGAACTGATGGCGAAGCGCCTGACTGAGCCGACAAGGTTGCAAGTGAGACCGTTCCTGGAAGGCAAAGGATTCTTGAAGCGCTAAGTTGAACTGAAGGTAGTTACACTTGCCACTTCGATGACAGAACAACCTTCCGATCGCTGTTATCCCTAGATTTTTTGATCCCATTTTTGTGAGGGTGAAAATCTGGTTACAGCGTATGCTTCCGAAGTAGCTTTCTTTCAGAAAGCTTTTAGGGGAACGCGTTGCTTCCTCAGGTTATTTCTGTCCTCTACGTTCTTGTGTAAATGGTTAGTTCAACTGATATATATAGTAAATTAGAAGTCAGTCGGTGGCGAAGCCGACTGGCTTCTTTGTGCTGTGCTGGCAGGGCATGCGAGTGTACTTGCTGTTACCTGATTGTACTCAAGTTAAGCCGTAGAAACGCTTTGTGTTCTGATAAAAGAGCCGGGCGGCCCGCTCGGTTCCCATGCCAGTGATCTCACTCCATGCCTGGATGACCTGTCTGGTCATGGCCGGGTGTGTCATTCGTCCCTGAAATGGTCCTTCGAAGGGCCAAGGTCCGTCGGTCTCGGCCATCACTTGTTCCGATGGATATTGCCGGGCGAGTTCGCGAATCTCTTCTTCATACCGAATATCCGGCGTGAAGGAAATGAAATAACCGTTGTCCGCCATGCGCCTTACGGTTTGGCAAGAACCTTTGAACCAGTGGAAATGAGCACGTCGGAACTGATATTGCTCCAGCAGATCACAGACGATATCGGCATCATCGTATACCGCATGAAGGACAAGTGGTTTGTTGTGCTTTTTGGCAAGTTGGATGAAACGTTCAAGCAGCTTGATATACCCGCTCTGATCGAAGTGCTGCCCTGCCTGCTCCGCTTCCTGACGATTGTAATAGGGAAGGCCAACTTCTCCTATGGCTGTGGCTTGTCCCATATGCTTCTCGATCCATTGGAAGAACAGGTCCATTTCTGCAACGGATGGTAGTTCCTGTTCCGGATGGAAACCGAAGGCCGGATAGATGTTGCGTGGATGTTGCTTTGCAAGCTCCAGGTTGGCCTGGGCAGAAGCGAGATTCATGGACACGGCGATGACTGCCTCGACTTGTTGAGACGGGAAAGATAACAGCATCTCGCGTTGTTTGTCAGAGGTATACTGATCGAAGTGAATATGAGCATCAATTAATGGTGCAAAAGCTTGAGAATGCACGCGGGAATTCCTCCTTGTGGTCATTTATATTCTAACTATGTTACGCAGAATTTCTTATGGTGGATCACCCAATAAAGGAAAATAATAACTTAAAAAACCCGCGCTATTATTATAGGCGGGCTTTCTGCTGTTCTTCTCTCATCCACTGAGCAATCTGCCGTTTACGCTCCAGAAAAGCGGATTCCTCCGTAATTTCTTCTCGTCTTGGGCGATCAAAAGGAACATGTACCTCGTGCAACACTGTTGCAGGTCGGTTGGATAATACATAGACCCGATCCGCTAGCAGTAATGCTTCTTCGATATTATGGGTGATGAACAGCACCGAGCGGCGGTTCTGTTCCCAGATATCAAGTAGCCAGCGCTGCATGTCGCTACGTGTCAGTGCATCCAGTGCGCTGAAGGGTTCGTCCAGTAGCATCAGCTCCTGCGGACTGAGCAGGGCGCGCAGAAAAGCAGCACGCTGCTGCATTCCGCCCGACAGCATATGAGGATAGGCCTGCTCAAACCCGGCAAGACCCACGCTGCTTAACCACTTACGAGCTTCCTCAAGTGCTTCGGCCCGAGGGGGAGCACTTGAAGCTACTTCACCAGCAAGCAGTACATTGTCTTCAATGGTACGCCAAGGGAAAAGAGCGGGTTGTTGCGGCATATAACTAATCTTGCCACGCTGTCCCGTTACATTCTGACCGTTCATAAGCACTTGGCCTTCCTGTGGCTTCAGCAGACCACCGATGATATGGAACAGGGTGCTTTTGCCACAGCCAGAAGGTCCAACGATAGCAACAAACTCGCCTTGCTCCACAGTCAGGGACAGGCCGTTCAGAACCGGTAGCTTGTTGCGCCGTTCACGGAATGATGCATGAACATTAACAACATCCAGTGCAGGTGGAACCGGAGCAGGAGTCGTGTTGGCAGGTCGATCAGGCGTAGCCGAGTTAAACTTTTCACCGTGCGTTGGCTCCATTACACTTGCTCCTCGTCCAGGCTGGACTTGTTCATCCTGTTGCAGATTCATATGGTCATCACTTCCTAATATACAGATTACTTCTTTACTACCGCTTTTGTGGCCGCCAGCGCACGAGCAGCTTCTCCAGCAGGGCAATGAACAGGAAGAGCAGCAAGCTGAGCGCGACAATAATCATGATCGCCACGAATAGACGGTCCGTACGATAAGCCGACTTTTGCAACATCATATAATAACCAATACCCTTGTCTGCACCAATCCATTCGGCGATGATGGCGCCCATCACGCTATAGGTAGCGGCGATTTTGACACCGGAGAACACGGATGGCAGCGCATGGGGGAGCTCCAGCTTCCAGAAGATCTGATGACGTTTCGCACCAGCCATGCGCATATAGTTCATCATCGCCGCGTCAGTACGGGTCAAGCCATCCATGGCCGCCACTGCAACGGGGAAGAAGCAGACCAGAATGATCGTAATCAGCTTGGGCAGTAGCCCGAATCCGAACCAGATTAACAGGAGCGGCGCGAGCGCGATGGTCGGAATATTTTGACTAAGAATAAGTAAAGGATACAGGGCTGACTTGAGAAAAGGGACCAAATGCAGTACCATCGCAATCAGTAATCCAACCGCTGTTCCAGCGGCGAATCCAATCAGCGTTAACTGAATGGTTGCGGAAGCGTGCATGCCAAGCCGTTCGGCCTGGGTTGCCGCT
The DNA here is from genome assembly GCF_002843485.1 of Paenibacillus sp. BGI2013. Lineage (NCBI taxonomy): Bacteria > Bacillati > Bacillota > Bacilli > Caryophanales > Paenibacillaceae > Paenibacillus > Paenibacillus sp. BGI2013. The sequence goes on from NZ_PJFA01000015.1 coordinate 148,455, forward strand.
TCGCGGGCGATATCGGACGGTGCAGGCAGCATCCATTTCTCAATATGGAAGAGGGAGACGGCTCCCTGCCATATCGCTATAAAGAGAATAACCGCCACAAAGGGCGGCCATACACTTTTAAAATAGGCAGGCATTAGCGGTATTTCTCCGTCAGGGTATCCATGCTGAAGCCAGCAGGGCTATGGGCGATTTTGATCTGGGAGATGATGCTTGGGCTGCCAGTCTCCACAAGTACCTCGTGCATCTTACGTACAACTTCCAGCAGTTCCTCCAGTTCCCCCTCCATCGTGGTGTCGAGCGCGTTCACCTGATATTTCAGGCCGGATTGCTGAATAACTTCAATGGCGCGATCTACATAAGGATAAGAGTTCTCGCCATTTGGCGTTTTCGGGATAACCTGAATACTAAGTAGTGTGCTTGCCATGAGAGATCACGGCTCCTTTCGTGATAAATTGCATGAATTGAACCAGGTTTACACTTATCACTCCGATTGCAGTACCCTCTTCCGATCACTGTTATCCCCGGATTTCTTTAATGAATTCCAATGGAGGAAATCCGGGGATAGCGTATGCTTCCGATGCAGCTTTCTTTCAGAAAGCTTTTAGGTGAGCGCTTCGCTTCTTCAGATGGGTTCTGCACTCTTCGTTCTTGTGTAAAAAAGTTAAACTTAAGCAATTTTTATTGGGGTAAAAACGCGTTTGTATATGCCTTGCTCACATCGATCTGTTCATCAAGCAGTTTTTTGCTAAACATCCAGTCGGTGTAGTTCTGCCAGACTTCCTGTTTTTGTTCTCCCCAGCGCGGGGCGTCATCTGTGTACTTGGGACTAAGCCACTTCTGGCTTGCCAGCACCAATTCCTTATCCAGATCCGGTACGGCCTTGATCAGAATGTTGGCTGCGTTTTCGGGATGATCAATTGCGTATTGATACCCTTCGGAGGTGGCTTTCAGGAATGCTTTCACCAACTCAGGGTCGTTTTGGATCGTTTGCTCGTTTGTTACGAGGACAGGCGTGTAATAATCCAGTGCATCTGAATAATCCTTCACATATAACATGTCGATCGGTTCCCCGCGCAGTTCGGCTTCAATCCCCGTCCAGGCGTAGAAAATCCATGCAAAATCAATGTCCCGTTTTACTGCGGTGAAAAAGTCGGCGTCACCCATATTAATGTTTTTCACTTTGGATACATCGGCTCCGTCGCCTTCCATAATGGATTGCATCACGGCTTCTTCGACTGGGGAACCCCAACCGCCATAGGTTTTACCTTCAAAATCTTTCGGTGACTTGATATTCCGATCCGCCGGAGCAGCGAACCCGGATGTATTATGCTGAATAACTGCTGCGATGGAGACGAGTGGAACACCCTGTGTGCGGGCTTGAGTTACACTCTCCTGATAACTTACGCCAAACGGTACTTCATTTGAGGCAACCATTGTATCTGCGCCACCGGCACCTGGTTGTACAATCTCCACGTTCAAGCCTTCGGCTTTATAAAAACCTTGATCTACAGCTGCATACAGGCCTGTATGATTCGTATTTGGTGTCCAGTCGAGCACCACTTTAATATCTTTCAGGGCGGCAGTGTCACCTTCGTTGCTGCTTTCCGTATTTGTGTTGCCGTTCTGCCCAGCTGGGGCAGCTTCTTTGCCACCACATGCGGCTACAGTCACCATAAGCACGCATAAGAGCAACAATCCCATCGTTTTACGCCATTTCATCTGTGGTTCTCTCCTTCGGTATGTCCGGCCGATTGGCACGGGGTACTCCTTGGCTTCATATCCAATCATCTTGCATAAATCGACAGATTTATACCAGTTGAGATCTGGATAACGTCACTTTTTTTAGCTCTCTGGCTATATAAAAGAACATTAAAAAAGCGTCCCGTATTCCGGGACGCGTGCAGGCGTTAGAGAGGTGGCGTTCAGCCATAGGGCTGTGCCATTTCGATATACTCCGATTCCTACGCTGGCATGATCCAGATCAGGTCTAAGGGTTAGTATCTTGGTGGGATACACTCTCAGCCGGCCAATTCCGACTCCCCTGGGAAACTATGAAGTTACGGGCATTACTAGGTGTAATTATAGGCCAGAGGGTAGGACCTGTCCAGTCATGAACTGGATAGGGACACGTATAAGTTATAAACAGGCCGTTATACATATGTATAACAGCCTGTTTGGATGTGTTATTTTCAATAATTATCGTGGGGAATCATATAAGGCAATCTGACTGAGTGCAAAAGCATCGGATTTTGGGTCATAACCTACCTGTTTCTGAGTGGTTTCCAGATTTAATCGTTTAAACCGATTATTCGAGATCCCATGCAGTATGGTGAAGGGTTCCAGATCGGTAGTTGTAATTGCTTTGAACATCAAATCACACAAGTCAGCCGGACTAATATACGCGCTCATATCCCTTGCCTCCAGCACGGGTCCGTCCGGTTGAAAATCATCATATGCACCTATACGTATTGCTACACTTTGTAAACCTTCGGTATACGCAAAATAGGAAGCGAGCGATTCTCCAAAACATTTGCTAACCCCGTACAAATTCCGTGGGCGTGTCGGCATGTCCGGATAGACCTGAGCATCAATGGGATACCCCTCAATCGTCTGTGCACTGCTTGCCAGAATGACTCTTCGTACACCTTGGTCTTTGGCTGCACGGAATACATTAAATGTGCCTTTGATATTGATGTCCAACAACGATTCATAAAATCCGGCATGCGGGGAAGGATCTCCCGCCAGATGTACAACCACATCCATGCCTTCGCAAGCATGCTGACAGGCTTCGGGGTCTGTCACATCCAGTGTCATGATCTCATGGCCTGTCCCTTGATACGTATGCAGTCTGTAGATATTCAAATCCGTTAGTCGCAGGTGAAATGTATCTGACAAGTATTGGGACAAGTCACGTCCAATTTTTCCGGCTGCGCCGGTAATTAAAATGTTCATGAAATCAGCTCCATTTCTTAGCGCTGGAAGAACTCAATCCATTCCTTTTCAGGTCCATAGATGAAGAAATAGCGGTAACCGTTAGGCAGTGTGATAATCTCTCCGTCGATAAATTCGGCTTCGGTGGATTGAATGCGTTTGTACTCAGAATCAAGATCATCCACGTGGATCGCAAAATGGTGCACCGTACCTTCAGAAGGCAGCTTGTCGCTGTATCCTTGAATTAACTCAATCTCAGTCTCATTACTTCCATTGAAGCCAAGGAAGGCGAGCTGAATGATACCGTTGGTATGGGTCACCCGGTCTTTCAATTCAAGACCAACGATCTCCGTGTAGAAACGCAGCGTGGTCTCCAGATCACGAACGGCAATGCCGACGTGGTCAATGCGCTTTTGAAAACTCACAATCAAAAACCTCCTTATGTAGTGAATGTTTCTACCATTTTAAGGGATAGCATAGAGCTGTACTACATGGTTGTCAAATCCAATTTTAAATTGGAAAAATCATAATTGTTCACAGAATGTTCACTTATGTGGAGGGTTTCCTCATCTCTATAATTACGAAGGTAAACAGAGAGGATGAGAGAATTGCCAACCAGCAAGAAGGAACAGATTATTTTCGGATTAATGATGTGTACAGGAATGGTCTTGGTCATGATATTCTTCAATCTATGGCACAGTGGGTTACTTGGCAAGATGTCCCCGCTTGAAATACTGCTTCAATTCGTATTATGTTTTGTCATCGCGTTTCTGATGGAGTCTTTCATTGTTGGCCCTGTGGCGAGAAAGATTGCATTCGCCTTGCCCTTTGACAAGTCCAACAAGATTTTGGGTGTGCTCGTCATTTCATTTTTCATGGTGATTGGCATGGTTCTGATCATGTCCATGTATGGAATGATCTCGGCATATCTCGCTGATCAATTAAATGGGGGGTCATCCGTAATCCGTACGTATCTCCATACAATCGCTCGTAACTTCAGCCTGGCGCTTCCATATCAGTTGATCGTTCTGGGACCACTCGTCCGATATGTATTCGGTAAATTCATCAAGGATAACGGGCCTGTATTGCCTGTCGTTAATAAAAGTGTGTGATTTGGTTGACCATAAGTATTTCCTGGGCAATCTTGTGCAAATGAATAGATATTATTCTCACCTTTAATGAAAGGTGATCTGAGGCAAAGATAGGATACTTTCCACCACGATTACAGCGCTAACGAATCGAGAACATCTTATTAGGCCAGTTTTTAGAGAATGAAAAATCTAACGAATCTCAGCGGTGTTATTATGCAAAAAACCTCCAACGAGGCATTTTATTGAAGCTAATTATCTATAATAACGTCTCTAGTGGAGCTAGAATAAAAAGTGGACACCCGTTAACGGACGGAAGGATAATAAGACTAACGGAGGTGTCCACATGGGAGAACAGCGGCAACGATATAACGAAGAATTCAAAAAACAAACGGTCAAATTCA